>CAWGFQ010000010.1:0-750347 GCA_963821895.1 uncultured Solirubrobacterales bacterium
CCGAGCCGCGTCTTCGCCGACCGGCGCCAGGCGGGGCGCGAACTGGCGCGGCGCTTGCGCGGCCTCATCCGCGAGCAGCCCGTCGTGCTCGGCCTGCCGCGCGGCGGCATTCCGGTGGCCTATGAGATAGCCGCCACGCTTGGCGCTCCACTCGATGTGCTGGTGGCGCGCAAGATCGGCGCCCCCGGCAATCCCGAGCTGGGCATCGGCGCGCTCGCCGAGGACGACGTGCGCGTGCTCAGCGAGGAGGCCATCGCCGGCCTGGACATCGACGAGCGCGAAATCGAGCGAGCCGCCGCGCAGGCCGCGCGCGAGGTGGCCGACGGCGTGGCAGCGCTATCGCGGCGGGCGTCCGCCCACGCCGCTGCACGGCCGCACCGTGGTGATCGTCGACGATGGCCTCGCCACCGGCGGCACCGCTCTGGCCGCCGTGCGCGCGGCGCGGCGCCTGGGCGCCCGGCGCGTCGTGCTGGCCGCGCCCGTCGGCGCCCGCGCCAGCGTCAGGCTGCTCACGCGCGAGGCTGACGCCGTCGTGTGCCTGCTGGAACCGCAGCTGCTGTGGGCGATCGGCCTTTGGTACGAGGACTTCGCGCAGGTCTCCGACGCGGAGGTGCGCGAGCTGCTCGGGCGTTGACGCGCCGCCGCCGGACGGGTCCCCCTCGGCCTGACGTCGCGGCCCCGGGTGAGTCGCGGCCCGGGGCGGTCCTGCGTCCGGCGCGCGGCTCAGCCGTGAAGCACGCCTGCGGCGAACGGCAGCAGCGCCTGCGCCGTCGCATAGGGCTTCTCCACCATCGGCGAGTGGCCCGCCCCTGCGATCGCCACCACCTGCGCATGGGGTACCTTCGCGTAGTCCGCGCGCATGCTCGCGGGCGCGACGATCGCATCGCGCGTGCCGTAGATGCCCAGCAGCGGCACGCCCAGTGCGGTGAGCCTGCGGCGCGAGCGACTCCCGCGCAGGTACGTGCCGTCTTCCTTGTCCGACTGCACGTAGGAGGTGTAGGTCATCTTCCAGAAGTCGCTCACGAACTCGTGCGGCACCGGATAGCCCGGCGCGAAGGCGCTCGCGAGCGCTTGCTTGACCATGCCGTTCGTAATCACCACCGAGCGCAGCGCCTGCCCGAGCACCGGCACGAAGCCCAGGCGAGCCGTCAGCGGCAGCTGCCCGGCGCCGGGCGCCGGCGGGGAGTCCACCAGCACGACACCCGCCGTCAGCGCGCGGTCGCGCGTGGCCAGCGCCGTGGCCACGAGGCCGCCCATCGAGTGGCCGACGATCAGGGCCCGCCGCACGCCCAGCTGGTGCAGGGCTTCGTCCACGAGCTGCGCCTGGTGTTCCATCGAGTAGCCGCTCGACGGCTTGGAGGAGCCGCCATGGCCGAGCAGGTCGAAGCGCAGCACGCGGTAGTGCGCGTCGAGCAGCCCCACCATGTTTTCCCACCAGTGCAGCGAGCCGGCGAAGCCGTGCAGCAGCACGATCGCGGGAGCGCCGGCGGGGCCGTCGATGCGCACCTGCAATGCATCGCCGCCGGGCAGCACGACGAGCCGGCCGATGTCCGCCTGGGCGGGCTTCGTTTCGGCGCTCATCACGAGCGTGTTGATGCCCAGCGCCACGATCAGCGCCAGCACCACGCCCAGCGCGATCCAGCGTGTCCTGGTCATGCGGCGTGCTTTGGGCGTCACGTGCAGCGGGCTCGCATCGGCGCCCCTCGTCATGTGGTGGAGGTGTTCTCCGGGGCGGAGACGTCGCGGCAACATGCGAACCTACAACGCAGCGGCCGGCGAATCCGTGAGATACGGCGCCAGCTCGCGCCGCGCGATCGACAGTTTGTGGACCTCATCGGGCCCGTCCGCCAAGCGCAGCGTGCGCAGGTGCGCGTACGCCCACGCTAGCGTGAAGTCGTCGCTCACGCCCCCGCCGCCGTGCACCTGAATCGCGCGGTCGATCACCTTCAGTGCCACGTTGGGCGCGGCGACCTTGATCGCGCTGATCTCCATGCGCGCGTGGCGGTTGCCGACGGTATCCATCAGCCAGGCGGCCTTCAGCGTGAGCAGCCGTGCCATCTCGATCTCGATGCGCGCCTCGGCAATCCAGTCCTGGATGTTCGCGCGCGTGGCCACGGGCGCGCCGAACGTGACGCGCCCCACGGCACGGCGGCACATCGCCTCCAGTGCCCGCTCCGCCGCGCCCAGCGAGCGCATGCAGTGGTGTATCCGACCCGGGCCCAGGCGTGCCTGGGCGATCATGAACCCGTCGCCCTCGCCCGCGATCAGGTTCTCCGCCGGGACGCGCACGTCCGTGAAGTCGATTTCGGCGTGGCCCTCCTGGTCCTGGTAGCCGAACACCGGCAGCGCGCGCATAATCGTCACGCCGGGCGTGTCGAGCGGCACGAGGATCATGCTCTGCTGCCGGTGCCGCGGGCCGTCCGGCGCAGATTTGCCCATCACGATCATGATGCGGCAGTGCGGGTGCAGCGCACCCGAGATCCACCACTTGCGCCCGTTGAGCACGTACTCATCGCCTTCGCGCTCGATGCGCAGGGCGATGTTCGTGGCATCCGAGGAGGCCACATCCGGCTCCGTCATCGCAAAACTGGACCTAATCTCACCCTCAAGCAGAGGCTGAAGCCAACGCTCTTTCTGCGCTTCCGTGGCGAACTGGTGCAGGACCTCCATGTTGCCGGTGTCGGGCGCCGAGCAGTTGCAGGCCTCCGAGGCGATGTGGCTGTGGCCGAGAATCTCCGCCAGCGGCGCGTAGTCGCTGTTGCTCAGGCCCGCCCCGTGCGTGGCATCCGGCAGGAACATGTTCCACAGCCCGGCCTCGCGCGCGCGCCCCTTCAGCTCCTCCATTACCGCCGGCTGGTGGTGCGGGTCGCCCGACTCGCGCAGCTGCAGCTCATAGCGCTTCTCGGCGGGGTACACGTGCTCGTCCATAAACGCCTGCAAGCGCTGCACGAAATCCTCGCAGCGTGCACTTGGCTTGAAGTCCATCCCGGCGCCTCCCTTTCCAGATTTTTTTGGATTTGTGGGGCCGCGTTGTGGCGCGGCAGGTGCTGCCACGCCGTAACCTGCCGCGGGGTGCCTTCATCATGTAACAGGACTTGCGTGGCGCTTGCCAGCACCTGCGCGCTGCTCGTGGCGCTGCTGGTGTGCGGCTGCGGCAGCTCCGGCGCGACCGACCCCACCGTGGCCTCCGTGCGGCCCGCGCCGGGGCGGCCCAACATCGTGTTCGTGCTGACCGACGATCTCTCCTGGAACCTGATCCGGTACATGCCCCACGTGTTGGCCATGCAGCGCCACGGCGAGAGCTTCGCTAACTATTTCGTCACCGACTCCCTGTGCTGCCCCTCGCGCGCCTCCATCTTCACGGGGCGCTTCCCGCACAACACGCACATCACCTCCAACGGCCCGCCCTACGGCGGCTTCTCGCGCTTCTACGAACTGGGCGAGGAACAGCAGACCTTCAACCTCGCGCTGTGGCGCACCGGCTATGAGACGGCGATGATGGGCAAGTACCTCAACGGCTACCAGCCCGATGGGAGGGAAGGCGTACCGGCCGACTACGTGCCCGCCGGCTGGAGCGACTGGGACGTCGCCGGCGACGGCTACCCCGAGTTCGACTACACGCTCAACGAAAACGGGCACCCCACCCGCTACGGCTCACAGCCCTCCGAATACCTCACGGATGTGCTTGCGCGCAAGGGCCTTGACTTCATCGACCAGGCATCCGAAGCGCATCGGCCCTTCATGCTGGAGCTGGCCACCTTCGCCCCGCATGCCCCGTTCGTCCCCGCGCCGCGCAACGAAAACGACTTCCCTGGCTTGGAAGCTCCGCGCGACCCCGCCTTCGACGCCCCCAACACCGGCGCGCCGGCCTGGCTGAGCCACTTCGCCCCGCTCACCGCGCAGCAGATCGAAGAAATCAACGAGCAGTTCCGCCGTCGCGCGCAGTCGGTGCAGGCCGTGGACAACATGATCGCGCTGATCGAGGCGCGCCTGGCCGAACGGGGGCTGGCGCGGAACACCTACATCGTGTTCAGCAGCGACAACGGCCTGCACATAGGCCAGCACCGCCTGATGCCCGGCAAGCAGACGGCCTTCGACACCGACATCCGCGTGCCGCTGATCGTCGTCGGGCCCGGCGTGCCCGCGGGCCGCACGGTGGGGGCGATGAGCGAGAACATCGACCTCTGCCCGACCTTCGAGCGCCTCGCCGGTGCGCCCGTTGGCGCCACCGTGGACGGCCGTTCGCTTGTGGGGCTGCTGCACGGGCAGCGCCTGCGCGAAGCCTGGCGCAGCGAGGTGCTGATTGAGCACCACGGCCCCGTGCTCGACGCCGGCGATCCCGACCTGCCCACGCGTGGCGCCGGCAATCCGCCGAGCTACGAGGCGCTGCGCACGCCGGCAAGCCTGTATGTGGAGTACACCGCCACGGGCGAACGCGAGTATTACAACCTGCGCAGCGACCCCTTCGAGCTGCACAACCTCGCCACGCACCTCTCGCTCGCGCACGAGCGGCGTCTGCACCGCACGCTGATGGCGATCGCCCACTGCCGCGGCCAGGGGGCCTGCTGGCGCGCCCAGCACCTCCCGACATAAGGCTCAGCCTCAGCATCAGAGTATGCGGGCCGAACGCCGCCGCTACGGTTCGCACTTGAAGCCATCAGGCGCGACAGATAGTGTTGTGCCTAGATCGCCATGTTCCCCAGAGCTTGGGGATCTCGATGTCGCCGGACCGGAGGGATGGTTTCGGAGCTACCCGGGTCGAGGCGCACCCATCAATCCAATAGAGGAGAGAAACCGATGCGCAGAGCATCAATCTGTTTGGCCATGCTCGCTGTGGCCGCACTGGGTCTGCCGGCCCTCGCGACGGCGTCGCCCACGGTCACGCTGAACGTCAAGGCCGTACCGATCCCCGGGTTCCCCGGCACCGGCAACCACCTCGGCGCCGGCGCCGCCGTGGAAGCCAAGTTCACGATCAAAGGCACCGAAGCCATCGGCGGCGTGCCCTCGCAGCTCACGGGCGTCAACTTCTACCTGCCCAAGGGCACCAAGCTGACCACGGCCGGCTTTGTCACCTGCCCGGAAGCCACGCTCGAAGGCACCGGCCCCGAAGGGTGCCCGAAGAAGTCGATCGCCAGCCCCGTCGGCACGGCCGGCGTGGTCGATCCGATCGGTGGCACGCTCGTCGAAGAGAACGCCGAAGTGCAGGCCTTCTTCGCGCCGGGCAACCAGCTGTTCTTCTACGCCAATGCGGCCTCGCCGATCTCGGCGCAGCTGATCGCCGGCCGGGGTCACTTCACGAGTGCCGCGCCCCCGTACGGGCCGGAGCTCATCACCACCGTCGCGCCGATCCACTCGGTGCCCGGTGCCCCGGACGTCTCCACGACCTCGATCAACATCAAGGTCGGCTCGGCCTACAAGAAGGGCAAGAAGACCGTCTACTACGGCACGATCCCCAAGACCTGCCCCAAGGGCGGCTTCCCGGTGAAGTCCGAATTGAGCTTCGTTGGCCAGCCGACCGTGACAGTCACGACGAAGGCTCCGTGCCCCAAGTAGTCTTCTAGTCTGCTGGACCACTTAGGCTAAGCGGCACCAGTGCAGGGCGACCCCGAGAGAGGGGGGTCGCCCTCGCACTGAAAACATGGAGGGAAGGTTCGGGGTGAGGAAGCAGATCGTGTGGTGGAAGAGGGGCACCGCCGGAATAGCCGGGGCTCTCTGCATCGCCGTGCTCGCCGCGATCGTGCTGCTGGCCACCTCCGCGGGAGGCTCGGGCGGCGATTACACGGTGCGGGCGATCTTCTTCGACGCCGGCAACCTGATCGTCGGCGAGGACGTGCTGATCGACGGCGTCAAGGCCGGCACCGTCGGCGAAGTCGTGGCAACACCGCATGCCCGCGCGGCCGTCACGCTGAAGATCGAAAACCCCGGCTTCGTGCCCTTCCGCGCCGACGCCACCTGCACGATCAAGATCCAGTCGCTGATCGGCGAGAAGGACGTCGACTGCCTGCCCACCCAGGTGCGCCCTGTGGGCACGCCGCTGCCCAAGCCGCTGGGGCAGATCCCCAGCGGGCAGGAAGGGGCGGGCCAGTACTTGATGAACGAAGAACACACCTCAAGCCCCGTGGATGTCGATCTGCTGGGAGACATCACGCGCATGCCCGAGGCTCAGCGCCTGACGATCATCCTCAACGAGCTCGGCGCCGGTCTCGCCGGGCGCGGCAGCGACCTGCACGCGGCGATCGTCAGCGCCAACCCGGCGTTGCGCGAACTGACGAACGTGGTCTCGATTCTCGCCTCCGAGCGCAAGACGCTCGAAAACCTCGCGATCGACAGCGACCAGGCGCTGGCGCCGCTGGGCAAGGTCAAGCAGCAGATCTCCGACTGGATCTTCAAGGCCAACGTCGTCGCCACCGCGACCGCCAACCAGCGCGGCGCGCTCGCGCAGAACCTCAAGCTGCTGCCGGTCTTCGTGCGCGAGCTCGGCCCCGCCATGCAGCGCCTCGGCGCGCTGGGCGAACAGCTCAAGCCGACCTTCACCGATCTCGGCGTCGCCGCGCCGGGCCTGGCCAAGACCTTCCAGAACACCCCTGCCTTCTCCACGGCCACCACCAAGTTCTTCGAAAGCCTCGGCCAGAGCGGCAAGGTCACCGGCCCCGCGCTCGTCGCCGCGCAGCCGTTCTTCAAACAGGTACAGAAGCTCGGCGCAGCCGCGCAGCCGTTTGCCGCCAACACCTCTGCGCTGCTCACAAGCGCGCGTGAAACCGGTGGCATCGAGCGCCTCGTCGACGCCATCTTCAACGGCGCCGGCGCCACCAACGGCTACGACGCGCTCGGACACTTCCTGCGCGGCATGGCCGTCATCAACCCCACCTGCCTCAGCTACGCGATCGCGCCCACCTCCGGCTGCAACGGGCGCTTCTCCTCCGGCGGCAGCTCCACCAGCAAGACCGCCAAGGCGTCCTCAGCCAACACCGAACTGGTGATGCAGCGCACGCTCGCCGTGCTGCGCGGCGCCACGCCCGCGCAGGCGATCGCGCGCTACCCCGGCGTCGTATTGCCCGGCAGCGGCGGCCTCTCGCTGCCCGCCGAAAGCTCCACCGGGGCCGCCACGCCAGTGGGGGGATCGAGCGGCGGCACCACCTACTACAGCCCGTCCACCAGCGAAAGTCCCGGCGCGAGCGGGATGCTGCTCAACTACCTGCTCGGCAACTGATCCCATGAGCACCTCGGCAACCCACCCCACCGCCTCGGCCGTCAACCGCACGGGCCGCCCGGACGTCCCTGCCGCCAATCGCGCGCGCCGCCGCCAGGGCGTCCCTGCCGTCGCTCGCCCGCTGGTCGGCGCAGCGAGCGGGGGCTCGGCCATCGCCCGCCTGCCCGTGGCCCTGCTCGCGGCGCTCGCCCTGGCGCTCTGCCCCAGCGCGGCGCTCGCCGGCGAAAGCGCCGAAGGGGGCAGCGCAACGGTGCCCTCCACCACCACGCCGCTCCCACCACCGAGCCCTGCATCCCCTTCCCCTTCCAACACCCCCACCGTCACGAGCGAAAGCACTTCCTCCGCACCCGCGCCCACGACTGCCCCGCAGGTGCAGGCGCAGGCGCCGCAGGCCCCGAGCGCTCCCCCGCGCGTGCACGCCAAGGCGCATCGCCATCCCGCGCCCGAAAGCGAACCCGCGGCTGGTGGGGCGCCCGCGCCCACGCCTGCGGCCGGCAACGGCAAGGCGATCCACGCGCCCTCCTCGTTCGCTCCCCCGCCGCCGCCCTCCGCCCTGGGCGGCGCGCTCAGCGGCGGCGTGCCCGAGTTCTTCATCGGCAGCTTCCCGCTGCCGCCGTTCCTGCTGCCGATCTACCAGGCCGCCGGGCGCGCCTACGGGATCCCCTGGCAGGTGCTCGCGGGGATCAACGAAGTCGAGACCGACTTCGGGCGCGACCTCTCGGTATCGAGCGCCGGCGCCGAGGGCTGGATGCAGTTCCTGCCCTCCTCGTGGGCGATGTATGGGGTGGACGCCAGCGGCGACGGCTACGCCGACCCCTACAACCCGGCCGACGCGATCTTCGCCGCGGCGCGCTACCTGCGCGCCGCAGGGGGGGCGCGCAACATCCGCGGTGCCATCTTCGCCTACAACCACTCGCAGAGCTACGTCGCCTCGGTGATGCTGCGCGCGCAGCTGTTGCGGGGCACGCCGCCGCAGCTGTTGAGCGCCGTCGCAGATCTGGCCGAGGCGCGCTTCCCCGTGCACGCGCCCGCGCACTACGCCGACGGCTTCCCCGCGCTGCCCGGCCACCCCGGGAGGAGCCTCGTGGCCACCGCCATCTACTCGACGCCTCGCGCCCCCGTGATCGCCGTGCAGGACGGCACGATCATCGCCATCGGACGCTCCGCGCGGCTGGGGCGCTATGTGAAGCTGCGCGATGTCTATGGAGATGTCTACACCTACGGCGACCTCGGCAGCGTGGCCACGCTCTACCCGGTGCTCTCGCCGCGTGCGGCCGCCGCGGCACGCGGGCATGTGAGAAGTCTCAGCGTGAGCTTGAGGTCGAGAAATGGGGGAGGAGGAGTGCCGCCGGCCAGCGCAGGGGTGCAGCAGCACTCGCCATTGTCCGCCGGAGCCATCTCCTCGGGGCTTGCGCTCGGGGCTGCCGACGCGCTTGAAACCACCACGCCGGTGCCTGCGATCCCCACGCCGCTGCTGCGCTCGCGTGCGCATCGTTCGCATGGGGCTTCGCGTGTGCCGCTCGTGTTCCGCGCCGGGCGCGAAGAGGTATCGCTGCACGCGCTGCAGGTCGGCTCGCACGTGATCGCGGGTACCGTCATCGGGCACATGGGGGCCGCCGTCGTCGAAGAAGCGCCCGCTGTCGTACCCGCCGCGGGGGCCGGCGCTGCGAGCAGTGGCGCAGCCGCGCCCGCCGCTGCGGGGGCTGGCGCCGCGGGGGCCGGCGCTGCGGGGGCCGGCGCTGCGAGCGGCTCCGCACCCTCACCTGCTGGCGCTCCCACTCCGGGCGTCGCACCCGTGCCCACGGCACCCGGTGGCGCCCAGGCGCGGATGATCTTCCAGATCCGCCCCGCCGGCCTCGGCGCGCCCCTGATCGACCCCAAGCCGATCCTCGACAGCTGGGTGGACCTGCAGGGCAGCCTGCTCTTCAGGGTCACCGGCAAGCACCGCTTCCCCGCGGCCCCCTCGCTCGCCGGCGCGGGCAAGCGCACCCCCAAGGGCGCCGCGCGACTCGCCGCCGTGCTCACACCCGCGCTCACGCCCGGCCAGTGGCTGGCGCTGATGACGCGCCTGGGCTCGATCCCCGACCCGATCGTCGCCGGCGGGCACTCCGCGGCCTCGATCCCCCTCGCCAATGGCCACCACTAGCCCGCCCCAGCCACCGCCGCTGCACGAGCCGCCACCGCCGCCCGGGGGAGGGGGATCGGCGGGTGGCGGACCCACAGGCGGGGGTCCTGTGGTGCGCGGTCCCGGCTTCGGGCGCCTGCCGCGCGTGCTCGCCGTGGGCGCCATCGCGGTGGTGGTGCTCATCCTCGCCTACCTGATCTTCGCCGGCAGTGGCGGCGCCAACTACCACCTGCTCTTCGAAAACGCCGACCAGCTCGTGCGCGGGGATCTGGTGACCGTCGGTGGCGAGCCCGTGGGCAACGTCACCAACATCGTGCTCACACCCAACTACCAGGCCGAAATCACGATCCACGTCAACTCGCCGCTGGCGCCGCTGCACGCAGGCACCAGCGCGCAGATCCGCGTGCCGTCGCTCTCGGGTGTCGCCAACCGCTATATCGCGCTCTCGCCCGGCCCCAACAACGCGCCTGCGCTGGCATCCGGCGCGACACTGCCGACCAGCGCCACCCATGGCGTCACTGACATCGACCAGCTCTTCGACGTGTTCAACGCGCGTACGCGCCGCGCGCTCAAAGAAGTGCTGCAGGGCTCCGCCGAAGAGTACTCGGCGCCTCCCAAGTACATCCAGGCCACAGCCGAATACTTCGCCCCCTCGCTCGCCGCCAGCGACCACTTCCTCGCAGAGCTCTCCAGCGACCAGACGGCGCTGCGCGAACTGGTGGTGCAGGGCGCTAAGGCCACCACCACGATCGCCGCGCGGCGCACCGAGCTCGCGGACCTCGTCGAACACGGCGACCAGGCATTCCAGGCGCTCGGCGCCGAACAGGAGAATCTCGCCAAGACCGTCGAAGAGGCGCCGCCCACGCTGCAGGCCGGCAACGCCACCTTCCGCGCGCTGCCGCCGGCGCTCAGCGCGGTGCACCAGCTGATCGACGTGGCCAAGCCCAACACCACACAGCTGGCGCTGCTGTTCGAACGGCTGCGCCCGTTCTTCGCCGAAGCGGCGCCGGTCGTCGAGAACCTCAGCCAGGCCGTCAGCAAGCCCGGCCCCAACAACGACCTCACAGATGCCTTCCAGGCGGTGCCCGCGATCGCACACACGCTCGAAAGCGGCAACGCCAGCTCGATCAAGGGCCTTGAAGAGTCAACGGCCTTCTTCGCCAAGTGGCGCGCCTATGCGCCCGAACTCGTCGGCTTTGCGCGCAGCCTCGGTCAGAGCACCGGCTACTACGACGCCAACGGCCACTACGTGCGCGCGGCACCCACCGTCGCCAGCTTCACGCTCGGCCCCGAAGGCAGCCTCGTGCCCGCCGAAAACCTCAAGCAGGGCTTGCAGAACCTCAAGACCGGCCAGCTGCAGCGCTGCCCCGGCACCGCCACCCAGCCCGCGCCCGATGGCTCCTCGCCCTTCACCGACGGCGGCCAGCTGGAATGCAACCCCGCGGAGACGCCCTGATGGACCGCCGCCGCCACGAGCCCGCCGCGAAGCGTGTCCTGATGGGCCGCTGCTGCCACGAGACCCCGGTGGAGACGCCCTGATGGACCGCCGCCGCTCATCGCTCGCCGCCAACCCGCTCTTGATCGGCGCGCTCACCACGCTGATCGTGGCCGTGGCCGTCTATCTGTCATACAACGCGCTCAACGGGCTGCCCTTTACACCCACCTACGACATCCAGGTCGAACTCAACCAGGCCAACGGCCTCTTGCCCTCCAACGAAGTGCGCATCGGCGGGGCGCGCGTGGGGCTCGTCAACCATCTCACCGCCGTGCAGTCCCCCGCCACCGGCCGTGTCGCCGCGATCGCCTACCTGAAGCTCGAAAAGGGCGTGCAGCCGCTGCCCGCCAACACCGTGGCGATCGTGCAGTCCGTCTCGGCGCTCGGCCTGAAGTACCTCGAACTGATCAAGGGCCGCTCGCTGCGCACGCTGCCGCCGGGCGGCACGCTGCCCGCCTCGCAGACGCGCGAACCGGTGCAGATCGAAGAGCTCTTCAAGATGTTCGACCAGCCCACGCGCACGGCCAGCCAGACCAACCTCAACACCTTCGGCGACACCTTCGCCGGGCGCGGTGGCGGCCTGAACCAGGCGATCCACATGCTGCCCGAATTGCTCTCCAACGGGATCCCCGTGCTGCACAATCTCGCCTCGCGGCAGACCGACCTCCACGGGCTGTGGGTCGCGCTGGAGCAGACCGCCGCGCAGGCCGCGCCGGTGGCGCAGCAGCAGGCCAACTTCTACGTGGACATGGACACCTTCTTCTCGGCCTTTGCCTCCGTGGCCCCGGAGCTCGAACAGACGATCGCCGGCGGGCCCGCCGCACTGCACCAGGCGATCTTCTCGCTGCCCTACCAGGCGCGCTTCGTCGATAACACGACTGAGTTCTTCCGCCTGCTGCGCCCCAGCGCCAAGGCGCTCGCCAGCGCCGCGGCCCCGCTCGGCGACGCCTTTGCCACGGGGGCCGTCAACCTGACCAAGGCGATCCCGCTCAACGCGCAGCTCGCCACCACCGCCAAGCTCGTGCAGCAGTTCATCGCCAACCCCGTCGTCGTGCTCGGCTTCGAAGACTTCACGCAGACTGCCGAAGCCGGCAACCCGCTGGTGGCCGGTCTGGCGCCAGCGCAGACCACCTGCAACTACCTCACCTTGTTCTTCCGCAACATCGCCAGCCTGCTCTCGCAGGGCACCGGCGTGGGCACGATGGCGCGCGTGGGCATCACCTTCTCGCCGCTCGGGCCCAACGCCGAGGGCGGACCATCCTCGGCGCCCGCCAACGGCGGCTCGCAGGCGGTCAACTCCACCACGCCGGTAGTGCCCAACAACTTCCTGCACTTCAACCCCTATCCGAACGTCGGCGGGCCCGGCCAGCCCAAGGAGTGCGAAGCCGGCAACGAGAAGTTCATCGCCGGCCAGACCGTGATCGGCAACGTGCCCGGTAACTCCGGCACCACCCACGACGTCACGACTCGCTCGCAGAACCTGCTCGGGCTCGAATACCCCAGCGCCACGCTGCGGGATCTGGGGATCAAGCCGAGCTCGTCGGCCAAGAAGAGCGCTTCCGCCTCAACGGGCTCCTCCGCCAAGAAGAGCTCCTCTACCACGAAGGGCTCGTCCGCCGCCGGGGGCCACAGGTGAGCCGTCTGAACATCTTCAACCGTCGCGATCGGACCCCTGTGGTCGAGCTGCAGCGCTCGAATCCCGTGCGCTTCGGCCTCGTCGTGCTGCTGCTCATCGTCGTGGTCGTCTACTTCGGCTTCACCAAGCACATCCCGTTCAAGCACGGTTTCCGCTTGAAGGCGCAGTTCGCCTCCTCGCTCGACATCGCCAGCAAGTCGCCCGTGCGCATCGCCGGAGTCAACGTCGGCAAGGTCGCCTCGGTGCAGCGCGAGGGCGAAAGCGCCGTCGTGACAATGGAAATTGAAAAGCAGGGCCTGCCGATCCACAGCGACGCCACCGTGAAGATCCGCCCGCGCATCTTCCTCGAAGGCAACTACTTCGTCGATCTATCGCCCGGCAGCCCGACCGCGCCGACTGTCTCCTCGGGCTACACCATCCCGCTGCCACAGACCTCCGACCCCGTGCAGATCGACCAGCTGCTGACCGCGCTCAACAGCGACACGCGCGCCAACCTGCAGACGTTCCTCGCCGAATACGGCTCTGCCCTGACGCAGAAGCCAACCGCTGCGCAGAACGCCGCGCAGGACCCCGAAGTGCGCGGCCTGAACGCCGCGCAGGCGTTCAGCCAGTCCTTCCTGCACGCCCCCGCGGCGCTGCGCGGCTCGGCGATCGCGCTGCAGGCGATCGGCGGCACCGAACGCAACGACCTCTCGGGTCTGGTGCGCGCCACCGAACACCTCACCGGCGAACTGAACGTGCACGAGCAGCAGCTCGGCGAACTCGTCGGCAACCTCAACGCCTTCCTGGGCATCTTCGCGGCGCAGTCCTCTGCGGTGACCGCCTCCGTGCACGAACTGCCGGGCACGCTCACCACCGCGCAGCGCGCGTTCGCCGCGCTCGATCGCTTCCTGCCGCCGCTGCGCGCCTTCTCGCTGGCGATCATTCCCGGCGTGGAACAGACAGCCGCCACCACCCAGGCCGCCCTGCCGTGGATCGTGCAGTCGCGCGGCCTGCTCGGCCCCAAGGAGCTGGGCGGCGTCGCGCAGGGATTGCAGCAGGGCGCGCCCACGCTCGCCGGGCTGCTCGGCACGCTGCAGCCCTTCTTCGGCCAGCTCGAACTGCTCAACAAGTGCCTGATCAAGGTCTTCTACCCCGCCGGCGAAGTGAAGCTGCAGGACGGCGCCAACACCTCGGGGGTGCCCAACCAGGGGGAGTTCTTCAGTGGTCTCGTGGGCTTCACCTCCTCGGCGCAGGCGTTCGATGGCAACGGACCCTTCCAGCGGCTGCTCGTCACTGGCGGGCAGCAGACGATCGTCGTGCCCTCCTCGACGCTGCCGCTCAGCTCCGCCAAGGGCTTCCCGCTGGCCGCCACCACGGCGATCGCGCCGCTGGGCACGAGTCCGCGCGTGCCGACCACCGAGCCGCCGTACAAGCCACTCGTGCCTTGCTACACGCAGGCCGTGCCGAACCTCAACGGCCCGCTCTCGCAGGGGCCGGCCGATGGGAGCGCAGGATGAGCCCGGGGGACGGCGGCTTCGATGACGAGCCGGAGGGTGGCGTGAGCCCGCAGGGCGCGGAGGGCGGCGTGAGTCCGCAGCCGCGCGAAGCGGTGCCGGGCGCCGGTCCCGAAGGGGGCCAGGGCGCCGGTGCCGGGGGTCGTGCCCAGCCGCCGGGCGGGGAGGGCGGTGCCGGCCCCGTGCCGCGCGAAGCGATCCCGGGCGCCGGTCCCGAGGGCGGCCAGGAGCCACGGTCTGCGCCTGGGCGCAATGGTGCCAACGGCGCGCGCGCCAACGGCAACGTGCCGCACGAGGGCGGGCGCGGGGTGCGCGACCAGATCGAGCGCTATCGCACGGCCTTCATCGCCGTTGTCGCGATGATCCTGATCGCGGCCTTCACCGGCGGCTACATCCTCGCGCACGAGCGCCTCACGGTGCCGAGCTGGGTGCCCGTGATCGGCCACGAACACTTCAAGCTGAAGGCCGAATTCCAGACCGCCCAGGCGGTCACGCCGGGGCAGGGCCAGTCGGTGACGATCGCCGGCGCGAAGATCGGCGAAATCGAAAGCGTCACGCTGCATGAAGGGCGCGCGCTCGTGACGATGAGCCTCACGCCCAAGTACGCGCAGTACATCTACAACGACGTCACCATGCTGCTGCGCCCCAAGACGCAGCTCAAGGACGAGACCGTCGAGGTCAACCCCGGCTCGCCCGCCAGCGGGCGCGTGGAGCAGGGGGTCGTCATCCCCGCCTCGCAGACGGCGCCCGACATCAACGTCGATCAGTTCCTCGCTGCGCTCGACGCCGAAACGCGCTCCTACCTGCAGCTGCTGCTGGCGAGCGCGGCGCAAGGCCTGAACGGCAACGCCGCCAACCTCTCCGCCACCTTCAAGCGCTTCTCTCCGCTCGCGCGCGAAGGGGCGAAGCTCACGCGCATGATCGCTGCGCGCCACGCCGAGATCGAGCGCGCGATCCACAACTTCAAGCTGCTGGTCGAAGGGCTCGGCAGCCGCGACAAGGCGCTCAGCGAGCTGGTCGACTCCGCCAACGCCGCGCTCGCCGTGTTCGCGCAGCAGGACCAGAGCGTGCAGTCAACGCTGCACCAGCTGCCGCAGACACTGCGTGAGACCAACGAAGGCCTCGGCAAGCTGACGGCCGGTGTGCAAGCGGCCGCTCCGGCACTCGTCAAGCTCCTGCCCTTCGCCAAGGCGTACGGTCCCGCGCAGCAGGCGCTGCAGCCATTCTTCCGCAAGACCACCCCGATCATCCAGAACGAAATCCGGCCCTTCGCGCGCGAAATCGAGCCGATCGTCAGCGAATTCGGGTCCAACACCAAGCAGCTCGCCGAAGCCTTCCCCAACCTCACATCGAGCTTCGGCGTGCTTAACGAATTCCTCAACGAGCTCGCCTACAACCCCGGCGCCAACCAGGCCGGCTTCCTCTTCTACCTGAGCTGGTTCAACCACAACTCCAACAGTGTCTTCTCAAGCGCCGACGCCAACGGCCCGATCGGCAATGGCATCCTGTTCCTCGCCTGCCCGCAGCTGTTCACGCTGCACGGCGTGGAAGAAGTCAACCCCACGGCCAAGGCCCTGATCGGGCTGATCCACGCCCCACGCTCGGCGATCGGCACCTGCCCGGCGCCCACCGGGGGCGGCGCGTCGAGCGCCTCTGAACTCACCGACCGCGTGTTCGGCCGCACGCTGCAGAGCACCTTCGGCCTGGGAGGGACTCCCTGACATGAGAAGCCTCCGCTACAACAACCATACCCTCGACAACCATACCCTCGGGCTCATTCGTGCCCTCGGGTCGGTCTGCGACCCCGGCGGGGAGCGCTGACATGCAGAAGCGCGCGCCCACACTCGCCAACCTGCTCGTGATCGTCCTGTTCGCGCTCAGCTGCTTCGGCCTGCTGCTGTTCCTGTGGGAGTCCTTCGGCGGCTCGGTGCCGCTGAAGCCCAAGGGCTACCGCGTCGAAGTGGCTTTCCCGCGCACGCTGCTGCTGGCCGAAGAGTCCGACGTGCGTATCAGCGGCGTGCCCGTGGGGCATGTGGCGAGCCTCAAGCGCAACACCGAAGGACGCAACCAGGTGGTGCTCGAACTAGACCACCAGTACGCGCCGATCCGCCAGAACACGCGCGCGATGCTGCGCGTGAAGACGCTGCTGGGGGAGACTTACGTGGAACTGATCCCCGGTCCGCGCGTCGGCCCCTACGTACCCGAGGGCGGACGCTTGGCCAACCGCAATGTGCTGCCGAGCGTGACCTTCGATGACATCCTCGCCACGCTCGACCCCAAGACGCGCCGCGACTTTCAGATCTGGCAGCAGACGCTCGCGGCGGGCTTTGAAGGCCGTGGCGAAGACCTCAACGCCGCCTTCGCCACACTCGAACCATTCGTCGGCCACGCCAACGAAGTCGTCAGCGTGCTCGCCGAACAGGAGGGCGCACTGAGCGCGGTGGTGCGCGGCACCGGCGAAGTGTTCGACGCGCTCTCCGAACGCGACCACCAGTTCCAGGGGCTCGTCGTCAACGGCGAACGCACCTTCAGCGCGCTCGCACGCACAAGCCAGGCGTTCGCGCAGATCTGGCGTGAACTGCCCGCCTTCGAGCACAACGGCACCGTGGCGCTGCGCAGCATCGACAGCCTCGCCGCAGCCGCCAACCCCGTGCTCGAACAGCTGCACCCCGCCGAGATCGCGCTCACCCCGCTCGTGCATTCGCTGCAGACGTTCGCGCCGGCGTTCGACAATCTGCTCACGGGCCTTGGGCCGCTGACCACCGCCGTGGAGAAGGCCGTGCCCGACCTCAAGACGCAGCTTGCCCTCACGACGCCGCTGCTCGAACACGTGATCCCCTTCACGCGCAACTTCAACCCCTTCCTGGAAGAGCTCGCGCGCTACGTGCCCGAGCTGCAGGCGCTGCTCGCCAACGGCACCGCCGCCACGCAGGGATCGAGCCAGGAAGGCGGCGCCGGCGGGCCGCGCCTGCACTATCTCAGCGCGCTCGCCACCGTCAATCCGGACAGCCTCGCGATGTATGCGCAGCGCACCGGCTTCAACCGCGCCAACCCCTACCAGCCTCCGGGGGCGTCCAAGGCCGTCGGCGCCGGTGGGATGCCGGTGTTCAATTCGAGCACCTGTGGGAACCCGGTGCCCACGATCAGCGGGCCCGGCAACGCGCAGGTGCCGCAGAGCCTGATCGAACTGCTCGTCTCGCTGGGCTACATCCACGCGCAGGGCACTTCCGCGGCGGTGCCCACGCCCGCGTGCAACCAGGCGCCGCCGTTCACGATCAACGGGCGCACGACGCAGTATCCGCAGATCGTCGAAGCGGCGAAGTGAGCTGAGAGCCGTTTCCGCGGGCTCAGGGGGCAGCCGTTACGCGGGGTTCACGGGGCCGCTTGTTCCGTGGGCTCACGGGGCAGCCGTTCCGCGGGCTCACGGGTCGCTCGTTCCGCGGGGTTCACGGGGCCGCTTGTTCCGTGGGCTCACGGGGCAGCCGTTCCGCGGGCTCACGGGTCGCTCGTTCCGCGGGGTTCACGGGGCCGCTTGTTCCGTGGGCTCACGGGGCAGCCGTTCCGCGGGCTCACGGGTCGCTCGTTCCGCGGGCTCAGGGGGCGCTGAGCCCGTGCGCGGGGCCATGGATGCCGGCGACGGTCATCGCGCGATGGTGGCCCAGGTAGGGCACCAGCGCGAAGTACACCAGGTCGCCCAGCAGCCGGGGCAGTTCCGGCGTGCGTTCCTCAAGCACGCGCCGGTGCAGGATCGAGGCGATGCCGCCGACCACGGCCTCGGAGGTCTGCGGCGGCAGGTGTTCGGGATAGGCGGCGTGGCGGCGTCCCTCCTCCAGCAGCGGCACGAACGCGGCGAGCGTCGCGCGGTAGCGCTCATACGCGGCAGGCCCCGCGCTGAGGCACTCGACCATCCCCACGCGCGCTGCCTCCGGGTCGCTGGCGAGCGCCGCGAGCATCGCCTTCAGGCCGCGGCGCACGCGATCGGGCCACGGTGCGCTGCGGTCGTACTGCTCAAGCACGCTGCCGTGCAGGCGCGCCACCATCATGTCCAGGGCCTGCAGGAAGCAGTCTTCCTTGTCGGTGAAGTGCTCGTCGAACACCGCCCCCGGCACGTCCGCGGTCTGCAGCACGCGCTCGATCGTGGTGCGGTCATAGCCGCGGTAGGAGACCGTGACGATCAGCGCGTCGAGGATGCGGGCGCGCGGGTCACAGCCGGCGGATGGGTCGGCGCCGGCCGTCGTCGTTCCGAGGTCCTGGCTGTGCGACACGCTTTCCTCCCCTCCCAGTTCGCGGTGGAGGATCAACCAATCGTAGACCCTGACACGTCCTGCTGTCAAGTGTCATGCGTGCCGGCGGCGTGGAGGGCGATGCGGTGCGCCGGCGGGGTGGGCCGGCGTGGAGGGTGACGCGCTGCGCCGGCGGGGTGGGCCGGGGTGGAGATGGCGCGGCCCGCTGGGTTGGGCTGGGTGGGGCAGTGTAGAATGGCATTCGTGGAGGAGGGAGCGCTGGTATGAGCGATGAGCATCTCGATGAGATCGACGAGGGGCGGGGTTTGAGCTCCGAGCATCAGGCCATGCTCGAGCAGGCCAGCGAATTCCAGTACCACTCGCACGACGAGCACGAGCAGGCAGAGGACGGCAAGGAATGGTCGATCCGCTGCGTGGACGTTCACAAGCGCCTGGGTGGCCTGCCGGTGCTCAACGGCCTGAACGTGAAGATCCCCGACGACACGATCACGGTCGTGCTCGGGCCCTCCGGCACGGGCAAGAGCGTGCTGATCAAGCACATCATCGGCCTGATGTTCCCCGACTCGGGCGACATGATCGTCAAGGGGCTGTCCGTGCCGACACTGAACATGCCCGACCTGCTCGCGCTGCGCCGGCGCATCGGCGTGCTCTTCCAGGACGGCGCGCTGTTCGGCTCGATGTCAGTGTTCGACAACGTCGCCTTCCCTTTGCGCCAGCACACCGACATGAGCGAGGCGCAGATCAGCGAAATCGTGCGCCAGCGCCTCACCGACGTGGGGCTGGCGGACGCGATCGACGACTTGCCCAACCAGCTCTCGGGCGGCATGCGCAAGCGCGCAGGCTTCGCGCGGGCGCTCGTGATGGAGCCCGACATTGTGATCTTCGACGAGCCCGACTCGGGCCTTGACCCGGTGCGCACGGCGCTGTTGTGCGAGTTGATCCAGGAGATGCACGGGGCACTCGGCGGCACCTACATGGTGGTCACCCACGACATCGCCTCCGCGCGGCGCATCGGCGAGTACATCGCGCTGCTCTGGAAGGGGCGTATCGTGGAGGCAGGGGACGCAAAGAAGATGTTCTCCTCGGAGAACCCGTTCGTGAGGCAGTTCCTCAGCGGGTCCGCCGAGGGGCCGCTGGGCATGGACTAGTTCCTCGAGTGCCGCGGCGCGTAAACGTCAGCACCGGCCTCAGTCGGATGCCGCGCTCAGTCCAGGTCGAACGCGGCCCGGATCGCCTCGCTCAGTGCAGGCTCTTGCCGGTCGAGCAGGGTGCCGATCTGCATTCCGAGGGTGTCGGCGGGGATTGTGGTGATGTTGTCGGCGCTCACCACCGACGCCCCCGCCAGGCCGTTGGCGGCGTCCACGGAGACCTCGGTGGAGAGGCCACGGATCGTGGTGGTGATCGGCGCGACCGTCACTGTGGCGAGGTGAGGGCGCACCAGTTCGCGCGTGAGGACCAGCACCGGCCGGGCCTTGTCGAGATGGGCGATGTGGATCGGGCGCATCAGGGGAGCGGCGAGGGCTGGTGAGCGGTGTGCTCGGCCAGGCCCGCAAGCTCGGGGTCTGCGCCCGTGCGCGCCAGGATCGCCGCGTCGCGCTCGGCGATCGCGCGTCTGTGCTCGCGCTGTAGCGCGCGCTTGACGACGCCCGCGCGGCTGTGTCGGGTGCCGGAGTCAACGAGCTCGTCGACGAACTCCACCAGCTCGTCGGGGAGGCGCACAGCGATCTGCTTGCTCATACCATAACGGTAGCAGAGCGGTACCGTAGTAGTCGCCGTACTTGACTTCGGGCTCCAAACGGTGACAGTTGTCTGTTGCGAGCGGCTGCCTTAATGCGAACATGTGTTCGTGTATGGTCATCTGCGTGCACCTGCCCCGCTTCGAGTTGGTGATAGCAGCCGGGGGGCCGCGCGCGCTGGCGGGGCGGGCGCTGGCGATCGCTCCAGCGCCGGGAGGGGAGGTGCGCGTGGGAGAGGTCTCCGGCGCCGCCGAAGCGCTCGGAGTGTTGCCGGGGATGGTGCTCGGGGAGGCACTCGCGCGCTGCCCCGCGCTCGGCCTCGTACCCGCCGATCCGCTCGCCGTGGCGCGGGTGTGGGAGGGGCGCGTGCTCGACGCGCTGGAAGGCATCGGCGCTGCGCCCGAGCCGGCGGCGCGGCCGGGGCTGACGTACTTCATGGCCGACGGGTTGCGGGGGCTGCACGGGGGGGATCGTGGGGTCATCGCCGCGGTGCGCAGCGCGCTCGGGCCGCGCGCGCGGGTGGGGGCGGGGCCGACGCGCTTCTGCGCGCTTGCGGCTGCACTTGAGGTGCGCTCGCGGCGCGCGGTGGTGGTGCAGGAGGGCGCCAAGGCGATTCGTGCGTCCACGTATGCAAGTGGTCCTGGGGTCGCCGCGGAAGGCGTGACGGCAGGTGAGGGTGCCAGGGCAGGTGAGGGTGCCAGGGCAGGGGAGGGCGCCAGGGCAGGTGAGGGTGCCAGGGCAGGGGAGGGCGCCAAGGCAGGGGAGGGCGCCAAGGCGGCCCGCCGCTATCTCGCCGCGCGACCCGTGGGGCTGCTGCGCTACCGCTCCGAGACCGCCGCGCTGGTGGAGCCGCTCACGCGCCTGGGCGTGCGCACACTCGGTGAGCTCGCCAGGCTCGGGCGCGCCGCGCTGGCCGATCGCTTCGGCGCGGCGGGGGTGCTCGCGTATGACCTCGCCCGCGGGTGCGACACGCCGTTGTGCCCACGTCTGCGAGAGGATCTTCTGGAGGAGACGTTGCAGCTGGGCGAGCCGAGCTCCGGGCCGGCGCTGGAGCGCGTGCTCGGGCTGCTCGTGGATCGGCTGCTCGCGCGGCCGCAGCGGCGCGGGCGCACGCTGCGCGCGGTGGTGCTCAGTGCGCGCTTGGTCGAGCGCGGGAGCTGGCACGAGCGCGTGGTGTTGCGCGAGGCGCTGGCCGATCCGCGGCGCCTGCGCCTGGCGCTGGGGGTGCGCTTGGCGCTGCTGCCTGCGCCGGCGCAGGATCTGAGGCTGGCCGTGGAGCGCTTCGGGCCGCCGGGCGGCGCGCAGGGCACGCTGCTCGATCGCACGCGCGAGCTGCGCCTGGCGCGCCTGGCGGAGGGAGTGGCGCAGGTGCGCGCGCTGGCCGGGCCCGATGCGGCGCTGCGGGCGCTGTGCGTGGACCCCGACTCGCGCGTGCCCGAGCGGCGGGTGGTGCTCGCGCCATGGGGGGCTCCGGGCGTCGATGGGCTGGGTGACGGGGGACAGGTGCTCGACGGCGGGCGGGGGGCGCCCCCGGCATGAGCGCACGCAGCCAGGCCCTGAACCTGCCCCGGCCCGTGCGCGTGCGCGCCGATGCCGGCGGGGCGCCGTGCGTGGTCGATGGCCGGCGCATCGCGCAGGTGCGCGAGTCGTGGCTGGTGGAGGACCGTTGGTGGACCGCGCAGCCGCTGCGCCGCCGCTACTGGGAGGTCGTCAGCGGACAGGGGCGCAACCTCGTCGTCTTCCGCGACCTGGCGCGCGGCGGGTGGTTCGCCCAGGCGGGTTGAGCGCGATGAGCGCCGAGCGGGGATGAGCAATTGCCGGGCACACCGCCATACGTTGAGCTGCACTGCCACTCGGCCTTCTCCTTCCTGGATGGGGTGTCGCTGCCGGATGAGCTGATCGAGCGGGCAGCCGAGCTGGGGCACGTGGCGCTGGCGCTCACCGACCACAACTGCGTTTCGGGGTCGATGGAGTTCGCGCAAGCAGCGGCCGCCGGGGGGGCTCGCGGGACCGGTGGGGTGCGCGCGATCCACGGGGCCGAGATCGACCTGGCTCCCGAACGGGCCCCCGAACGCGCCTCCACTGGCGCGCGCTCGCGGGATGGGGATCCCGATGCCGACGGGACCGCCGCCACCGGCGGCCGGCACCTCACGCTGCTGGTGCGCGAGCCGCGCGGCTGGCGCAACCTCTGCCGCATCCTCACCCACGCCCACGCGCACACGCGCGACGGCGCAGCTCGCGAGCGCACCGAGCCGGCGGTGGCGCTGGAGACGGTGCTCGAACACGCCGAGGGCCTCGTGTGCCTGACGGGCTGCGCACGGCACGGGGTGCACGACGAGCCCACCGCGCGGCGGCTGCTCGACGCCTTCGAGCCCGATGGGCTGCGCGTGGAGCTGCAGCGGCCCTACGCCCGCCACGACCGCGGGCGCAACCGCGCGCTTGAGGCGCTCGCGCGGCGTCTGGGCGTTGCCTGCGTGGCCAGCGGCGACGTGCACGCACACGCGCGCTCGCGCGCGGAGCTGCAGGACGCGTTCGTGGCGCTGCGCCACCGCACCACGCTCGACGCCTCGGAGCCCTTGCGGCGCGGTAACCACAGCCACGTGCTGAGCGGCCCGCCGGCGATGGCACGGCGCTTCGCCGATCACCCCGATGCGGTGCGCGAGACGCTGCATCTCGCCGAGCAGCTGCGCTTCGACCTGTGCCGCGACCTCGGCTACCGCTATCCCGGCGCCGAGGACGCGGATGCGCTGCGGCGCCTTGCCGAGCTGTGCTGGGCGCGTATGGAGGAGCGCTACGGGGAGGGCGCGCGGAGGCCGGCCGCGCGGGGGCCGGCCGGGGCGGGCGGTGGGGCCGCCGCCGTGCGCGTGTCTGCCGAGCACCGGCGCCAGGCACGGGCGCGCCTGGAGGAGGAGCTGCGCGTGATCGACCGCCTCGGCCTCGCCGGCTTCTTCCTGTTGCATCACGACATGCTCGAGCTCGCGCGCGAGGTGGCCCGGGAGGTGCGCGGCGGCGGGGCGGGTGGGATGAGCGATTCACCGCGCTCGCTGCTCGCGCCTGGGCGCGGGCGTGGCTCCTCGGTGTCATCGATCGTCTGCTATTTGACAGGCCTCTCGCATATCGATCCGATCGCCAACGACCTTTTGCTGGGGCGCTTCCTGCACGAGGATCTGCACGGGCTGCCGGACATCGATCTGGACTTCCCGCGCGACATCCGCGAGGTGCTGATCCCGCGCGTGCACGAGCGCTACGGACATGAGCGCGCGGCGCTCGTCGCGGCCTTCCCCACGTTCCGCGCGCGCGGGGCGATCCGCGAGCTGGGCAAGGTCCTGGGGCTGCCGCCGGGGGAGATCGAGCGCCTGGCGCGCGGGGCGGAGGGGTACGGAAGCTCCGAGCACGACATCGAGGCGATCCTGGCGGGCGGGGGCGAGGAGAGTGCCACAGGCGGCGCACACGTGGGGTCCGATGCTCCGGGCAACGGTCAGGACGCTCCCACGCGCTCGGAGCGCTGGCGCTGGCTGGCACGCCTTGTGGGGGAGGCATATGGGCTGCCCCGCCACCTCTCCCAGCACTCCGGCGGGATGGTGATCGCCACGCGGCCGCTGATCGACTGCTGCCCGGTCGTGCCGGCGGCGATGGAGGGCCGGCAGATGGTGCAGTGGGACAAGGACTCAACCGCGGACGCGGGCTTCCTGAAGATCGACCTGCTGGGCTTGGGGATGCTCTCGGCGGTGGAGCGCTGCGTGGAGCTGATCGCCCGCACGCGCGGCGAACGCGTCGATCTGTCCCGCATCCCCTTCGATGAGCCACGAACCTTCGAGGCGATCTGCGATGCCGACACGGTGGGGGTCTTTCAGATCGAGAGCCGCGCGCAGATGCAGTCGCTGCGGCGCACCCAGCCGCGCGACCTGAACGACCTCACGGTGCAGGTGGCGATCGTGCGACCGGGGCCGATCCAGGGGGGTGCCGTCAACCCCTACATCGAGCGTCGCCGGCGCCTGCGCGAAGACCCCGATTACGAGGTGCCCTACCCGCACCCCTCACTGCGCCCGGTGCTTCAGAGCACGCTCGGCACAGTGATCTTCCAGGACCAGGTGATGGAGGTCGCGCAGGCCTTCGCGGGCTTCAGCGCCGGCGAGGCCGACGGGCTGCGCCGCGCGATGAGTCGCAAACGCTCGACGGAGGCGCTGCAGAGCCACCGCGAGAGATTCCTCGCCGGGGCGCGCGCGCACGTGAGGGCCGATGCGCAGACGGCCGAGCAGGTGTGGGAGATGGTTTCGGGTTTCGCCGGCTTCGGCTTCCCCAAGGCGCACGGGGCGGCGTTCGGGCTGCTTGCGTATCAGTCCACCTGGTTGCGCGTGCACTACGGGCCCGAGTTTTTGTGCTCGCTCTTGAACGAGCAGCCGATGGGCTTCTACGCGCCCGACTCGCTCGTGCACGAGGCCGAGGGCCGGGGGATTCAGGTGCTGGGGCTGGATGTGAACGCCTCGGGGGTGCAGTGCACGATTGAGATTGATGAAGAACTATCCCTCGCCTTGCATGGCGCGGGCGATGGGCTGACCGGGGGGAGATTGATTGATGGAGAACCACCTCGCGCCTTGCACCGCGAGGGCGAGGAGTTGCCAGGGGATGGGCGGCTGGGGGTGCGGCTTGGACTTGGCTACATCAAGGGCGTGGTCGCCACCGAGGTGGCCGTGCTGGTGGCCGAGCGCGAGCGGGGCGGTCCGTTTCGCAGCCTCGGGCAGCTTGCCGCGCGCGTGGGGGCCGGGCGCAGGACGCTCGAACAGCTGGCCTGGTCGGGGGCCTGCGATGGGCTCGTGCGGGTGAACGGGGCAGATGTGCAGGGTGCCGGCTCGGCGAGGGCGCAGCCTGGCTCGGCCGATGTCCGCAGGCGCCTGGCGCTGTGGCAGCTCGGCGTTGCCACCCCGGGGCAGCACGCCGGCGAGGATGAGACACAGCTCGCGCTGCCCCTGGAGCTGCCCTCGGCGCCGCGTCTGCGTCCACTCAGCCGCTGGCAGCGGCTGCTCGCCAATTACGCCACCAGCGGGGTGACGGTGGGCGACCACGTGATGGCCGCCCTGCGTCCGCGCCTGCGGGTGCCGATGCTCGCCACGAGCGCCCAACTGGCGCGTCTACCGCACGGGTGCTCGGTGGCCGTGGCCGGACTGGTGATCGCCCGGCAGCGGCCAACCACGGCCAAGGGGATCATGTTCCTGCTGTTCGAGGACGAGTGGGGGACCATCAATCTGATCGTGCCGCGCGCGGTGTATGAGGCGCGCAGGGCGCTCGCGCGGGCCGAGCCACTGCTGCTGGCGCGCGGGCGCTTGGAGCGCTCGCCGGAGGGTGTGCTGAATGTGGTGGTGCGCGAACTGGCCGCGCTGGAGGGTTTCTTGGAGGCGGAGGGAGCGAGCACGGGCGCGCGGGTGCACCGCCTGCCCGTCGCGCCGGCCGGGATGGATGCGCCGGCCGTCGTGATGGATGGAGACGGAGATGGGGAGGAGGGGGTTGAGGTGGGGGCCAGCATGCGCGCCGTGGCGCCGCCGGTGCAGAGCTTCGCGGCGGGGCGGCGGCGGTAGAGGATCGTGCCCCACGAAGAGGGGTGCCTAAGCACGGACTCGATGCACCCCGTGCGTTCCGCTCGGCGGCGTGGCCGGGTTGCGCCGTGCTCCCGCGCCGGCCAACGCCCGGACCTCATGGCCGACGGGGGGAGGTGCGCTGGTAGCATGGCTATAGATAGGCGCCAGACGGGGGGCCGGATGGGCGGAGGGGACCCGTGACGATTGACTATAGGATCGGCGAGGAAGAACGGTTCGACCTCGTATCTGAACCGACCGTGAGCGCCCGTCGAGGGGGGAAGGCCGATTCGGGAAAGCGGCTTCCGCCATGTCGTGAGGTCCAGATGGGGGAGTGGCGCACGGGTCTGACGCGCTGGGCGCTCGCTCGTGTTGCCGGCGCTGTCGCGGGGGCGCTGGTTCTTCTCTGCCTCCTGGCCGTCCAGGCGAACGCGCTCTCGCCACTGCCGCGCAGCGACTATGGCGTGCACTCGGTGTGCGGCGCGCCCGCGCCAGGTCATGTCGCCTGCCTTGCCCTTGAGCTCGTGCCCGAGACCGCCGCGGCGCGTGCCCGCACGCACCCGCTCGCGATGCGCACGGCGCAGACGATCGAGGCGGGCAGCGCGGCCCAGGGCGCCTACGGCCTGGGACCGCAGCAGCTGCGAAACGCTTACTTCCCCGGCGAAGAACCGCGGGCGCCCGCCGCGCAGCCGCAGACGATCGCGATCGTGGATCCCTACAACGACCTGGGGGCGGAAGCCGACCTGCGGGTCTACGACCAGGAATTCACCCTGCCCGAATGCAGCGCCGCCAATGGCTGCTTCGAACAGGTCAACCAGAAGGGTGAAAAAGGGAACCCGCCGTTTCCGGGCAGCGTCGGGAAACGGCACGAAGCCGAACTGCTGTGCGAAGACGCGAGCGCCCCTGCGGGTCAGAGCGAAGCGGCGTGCGAAGAGGTGGAAGAAGCCGATGGATGGGCCTTGGAGACGTCGCTCGACATCGAGATGGCCCACGCGATCTGCCAGAACTGCCACATCGTGCTCGTGCAGCCGGAAAACAGCAAGATCGCGAGCATGGAAGCGGCCGAGGACACCGCTGCGCGCCCGCGCGGCTCCGGGGGCGTCGGCGCGACAGAGGTCTCGAACTCGTGGGGCGCGGGCGAACCGGCATCTGACAGTGAAGCGTTCAACCACCCCGGCGTCGTGGTCACTGCCGCCAGTGGCGATAGCGGCTATCTGCGCCGCAAGGCTTTTGGTTTCGGCGTGGAGTACCCCGCCTCCTCGCCGCGTGTCGTCTCGGTCGGCGGCACGAGCCTGACGATGACGGGCGCGGGCGGGCAGGCGTGGGCGAGCGAGTCCGTCTGGGGCGGCTCCGGAGGCGGCTGCAGCTTCAACTTCCCCGCGCAGGCGTGGCAGCGCGAAGTGAGCGACTTCTCCGCGGTCGGCTGTGGCACGGGCTCTGAAGCCAAGCGCGCCTCCAACGACGTCGCGGCCGACGCCGACCCCTACACGGGCGTCGCGGTATACGACTCGGTGCCCTACCTGAGCCCGGAAGAGCCCCCGCGCGACGGCACGCCGCCCGGCTGGGTGCCGCTCGGCGGCACGAGCGTGGCCTCGCCGATCGTCGCCTCCATGTTTGCGCTCGCGGGCGGCTCGCACGGCGTCGCCTACCCTGCACAGACGCTTTACTCCCATCTCGGCTCGGGGCTCCTGCACGACATCACCGAAGGGGGGAACGGCGAATGCGAAGGCTTCTACGGCGACGGCTGCAGCGGCTCGATGGTTCCGCTCTCGCTGGAGGATTGCGGCCAGGGCGCTCTGATCTGCAACGCGTCCGCGGGCTATGACGGTCCGAGCGGCGTGGGGACTGCCGACGGGGTCGGGGCCTTCGCGCCGACGCGGACTGGGACGCACGGCGCCGGTTCTCCCGAAGCGCCGCTCAGCGAAGCGTGCGGCGAACCGATCGGCGCCACGCAGGCGAAGGCGTGCGGCACGCTCGATCCGCACGTCGCTGCGACGGTTGGCTATCGCTTCGCCTACAACAGCGGCAAGAGCTGTCTGGGGGGCAGGGAAACGGCGCTCGTGGCCGAAGCGCAGCGCGAACACAGCGCGGTCTCGGCCGAGCTGGTGGGCCTGGAACCGGACACCGAATACGCCTACTGCCTGATCGCGACCGACACCTCTGGCGAAACCGAAGGCTCCGCAGTCACCTTCACGACCGGATCAATCGTGCCCCGCATACCCTCCACCGCTCCGGCCGCCAACATCGCCACCGAAACGGTCACGCTCGAAGGCAGGCTCACGGCCGAGCGGGCACCGACCGTCTGGTACTTTGAATACGCGCCCGGCGGCAGCTGCAGCGCAGCGGGGGCGTCAAGGACGCCCGAGGTGCAGGACACGCATACGGGTGAACCGATCGAAGTGCGTGCGTCGGTGGCTGGCCTGGAGGCAGGCACCGAATACTCGGCGTGCCTCATCGCCAGGAATGCGGTCGGCGCGAGCGCCGGCGCGCAGATCTCCTTTATGACCGTGGCGATCCCGCCCAGAGTCCTCTCCGTGCTCGCGAACGCGGGCTCCAGCGAAGCGACGATCGAAGCGCACGTCCTGCCGGGCGCCCAGCACGCGAAATGCGAACTGGAATACGGACCCACCGACGCGTACGGCATCCGTGTCCCCTGCAACGAAGACGTCGGCGGCGCAGGCGCCACCGCGAAGGTGCACGTCACGGGCCTGGAACCCGGCACCGAATACGACTACCGTCTTCTCCTCGAAAACTCGAGCGGGCCGAGCGCGCCCGGCGAAGGGACGGGCACGTTCACGACGCAGATCCGCGCGCCTCTCCTGAGCGCCGAGAGCGCCTCGGAAGTGGGCTCCTCCGGCGCCTCTCTCTCGGGCGCCGTCGCGCCCGAAGGAGCACGCACGCGCTACTGGTTTGAATACGGGGAAACGGAAGCGTTCGGCCAGAGCACCCCCGGCGGCGAAGTGCCCGCCGGCACGGGTGTGGCGACTGTAGCGCCCGAAGCGATCTCCGGTCTGACGCCGGGCACGCTCTACCACTACCGTCTGCGGGCCAAGAACAAGTGGCACGAAGCCTTCGGTGAAACGCAGACGTTCACGACCGCAAGCGACTCGTCGATCGTCTCCTCCGGTGGCCCACCGACCACCTCCTCTGGCGGCTCGGAACTGGGCGCGTCCCTGACCCCGGCCATGACCCAGCCGCTCGCCCCGGCGTCGACCGCGCCGACGACACCCACGACACCAACCGCACCGACGGCGCCAAAGAAGACCACGAAGAAGGTCGCGGAGTGCAAGCGCGGCTACAAGCGCGAGCATGGCAGGTGCCTGAAGCAGAAGCAGCGGCGGGTCGTCAAGAAGCGAGCGAGCCCGACTCCAAGCCGGCGAAAGGCAAGAGGTTGAGCGCGAAGGGGAAGCTATTACGCACGACGATGCAGGCAACGATCTTCTCGGCGCTCGCTGCCAGCATGTTGCTGCTGGCGCTCGTCGTCGCGCCGCCGGGCGCGTGGGCATCAGGGAACGCGAACTGGGGGACGGGGGTCGAGCTGACCGCGCCCGCGGGCGCCGCCGAAGACCCGGAGGTCTACCTGCGGGAGGTGTCCTGCCCCGCCGCGGGAAACTGCACGGCGGTCGGCTCCTACACGGCCGAACCGGAACCGGAACAGTACCGGGCACAGGGCGAGCTGCTGAGCGAGACCGGCGGCGCGTGGGAACCGGCCGTGGAGGCGACCATGCCGGCGGGCGCAGCGTCCAGTCCGGGCCCGGAATTCGGCGCGCTGTCGTGTCCATCGGCGGGGAGCTGCAGCGCCGTTGGGGACTACCGGGACGGCGCGGAAAAGGAACAGGGGCTCCTGCTGAGCGAGAGCGCGGGCGTTTGGGGGACCGGCGTGGAGGTGTCGCTGCCCGCGAACGCATCCTCCGAACCGGGGCCGAGCGTCAGGCTCAACCGGCTCTCCTGTCCCTCCGCCGGAAACTGCACGGCCGTGGGCACCTACGCCGACATCTCCGGCAACTCGCGGGGGTTCCTGGTGAGCGAGACCGCCGGCACCTGGAGCGCCGCCCCCATGCTGCCGTCGCTGCCCGCGAACGCCGCGGCAGGCCCGGAAGAACCCACGAGGATGGGGGGCGTGTCCTGCACCTCGGCGGGCAACTGCACCGCCGTCGGCGACTACACCGACAGCTCGGGCGACCTCGAGGGCTTCATCTGGACAGAGACCGGCGGCGTCTGGGGGACAGCGGTGGAGGTGACCCCGCCCGCGAACGCCGCGTCCGACCCCTTGGTGGAACGATATGGCCAGGGAGCGCTGTCGTGTCCTTCGCCGGGCAACTGCACCGCCGTCGGCGACTACACCGACAGCTCGGGCGACACCGAGGGCCTCATGCTGAGCGAGATTTCAGGGACCTGGGGCACCGGCGTCGAGGCGATCATGCCCGCGAACGCGCGCTCGGAACCCGACGCCAATATCAAGGAAGTGCAGTGTTCCTCCGCGGGCAACTGCACCGCGGTCGGCAACTACACCGCCCGCGATCCGGAAGAAACAACCGCTGGCGTGTTCTTGACCGAGACCGCGGGCGTGTGGGGTGCCGGCGTCATGCGTCCGCTGCCGGCCAACGCCGCGCCGCAGGGCATCGTTGAAGGCTCGCTGTCCTGCGCCGCGGCGGGCGACTGCAGCTACGTGGGCAACTGGAAGGTCAATGAATTCGTCTCGCGTCCGCTGCTGGTCAGCGAGAACGACGGAACGTGGGGCGCCGGCGTCAATGGTGCCCTGCCCGCCAACGCGAACGGAGACCCGGGGGCGTTCCTCAGCTCGGTGTCGTGCACCTCCCCCGGCCGTTGCACCGCTGTCGGCTCCTACGGCTCCTACAAAGAAGGCAGCAGCGTGGTCGAACGGGAGGGCATGGTCTTCACCGCCACACCCGCGACGGACACCATCTCTGCGAGCGGCCCGCTGGGCGGCGCCTTCGCCGGCAGCCCGATCTCAGACTCCGCGATCTCCGCGACGCTCGCCGGCGGGTCCGCCCCGATCGGCACGCTTACCTTCACCGTGTTCGGCCCGCAGTCCTCTCCCCCCAGCTCGTGTACGTCGGGCGGCACCACGGTCGGCACGGCGCGCGGCTACGGCGACGGGACCTACCAGCCGGCGACCGGCTTCACCCCGCCCAGCCCCGGCGACTACTGGTGGTATGCCAGCTACGGCGGCGATGCCGGCGATGCACCGTCCGCCTCGATGTGTGGGCCGGGCATGGCAGAGACAAGCGTCGTGCCCAAGTTCACACCGACCCTCTCGGCAAGCGGCCCGCTGGGAGGGGTGGCCGGCAGCCCGATCACGGCATCCTCGATCTCCGCGACGCTGGCGGCTGGATCAGCCCCGACGGGGACGATCGCGTTCACGGTGTTCGGTCCGCAGTCCCTGCCGCCCAGCTCGTGCGCGTCGGGCGGCGTCACGGTCGGCACTGCGGGTGTCAACGGCAACGGGGCATACCAGTCCTCCGCCGGCTTCACTCCGCCTGGGCCCGGCGAGTACTGGTGGTATGCCAGCTATGGTGGCGCCGCCGGCGATGAGCCGGCCAGCTCGGCGTGTGGGCCGTTGATGGCACAGACGCTCGTGGCCGCCGCGCCAATGACCGGGTCCGGGCTGGGGTCAGGAACAGGGTCCAGCAGTCCGGGGTCCGGAGCGGGGTCCGGGACTGGCGTCAAGACGGCTGCTCCCACCGTGTCAGGCATCAAGCTCGGCGCCAAGGGCTCCACCGGCAGGAAGGACATAGCTCTGAAGCTCACCCTGTCGCAGCCGGCGACGATCGAGATCCTCATCGCGCAGACCGTTGACGGTCACAAGCTGAGGGGCGTGTGCAAGCCCCGGGCCAGGACGGGAAAGAGCTGCACGACCGCGGTCGAGAAGCGCAGCCTGACGCTCTCAGGGTCGCCGGGATCGAACGCGCTCGAGCTCAAGCTCGCGGGCCTCGACAGGGGCTCCTACACAGCCACGATCGTCGTCGAGAACGCCAACGGCAGATCCAGCCCGGTCAGGCTGGCTTTCACGATCGCCAACAAGTGAGTAGTTGCGAACCTCGCTGTTAGGTCGCCGTAGCGGCAGCCTGCGCTGGCAGACCTGACAGCGATCGTGCCAGTGGGCTCACCGATGGGATCCCGTCGCGGGCTCCTCCAGGCGACGGCGAGGCCGCTGGCGGCGGCCGGCCGCTCAGCCGATCTGCTGCGCCAGCTCGAGGATGATCCCTGCGGGGCCACGGACGTAGCAGAGTCTGTACCTGTCCTCATAACGCCCCAGCTCGCCGACGAGCTCTGCGCCGCGGGCGCGGAGGCGAGCGAGGACGGTGTCGATGTCATCGACGGCAAACGCGATGTGGCGGATGCCCGGGGCGTTCGCCGGCGCGCGCTGGTCGCTACCGCCGGTGTCGCCACTGCCGGTCGCGGGCGCGTGAAACTTCGCCAGCTCGACTCGTCCGTGCCCGTCTGGGGTCCGCAGCATCGCGATCTGCGCCCGCACGCCCTCGAGCCCGACGATGCGGTCCACCCAGTCGCCCTGAACCGACGCCTCGCCCTGCAGCTCGAGTCCGAGCTCGACGAAGAACGCCACCGCGTCCGCGAGGTCCTCGACGACGATGCCCACGTGGTCCATCCGCTGGATCCTCATGTGCTCGATGGTAGACACGCGACCGAGTCTGTTGGGTGAATGCCCGCGCGCGCTGCCGTGTACGCTGTCGCTGCATGGCCAGTGCACCCATCCCATTCACCGGCCGCTGCCTCTGCGGTGGCGTCACCTACAGCGTCGACGCCGCCCCCGTCTGGCAGGGTGCGTGCTACTGCACCAACTGCCAGCGTCAGACCGCGACGGCGTTCTCGGTGATCGTGGGCGTGCCCAGCGCGGCGCTGGCGGTGCAGGGCAGCACGCTAGCGTCGTTTCAGACCGCCAGCGAGGGCTATGAGAGCACCACCGAGCGGCGCTTCTGCTCGGCCTGCGGGTCGCCGATCTTCAGCACGATCGAGTCGATGCCGGGACTGGCATTCTTGAAGGCAGGGACGATCGACGACCAGTCCTGGATCGAGCCGGCCGTCGAGATCTGGACGCGCTCGGCCCAGCCATGGGCGCCGCACTTCGAGAACGCCGTGCAGTTCGAGCGCATCCCCGTCTGACGCGACGGCGGCGTCGCTGGTTGGAGTGAGTCAAGGAGCAGGCGTCCAACGGCCCGCGCTACTAGGCTGTGGCCATGGTCCTCTACACCTGCGACAGCGGCACCTCCTTCGGCGGTCTGCCCGCCCCGTTCGCCCACCCGTGCGGGAGGGCCGCGAAGGCGCTCGATGACGCGGGACATGCCTACGAGCACAAGCAGGTCGGGGGCGGCACCATGAAGGTCTGGACGTGGCCGTCCCGTGCGCGCGACCGCGCCGAGATCGAGCGGCTCAGCGGACAGCGCGCGGTCCCGATCCTGGTGCTCGACGGGGGCGAGGTCATCGCCGGATCGGGGGCGATCGTGGGCTGGGCGCGGGAGCACGGGTCGCAGGCGCCCGCAGGCGCCGCATAGCCTTTCGGGGCGCGGGCGCCCGCGCGCTCCGCATACCTTCGCTACCCTGAGCCCATCGCGCGCCTGGGCGACACCGATCTGGACGTCTTTCCTCTCTGCCTCGGCGGCAACGTGTTCGGCTGGACGCTCGACGATGAGCGCTCGTTCGAGGTGCTCGACGCCTATGTAGCGGCCGGCGGCAACTTCATCGACACGGCCGACACCTACGGACGCCACGGCTCCGGCGGCGCTGGCGAGTCCGAGCGGATCATCGGCCGCTGGATGGCCGCGCGCGGCAACCGCGAGCAGCTCATCATCGCCACCAAGGTAGGCATGTCCCCGGAGCTGCACGGGCTCGCCGCGCAGACCATCAGGCGTGGTGTCGAGGACTCGCTGCGACGCCTGGGCGTCGATCGCATCGACCTCTACTACGCCCACCAGGACGACCCCGACACGCCTCTGGAGGAGACGCTGCAGGCGTTTCAGGCGCTGCTCGACGAGGGCATCGTGCGCCACGTGGGTGCCTCCAACTACAGCGCGCGGCGCCTCGTCGATGCGTTGCGCCTGGGCGAGCAGGGGGGCTATGCGCGCTATGTCGCCCTGCAGCCCCACTACAACCTGATGGAGCGCGACTACGAGCTGGATCTGGCCGGCGTCTGCGAGCGCTTCGGCCTGGCCTGCGTCCCCTACTTCGGCCTCGCGCGCGGCTTTCTCACCGGCAAGTACCGCCCGGGCGGTCCGCAGGTGGACAGCGAGCGCGCCTCCGGCGTGCGCGCCAGCTACTTCAACGAGCGCGGCTTCGCCGTGCTGGATGCCCTGGATGCAGTCGCCGCCGCGCATGACACGACCGTGGCTGCCGTCGCCCTGGCATGGCTGCTCGCCCAGCCGCATGTCCTCGCGCCGATCGCCAGTGCCACCTCCGTCGAGCAGCTCGCGCAGCTGCTGCCCGTCGCCGACATCCGGCTCTCCGCGGACGAGGTCGAGCGGCTCAGCGCCGCCGGCGCGTAGCTCTCAGTACCGCCCGCAGCATCCCGGCGTGGAGTCGTCATGTAGTAGGATCCGATCATCGTGGGTACGTCTTTGGGCGAGCGCCATGGCGGGGAGTGGACAGCGGGTTTTGCCGCGTTTGCGGCGGCCATCTGCTTGGTCATGGTTGCACCTGCGCTCGCGCAGGCAGCGTCGGCGCCGACGATCGACAGCACCTCGGTTGCGCGCATCAGGCAGCATGCGGCGGCGATCGAAGCGCAGATCGACCCCGAGGGCAGTGCGACGACGTACGAAGTCTGGATCTGGCCCGGATGTTCCGCGGGGTTCTGTGAACGCGGACCCCCGTATGTCGCGGCCACCGGGCACATACCCGCCGGTTCGGGGGATCGCGTCGTGAGCGCCTGGGTGAACGAACTGGAAGCGGGCACGTCCAACAACGGCTACTGGGTGGTCGCGACCAACGCGTCCGGCACAAGCGAAAGCGCCCAGCAGGTGTTCGCTACGCCCCCCGCCGTGGCGGAGCCCGCGGTCGAAGGCGAGTCCGTCGCGGACATCACGCAGAGCGACGCCACGCTCGAAGCGAAGATCAATCCCGAGGGTCTCGACTACGGTGCGTACTACCAGTTCCAGGTCGTGAGGAACACGAGCGAATATCTGCCCGAACTGGTCTGCTTCGAACGGGGTGTAGAGCTAGCGATCGCGCGAGACGGGTGTCTCGGCCCGCCGAGCGCGCCGCCGGGGGCGATACCGCTGCACTACATCTCCGGGGGAGCGGAAGGCCAGCAGATCAGCCTGGATTTGGCCAGCGTCGGCATGACGCTGCTGCCGGGCACGACCTACCACTACCGGGTGCTGGCAGCCAAGCATCTGCTCAGCGAAGACACCGTCCACTGGGAAGGTCCGGCCACGGTCGGACCCGATCAGACGTTCACGACACCACCGCCCGGCGGGACCCCTGTGATCGAACCGCCCTCAAGCCCCGTGGTCTTGCCGCCCTCGGGCGGCGGCCAGCCCCCGGCCTCCGGCGACGGCGCTCAGTCCGTGGGACTAGGCAGCCTCTCGTTCTCCTCACCACTGGGCCTGGGCGTCACTGGCGGTCACAAGGGCAAGACGACCAAGCCGTCCCATTCGCCGTCGAAAGCGCAGAAGCTCGCGAAGGCGCTGAAGCTGTGTGAGAAGAAGCCCAAGAGGCAGCGGGCAAGCTGCGCGAAGCAGGCGCACAAGCGGTACGGCACGTCGCCGGCGAAGGGCAAAAAGGGCTAGGCCCCACAGGGGTCTCTCAGCGCACGAACGTGTCGCCCAGCGCCGCGTCGATCGCCGCGAGCGTCTGCTCTTCCAGCACGATGCCCGAGGCCGACGCGTTGGCGTGCACCTGCTCGGGGCGGCTCGCCCCGACGATCGCGCTGGCGAGGTTCGGCTGGCGCAGCACCCACGCGAGCGCCATCTGCGCCATCGTCAGGCCGGCCTGCTCGGCCACCGGCACCAGGCGCTGCACAGCGCTCAGCACGCGGTCGTCCATCAGCCGGTCGATGAAGCCGCTCATGCTCTCGCTCGCCGCGCGCGTATCTGGTGGCGGCTGCTCCCCGGGGCGGTACTTGCCCGTCAGCACGCCCTGGCCGAGCGGCGACCACACGATCTGGGAGATGTCCTCGCGTTCGCACAGCGGGATCACCTCCGCCTCCGGCGCGCGCCACAGCATCGAGTACTGCGGCTGACTCGACACCCAGCGGGTCACGCCGGGCAGGTCGAGCGACGCCTCGATCGCCGCCACGGGCCACTCGCTGAAGCCGATGTGCCTTGCCTTGCCGGCGGCCACCACTTCGGTGAGCGCTTCCATCGTCTCCGCGAGCGGTGTGCGCTCGTCATAGCGGTGACACTGGTAGAGGTCGACATAGTCGGTGCGCAGGCGCTCAAGCGAAGCGTCGATCTGCTTGTGGATCTGCACCTTTGAGAGCCCCATGTCGGTGTCGGACATCGGGAAGAAGACCTTCGTCGCCAGCACATAGGAGGAGCGCTCATAGCCCGAGAGCACCTCGCCCAGCAGCGACTCCGCCGCCCCCTGCCCGTACACGTTCGCGGTGTCGATGAAGTTGATCCCCGCCTCGAACGCCGCCTTCACGCAGGCCTCCGCCTGCTCGCGCTCCACGCCGCCGGAGTAGGTCAGCCACGAGCCCAGGCTGATCTCCGAGACCTCGATGCCGCTGGAGCCGAGGGGGCGGAAGTTCATACGCTCTGGCCCGGGACGGTCACGGGCGCAAGCCTACCGTCTCGATGCCCTCAGCGACGCGCCAAGACCGGCGCTTGGGCGGTGAGCTCCAGTACGTTGCGCGCTTCGCTCTGCTAAGCGACGGCGGTCGCGGTGCCCACTTCGCCCGATGGCGGCAGCCCTCCGGCGGCGCGTATCGCCATGTTCTGGTGCTTGGTGACGTACCAGAAGTGAAGAATGTAGGGAATCACGAGCAGGCTGCCGGGGAACACGAGCAGGAGTGCGAGCGTCGGGTTGATCTGCTCATGGCGCTCAATCCCGCCGAGACGCTGGGCGCGCTTGATCCTCTGACCGTAGTTGTAGGTCGAGAGGAGTGGTGGCACGATCAACCAGCCTCCCAGAAGGATCGCTAGCACCGACATGGCCGGGTTGGACTGCGCAAGGTTCTGGTCCTTGCCCGCGATACCCACATCCTTGAGCTCGTCGTTGACGAAGTAGTACCAGCAGAAGTAGTAGATGCCGAGAGTGACGATCGTCAGGCCGAAGCCCACCCAGAAGCTGCGGATCTTTCCGGCTGCCCCGGTGCCGAACTCAACTTCCTCTGCCATGGCGATGCCCCTCCCTCATCGTTTACGGACGACACCATATCCGATCGCTGTCCGAGAAAGGAGGACTCGTCCCGGGGGATGGGATTTACCGGCTTGGTTGCACATATAAACAGAGTCCTATTTATTGAACAAGGATCTACCTCAGCGCCGTTGCACAACCAGCGCCTGCGTCGCCAGCCCCAGCGGGCCGTGTGCGTCGTGCAGGACGCTCTCGGCGCGGGCGATGCCGCCGGGGTGCAGGAGGGTGCGGGCATCCAATGCGATCCACTCGCCCACCGGGCGGCGGTCGAGAGTGATCGTCAGGTCCGCGTTGATGAAGAGGTACTCCTCGAACGGCAGCACTGCGCTCACGCCGTTGCCGAAGTCGGCCGTGGCCGCCACGCGCGCCAGGGGGGAGGGGGGCTCGCCCGGGAGCAGCGGGTGGCGCAGGCGCATCCACACGCTCGCGTGGCCGACCGGCGCGTGGCTGTTTTGAGAATCCAGCTCGGGCAGCTCCCCCGTCAGGGGCTTGCCGCTGAGGAAGCGCATCTCCATCGCGCTCGCCGCAAAGCTCTTCTGGTCGCCGTGCTCGTCGAGGGCGAAGCGGATCGGGTGGCCCTCCTTGGGGCCGGGCAGGGGTGGCGGTGTGCGCTCTGCCACCTGCGCCAGCGCCAGCTCGGGTAGCTCCTCGGGGGCGGCGAGGATGCGCAGCGCGTGCGCCTGGCACACCAGCACGCCGCCCGCGTGCAGGTCGGCCTGCAGCTCCTGCACGCGGCGCCCCGGCCGGGTCATGCGCGTGGTCAGCTGCAGCGGCGCCATCGGGATCGGGCGCAGAAACGAGAAGGACAGGCGCGCGAACGGCAGCTCCGCGCCGGGCTCCATGCGCTCGAAGGCCACTGCGATCAGGGCCGCCGGGGCGCCGCCGTGCAGCGCGCGGGGATCCCACGGGCCGCGCGCGTGCTCGGTCGGTTCATAGAGCTCGTCGCTCGCGCCGCCAAGCCCCACGCCCGCGCCCTTCGTGAAGATGCTCTGCTCGTCGGCCATGCCGCGCGGGGATGCTAGTCGCATGCCGGTGTGCGGGACTTGCCGGGGGTGCCGAGCAGCGACGCGATGCCTGCCTCACATGCTCTCGGACCCCCGGCCCTCCCGGTGCTCACCCCTGCTTGACGGCCGAGACGTCCAGCGCCAGCTTGACCTTGTCGCCCACCACCAGGTTGCCGCTGCCCAGCGCCTGGTTGAACTTCATCTCGAAGTCCCCGCGCGAGAGCTGGCCGGTGATCTCAAGGCCGACGCGCTGGTTGCCCCACGGGTCGAGCTCCGAGCCCTGGACCTCCGCCGTCAGCTCGATCTCGCGCGTGACGCCGTGCATCGTCAGGTCGCCCACGATGCGGAAGCTGTCCTCGCCGAGCGGCTCGATGCGCGTGCTCTCGAACGCCAGCTCAGGGAACTTCTCCACGTCGAAGAAGTCCGCCGAACGCAGGTGTTCGTCGCGCGCGGCCTCGTTCGTGTCGACGCTCGCGGCCTTCACCGTGCCGCGGGCCGTGGCGGAAGAGAGGCTATCGCCGACCTCCAGCGAGCCCTCGAACTCGGTGAACTCCCCGCGCACGGTGGAGATGCCCAGGTGCTTCACGGCGAACCCGACCTTCGAGTGCTTGGGATCGGCCTGCCAGGTGCCCGTCGGGATCAGGGTGGCGGTTGGTGTTGCTGCTGCTGTGCTCATTGCCGGCTCCTCGGGTAGCGGCTGGCGGCTCTCTGGCCGCCGCCTGATTTAGTTGCAGGCACAATCATACAGCAAAGTAGTTGCGCCTGCAACCATCCCTTGGGGACCCCGGTCCGGGGCCTCTGGGCCTATATCCGTGGCTCCTACCCGTGCAGCCCGTCCACAAACTCCTTCAGCTTGCGCGGCCCGCGCAGCGGCGCTCCGTGCCCGAAGCAGGCCAGCGCCGGCTCCAGCGCCGCCAGCCGCCGCGCCGACTCGCGGTTGCGCACCGGGTCGGGCGTGAAGAACTCCGGTGGCTCGTGCAGTCCGGGGATGCCCGTGCGCACGTTCACGTTGTTGAGCACGTCGCCGAGGATCAGCACACGGTCGCTCGCGCGCCAGAAGGCCACGTGGCCCGGCGAATGCCCGGGGACCTCAAGCACGGTGAAGCCCGCCACCTCATCGCCCTCCTGCAGCACGCGGGCGACCGGGTGGGGCGGACCCGCCCAGAAGCGCTCCTCGAAGGCGCGCACCGGCCACGGCGCCGTTGCCGGGAGCTTCACGCCCGATTCCATCGCCGGGACGTCATCGCGGCCGCACCACAGCGGGATCTTCAGGCGCTCGCAGATCGCGTGGCTTGAGCCCTGGTGGTCGGCGTGGGCGTGCGTCAGCGCGTGCGCCCGCACGGGATGCCCCTGGATCTGGCGCATGATGCGCTTCTCGCCCTGGCGCGTGGCCGCGTCGATCAGCACGTCGCCTACGAGATAGACGTTGATGGCGTTCGGCGGGAAGCCCCGCAGCATGTAGACGTCCTCGGCCAGCAGTTTCATGTCGTGTCATTCCTTTCCGCGGGGCCATACGCCCGCGATGTGTCGCTTTTATCCGCGCCGCTCCCACGAGAAGCCGCGCACGGCGAAGAACAGTCCAAACACGCCCCACAGGGCGATCACCGCCAACGCAGTGAGGTTGTCGCTCAGCCCCTTGCCCGTCACCATCGCACCTTCCAGCCCGTCGATCAGGTGCGTCAGTGGCAGCGCTTCGGCGATGTCGCGCAGGAACACCGGCACGTTCTTGACGTCGTAGAAGACCCCCGAGATGAAGATCACCGGCAGGAACACAGCATTGACATAAGCGGCCGTGGACTCGAAGTTGGGGATCACGTGCGCGAATGCCACGCCCAGCGACGCGAAGCAGACGACGCCGGCGACCGTGAACACCACCAGCTCGCCCCAGTCGCGCGGCCAGCCCGTGCCGAAGAACAGCCGGCCCGCGACCGTGATCAGCGTGATCTGCAAGGCCGTGTTCGTGACCGCGTTGCCCGCGATGCCGCCGAAGTAGGAGATCGTGGGTAGCGGCGTGCCGTGGATGCGCTTGAGCACCCCGCGCTCGCGTAGGAACACGATGTTGTAGGCCAGGGCGGTGAAGGTGGTGGACATCACGCTCATCGCCGCGATGCCCGGCACGAGGTGGTCGAGCTTGCTCTGTTCGCCGTGGAACAGCGCGCCGAAGAACGCCAGGAACAGCAGCGGCAGCAGGAAGTTGAAGAAGGCGGCGCTGGGGTTGCGCCAGAACATGCGCCGCTCCAGGCGGTACTGACGCCATGAGAGCGTCAACGCGTCAGGCATCGGCCGTCAGCTCCGCGCCGGGGGTCAGCTCCGCGTCGGCTGTCAGCTCCAGATACACGTCCTCAAGCGACGGCCGTCCCACGCTCAGCTCCTCCAAGCGCTCCCCACGCGCCAGGGCCTCCGCCGTGAGCTCATTCAGCAGGCGCGTGGGGTCATCGGTCTGGCGCTCCACCAGCTCTCCCTGCGCGCCCCGATAAGCCACGCGATAGTGCGACGCGCCCACGCCCAGCTCGCGCGGCGGCCCGATCGCCAGCACGCGCCCGTCCTTGACGATCGCCACCCGATCGGCCAGCGCCTGCGCCTCATCCAGATAGTGCGTCGTCAGGAGGATCGTCTTGCCCAGCGCGCGCAGCGAGCGGATCGTCTCCCACGCCGCGCGCCGCGCCTCGGGGTCGAAGCCGGTCGTCGGCTCGTCCAGGAAGATCAGCTCCGGGTCGCCCACCAGCGCCAGCGCGAAATCCAAGCGCCGCAGCTGCCCGCCCGACAGCTTTCTGCTGCGCACGTCCGCCTTCTCACGCAATCCAACCAACCCCAACACTTCCTCCACATCGCGTGCATGCGCATAGAAGCTCGCCCAATGACGCAGCGCCTCGCGTGGCGTGATGTGGTTGTAGATGCCGCCCGACTGCAGCACGATGCCGATACGCCCACGCAGCTCGCGCGAGCGCAGGGCAGGGTCATACCCCAGCACCGACACCTCGCCGCTCGTGCGCGCGCGGTAGCCCTCGAGGATCTCCACCGTCGTCGTCTTGCCCGCGCCATTCGGGCCCAGCAGGCCGAACACCTCGCCGCGCCTGACCTCGATGTCGATGCCGCGCACGGCCTCGAACTCGCCGTAGCGCTTGCGCAGGTCCTGCACCTGTATCGCCGGGCTCGAAGGGTCGCTCACAAGCGAATCATGCCAGGGGCCGGCGGTGCAACGGGGACCACACTGGCGCCAGGCCAGGGGAATCGCCGGTAGGCGTCCGTCCCTACCAGTGCACCCCGCGCATCAGCGTCGCCATCGCGATCTGCTCGGCGGAGGCGTGTTCGTCCTCGTTCTTCTCCCCACGCGCGGCGGCTGAATCGGGGAACACGCGGTAGGCGGTGTGCAGAATCCTGTCCACCGCGCTGGGCGCGAGCGCATACAAGACCTCGCCGAAGGTGCCCAGCCGCGTGTTGATCACCTTGGGCTTCGAGCGCAGCGCCTCGCACACCAGGTCGGCCGCCTCCTCGGGCGTGGCCGCCGGGAAGGAGTCGTACATCTTCGTCGGCGCGATCATTGGGGTGCGCACGAGCGGCATGTGGATGGTGGTGAACGTCACGCCGTCTCCTATCACCTCGCTTGAGACGACTCGCGTGAAGGCATCCAAAGCCGCCTTGGAGGCCACATACGCGGAGAAGCGCGGCGGGTTGGTCTGCACGCCGATGGATGAAATGTTGACGATGTGCCCCGAGCCGCGCGCGCGCATGCCCGGCAGCAGGCCCATGATCAGCTTCACCGCGCCCAGGTAGTTGAGCTGGATCGTGCGCTCGTAATCGTGGAAGCGCTCGTAGCTGAGCGCCACCGAGCGGCGGATCGAGCGGCCGGCGTTGTTCACTAGCATGTCCACGGCGGCGTGCTCGGAGAGGATCTGTGCCACCAACTCGTCGATCGAGTCGATGTTCGACAGATCGGCGCTGTATACGTACGCGCTGCCGCCCTCCGCTTCGATCTCACGCTTGACCTCCTCCAGCTTCTCCGTGCCGCGCGCGACCAGCAGCGGGATACCGCCTGCCGCCGCGACCTTCAGCGCCGTTGCCCGGCCAATGCCCGAGGACGCGCCGGTGATGACCACCGTGCGACCGTTCAAGGCCGCGCGCAAAGAGCGCTCCTTCAGGCGGTCGGGGTCCAGATGGCGCTCCCACCAGTCCCACAGCCTGCCCGCGTAGCTTGAGAGCTCGGGCACGGCGATGCCGCTTCCCGCCAGCGCTGCCTCCGCCTCGGTTGTGTCAAAGCGCGGGCGCAGTGCGATGTGCTCGAGCACCTCCTCGGGCACGCCGAAGTCGGCCAGCAGCGCGCGGCGTGCCTCGCGCACGCCCGGCACGGCGCCCGTCAGGCGCGTGAGCGCGCTCACGCCCGGCAGCGCCAGGCGACGGTCTACGTGCACCGCGGCGTGCGGTGCGTGCGCGGCCCGGGCGAACTCGGCCATCACGTCGCTCACGCGCTGCGAGCGCGGGCTGGTCAGATGAAACGCCTGGCCGTCCAGTCCCGGCTGGTGCGCGATGCAGTCGAGCGCATCGGCGACGAAGTCCACCGGGACGATGTTCGTGTAGCCGAGGTCCAGCCCCACCAGCGGCAGCCACTGCGGCAGCACGCGGCCCAGGCGCTGGATGGCCTTGAAGAAGTAGTAGGGGCCGTCGATCTTGTCCATCTCGCCGGTGCGCGAATCGCCCACCACCACCGCCGGGCGATACACGCGCCAGGGCACCTTGGCCTGCTCGCGCACGATCCGCTCGCTCTCGAACTTCGTGCGGTGGTAGGAGGAGGGCAGGCGCTGGCCCTCGTCGAACATGTCCTCGCGGAAGAGGCCCCTGAAGTCGCCGGCGACGGCGATCGAGGAGACATGGTGCAGACAGCCCGCGTTCAGCGCCTTTGCCAAGGCCACGGCCTCGGCGGTGCCGCCGACGTTTACGTTGCGATTGCGCTCCTCGCTGGCCGTCATGTCATAGACCGCAGCGAGATGGAAGAAGTGCTCGATGCCCTCGCGCCGCAGCCGCGCGAGCTGCTCCTTGTCGAGACCCAGTAGCGGCAGGGTGAGGTTGCCGGGCACCGCCTTCACGCGTTCGCCCGCCTCGGCGCCGTAGAGCCCCTCCCAGCGTTTGACGAGCCGTTCCAGGCGCGCCTCCGAGCCCTCGCGCACGAGCACGTGAATGTCGCCCTCGCGCGCCAGCAGGCGCTCCACGAGATTGTGCCCGATGAAACCCGTCGCGCCGGTTACGAAATAGGCCATGCAGCGAGCATAGACCGCATTGCCTTCCGAGTTACCTCCGCCGCGGCGGAGACGGCCGCCCGGGGCCTCGCGCCGCCCGCATCGGAGGGCCTTCAGGCCCCAGCTCCGGCCCCGCCGCGGCCCTCGCCGGCCGCGAAGCGCGCAGCGCCGGCGACGGCGTCCATGAACACCTCCGGCCCCGCCTGCGCCTCCAGCGCGAGGCCGGCATCGAGCGGCATCCCCAGGCCCTCGATCGCCGCGCGCCGATCGGCCAGCATCGTGTTCTGGGGGAAGCGTGCCAGGCCCTGCGCCAGCTCCAGCGCCCGCGCCAGATGCTCGCCCTCGGGCACGATCTGCGTAATCAAGCCCATCGCCAGCGCCTCTCGCGCGTCGATCATGCGGCCCGTGAGGATCAGATCTAGCGCCCGGCCGAGGCCGATCACGCGCGCCATGCGCTGCGTGCCGCCATCGGTCAGCGGCACACCCCAGCGCCGCTCGGGGAAGCCCAGCGTGCTGCCCTCGGTAGCGATGCGCAGGTCGCACCACAGCGCCAGCTCCAGGCCGCCCGCGAGCGCGAAGCCGGAGATCGCGGCGATCGTGGGCTTGCTGGGCGTCAGCCGCGTGAAGCCCATCGGGCCGCCGGGGGCCATCAGGCGGTCGGCGAAGGTGTCGATCGCCTTCAGGTCGGCGCCCGCGCAGAAGGAGACACCGCCCGCGCCCGTCAGCACCAGCACGCGCGCGTCGTCTTCTGACTCGAAGCGCTCGTAGCCTTCGTGCAGCGCCACCGCGGTGGGGCCGTCCACGGCGTTGCGCCGCTCCTGGCGGTCGATGCTCAGCACCGCCGCGGAGCCGTCGCGCTCGTAGCGGACCTCGGCGGCGCTCACCGGGTGACTCCGTTCTCGCTCACCGGGCGCTCCCCATCCCCCGGGCGCGGCTGCCTACCAGCCGCCGGGCCAGCTGGCGCTGCCGCCGTGTGCCTTCTTGGCCGCCTTGCGCGCGTCCTTGCGCTTCTCCAGACGCCACTGGATCAGGCTCATTACGAGCACGAACAGCGGGAAGAACAGAATCAGGATGAAGCCCGTGTTGGTGACCACCTTGTCGTTGGTGGCCCCATAGAAGCCGCGACCGTCGTTGAAGGCCAGGGCACCGGGCGCCAGCACGAGGAGGAGCACCAAAGCGGATGCGAGGGCGGCGGGCAGGCGGCGTGTGGCGGTGGCAGGCAGGCGGCGGAACATGGTCGGGAATCCTACCCTGTCAGCGGATGGCTGTACTGATCGCATCAGACCTGCACAAGGACATCGCCGGCAAACCGCTGCTGCGCGGGGTCTCGTTCAAGCTCGAGCGCCGCGAACGCATGACGATCGCCGGGCGCAACGGCGCGGGCAAGACCACGCTGCTGCGCATGCTCGCGGGCGAGACGAACATCGACCGGGGCGACTTGAGTGTCGCGAAGGGCGCGCGCATCGCCCTGCACGACCAGCGGCCCCCGCGCGCGCGCACGATGGCGCTGCGCGACTATGTGCTCGGTGGCTGCACGGAGGAGCAGCTTGTGGAGAAGGAGCTGGCGGACCTGGAGCAACGCATGGCCGCGGGCGCCACGGACGAGGCCACGATGGAGCGCTACGCACGCGCGCAGGCCCGCCTCGACGCCCACGGCGGCTACCTGTGGCGCGACCGCGCGACCGTGATGACGCGCGGGCTGGGCTTCAGCGAGAGCGACCTCGACCGCGGGCTTGACACTTTCTCCGGCGGGCAGCTCACGCGCGCTTCGCTCGCTCGCGCGCTGGCGACGAACGCCGACGTGCTGCTGCTCGACGAGCCCACTAACCACCTCGACATCGAGTCTTTGGAGTGGCTCGAGCAGACGCTCGTGGGGCTGGATGCGGCGATCGTGCTCGTCGCCCACGACCGCTGGTTCCTGGAGGCGGTCGGTACGGCCGTCCTGGAGCTGGAGGCTGGGCGCTCCCGTTTCTTCGCGGGAACGTGGCACCGCTGGCGTGCGGAACAGGCGGCGCGGGAGATCTCCCTCGGCAAGGCGATCGACAAGCAGCAGGCCGAGATCGAGCGCATGGAGCGCTTCATCGAGCGCTTCCGCTACAAGGCCACGAAGGCGCGCCAGGCGCAGTCGCGCGTGAAGAAGCTGGCGAAGATCGAGCGCATCGAGCGCGATCCACGCGACGGACAGGGGCTTGAGTTCTCCTTCAAGGCGCCGGAGCGCTCGGGGCGGGTGATCTTCGAGCTGGGCGACGGCCTGATCCAGATCGGAGAGCCCGCGATCACGCTGCTGGAGCACGTGGAGCTGTGGCTGGAACGCGGCGAGCACGTCTCGCTCGTCGGCCCGAACGGCACGGGCAAGACCACCCTCATCGAGACCCTCGCCGGCCGCCGCCCGCTCGCACACGGGAAGCTCAGCACCGGACACAACGTGAAAGTCGGCTACCTCTCCCAGCACGCGGAGGAGCTGGGCGCAGGGGGTCACCAGGGCCAGACGGTGCTCGAAGCGGCGGGGCGCGCGACGGGCCTGACCCCCAACAAGGCGCGCTCGTTGCTCGGCAGCTTCCTGTTCTCCGGCGAGGAGGCCGAGAAGCCGCTCGATGGTCTCTCCGGCGGCGAGCGCCGCCGTCTCTCGCTGGCGATCCTGGTGCACTCCGGCGCCAACGTATTGATCCTCGACGAGCCCACGAACCACCTCGACATCGAGTCGCGCGAGGCGCTGGAGGACGCTTTGCGCGCCTACCAGGGCGCCGTGCTGCTGGTCTCCCACGACCGCGCGCTGCTCGACGCGGTGGGTACGCGCACCGTCGCGATCGAGCGAGGGCGACTGCAGAGCTATCTGGGGGGCTGGCCGGAGTACGTGCGCGTGCGCGATGAACGGCTCGCTTTGGGTGAGGATTTGGGGGGGCCGGTTGGATTGCCCACGAACGGCAAGGTGCGGGAAGAGAAGGCGAAGGTGCCTGCCAAGCGCATGAGCTCCAAGCCGGCGGGACCATCGAAGAACCGCGCGCGCGAGCAGCAGAAGGCCGAGCAGGCCGTCGAAGCGGCGGAAGCGGCGATGCTTGCGGTCGAGGACGAACTGGCCAATCCCGCGCAATGGATCAGCAAGTACGAGGCCGCCAAGTCGGAGGCTCGCCACACGGCGGCGAAGCTCGCGGTGGAGGCGGCGTACGAGCGGCTGGAGGCGCTGCAGGGGTGAGCCCCGCGCCGGCGCTGCCGGGTGAGCTCCGTGGGGCGCTGCGGGGCGAACTCCGCGCGGGGCCTAGACTGAGCTCAGTGTCGGACCGCCTGAAGAACCTGCGCAACATTGCGATCATCCTGCTGATCGCCGCCGCGGTCGAGTTCCTGCCCGGCGGCAGCCGCGTGGCGCTCACGTTCTCCGCGCTGCTCGGTGTGCTGTTCTTTGGCGGCCTCGGCTACATGGCCGTGCGCCTCTACCGCGAACACCGCATCGATATCAACGGCCTCGGCGACCGCCACCGCGCGCTGCTGTATGGCTCGCTCGGGGTGGGCGTCGTAACGCTCGCGGCGATGGAACGCATGTGGCGCACAGGCTTCGGCGAGTTCGTCTGGTTCGTGCTGATTGGAATGGTCGTCTATACGCTGTTCGCCGTCTACCGTTTCGCGCGCACCTATTGAGCCTCGCTGAGCAGCGCCGCAACCTGCCGAACGAGCCCGGCGTCTATCTCTTCCGCGACGCGAAGGGGCGCGTGGTGTACGTGGGAAAGGCGAAGTCGATCCGCAAGCGCGTGGCCTCACACTTCGCCAAGGCGCACGTGCCATCCAGCCCCGGGCACGCGGAGATGGTGGCGAGCGTCGAGCACATTGAGTGCCTCGTCGTGGCCAGCGAGGCCGAGGCGCTGCTAGCGGAGCAGAGCTTCATCAAGCAGTACCGGCCTCGCTTCAACATCCGCCTGCGCGACGACAAGTCCTATCCCTTCATCGCGATCTCACTCGACGAGGACTACCCACGCGTGTACTTCACGCGCGAGCGCCACCGGCCGGGCCGCGCCTACTTCGGGCCCTACTCGAACGCCAAGCGCGTGCGCAGCACGCTCGATCTGCTCACGAAGATCTTCATGTTCCGCTCCTGCACCGGCGCGGAGCCAGGGCGGCGCAGCGGGAGCCCGTGCCTCGATTACTACATCAAGCGCTGCGAGGCGCCTTGCGTGGGGTATGTGAACAAGGAGGAATACCGGCACAGCATCGAGGGGGTGATCGACTTCCTCTCCGGGCGCTTCAAGACGATCGAGCGCGACCTGGAGACCAGGATGCGCGCGGCGGCGAAGGCGCAGGAGTTTGAGCAGGCCACGATCGAGCGCAACCGCCTGCGCGCTGTGCACTCGCTGATGCAGCGCCAGCGGGTGGCGAACGAGTCGGTGGGCACGCTCGACGCGGTGGCGATCGCGCTCGACGGCAAGGACGCTAACGCGCAGGTGTTCCAGGTGCGCGACGGGGTGCTCAGCGACCGCCAGTCGTTCTATCTCGCCAACGAGACCGAGCGCGGCATCGACGAGGTGGGGGAGGAGTTCATGCTGCAGTACTACGCCGGGCACATGTCGATCCCCGCGCAGATTGTGGTGCAGCGCGAGCTGGCCGGGCGTGATGCCCTCGCCGAGGCCCTCAGCGCGCGGCGCGGGGGTCGCGTGGAGCTGCGCGTGGCCGAGCGCGGCGACAAGCGCCGCATCCTCGAGCTGGCCGAGCGCAACGCGCGCCTGGCGCTCGACCAGGAGCGATTGCGCGACGAGCGCCGCCGCCAGAGCCGCGTGGATGCGCTGGAGGGGTTGCAGCAGGCGCTCGGCCTGGACTCGCTGCCGGTGCGGATCGAGTGCTTCGATATCTCCAACCTCGGCGGCACGCACACCGTCGCGGCGATGGTCGTGTTCGAGGGTGGCGCGCCGAAGAAGAGCGACTACCGCCGCTTCACGATCCGTACCGTCGAGGGCTCCTCCGACGATTACGCGGCGATGGCCGAGGTGCTCAGCCGTCGCTTCGCGCGCTGGGAGGCGCAGGCCGACATCTCCCCGCACGACCGCGAGTACGACGCCAGCTTCGCGGCCCTGCCCAATGTGGTGGTGATCGACGGTGGGCGCGGCCAGCTCACCGCGGGGCTGGCGCCACTGCGCGGCTTTCGCCAGCGGGGGGTCGCCGTGGTGTCGCTGGCAAAGCGCATCGAGGAGGTGTTCGTGCCGGGGCGCCGCGCTCCGCTCGTGCTCGACCACGCGACGCCGGAGCTGCAGCTGCTGCAGCGCGTGCGCGACGAGGCGCACCGCTTCGCCATAACGCACCACCGCGCACGCCGCGACCGCGCAATGACCAGCTCGCTGCTCGACGGGCTGCCCGGCGTGGGTCCGGCGCGTAAGCGCGCGCTCTTGAATCACTTCGGCTCGCCCGATGCGGTGCTGGCGGCGTCGAGCGAGGAGCTGCAGGCGGTGCCGGGGTTACCTGCGAAGCTCGCGCGGGAGTTACATGCGCGGCTGCACCGGGCAGGGTGATACCCATGTCCGCCAAACCCGCGACAATCAACTCGATGAGTTCCACCACGGCCGAGTCGAGCTTGCAGGACCTCGTCATCATCACGGGCTTCAGCGGGGCGGGCAAGTCCACGGCGATGAACGTCTTCGAGGACGCCGGCTACTTCTGCGTGGACAACCTGCCGCCCGAGATGATCCGCTCGCTGGTCGAGCTGTTCATGCACAAGGGCTCCAAGGTGCGGCGTGCTGCGGTCGTCTCCGATGTGCGCGGAGGGGTGTACTTCGAGGCGCTGCAGGCGGTCGTGGAGGAACTGGAAGCGCTCGACCTCACGCACCACGTGCTGTTCCTGGAGGCATCCGAACAGACGCTTGTGAACCGCTACAAGGAGACGCGCCGCCGCCACCCGCTCGCGCCCGACGGCAGCGTGGGGGAGGGGGTCGCGGCGGAGCGCGCGTTGCTTGAGCCGCTGCGCAGCCGCGCGAACCTGGTGATCGATACGACGACGATGTCCGCCGCGGCGCTGCGTGCGCGCATCGCCGACGATCTGCTGCCGCGCCAGCACGCGCAGCGCCTGGCGGTGACGTTCACGAGCTTTGGCTTCAAGCACGGGCCGCCGCGCGAGGAGGACCTCGCGTTCGACGTGCGCTTCCTGGCCAACCCGCACTACGAGCCCGAGCTGCGCGACCTGACGGGGCGCGACCAGGCGGTGGTCGATTACATCGCGCACGACGGACGGTTGGACGAATTGTATGAGCGGCTGCACGCGCTGCTTGACTTCCTGCTGCCGCAGTACGTCGCCGAGGGCAAGTCGCACCTGGTGGTCGCCGTCGGCTGCACGGGGGGGCGCCACCGCTCGGTGGCGATCGCGGAGCATCTAGCCGAGCGCTATCGCTCCGATGAGGAGCTGGTGGTGGCGGTGTCGCACCGCGACATCGACAAGCGCTCGCGCGACGTCTGAGCGCGGCCGCGCAGACGCGGCCGGTTGCCAAAAGTGCCCGCCCCAGAGCCGCTGATAGCCTTCCGCACCTGTTTTCGCCCCGGTCCTAAGGAGAGCTTTGCATGGCGGTACGCGTGGGAATCAACGGTTTCGGCCGCATCGGCCGCAACGTCTTCCGGGCTGCGCAGGCGCAGCAGGCGGACGTCGAGTGGGTCGCGGTCAACGACCTCACCGATGCCAAGACGCTGGCGCACCTGCTCAAGTACGACTCGATCCTCGGCCCTTATCCGGGCAGCGTGGAGCAGACCGACGGCGGCCTGCTGGTGGACGGCCGTGAGCTGAAGGTGCTGGCCGAGCGCGACCCGGCGGCGCTGCCTTGGGGGGAGCTGGGGGTGGACGTGGTGATCGAGAGCACCGGCCTCTTCACCAACCGTGCGGATGCCGCTAAGCACCTCGCGCAGGGGGCCAAGAAGGTCGTCATCTCTGCGCCCGCGACGGACCCCGACGTGACCGTCGTGCTGGGGGTCAACTTCGACGAGGCATACGACAAGACCAAGCACGATGTGATCTCCAATGCCTCCTGCACCACCAACTGTCTGGCGCCCGTCGCCAAGGTGATCGTCGACACGGTCGGCGTGAGGCACGGGCTGATGACCACGATCCACGCCTACACGGCAGACCAGCGCCTGCAGGACCTGCCGCACAAGGACCTGCGCCGCGCGCGCGCCGCGGCGATCAACCTGATTCCCGCCTCGACCGGCGCGGCCAAGGCGATCGGGCTCGTAATCCCCGAGCTGAACGGCAAGCTGCACGGCTTCGCCATCCGTGCGCCCGTGCCAACCGGCTCGGTTGTCGATTTGACCGTGGAGTGCAAGCGCGAGACGAGCGTCGAGGAGATCAACGGCGCGCTCAAGGCCGCCGCTGCGAGCGGGCCGCTGCACGGGATCATGTCCTACACCGAGGATCCGATCGTCTCCAGCGACATCCTCGGCTCGCCGTACTCCTCGATCGTGGACGGGCTGCTGACGGCCGTGATGGACGGCACGATGCTGAAGGTCGTCGCCTGGTATGACAACGAGTGGGGGTACTCGAACCGCGTGGTGGACCTCGTGCAGAGGGTCCTCTGAGCGATGAGGGCCTGCGACCTGCCGAGATCCCGGCGTGCGACGGGGCTCGCGCGATGAGGAGCCTCGACGACCTTGATGTGCGCGGGCGCCGGGTGCTCGTGCGCGTGGACTTCAACGTGCCCCTCAAGGACGGCGCTGACGGTCCGGAAGTGGCCGACGACACGCGCATCCGCGCGGCGCTGCCGACGATCGAGGAGCTGCGCCAGCAGGGCGCACGGCTGGTGCTCGTCACGCACCTCGGCCGCCCCGAGGGCGCCGTCGCGCCCGAGCTGTCGCTGGCGCCTGTCGTCGAGCACCTGCGCGAGCTGCTGCCCGGCACCGGCATCGCACTCGCACCGGCGGTCGTCGGCGAGGAGGTGCGGGCGCTCACCGAGGCGATGCGCGACGGCGAGATCGTGGTGCTCGAGAACGTGCGTTTCGAGCCGGGCGAGACCGCCAACGACCCCGAGCTGGCGCGCGCTCTGGCGGAGCTGGCGGACCTCTACGTGAACGACGCCTTCGGCGTGGCACACCGCGCGCACGCCAGCACGGCGGGGGTGGCGCAGCTGCTGCCCTGCGCCGCGGGCAGGCTGCTGGAAGGCGAGGTGAAGACGCTCACGCGGATCCTCAAACACCCCTCGCGCCCGCTGGTGGCGATCGTGGGCGGGGCGAAGGTGCGCGACAAGATCGCGGTGATCGACCGCTTCCTCCAGGTCGCCGACACGATCGTGATCGGCGGCGCGATGTGCTTTCCGTTCCTGTGCGCGCAGGGGCATGCGGTGGGGGACTCGCTGTGTGAGGAGGAGGATGTGGAGCACGCGCGGCGCGTGCTGCGCGACATCGGCGAAGGCGGGCAAGCCGACATCGAGCTGCCCAGCGACCTGGTGATCGCGCGCGAGCTCTCGGCCGACGCCGAGCCCCGGCAGCTTGACGGGGTGGACGTGCCTGACGGCTGGATGGGCCTGGATATCGGCCCCGCCACGGCTTCGCGCTATGGCGAAACGATCGCCCACGCCGGCACGGTCTTCTGGAACGGGCCGATGGGCGCCTTCGAGCTACCGCCCTTCGCCGCGGGCACCCTCGCCGTGGCGCGAGCGGTGGCGAAGGCTCCCGGGCTGACGGTTGTCGGTGGCGGCGACTCAGCCGCGGCGCTTGCGCAGTTCGGACTGGAGGAGGAGGTCGATCACCTCTCCACCGGCGGGGGCGCCACACTGGAGCTGGTGGAGGGCAGGGTGCTGCCGGGCGTGCAGGCGCTGAACGGCGCGGAGGTGGCGAGCTGATGGCCGCGAGACGACAGGCCGCTCTCGCGCTCCCTGCGACGGGTCACGCGGAGGTGGCGAGCTGATGGCCGCCGCGTCCCCCCGCACCCCGCTGATCGCGGGCAACTGGAAGATGTACAAGACCGAGAGCGAGGCCGAGCAGTACATCCAGGCGCTGCTCCCGCGCCTGGGGGCGGTGAGCGGCGTGGACGTGGCGATCTGTGTGCCATATACCGACCTGCGCGCGATGGTCGACTCCGCGCGCGGCTCGCGCGTGGAGGTGTACGCGCAGAACATGCACCACGAGCCCGAGGGGGCGTTTACGGGCGAGGTGTCCGCGCCGATGCTCAGCGAGCTGGACGTGCGCGGTGTCGTGCTCGGGCACTCCGAGCGCAGGGCGGCGTTCGGCGAGACCGACAAGGCGCTCGCGCTGAAGCTGCCCGCTGCGCTCGCCGCGGGCCTGCAGCCGATCCTCTGCGTGGGGGAGAGCGAGGGGGAGCGCGACGCGCAAGACACCGAGCGCAAGCTGCGCCAGCAGATCAAGGACGACCTCGCCGGCGTCCCCGAGGAGCGCCTGGCGGAGGTGACGATCGCTTACGAGCCGATCTGGGCGATCGGCACCGGGCGCGTGGCCACGGCGGAGCAGGCGCAGGAGGCGATCGGCTTCATCCGCGCGCTCGTGGGGGACCGCAGCGCCGAGGCGGCCGAGCAGGTACGCATCCTCTATGGGGGCTCCGTTAAGCCCGAGAACGCGGCCGAGCTGCTGGCACTGCCCGACGTGGATGGCGCGCTCGTGGGGGGTGCCTCGCTTGAGGCGGAGAGCTTCGCGCGGATCGTGCTGGCCGCCACTGGATCATGAGCGGCCTGCCGCCCGGCCCCACCGCGCTGCCGGCCGGTGCCGTTTGCCTCGTGGTGCTCGACGGATGGGGCCTGGCGCCCCCCGACCCCGGCAATGCCGTGTCGCTCGCAAACACGCCCGTGTTCGACGAGCTGTGGGCCACGTACCCGCACACTCAGCTGACCGCATGTGGCCGCGCGGTGGGGCTACCCGACGGGCAGATGGGCAACTCGGAGGTCGGCCACCTCAACCTCGGCGCGGGCGCCGTCGTGCGCCAGGACCTGACGCGCATCGAAGACGCCATCGCCGACGGCACCTTCGCCGCCAACCCCGTGCTGCGCGAGGCGATGAGCGGTGCCCCCCGCGTGCACCTCATCGGCCTAGTCTCCGACGGCGGGGTGCACTCGGGCTTCGCGCACCTGCGTGCGCTGATCGACATGGCCGCGCAGCTCGGCGTGGAGGACCTTGTGCTGCACGCCTTCACCGACGGCCGCGACACGCTGCCCACGGCGGGAGCGGGCTACCTGGAGATGGTGCAGGGCTGGATGACGCAGGCGGGCGCGGGCAGGGTGGGCAGCGTGATCGGACGCTACTACGCGATGGATCGCGATCGTCGCTGGGATCGCATCCAGCAGGCGTACGACCTGCTCCTGCACGGCACCGCCGCGCACCACTTCGACACCGGCACTGAGGCCGCGCGTGCGGCATACGAGCGCGGCGAGACCGACGAGTTCATAACAGCCACCACCGTCGGCAACGAGGCCACGATCCGGCCGGGCGATTCGGTGATCGCGTTCAACTTCCGCCCCGACCGCATGCGCCAGATCACGCTCGCGCTGACGGAGCCGGACTGCGCGGAGATCGACCGGCGCGGGGGGGCCGTAGTCACCCGCTACACGTGCATGGCCGAATACGAGGAGGGCTGGCCCCATCCCGTGGCCTTCCCGCCCGAGCGGCCCGCGGCGACGCTTTCGGGCGTGCTGGCCGAGCACGCGATCCGCCAGCTGCACGTGGCGGAGACGGAGAAGTACGCGCACGTGACGTACTTCTTCAACGGGGGTGAGGAGAGGCCGTACGCGGGTGAGCGCCGCGAGCTGGTGCCCTCGCCGCGCGAGGTGCCGACGTACGACCACAAGCCGCAGATGAGCGCCCCCGCGGCGGCGCAGGCGTTCGTGGCGGCCTGGCAGGAGGCCGGGGCCGCCGGGCAGGAGCCGGGCGCGGCTGGGTTCCGCTTCGGCATCATCAACTTCGCCAACGCCGACATGGTCGGACACACCGGCGTGATCCCCGCCGCCGTGACCGCGGTGGAGACCGTGGACTCCTGCCTGAAGGAGGTTCTCACGGCCGTGCACGCCACGGGCGGCGCTTGCGTGATCACGGCCGACCACGGCAACGCCGACCACATGCTCGAGCCCGACGGCAGTCCAAACACGGCGCACTCGCTCAACCCGGTGCCGCTGATCGTGACCGTCCCCGGCCTAGATCTGCGCACGGGCGGCATCCTCGCCGACGTCGCGCCGACCGTGCTCGACCTGCTCGGACTCGCGCCACCTGCCGCCATGACCGGCTCGTCGCTGCTCAACGATCGGCCCTGAGTTGCCATCGCGGATGATTTTTTTGATTTGATGGGCCGCGCAATGGCAGACGACCTCCCAGATCCGGTGCGCTCTCGCAGCCGCTCGACCACGCTTTTGGGCCTGTTCTTCATTCAGGCGGGCGTCAACCACTTCGTGATGCCCAAGCCCTACCGCCGCATCGTGCCCCCCGGCTTCGGTGACCCCGACACCGTGGTGAAGGTCAGCGGCGTGGCCGAGCTGGCCGGCGGCCTGGGGGTGCTGCTGGCGCCCACGCGCCGCCTCTCCGGCCTCGGGCTGATCGCGCTGCTGGCGGCGGTGTTCCCGGCGAACCTCTTCATGGCTCGCAATCCCGAGCAGTTCCACAAGATCCCGCGCTGGGCGCTCTACGCGCGCCTGCCGTTGCAGCCACTGGCAATGGTCTGGGCCTGGAGGGCGACCCGGCGCTGAGGCGGCGCGCCTGAGCCAAGCGCCCGCGCGGCCGCGACCCGCGCTGAGGCGGGTTTTGGCTCTGCGCGCTGCTATGTTCGCGTGGGAGGAAGCAAAGCGTATGTCCACCGCGACCGCCACGGATCCAAGCCTCACGGAGGGGGAGCTGCGCGCCCTGCGTGGATTGATGCGCGCTCACTCCTCGCTCGCCAAGCGCCTCGACGCCGAACTGGAAGCGGCGCACGGCATGCCGCTGAGCAGCTACGAGGTGCTGCACCACCTGCAGGAGGCGCCCGAGGGGCGCATGCGTATGTGCGATCTGGCCGAACGCTCGCAGCTCTCGCGCAGCGGTCTCACGCGTCTGGCGGATCGCCTGGAACGCGACGGCCTGCTGGGGCGCTGCACCTGCGAACACGACGCGCGCGGAGCCTACGCGTGCATCACCGCGGCGGGCCTGGAAAAGCTGCGTGCGGCTCGCGGCACACACCTGGAGGTCGTGCGCGAACAGTTCCTCTCGCGCTTCTCCGAACCGGAGCTCAGCGCTCTGGCGGAGATGTGGGATCGGATCGCGCCATGCTGTGGCGCCGGCGGCCCACCAGGAGGGCCACCACTGCGATCAGTACCGCAGCCAGGCCATACAGTCCGAACGCCTTGACGGCGTTGCCCGCGGCGGTGCCCAGGAAGTAGGCGGCCAGGCCGACGGCGGTGGCCCAGACGATGCCTCCGCAGGCGTTCCACAGCGCGAACGAGCGCCAGCGCATGTGCGTGGCGCCGGCCAGCCACGAGGCCCAGACGCGCAGGCCCAGCAGGAAGCGGCCGAAGAACACCGCCTTGGGGCCATGCTTGGCGAAGAACAGCTCGCCGTTCTCCAGCGCCCGCAGCCGCTGTGGCTGGAAGGCACCGGGGCGCTGCAACAGCCAGCGCCCGCCTCTGCGCCCGATGAGATAGCCGATGTTGTCGCCGACGATCGCCGCCAGCGCCGCCAGCGGGATCACCAGCTCGATCGCCATATGACCCTGGCTGGCGAGGACCCCGGCGGCGATCAGCGCCGTCTCGCCCGGCACGGGCACGCCGCTTGACTCCGCCGCGATCAGCAGGAACATCGCGGGGTAGCCCGCCGTGCGGACCGCGTCCGTGAGGGAGGCCAGTGTGGTGATGGTGTCGGTGGAGGCCACGGTGGTGCGGGGGCGTGTACAGGGCGGGGCCGGCCTCTAGGATGCCGCGGTGGCCGCGCCCGTCTTCACCATCCAAGCACGCCAGCCCGGCGGCACCGCGCGCGCGGGGCTCCTGCACACCGCGCACGGCGATGTGCGCACGCCCGCGTTCGTGCCGCTGGCGACCAAGGCCACCGTCAGGGGGCTGCTACCGGAGGAGGTGGCGGGACTCGGGTTTGACATGGTGCTGGGCAACACGTTCCATCTGCACCTGCGCCCGGGCGAGGCGTTGATCGAGCGGCTCGGCGGCCTGCACGCGTTCATGGGGTGGCAGGGGCCGATCGTCACCGACTCTGGCGGCTTTCAGGTGTTCTCGATGGGGCACGGCACCGTGGCGGACGAGATTAAGGCCCGCCCGCCCCGCTCACCCCGTTCGTCCCGGCCATCCGGAGCCCTCCCCTCACAACGCGGCCCCTCCTCCCCCTCCTCCTCTCCCTCTGGCTCGATCCTCTCGATCGAGGAGGCAGGCGTGCGTTTTCGCTCGTATGTGGATGGCAGCGAGCGCTTCCTCTCGCCCGAGGGGTCGATGGGGGTGCAGGCCGCGCTGGGGTCGGACATCGCGCTGGTGTTCGATGAGTGCACGCCTTTTCACGTCGAGCGCAGCTACACCGAGAACTCCACCCTGCGCACGCATCGCTGGCTTGAGCGGTGCCTCGATTGGCACACGGAGCATGGGCCCGCGGGGCAGTTGGTGTATGGGATCGTGCAGGGGGGAGTGTTCGAGGACATGCGCCGCGAGTCGGCGCGGGTCGTGGCCGCGAGCGCGTGCGAGGGCATCGCCATCGGGGGGTCTCTGGGAGATCACAAGGCGCAGATGTACGAGGTGGTGGGCTGGGCGCTCGATGAGCTGGGCGGCCCGCACGAGGCGCGGCCGCGGCACCTGCTGGGCATCGGCGAGATCGACGACCTGATCCGCGGCGTGGAACTGGGGATCGACACGTTCGACTGCGCGATGCCCACGCGCCTGGGACGCCACGGCTCCGCGCTCGTGCCCGATCCGGCGAATCGCTGGCGCCTCGATCTGCTGAAGGGGCCGATGCGCGAGGACCCCGCGGTGCTGCTTGAGGGCTGCCCTTGTCCGGCGTGCGCGGGCGGGTTCTCGCGTGCCTATCTGTCCTATCTGGTGCGCGCGAAGGAGCTCACGGGGATGCGGTTGCTCACGCTGCACAACCTTGCGTTTGTTCAGCAGTTGATGGCGGACTTGCGCGGCGCCCTTCTGGAGGGGCGACTGGGCGAGGTAGCCGCCTCTTGGCGGGCTGAAAAAAACGTCTCCGTGCGTGAGTAGGGTTGACGATGGCTATCCGGTGTGGTGTAAGGGCAGCACAGGCAGCTGTCACCTGCCAGGTGCCGGTTCGAGTCCGGCCGCCGGAGCCGTAGTTGTAAGGCGACGGTCGTGACTGCTAGTCTGACGGGATAGGTGACAGCTGCCCGTCCGAAAGGACAACGGTTTGGCCGAGGGGCTCGCGTAAGCGGGCCTTTCGCCTTTAATGCATGTTTTCGGCGACCAGTTCCTTCAGCGCCGCAGCCGACTGGCCGACGTCCTTGTAGACCACGTTGTGCAGCTTGATCGTGGTCGTGGAGGGGGCCGTGGCCACGACGATCGCCGCGACGATGATGGCCACGAGCGCGAGCGCTCCGAGCACGGCCCACGCGCGCCTGGCGTTCGTGGAGCTGCGAGCGGGGGGCGCGGCCACCGGCGCCTGCTGGCGGGGCGGACCCTGGCGCGGCTGGCGCGGGGTGACCGTGGTGCGGCCGTCGCCGCGACCGCCGCCCCCTGCGGGCAGCAGGCTCGTGGCCTGCGTGGCCGGCGCGGCGCCGCGCACGCTGGTGGCCGGCTCCGCGGGGGGGATGCCGCGCATCGCGTCGGCGATCGCGATGCCCATGTCCTTGGCCGTGGCATAGCGGTCGCGCGGGTCCAGCGCCAAGGCGATGGCGATGGCGTCGGCCAGCTCAGGCGTGACGTCGGCGACGAGCGTGTCGAGCGTGGGGGGCTCCTCCTGCTGCTGCTTGAGCGCCAGCTCGGTCAGCGAGGTGGCCTCATACGGCAGGCGGCCGGCGATCAGCTGGTAGGCGACGACGCCCAGCGCATAGAGGTCCGCGCGCGGACCAGCCTCCTCGCCGCGCGCCTGCTCGGGTGCCAGGTAGGCAGCCGTGCCGAGCACCGAGCCGACCTGCGTGATCGAGGACTGCTCGGTGGCCTTGGCGATGCCGAAGTCGGCCAGCTTCACCTCGCCTTCGCGCGCGCGCAGCAGGTTGCCGGGCTTCACGTCCCTGTGCACGACGCCGTGGCGGTGCGCGTAGTGCAAGCCCTCGCAGGCCTGCTCGATGATCGAGGCGGCCTCCTCGACGTCCACCCAGCCATCGTCGCGCAGGATCTCCGCGCAGGACTGGCCCTCGATGTACTCCATCACGATGAAGTGCTGGTGGCTTGCCTCATCCAGGCCGCTGTCGAACACCTGCACGATGTTGGGATGCACCAAGCGCGCGGCGGCCTGCGCCTCGCGCTGGAAACGCGAGACGAAGGTGGGGTCCTCCGCGAGGTGCTCGGCGAGCAGCTTCACCGCGACGCGGCGCTCCAAGCGCTCGTCGGTGGCGCGGTGCACCGTGGACATGCCGCCGAAGCCCAGGCGCGATTCCAGGCGGTAGCGCCCGGCGATCTCCGTGGCGCTCACCGGTCGCTCCGTCCGATGGTGGCGCCGCTCGGCGGCCGCGCCTGTCGGTAGGCGCTCACTGGCCGCTCCCCTGGTTGGCCTGGCCGTTGCCAACGCCGTTGCCCTGACCATTGCCGGCGCCGGTTCCACCCGCGCCCGCGCCGCCGTTGCTTTCTCCGTTGCCCTGGCCGTTGCCATTGCCGCTGCCGGGTGCGCCGGTGCCTTCGCTGGGAGCAGGGGTGCCGCCGCCCGGATTGGGGATCGTGGCGGTGGGGCTGGTCGAGCTGCTGCTCGGTGTCGAGGTCGTGGTGCTCGTGCTGGTGCTCGTCGTGGAGGTGCTGCTGGTGGTGGGCCGCGTCGTCGTGCTCGTCGTGGTGGTCGCGGTCGCGGTCGTGCCCGCGCTCGGTTCGCGGCACATTTCGCGCGATCGCTTGGCGAGGTTTTCGACGCCTTCGCGCAGGCGCGCACGCAGGCCCGGATCGACGCTGCCGGGCAGCGCGGCGAAGTCCGCTTCGGTCTTGGCGATCGCTTCGTTGGTGGCCACGCAGTTGCCGTTGCCGGCTTCGGCTTCGCGGGCGATCGTTTCAAAGTCGTTCTGCAGGGGGCCGGCGTCGGCAGCTGGGATGAGGCCCTTGCCGCTGCGGCCGCAGGCCACGAGCGCGGTGCAGGCGAGGCCCAGCAGGGCGGCTGTGAGCAGGCGCGGCACAAGGCGCGCGGGGCGGCCTGCGGGGCGCTTGGGCTGGCGGCTGGGCGAGCGCATCGTCACTGACCGTACTCCAGGCGCTCCGCCAGTGAGTTCGGCAGGCGCGCCTTGCGGATCGCGGCGGCGGCACCGGCGACGTCGTAGGGGGTGCGCTCGTAGCGTGCGCTCCAGTTGTCGAGATCGAGCAGCAGCCATGCCGCGCGCGGGTCGCCGTCGCGCGGTTGACCCACGCTGCCGGGGTTCAAAAGCCACTCGCCACTTGAGATGTCGAGCCTGGTGCCGGCGCGCCGCGGCTCGCCCGTGGCTAACTCGCCCTCGTGGCGCACGAACGCTAGCGCCACGTGCGAGTGGCCGATCAGGCATACGCGCTCGGGCTGGCGGTCCAGGCACAGCTCTGCGAGCAGCGCGCTGAGCACGTACTCCCAGACAGGGTCGCGCGGGCTGGCGTGGTAGAGGCCCACCGCGTCCTCCTTGGCGGTCGGCTGGAGGCTGGCGAGGAAGGCGAGGTTCTCGGGGTCGATCACTTCCTGCGTCCACTGCGCGGCGAGGCTCGCGCCGCGCGAGAGCTCGTGCATCGGCACCTGCCCCAGCACCGCCAGGTCGTGGTTGCCGACGAGGCACACGGCGGCGTGGCGACGCGCCAGCTGCACGCACGCGTCGGGGTCGGCGCCGTAGCCGACGAGGTCGCCCAGGCACCACAGCTCCGCCGCCTCGCTGTCGGCGACCGCCTCCAGCACGGCCTCGAATGCCTGTTTGTTGCCGTGGATGTCGGAGATCACCGCGACCTTCATCATTGCTGGGTGTGAAGACGAACACCGCGCACCGACGGACGCATCCCGGCCGCCTGTTCGGCGGACCCGGGCGGCGTGTGCCCGGCGCCCGCTGGCCGCTCGCGCTGGCGGGGGCGCTCGCGCTGGCGGGGGCGCTCGTCGTGGCCCGCGCCGCCGTGCTCGTGTTGCGCCCCAGCGAAGGCCTGATCGAGCCGGACCCGGTCGATGTGCAGGAGTATTTCTCCTCCGAAGATATCGCGCGAGCCCGACGCTTCGGGCGCCCGCAACTGGCGCTGCACGCGCTCGCGGGTCTGGTGCAGGCTGGGGTGCTGGTGGCGTTCGTGGCGCATCCGCCGCGCGGATCTGGGGCGCCACGCGCGGCGCGGGGTCTCTCGGCGTGGCCGCTGCTTGAGTCCTCGCTTGTCGGGGCCGGGCTCTCCGCTGTGGTCGGGTTGGCGCCGCTGCCACTCAATGCGCTCGCGCGACGCCGAGCCGTGGCCGTCGGGCTGGCTACGCAGTCGTGGCGGGGATGGATCGGCGACGTGGCCAAGACCAGCGCCATCGAGGTGGGGCTCGCGGCCGTCGCGGCACCGGCTGGGGTGGCGCTGATGCGACGCTTGCCGCGCGCTTGGTGGCTGCCTGGCGCCGGCCTTGTGGTGGCGGGGGCCGGCGGCATGACCTTGCTGGCGCCCGTCGTGCTCGAACCGCTCTTCAATCGCTACACGCCTTTGCCGAGCGGCGAGCTGCGCGAGGACGTGCTCGAGCTGGCGCGCCGCGCGGGGGTGGACGTGGGGGAGGTGTTCTCCGTGGACGCCTCGCGGCGCACGACTGCCGCCAACGCCTATGTCACCGGCATCGGGCCGACCAAGCGCGTGGTGCTGTTCGACACGCTGCTTGAGCGCTTCACGCGCGATGAGACGCGGCTGGTGGTGGCCCACGAGCTGGCCCACGTGCGTCATCGCGACGTGCCGCGCGGATTCTTGTATCTGGCGCTGGTGGCGCCCGCGGGGCTGCTCGCCGCGGCGCAGATGACGCGACGCCTGCGGGGAGGGGCACCGGCCGATGCGAGCACGCTGCCCGCGCTGGCGCTGTCGCTGGGTGTGGTGAGCACGGCCTTGGGCAGCGTCGCAAGCGCGCTCTCGCGGAGCATCGAGCGCCGCGCGGACGCGTTCTCTTTGCGCCTCACCGGGGCGCCGGAGCCGTTCATTGGCTTCGAGCGGCGCATCGTGGCGCAGAACCTCGCCGACCCCGATCCGCCGCGCTGGCTCGTGCGGCTGTTTGCCAGCCATCCGCCGACGGTGGAGCGCATCGGGATCGCGCGGGCCTATGCGCGGCTCGCACAGCACGGACCCACAGGCGCGGCCGCCGAGTCTTGAGGGCCCCAAACGAGGGTCCTCCCGCGGTTGTCGGGGGAGTGTCTAACCCGGCTGCCCTTCGCCCTCTCCGCTTTCGGTGCCGCCGTACTCGGGGAGGTTCTTGATGCCCTCGCGTGTGCGCCACTTCGAGTAGTTGTCCTCCATCGCGTCGATCAGCTCGCGCATGAAGCGCGGGCTGAGGTTCACGCGGGAGACCACCACGCCCGGCACCTCCTCGGACTCGACCTCGTGGTCGACTCGCGCGAAGGTGACCGTGAACTCGTAGTCGCTGTGGCTGACGTTCGCGAAGTTCGCGTACACGCCCCCCATGATCTCGGGGGAGAGATGGATGTTGATGTGGCGCTCGGCGCCCTGGTCGTTGTCGTTCACGGGGCTAGTATCGCGCAAGTGCTCCTGACCGTCCTCGGCGAGGCCCGCCTGCGGGCTCCTTACGCGGACGACGTGGCTCACTACGAGAAGCTGCTCTCCCGCCGTGTGCGCCTGGAATTGGTGCAGGCGCGGGATGCCGCAAGCGTTGCGCGGCGCGTGCCGCGGGGCGCGTTCGTGGTGCTGCTCGCCGCCGACGGGCAGGCGTTCGACAGCCTCGGTTTCAGTGCCTTCCTTGAGCAGCGTCGCCAGGCTGGCAGCGATCTGGCGTTCGTGATTGGCGGACCCTTTGGGGCGCCGGAGCTGGAGAGGGTCGATGGGCGCCTGTCGCTGGGGCCGATGACGCTGCCGCACCAGCTCGCCTGGGTGGTCTTGCTCGAGCAGCTCTACCGGGCGCATAAGATCCTCGCCGGTGAGCCCTACCACTACTGAGCAACTGCGCGCGCTCGTGCTCGATGCGGCCGTGGCCCTCGCCGGCGAGGGGACCTCGCTGCGCCAGGAGATCGCGCTGGAGCGTCCGCCGCGGGCGGAGCTGGGCGACTACTCCACCAATGCCGCACTGCTGCTGGCACCCGCGCTGGGTCGCCCTCCGCGCGAGGTCGCGCAGGAGCTTGGGACGGAGCTTGCACGGCGCCTGGGGGAGAGTCTTGAGCGTTTCGAGGTGGCGGGGCCGGGTTTTCTCAACCTGTTCCTGCACCCGCGCTGGTTCGCTGCGGCGCTGCGGGGCGTGCTCGACGCAGGTGAGGGCTTCGGCGCGGGCGGCGCGGCAGGGGGCATCGTGGGTGGCGCGGCGGACGCCGACAAACCGGAGCGCATCCTCGTGGAGTTCGTCTCGGCCAATCCCACCGGGCCGATGCACGTGGGCCACGCGCGCAATGCCGCCTACGGCGATGCGCTCGCACGGGTGCTCGTGCTGCACGGCCATGAGGTGACACGCGAGTTCTACGTCAACGACGCCGGCTCGCAGGTGCGCAAGCTGGGGGAGTCGATCCAGGCGCTCGCGCGCGGCGAGGAGGTGGCCGAGGACGGCTACCGGGGGGAGTACGTGAAGCACCTGGTCGCGCGGCTCACCGACGCGGCGCAGGCCGATCCGGGCGATCTCGGGCATCGCGCGGTGGAGGCGATGGTGGGCGAGATACAGGCGTCGCTGGGGGCTTTCGGGGTGGAGACATTCGACCACTGGGTGTACGAGAGCACGCTGCACGCGGGGCAGCCGGGGGGCGGGCCAAGTGCGGTGGCGCATACGCTGGAGCTACTGGAGCGCGGCGGGCACACGTATCGCAGTGAGGGTGCGCTGTGGCTGCGCACCACGGCATACGGCGACGACAAGGATCGCGTGCTCGTGCGCTCCAGCGGCGAGCACACCTACTTCGCTTCGGATATCGCCTATCACCAGGACAAGCGCGAGCGCGGCTTCCAGCGCCAGATCGATGTATGGGGCGCCGACCACCACGGCTATGTGGCGCGCATGAAGGCCGCATACGAGGCTCTTGGCGGAGACCCGGAGCATCTGGAGATGCTGATCATGCAGCTGGTGCATCTCGTGCGGAGGGGGGAGCGCGCGCAGATGTCAAAGCGCGCGGGGGAGTTCGTCACGCTCGACGACCTCGTGGCGGAGATCGGCGTGGACGCGGCGCGCTGGTTTCTGCTGTCGCGCTCGCACGACACAACCATTGACCTGGATCTCGATCTGGCCGTGGAGCAGTCCAGCGAGAATCCGGTGTACTACGTGCAGTACGCGCATGCGCGCATCGCCTCGATGCTGGAGAAGGCGGGGGCTGAGCGGGTCGCCGCGGCGCTCGATCAGCAGGGAGTCGGGGTCGAGGGGGCGACCGGATCGGCGGCTGGGGTCGGGTCGGCGGCTGCGACCGGATCGGCGGCCACGGCGCTCCCTGCGCACGCCTCAGAGCGCGGCCTGATCAAGCGGCTGCTTGCCTTCCCCGGCGAGGTGGGGGAGGCCGCGCGCCGTCGCGCCCCGCATCGCGTGGCTGCCTATGCGCTTGAGCTCGCGCAGGAGTTCACGGCCTTCTACCGCGACTGCCACGTGCTCGACGTGCAGCCGCGCGAGCTCGAATCGGCGCGGATCGCGCTGTGTGTGGCCACGCAGGGCACAATTGCGCGCTCGCTGGATCTGCTGGGTGTGGGTGCGCCCGCAGAGATGTAGCTCTCAGTCGAACCTGGCTAGATCTGCCTCCAGGCGGGCCGCATCCGCGGGCGTTATATCGCTGGCCCCTTCCGCTCCACCGGCTGCAGCGGCGGCCGAGACGCGCACGCGGCGGCGCCAGCGCGGCAGCATCAGCGCGAGCAGGCCGGCCACGAACAGCACCACGGCGATCGGCACGAGGTAGGCCGTGAGGTCGAAGCCGTTGGTGCTCGGCAATGCCAGCACGGACGGCCCGTACTGGGCCACGAGCGACTGCTTGACCTGCGCCTCGGTCTGGCCCTGGGCGATCAGTTCTTCGATGTACGCGCGCTCGCGGTCGGCCTGCGGGGACTGCGCGACCGTAAGGGGGATCTTGCAGGTGACGCACATCACCTGGCTTTCCACCGCGGGCAGGGTCGTGCGGGGGGTGATAGTAGCGATGGGCGTGACAGTGGCGGCGGGGATACCGGCCGTGTGGGCGCCAGCCGGCGCGGCCTGGACACCGGTTGGTGCCACGAGCGCCGCCAGCGCCAGAGCAGCCGCGGCGAGTCCCCTCAGGGCGGCATGGTCACCTCGGCGCCGGGACCGCGTCATGTGCTCTGCGCCAGCTTCACGGCCTTCTGGAGGAACGCCCCCGTGACCTGCCCGCGCGAGATCGCCACGATCTGACCCTTGCGGTTGACGAGGAAGCTCTCGGGCAGCTGGTCGGTGCCGTAGGCGTGTGCGAAGTCGCCGGTGGTGTCGCGCAGGCTGGGGTAGGTGAGGCCTTGCTTTTGCACGAAGCGCAGCGAGTCGGGCGAGGCGTCCAGATAGGTGACGCCCAGCACCGTGCCGTCGTGCCCTTCGATCTGATGCTGGGTCTGCTCAAGCTGCGGCGCCTCCGCCTTGCACGGTTCACACCACGAGGCCCAGAAGTTCAGCAGCACCACCTTGCCACGATAGGACGCCAGCGAGCTCTTGCCGCTGCCCTTCAGCAGTGGCAGCCTCGTGTTCGCGGCGGGCGCCGACGGCAGCTGTTCGTGCGCCACCGCTTCATCGAGCGTGCGGCTCGCCGCCTGGTGGGTGACGCCGTAGACGAGCAGCACGATCACGGCCGCGCCGGCCAGGGATGCCAGGAGTGGGACGATCACGCGCCTCATTGGCTGCAAAGGGTAGAGGGAGGGAGGGCGGGCGGGCGCCGCAGGTGGTGGCCGGCGTCGCCCCGGGCGGCGTAATATCCGAGTCAGCGCGGTGGTAGCTCAGTTGGTAGAGCGCAAGCTTCCCAAGCTTGAGGTCGCGGGTTCGACCCCCGTCCGCCGCTTACAAGCACCGGAGCGATATTTGGCTCTGGCAGCCGTCTCCAGCCTCAGGCTGTGGCGGGAAGCGCACGGCCAGACACGGACAGTAGCGGGTCAGGCGGACACCGATTTGCAGTACCACTGCAGTATCGGCCGCCGCTTCGATTTGCAACGGAGGCCGTCCGCCTGCACATCAACGACTGCGGCGGTGCGCTTCGTGTGTACGGGCATCTCGCTCGTCTTTCCATCCTCACCATCAGCTACAAACTGTCCTGCGTGATGTCGTTGCCGATCGCGCGGGTAGGGTCTTGCTGTCCGCGGCCCGTGCTTTGCTGCTCGCTGGACCCGTGGCGATAGTCGCCACCCCGACCGGCACCGCAGGAGGCGGACCGTGCGATGGAATGGCTCAGTCTCAGCGGCGACCTGACTCGCGAAAACGCGGTCGAGCAGCTGCTCGCGCCGAGCACCTCCGCAGATGTGGACAGCGAGCTCTGCGTGCACGCTGGCTCCGTTCAGCGCCTGGACACGGTCACCGCAGCCGCCGTCAGGCTGCGCATCGCCAGGCACCATCGCGAGCACGAACAGGGGACGGTCACGCTCGTGCTGCCGAGCGCGCCCGACCTGGCAGCGCGACTGTCGGCGCTCCTCGACCCACTGCCCGATCGCGTGAAACTCACCGGGCAGGTCGATGAGCGGCCGCCGGCGAACTACGCACTGGTGCCGGCGACAACCGTCGAGGATTCCCACGCCGCGGTCGCGCTCGGCGGCTGGACGTTGGATGCGTGCGAACGGGCGAGGATCTCCCGCAGGCGCAGCGCATTCATAACGGCGGCCGCGATGGAGCTCGCCGACAACGCCGTGGTTCACGCCCAGGCACCGAGCGATCCGCCGGTAGTGGCGCTGACGAGCACTGCTCGCGGCCGGTTCGTCGAGCTCGCCGTCCTCGACACTGGACGCGGCATCGCCGAGAGCGAGGACCCGCGAGATTTCCTGCGGGCGATTCCTCGGCGTGCTCTGGACGCCGAGCCTGGATTTCTCGGGTACATCCTTCAACGAGCGCGCGCCGCGCGCGTGCAGGCCCAGGTGCAGATTCTCGCCGGCACCGGAAGGCTGCTGTGGACCTCGATGCAACACCGCACCGTCGTGGGCCGCTATCTGCCGGGCACGACGGTCATCGTGCGCATCGCGGGCGAGCGGTCGGTCGATCGTCCGTCCGGTTCAGGCCAGGACGGGTAGCAAGAGAGGTATTGTTTCAGCGATGTCAGTGAAACGGGATGCGCTGGCGTTCAAGGTGCCTGGAAAGGTCCTTGGTACGCGTGCGCTCGGTCGTGAGGTCGCCGAGCAACTGCGCGAGCGTGCAGGCGACGGCGCACAGGACCTGTTCGTTGAGTTCACCGGCGTGCAGGTCGCCTCCTCGCCGTTTCTCGACGAGCTTGCCCTTGCGCTGCGCGCGTGGAACGCCGACCATCCCGATCGCTTCGTGGTCCTGACCAACCTGAACGAGGACGTGCAGGACACGCTCGGGCTGGTGCTCGAGCGTCGCGACATGATGCTGGTTGCGGTGGAGAAAGGAACGCTGCGGCTGATCGGCGGGCGTGCGCATCTCGACGAGACACTTAAGGCGGCGCAAGAGCTAGAGGTATTCACGGCCTCTGAGCTCGCTGAGCAGCTGGAACTCAAGCTTCCAAACCTTCATCAGCGTCTCGTCGCGCTGCAGGCCACCGGCGCGGTCGTGCGCGTGCGCCCTGACGGAGCCCCGCAGCGTCCCGTCGTGTTCGCCACACCGCAGTCCGACGAGCTCGCTGCCTGCTCCTAGCTGCCGAGGCGGCCCGTGACGAGTCCGGAGATCGGCCGTGCTACATTAGTTCAATGAGTTCATTGAACTAAGGAGCCGCGCATGACCGACAGCACCCTCAGCCCAGAGCCGAACGCCAGACAGGCCGTCACGATCCTCGTCAACGACCAGCCGGTGACGCTCCAGAAAGACCACGCGACCGGCCATCAGATCAAGGTCGCTGCCGGACTGCCCGAGGGCCTGCAGCTGCATGGCCCCGGCGGTGAGCTCATCGCAAACGACGAGCGAGTGGCGCTTCAGGAGAACGAGCAGTTCACGACCGCACCGAAGGCCGTCAAGATCTTCGTCAACAACAGGGCCGTCGAGGTGCCCGGCCACGAGGTCAGCGGCGCCCAGATCAAGCACGCCGCGGAAGTCCCTGCCGACTTCAAGCTCTATGGGCCCGACGGCACCGAAATCACCGACGGACAGACCGTCAAGGTCAAACACGACGAGCGCTTCACGGCTATCTCGGGACAGGACGTCTCGTGAGCGTCGCGACGATGCCCGCCGAGATCGCCGGTGCCGTCGCAGAGTTGCAAGCCGCGTTCCCCGATCGCGTCCAAGTTCACGAGGACTCCGCCGGTGTGATCGTAGCGATCACCGACGTGACACTCTCAGAGCGCTGGAGCCCCCGTCCCGGGGCGCTGTGGTTCTTGATCCCCTACCACTACCCGGACGCAGCGATCTACCCCTTCTACCTCACCGGCGCACGCCCGACCGGCGGCATGATCGGCGGTCTTCAAGACGTCGCGTGGCGCGGCGAAGCGGCAATTCAGGTCTCGCTGCGCCACACCGCTTGGAACCCCAAGCTCGACACCGCGCTCGGCTCGGCGCTGCAGGCACAGGCATGGCTCGCGGCGAACTGAGCGAGCTGCGCATCTCTGCAGGCGACTACAAACGCCTGCACGCGCACCTGTTCCCCGGCGACCACGACGAGCACGGCGCGATCCTGCTCGCCGGCGAGCACCACTCCGCCGGCCAAAGCACCCTCGCGGTCCGCGAGACCCATCTGCTCGAGCCGGACGAGTTCCCGCCCGGGACCCACGGCTACCGACAGTTCGCCGCAGGAGCGCTCGCGCGACTCGGCAACCGCGCCGCGCAGGAGCGTCTGGCGCTGGTCACCGTGCACAGCCACCCCGGCGCGCACGAGCGCAACGCTCTGTCTGGCGACGATTTGGCTGCACACGAGCGCGTCTTCCCGCATCTGCTCGACATCACCGGCGCCACCAGCGTGACCGGCGTCGCGCTCGGCGAGGCCAGCGCCGCCGGAGAGAGCTGGTACGCCGACGGCAACCGCCGAGAGCTCACCCGCGTGCAGGTGATCGGCGCCAGCATGCGGACCCTGCGCCCGCGCCCGCCCGAGGGCCGCAGTGGCGATCTCGAGCGCTTCGATCGTCAGGTGCTGCTGTTCGGCGCCACCGGACAGGCCCGGTTGCGCAGCCTTCACGTCGGCGTGCTCGGTGCCGGCGGCGGCGGCTCGATCCTGATCGAGCAGCTCGCGCACCTCGGGGTCGGGCAGATAACGGCCGTCGACCCCGACATCGTCAAGCGCCACAACCTCTCACGGATCATGGGCGCCTCAGAGCGCGACGCGCGCGAGAAGCGCAAGAAGGTGCACGTCGCACGCGATCATGCGCAGCGGATCGACCCGAGCATTCACTTCAACGCGATCGACGGCGACATCAGCCACTCCCACGTCGCCCGGCGGCTGCTCGACTGCGACTACCTGCTGCTCGCGACCGACACCGCGACCGCACGCTTGGTCGCAAACGCGATCGCGCAGAGCTTCCTGATCCAGCTGATCCAGATCGGCGCGAAGGTCGAGCTCCGCGCCGGGGGTGAGATCGAGCAGATCTACACCGCCGTGCGTCCCGTCCTGCCTCGTCACGGATGCCTCTCCTGCGCCGGGCTGATCGACCCCGTCCTGCTTCAACAGGAGACCGCGACGCCCGAGCAGCGCGCTGAGCAGAACTACCTCGGCCAGGAGGACGTCGCCGACCCGTCCGTCACCACCCTGAACGCCGCCGCCGCGGCGGGCGCCCTGAACGCGCTGCTGATGTCCGTGATCGGCCAGGCCGACCCATATCTCGCCGAGCACCGGATCACGCTCATGCGCGAGGGTCGGGTGCTGACCACCACCCCCAAGCCCGACCCCGACTGCCGCTGGTGTGGGGAGGGCAGCGGCTCTCGCTACGCCCGTGCCGATGTGAGCCTGCTGCCGTTGCGCCCGACTGTCGAGCCGAGCCGCACGAAGCGCTCCCTCGCCCGGCGGCTGTTCGCGGCGATCCTTCGCCGCTGAGCTGGCCTCCGGCTCGGACGCCACACCACACGTCAGCGGCCCAGAAGCTACCGCTACGGGCTGCGCCCGTCTGGACGCTTGCTCGCGCCTTCAGCTCGCTTCCGTTCCGACGCTATGCGTCGGACTGCGGCCTGCGGCAGCCCGCTCGCGGCTCGACGACGCTCCCCCGACTCACGCAGCCGGCGCACAGGCATCAAGCTCAAACAGACTAGATGCACAGCCGTGCCGGCGCTGTGTCCGCGCCATGTAATTCGTTGGCCGGTCTGAGGGCTTGGGGGTCTGTACCCCTTGTGATGACCGCAGCCAGCATCGGCGCCGCCAAGGGCGGCGGCTACGCCCGCTACCTGGAGTCAAAGACCATCGAGCCAGAGCGCGGCGACTACTACCTCTCGCCCGAGGGGGAGCCCACCCAGGCCCCCGGCCGGTGGCTCGCCACCCCCGACGCGCTCGCCAAACTCGGGATCGAGGGCGCCACGGTCGACGCGCGGGACTTCATCGCGATGATGGAAGGCAAGCATCCCCGCACTGGCCGGTGGCTTCGCCGTGCCGGTGCCGACGGCAGCCGCGCCGGCGGGATCGACCTGACGTTCTCCGCGCCGAAGTCGGTGTCCGCCGTGTGGGCGCTCGCGGGGGAGACCCAGCGCCGCGAGATCGAAGCTGCGCACGCCGCCGCCGTCAGCGAGACGATCGGCCACCTGACCGAAACGGTGCCGACCGTGCGCCGCCGCTACGGCGGGCAGGTGGTCGAGGAGCCGGCCCGCGACGTGGTGGCCGCCGAGTACCGGCACACCACCGCCCGCGGCGTCCTCGAGGGAGACGTACCCGACCCACAGCTCCACAGCCATGTGGTCATCACCAGCGCCATCCGTGAGGACGGTCGCATCGTCGCGGTTGCATCGCGTCCCGTCTTTCGCTCGGCCCGCGAGCTCGGCGCCTACTACCGCTCGTCGCTTGCGCACCAACTCCAGCAGCGCGGTTATGCGATCGAGCGGGGCACCGGCAAACATGGGCGCTACTTCGAGATCGCCGGTGTGCCGCGCGGCCTGCTGGACTCCTTCAGCGCCCGCAGCCGCGAGGTCGCCAGAGCCGCCGAGCGCTTCCGCGCACAGTGGGGCCGCGCGCCCGAGCGCGGCGAGCTACGAGCACTCAAGCTGGAGAACCGCAGGGCCAAGGTGCTCGTCACCCGCACCGATCTGCAGCAGGCATGGAACGACACCGCCGCACGCTTCGACTTCACCGCCCAGCAGCCCGGACAGCGCTCCATCGCGGAGGCGGTGCAGGCGCCGCTTGAGGATCGCGTCGAGCAGCGCCTCACCGAGCGCACCGCGACCTTCGAGCCCGGCGAGTTTCGGGCAGTCCTGCTTGAGCAGTCCGTCGGCGAACTCTCACCCCGCGAGGCCCTCGACCTCTCGCGGGCGATGATCGCCGAACGCCGCGTGCTCCCCCTCGAGGGCGGTCTGATGACCACGCTCGCCGTGCGTGCGCGCGAGCAGGCGATCGAGCGCCGCTTCACCGCGCTCGCCGCCCAAGGTGGTCGAGACGTTGGGGTCAAGGCCCGCGCGCTCGCCAGCGATCAGATCGCCGAGCGGATCGGCGGACGCCTCAGCGGCGAGCAGGCCCACGCCCTTGAGGTCATCACCGGCCCCGAGCGCGCCGCGATCCTCGTCGGCCCCGCCGGCACCGGCAAGGGCGTCGTCATCGACGCCGCCGCCCGCGCCGAGCAGTACGGCGGCCACCAGACCTTGGGGATCGCCGTGTCCGGCTCCACCGCGCAGCGCCTCGGCCAAGACAGCCCCGCACTCGCCGGACACACCCTGACACTGGACGCGCTCGTCTCCCGCGTCGACCGCGGCCAGCTCGCCGTCGATGAGCGCACGACGATCTACTTCGACGAGGCGGGCATGGCCGACACCGACCGGCTTGAGCGGCTCACCGAAGTCGTGGAGCACAGCGGGTCAAAGCTCGTGGCGATCGGTGACGCCGCGCAGCTCCCCTCGATCGGCGCTGGCGGCATGTTCGCGCGCCTCGGCGACATCGCCCCAAGCGCCGAGCTCTCGAACATCCGCCGGACCCTCGACCCCGATGAACAGCGCGCGTGGGCGGACCTGCGGGCCGGGCGCTCCGACCGCGCGATGGCCCACTACCTACGCCGCGGGCAGCTGCACATGGAGGACACCCGCGATGAGGCTGTCGAGCAGGCCGCCCAGGCGTGGGCGGCGCTCACCGAGACCCACGATCCGAGCGAGGTCGCCCTCATCTCAGATGCCTCAAACCAGGAGATCAATCGGCTCAACGCCCGCGCCCAGCACTTCCGCTCAGAGCGCGGCGAACTCGGCGACCTCGAAGTCCCGGTGCCCGGCGTCCACTACGGCATCCGCCAGGGCGACCGCGTGGCGCTCATCGACCAGCACCACGAGCCCGGCGTCGAGCGGATCGAGAACGGCAGCCGCGGCGAAGTCCTCGACATCACCCAGGCCGGCGACGTGTTGGTCGAGTTCGACGTGACCGGCCGCAAGCGAACATTGGCCGGCGATGACCTCGGCCGCCTACGCCTCGGCTATGCCCAGCACATCCACCGCGCCCAGGGCGCGACCGTCACAAGGACCCTCGTCGTGACCGGCGGCTGGCAGACCAGCAAGGAGCCCGCCTACGTCGAGGCGTCCCGTGCCCGCCAAGGCACCGAGTGGTTCGTCTCCCGCGAGGACCTCGGCGTCGAAGGGCACGACACCGACCGCATCCAGCGCCTCGCGCAGAACATGCGCCGCAGCCACGCACAGACGCCATCGCTCGCACACTCCGAGCTATCTGACCGCGACTACGGCACCCACTTTCACCGCTCGATCGCACCCAGCCGCACCAGCCGCATACCGGGGATCGTCCGCGCGATCAACCGGATCGTCAACCCACCAGCACAGGAGCGAACACGATGAGCCAACGACGCCAGATCGTCCTCCCCGACCCCGTAGACCAGCAGCTCCGCGAGCTGGCCGCCGGCGCCGACACGCCACCCTCCACGCTCGCCGCGCAGATGGTGCAAGGCGGCGTCGCCCAGGCAGCCAAGGACGGCAAGGTCCGACCCCTGCGCCAAACCGCCGTGCTCGTAGGCGGCGAGAACGGCGAGCGCGCGCCCTGGCTTGAGCCCTACGGTGGCGACAGCGAGTGGCGCCGGCAGATGTGGGGCGCGATCGTCGCGCTGCACGGCCGCTACCCCGTCCAGCTCGGCACGCTCAAAGACAAATGGTGGACCGACGAATCAACCACCGAGACCCTGTGCGCGCTCGCCGTGTGGCGAGCCGAACTCGACGACACCGGGCAGGACCCGCGCGACGAGCTCGCCTTCCAGAACCAGCTCGCCGACTACTCCCAGGTGCTGCGCCAGCAAGGCGGCGGCGTCACCAAGGCATGGAAGCCCGGCGCCACCCCGCCCGAGTGGGCCGGCGAGTAGCACCCGCCCGCCAACCCGAGAGTTACATCTTCGACTCGCTCTGTGTCAGCTTTGCGTCACGGGCTCGCAAGCTGACACAGACTATGTACTGTCGTCCACAACTACACATTTGGCGCCGGCGGACAGCAGTAACTGCCCCCGACGCCGTGGCACAAGGAGCAGTAACTCCCCATGCACGCACACCGTACCCCAGAGGGGTTGAAGGAGCACGCGCTCCTCGACCGAGCCGTACTCAACCTCATGCTGGACTCCGAGCGCCAGCGACCGTGGGCCGAAGACGAGATCGCCCGCGCACTGAAGGTCCCAGGCGATGTCCGCGAAAGCCTGCGGCGACTGCGCGCCTGCAAACTCATCCAGCGCTGGAACGACCTCGCCGTCGCAGCGCACGCCGCCGTGCGCTACTGCGAGATCACCGAAGGCGGCGCTGAGAATCCAAACGACGCCGACGAGCGCCACCACGAGAAAGCCGTACTCGAAGGACTGCTCGTGCGCGCCGCAGACGGCGAAGGGCCGCGGACGGAGGAGCAGATCTTCGACGCCCACGGCGCGCGCAAGCGCAAGCAGCGACTGGCGATCACCGACGCGCTCGATCGTCTGGACGCGGCCGGGCTGATCGAACGTCGCGCAGGCCGCTCGATCGCCTCGGAGGTCGCGCTGCGCCTCGACGAACTGATGACCGTCTGACGCGCGAGCTCATTCCCCCACATGCGCGTCAACGAGCTGGCCTTGAGCCAGGCTTTCCTCCCGAGCCTGGCCAAGGCCGGCATCCACACGGTAGAGCAGCTCGCCGAGCACGACCTCGGCGAGCTGCTCCGCCAGCCCGAGTTCAGAAGCGGCGTCGAGCTGTACGAGCTGGTCCGCGAGCTTCACCGCCGCGGCCTGGCACCGTTCGCCGCCCGCGGCAGTCACGTCCAGACCGAGCGTGAGCTGGAGATGTTCCGTCTGCGCGCGGTCGAGGGGCTGACCCTCGCGCAGATCGGCGCGCAGTTCGGCATCAAGGGCGAGCGGGTGCGCCAACTACTCAAACTGCACTTCGGCCTCGGCGGCAGGACGCCCGCGGCGAAACGCCGACCGCCCGTCAAGCCACGGCCGCTGACAACCAGCGAACGCCGGCGCATGTACCGGCTCGCGCGGCTGACAGTCATGCGCAGCTACCACCGGCCCTTGACCTTGGAGGAAGTCGCCAGGACCGTTGCCGCTTCCCCTCGCCAGGTACAGCGCGCCTACGCCGAGTTCGGCAAAAGCACCTTCCACGACGACCTCACCCGCAGGCGCCTTGACGCCGCTACGCGGCTTCTGCAGGGAGCTTCGATCCCCGTGTCCGACGTGGCGCGAAGGGTCGGCTACCGCCAGTCCGGCCACTTCGCTCGTGCCTTCCGGCGCCGCTACCGGGTCTCACCCTCGACGTACCGCGCCCGATCCCGCCAGGCAGGACGCCCGGAGGGAAGGGAGGCGATCACCGCATGATCGCCTCGCTGCTCACCGTCAACCACATCATCGACGCCCTAGCAGTGGCTGTGCTCGCCGGTCTACGGGCCGTGCTCGCGGTCATCCGCATACGCAAACGCCGCCTCGAAAAGCTCCTGCAACGACTCGAACAAGAAGACCGCGAACGCAGGAACAGCGATGCCCTACGCTGACATCAACCGCGTCGTCCTCGTAGGACGCCTGACACGAGACCCCCAGCTACGGGCGCTGCCCTCCGGCGCCAAAGTCTGCGGACTGCGCATCGCCTGCAACGGCGTCCGCAGGGACGGAGATGTCTACAAGGAGCGCCCCCACTACTTCGACGTACACGTTTTCGGCGCTTGTGGAGAAAGCGTCGAGCGCAATCTGCGCAAAAGCTCCCGCGTGGCCCTCGCAGGCAGATTGGATTGGCGCGAGTGGAAAACCACCGACGGCAACAAGCGCCAGGCCGTCAGCATCGTTGCCGACTCCGTGCAGTTCCTCGACACCCCCGGCGGCCCCAAGGGCGACGGACAGGATGAGGACGGCACGCTTGACGAGAGACATCGAAGGTGAGCACGACGAGCAGCAGCCGGGAGCCGATCCTCGTCGTCGAGGCCGACACAGACCTGGGACAGGTGCTAGCCGCACAGCTCGCCGCCGACGGTCATCCAACAGAGCTTGCCCGCACCGCAGGTCACGCCTGTTGGATGGCCCAAGCACGCCCGCCGCGGCTGCTGGTGCTCGGAGAACTCGACGGGCCAAGAGGCACGATCGACCTGCTGGAGAGCATCCGTGCCGACCCACCGGAGCGTGACAATGCGCAGATGCCCTCACCGTGGCCGGACAGGCTGCCGGTGATTGTCCTCAGCGCTCGAACCACGCAGGCCGACCTGCTGCGAGCGTTCGAGGCTGGCGCGGATGACTTCCTGCGACGCAGCGCTGGCTACCTAGAGCTGCGAGCGCGTCTGCGGGCGCTGCTGCGCCGCGCCGAGAGCAAGCCCGAAGCCGAGCCGCTACGCATAGGTGCTCTGACGATCGACCCGGCCGCCCACGCAGCGAGCCTCCACGGCAAGCCCGTTGAGCTGCGTCGCCTGGAGTACGAGCTGCTGGTGCATCTAGCCCGCGATCCACGACGGGTGTTCAACAAGCACGAGCTACTCAAAGCAGTGTGGGGATTCCGCTCGTCAGGGACGACACGGACGCTCGACAGCCACGCCAGTCGCCTGCGCCGCAAGCTGGGCGTCGCAGGCGAACGCTGGGTCATAAACGAGTGGGGAGTCGGCTACCGGCTCATCTGAACAACGGCGCTCTCGACCGCTCGGGAGATACGCGAGCGGGCGCTTCGCATCTCGTGGTCGCGTCCCGCGCCCAGGCGCGAGCGTCAGCCATCGCGGGGCGAAACCGACTCAGGAGTAACCATTTGAGAGATACAGACCAAGCCACACGATTGCCAGCGACAAAAGAAAGATGACAGCCTCAAGGACATGCCAGTTTGGCCGGCGGATGTGCCACACCAGCAGTACCCCGACAGCAAGGACGAGCGCGAGCTTGACGTGAAATGTCGAGTCGCCCCACAGGTCAAGATGGAACGCCATCGCGGTGCCGGTCGCCACCAGGACGAGCAGCGCGACGAGGGTGCCATAGCCGAACCTCCGCGCGATCAGGCGCAAGCTCTCACGATCGCCTGAGCGCCGTCCAACCGGCACCACCACGGCCGCGAGCATCATCTGGCCGCCCACAAAGAACGCCATCGCCAGCACGTGCAACCAACGCACGATGAACCAAACATGGCTCAACTGACGCAGACCCCTATGCCGCGGCGGTGTGGCTCGGATGTCCGGGGCCGGGCCACGGCGCCAAGCACAGAACGAGTTGGCACTCGCTGATCGCGCGTACCTCGTGGCGCTCGCCAGGGTCGAAATGGATCAGGCTCGGCGCGGACAGCGTTCGCTCGCTCGCGCCCGCGCTCACCAGCAGCTCGCCGCGTAGGACGAACACAAGCGCGTGCTCATGGACTTGGTGCTCCTGCAGAGCCTCACCCTGGGGCAGCAGCAGCGCGATCACACGATTCGCGTCCTCGTCGGAGCGAAGGATCTGTGGACGGTGCGCCGCGACACGCAGACGATCTAGCTCCCAAACCTGCACCCGCCCGATTCTAAGCGCAGGCAGAACCCAGCGGATAGCTTGTGCGGCCAGATGCCCGACACGGCCATCAAGATCGAGGATCTGCATGTCGTGCGCGGCGGACGCCCCGTGCTCCAAGGTCTCAACCTGCAGGTCGCCAGCGGGTCGGTGACGGGTCTGCTCGGCCCAAGCGGGTGCGGCAAGTCCACGCTGATGCGCGCGATTGTCGGCGTGCAGATCATCCAGGCTGGCCAGGTGGACGTGCTCGGCGAACACGCCGGCTCCCCAAAGCTGCGCCGGCGCGTGGGGTATCTGACACAGGCCCCGTCCGTCTACACCGATCTCAGCATCGGCGAGAACCTGCGCTACTTCGCCGCGATCCTCGATGTCGGCGAGCAGCGGATCGGCGAGGTCGTCCAGACGGTCGGCCTGGCCGGTCGTGAGCACCAGGTCGTCGCCTCGCTATCCGGCGGGGAGCGCTCGCGGGTGTCGCTTGCCACTGCTCTGTTGGGCGACCCCGAACTGCTGGTGCTCGACGAGCCCACCGTCGGCCTTGACCCCGTACTGCGCGCCGAACTGTGGAGCACCTTCCGCCAGCTCGCCCAGGCGGGGAGCACTCTGCTGATCTCAAGTCACGTGATGGATGAGGCCAGCGAGTGCGACGAGCTGCTGCTGATGCGCGAGGGGACGCTGCTTGAGCAGAGCACACCCGAGCAACTGCGCGAGCGCACCGGCGAGCAGGACCTCGGCAGGGCTTTCCTGACGATCATCAAGCAGGCGTCCAGGTGAACGCCCACATCACACTCGCCACGGCCAGGCGTGTGCTCTGGCAGATACGCCGCGACCGGCGCACGATCGCGCTGCTGCTCGTCGTGCCTGTCGGGCTGCTCGTGCTGATGCGCTACGTCTTTGACGGGCAACCCAGCACCTTCCAGGCGATCGGGGCGCCGATGTGTGGCCTGTTCCCGTTCATCATCATGTTCCTCGTCACCTCGATCGCCATGCTGCGCGAGCGCACCAGCGGCACGCTTGAGCGGCTGATGAGCCTCCCACTCGCCAAGACCGACCTGCTCGCCGGCTACGGCATCGCCTTCGGTCTGCTCGCCGCGCTGCAGGCGCTCGTCGTGTGCCTCGTCGGGTTTCTCCTGCTCGGCCTGCACGCCCCGCACGGCGCATGGCTGGTCGGGTTGCTCGCCGTCGGCAACGCCGTGCTCGGCATGGCCCTCGGCCTGTTCGTCAGCGCGTTCGCGCGCACCGAGTTCCAGGCCGTCCAGTTCATGCCCGCGATCATCTTCCCCCAGCTACTGCTATGCGGGCTGTTCGTAGACCGGCACGAGATGGCCAGCGTGCTCTACGGGCTCTCAAGCGCGCTGCCGCTCACCTACGCCTACGACGCGCTGGCGCGCGCTACCCATCCCCAACCGCTCGGCGGCCGGATCGCGCTCGATGTCGCCGTGATCGTCGGCGCGACGCTGATCGCACTCGCGCTCGGCGCGCTCACTCTGCGGCGAAGGACTGCATGAGCGGCGCACCAACTTGCGGCTCGGCGCTCAGCGGCACGGTGATCACGGGCACCGGCGAGCTTCGCAGCAGCTCGGTAGTGACCGTGCCAATCGCCTCGTGCAGCCGCGAGTGCGGCTTGGCGCCGAGCACGATCGCGCGAGCACGGTGGCGGTCAGCGGTGTCGATCAAAGCGGCGGCGGGGTCTCGGTCTGAGACCTCCGTCTCCAGCTCGATGTCAAACAGCGCTGGGTCGCCGTCGAGCATCAGCTCATCGAGGATCGCGCGGCCTTCGTCGTGGCGCTCGCCGCTGCTGCTCAGCGGCGTGGGCGGCATGTGCTGCGCTCGGCAGGCGTACACGATCACGAGCTTGCCGCCCGAGAGCAGCTCGTTTGCTGCCCAGCGGGCGGCGTTGCGCGAGCCCTCGCTGCGGTCATAGCCGAGCACGAGGCACGGCCCTCCCGCGTCGCTGCCGGTGGCGGCTGAGCGGGTCATGCCGGCGTCGTCTCGCGGTCCAGGGCGTCCAGGTAGGGCGCCAGGTACTTCGTGGCGATCTTGCTCGGCGGCTCCCACGCCGGGGTGTCGCTGATCTGTGAGCTGAACCCGTGCCCGCCGGTGATCTGCGCCGTCAGATACAGCGGCTTATCGCCTGTCAGCAGCATCCCGTGGATCACGGGGTGAAACCGCTCGGGTGTCACCTGGGCACCGGCGCCCGCAGCGATCGACAGCGCGACCGTATCGGCCTGCTGGGAGCTGACGCCGCCGTGCTTGACCGGGAACTCGGTGCAGTCACCGGCCGCGTAGATGTGCTCGACATCGAGAACATGCCCGTAGGGGTCCACGCGCAAGAAACCGTGTTCGCTCAACGGGATGCCGCGCACGCTCGGGCCGTACAGCTCGGGCAGCGCGATCACGCGGTTTACGTGCAGGCGCCGGTCGCCGGGGTTGATCACCAGCTCGCCGGCACTAGGGACTTCGGCGTAGGCGGAGTGGATCGTCTGGATGCCCGCGCGGCCGAGCAGCCCCGCGACGGTGCCGCTCACGTTCTGCCCGAAGATCGCCAGCGGAGCGTCCTCGGGGGTGACGAGCGTGACCGCGAGCTCGACGCCCATGTCATAGGCGCGACCGGCGGTCATCAGCGCCAGCTCATACAGCGGCAGCGGCCAGGCCATCCTGCCAGGTGCCAGGAATGCAAGGCTCTTGATGTAGCCGCCCTCGACATCCTGAATCACGCCGTGCAGGATCTCATCCATGTGCGCCGCGTCGATCGTGACCGCGTGCTGATAGCGCGGGACGGCCTTCGCGCCGAGCGCGAGCACGAGCCGGTCGTACTCCAGCTCTACGTCTCCCTTGGTGTGGGCGACCTGCTTGTCCGGGTCCACCCATGCGAGCTCGTCGGTCACGAGCCGCGCGCCGGCGTCGCTGATGATCGGCGCGAGTTGGTAGCGGCGTGCCTGTCCCTGGGCGAACGGCTCACGCACAGTCATTGGCCGGTAGTGGAAGTCGGGGTTTGGTGCGATCACGGTCACGTCGGTCAGCTCCGGCGCGAGCTCGTGCAGCGCAAGGACGGTCTCCAGCGCCGCTACGCCGCCGCCGGCGATTAGCACTCGCTGCCTGTTGGTGTTGGTGGTTTGAGTGGTCATGCTCTGCAGGTTACGGTCGGGTGTTGGCTGTGGCAGTCGAGTAAATCCGTGTGCGCGATCGGTGGAAACTACGCAGCTGGGACCTTGTTCGACGGACGCACCCCCCACACGAGCGCGCGGGCCACGTCCAGGCTTGAGACGACGCCGAGCGGGCGGCCCGAGTCAGGGTCGGTGACGATCAGATGCGAGCACTCGTGCTCGCCCATCAGCTGCGCGGCGCGCTGAACTTCCTCGACGCGCTCGATCGTGACGATCTCGGTCGCGGCGATCTCGCCCGCTTTGCCGTCCATGCCGCCCGCGCCGACGGCGCGCATGAGGTCGATATCGGAGATGGCGCCCCACACCAGCTGCTCGGTGTGATGAGGGCCAGGCGCGAGGCCGTCGACGATCACAAAGTGGACACTGTTCTCGGCCATCAACGACGCGACCTCATGTAGCGGTGTCTCAGGCGAGCAGTCGATCACCTCGGAGTGCATGACCTCAGCGACGGCGAGTTCACTGAAATGGGCTGGGAGCGGCATTGACTTTCTCCTTGTGAGTGGGATTGGTGTGATCTGAGGTTTTCACCACGCACGCGATGTGCCATCCGCAGTAGCCGCGCGCAAGAGCTGAGGTTTTCCTCGGATAGCGCGACTGGCGTTCACTGCGGGTAGCAGGCCGCGTGGTAGCACTCGCCAGCGTGCGGGCCTCTGTCTTGGTCTGCGGAGGTGGAGGTCTTGCGTGGCTTGCCGTCCTCAACGAGGATCATCGACTCATACGCGCCGATCACGTCACCGCAGTGCACGCAATGTGGCTTCTCCGGCGTGGGGTTCGGTTTCTCAGAAGGGCTCAGGGGCTGGGGCATACGCTCGGACGGTGCCTTTTGGCTTGATCGGCGCCGATGCCGAGCGTAGGTTCTGTGCGGCCCGCTCTATCAGGGGAATCCCGCAATCCGGTGGGGCGGACTACGGGTAAGCTCCGAGGATGGCCGAGGATTCCGACGAGCGATGGCATCGACAGCTACTCGATGTCGGGCAGGCGCTTGTCACCGAGCTCGACCAGCAGGCTGTGCTCGATCGTGTCCTTGCGGCCGCAAGGGAGATCACCGGAGCGCGCTACGCCGCGATCGGCGTCCTCAACGAGGACCGCTCTGAGCTTGAGCAGTTCCTGACCGTTGGAATCGACGAGGCGACCCACCGCACCATCGGCGCGCTGCCTCGCGGCCGCGGGGTACTCGGGACGCTGATCGAACACCCCGAGCCGCTGCGCTTGACCGATGTCGGCCAGCACCCCTCTAGCTACGGGTTCCCAGCAGGGCATCCGCCGATGCACTCTTTTCTCGGCGTGCCCGTCCTCGTTCGCGGGCAGGCATGGGGCAACCTGTACCTCACCGACAAGCAGGACGGCGAGTTCACCGAGACCGACGAGCAGGCTGTCGTGATGCTCGCGCGGTGGGCGGCTGTGGCGATCGAGAACGCCCGGCTGTATGAGGTCAGCGAGCGGCGCCGCCACGAGCTCGAGAAGGCGATCCGCGGGCTGGAGGCCACGCGCGACATCGCCGTCGCGGTCGGCGGCGAGGTATCGCTCGGGCGCGTGCTTGAGCTGATCGTCAAGCGGGGCCGCGCGCTCGTCGGTGCGCGTAGCCTCGTGATCATGCTGCGCGAGGCAGAGGAGCTAGTCGTGCACTCCAGCGCCGGGCACGCCGAGGACATGCGAGGGGTCCGCCTGCCGGTCGCCAGCTCGACCTCCGGGCAGGTACTTCAACGCGGTCGTCCCGAGCGGATCACGGACGTGGCCGCTCGCCTACGGATTGCTCCACGCGAGTTCGGGGTGCCCGACGCGCAGACCGCGCTGCTGGTGCCGATGGTTCATCGCGGCGAGGCGCTTGGCATCCTCGCGGCCTTCGATCACGGCGCAGACCAGGACGTGTTCAGCGAGGACGACGAGCAGATGCTGCGCCTGTTCGCGCTCAGTGCCGCGACGGCGGTGGCGCTCGCGCAGAGTGTGCAGGCCGACCGGCTGCGCAGCTCGCTAGCCGCTGCCGACGCGGAGCGGCGCCACTGGGCCAGGGAGCTGCACGACGAGACGCTGCAGAGCCTCGGCGGACTTCACCTGCTGCTCGCCACCGTGCTCGCGCAGGACGACCTCAACCCGACACGGGACGCGATCGGCGAAGCTGCCGAGCACATCGAGCGGGAGATCGAAAACCTCCGCGCGATCATCACCGAGCTGCGGCCCGCCGCGCTGGACGAGCTCGGTCTCAGAGCAGCAATTGAGGCGCTGCTAGACCGCCACCGCGAGCAGAGCGGAGCCACCATCGACAGCGACCTTGACCTACCCGCTCGTGCGGGCGATCACGAGAACATAGACCCTGAGATGCAGACCACTGTCTACCGGCTGCTGCAGGAGGCGCTCACGAACATCACCAAGCACGCCCGCGCCAACACCGTCCGCGTAACGCTCAAACAGAGCGACGGCGAACTGTCGATCGAAGTGCAGGACGACGGTCAAGGATTCGACACCAGCGCTCAGAGCAGCGGCTTCGGGCTCCTCGGAATGCACGAGCGGGTCGGCTTGGCCGGCGGCACGCTCAGCATCAGCTCGGACTCCGGCGGGACGCTCCTGGCAGCGCGTGTGCCGCTGCGGGCTGCCGCCGCTATGGGAATCTCAGGTGCCCAGCAGGCCGCGTCGTAGCGCGTAGCGCACCAGCTCCGCGCGGGTCCGCAGGCCGAGCTTGCTGTGGATGTGTGCCCGGTGGGTCTCGATCGTGCGCGGCGAGATGTGCAGTTTGCGGGCGATCTCCACAGTGGTGTAGCCGAGCACGATCAGCCTGAGCACTTCGACCTCGCGCACCGTCAAGTCGTCGGTCGTCAGCGAGCGGTGAAGCGCAGCCAGGCGAGCCGCGACGCTGGGGCTCAGATATTCCTCGCCGCGGGCCGCGGAACGCACGGCCTCGAGCAGATCGGTATCGGCGCAATCCTTCCAGACGAACCCCAGCGCGCCGGCTGCAATCGCACGCTGCGCGAAGGCGGGGTTCTCCTCCATCGTGACGACCACGATCTGCGTGTCGGGGACGCGCTCGCGCAGCTGGCCGATCGTCTGCAGGCTCGTCATGCCGGACATACCCAGGTCGAGCACCAGCACATGCGGCTGCTTGTCATGCACATGGGCAGCAGCGCCCGTCAGGTCGTCGGCTTCGGCGACCACCTCGATGTTCTGCTCGCTCTCCAGCAGCAGACGCAAGCTACGGCGCATCAAGGCGTGATCGTCGGCCACCACGACCCGGATTGGGGCAGTCGCCGACGCCGGCGCCGCATCCACAGAGACAGTCGGAGCCAGCTGCAAGTGTCCAGACATGCTCCGACCCTATGTGCTCGCCGGTGCCGTGCCCACGGGGGAAACGCCCTTACACGTGGCGGGAAAGCACGGACTAGAGACAGTGCTACAAGCACACCGGCTTCCCGTGTGTAGAGCAATCTGCCGGTCGACGGCGCGCGTCAGCGCCGCCGTCTGCGCCTCGATGCTCTGTTCGCAATCGACCGCGAGCACGCACTCCTCGGGTAGCTCATCCAACGCCTGGAAACGATCAAACTGCGCAGCGACAACCTCGGGCGTCGCGTCTGAAACCCGCTCGGGGCTCTGCATCCGCCTGGCGGCCCGCGCGAGCGCCGTCTGCAGCGTCACCTGGCACTGGACGGCCAGGAAGCTCACACCGTCGCGGCGCAGCACGGCAAAGAGCGCCGCACGCTCGCGGCGCGTGTGGCAGGTGGCATCGACAATCACGCCACCACGGCCCTCCAGGCGCGCGAGCGCCTCGCGGGCCAACGACAGGTACACCGCTCGGGTGAACTCCTGGGTGTAGTGCTCGGGTCTCGCGCGCTCGCTGAGCGCCACCCCCGCGAGACGCTTTCGCAGCACATCCGAGGAGACGACCGGCAGCTGCGCCTGGCGAGCGAGATGCGTGGCCAGCGTTGACTTGCCGCTCGCCGCTGGCCCACAGACCACGATCACGACCGAGCCGCGAGCCCGCCAGCAAAGCCGCTGCGCGAGCCTCCACAGACGCTCGGCCCGTGCCCGCTCCCGGCGACGAAGCCCGCCGTGATGGGAGCTAGCCGCGATCAACGCCACCTTCGCGCGCACGAGCGCCCAATAGGCGCCATAAAACGCGCGTAGTTGGGCGCTGCCCGGATCACCCCCAGCGTGACGGTAGGCGCGCGCCAGCTCCCGCGCGGCCCAGCGCCGGCCATGAGCTTCCAGATCCATCGCAAGGAACGCCAGATCGCGGGCAACATCCATCCGGCGCAGCACCGGGTCAAACTCGATCCGGTCAACGACACGGATCGGTGGCCCGAGCAGCACGTGCTCACAGCGCAGGTCGCCGTGCCCGTCGCGCACCAGCCCCCGCTGCACACGCCGCTCAAGCTCACTGGCGTGAGCGTCCACGAACACCTCCCCGAAGGCGCGCATCGTCTCAACCCGCCAACTGCCAGGGAACGACAGGCGTTCGATCTCCTGCAGGTTCACCATCCAACTATCCAGCACATGCTCTGGACCGTCCGCCCCAAGCCCAGGTGAGCCTTGGTGAAAATCGGCCAGGCGCCCGGCGACCTGCTGGATATGCGTGCGGGTCAGGGAACGTGTGTGAATCGCTCCCAGCAGCGTGTTTGTCTCCTCGAAGCGGCGCATCACGACCGCGTACTCCACCGCGCCGGGGGTCTCCTCAGAGGCGAAGTGAAACCCTCCGGGGCCGTTGACGATCGCCTGCACCCCGAGATAGACGCCAGGCGCCAGCTCGCGGTTGACCCGCACCTCCTCGCAGCAGGCGGCGTGCCGGCGCGCGAGCGTGCCGTAGTCGAGGAAGGCGAGCCGCACAGGCTTCTTGATCTTGTAGGCACGCTCGCCAGCCAAGAACACCCACGAGGCATGAGTCTCGTGCACCTGCACCGCCGGGTGCCCCGGATACATCGCCGGATCACTCAGGGCGCGCACAACAGACAAGCTGGCCGCTTCGTCGCGCTCAGCGCCAGCAGCCTGCTCAGGGTGGCGCACGGTGCTCATACGCCAGCGCTGCTATCAGTCGGCGGCGACGCTCGCCGACGCGTCTTCAAGGCTGGCTGGCTCGCCCGCGGCCGGCTCGCAGCCGCGTGGCATCACCAGCACCGGACAGTGAGCCTCGCGCATCACCGCTGCGGAGACGCTGCCCAGCAGCGCGTGGCGCACCGGCCCATAGGCGCGGGAGCCAAGCACGAGCAGATCCAGCTCGCGCGACTGCTCGACCAGCACATCTGCGGGGTTGCCCTCGATGGTCTGCGTCTGAACTGGCACGCCGCCCGAAAGCTCGGCCACCGCGCTCTGCACGCTCGCCTTCGTTGCCGCATACGTTTCGGCTTCGAGCTCCGAGACCATCGCCGCCTGCGCCGCATAGCTGCGGACGAACATGCTCAGCCCGGACGCAGCGATCACGCTCAGCTCGCCATCGAACACCTGGGCGAGCTCATCGCCCAAACCCAACGCCGTCTTGCCCTCTGGCGAGTCGGCAAAGCCCACGCCGACACGCCGCAGCCTGCCGGTATCGCGGTTGGCGTAGCCGGCGGGCGCCACCAGGACCGCGCACGGTGCACCGTGCACCATGCGCTCCATCAGACCGACGTGCAGACGTCCGGCGATCCCCTCGCGCGCCGCGCCGAGCACGATCAGCTGCGCGTTCTCATAGCTGGCCATGCTGTGCAGAGCGTGGATCGGCCACGACGAGCTGCTCCAGTGATATGTCGCGTGCGCCAGCACCTCGCTATCCGGCACGAGCGCTCGCAGCTCCTTACGAACACTCTCCTCGGCCGCCTGCGCGGGCATAGAGGAAAGCAGCGGGCTGTAGGGGTAGACGACCGTCACCTCGCTGCCCAGCGCAGCCGCGAGCTGCCCGCACAGCTTCACCGCGTCGTGCCCAGCCTCATCGCCCGAGTAGCCCATTACGATCTTCTCCAACACCGCCCGGCTCCTTTCACGCAGCTCGCTTTGTCCAATACCTAGTCTGGAAGGTAAAGGCGAACGAGAATCACCTCCATCGGTAGTCCACTGCGTCCGTTACACGGCATTCCACGGACCCCGCCAGAGACATCCGTGGCGGTGCGGCGCTCCCGCCGACACGTCAGGGAAAACCCCGGATGCCCAGCCCACGCGAACACCAGATCCTTGCTGCATGTCCGTGATCGCCCTTGAACCCAACCAGCCAGCAATCATTCCGCAGCAAGGCTCACTCGACCCAGCAATCCATACCAAGGGGCTCTCCAAGAGCTACGGGAGCACCCTCGCGCTGAACGCGCTCGACCTCACCGTCGGCAGCGGAGAGGTGTACGGGTATCTCGGCCCCAACGGGTCGGGCAAGACCACCACGATCCGGCTGCTGCTCGGGCTCCACCGGCCCAGCGCAGGGCAAGCGCAACTGTTTGGCCACGACGCCTGGCGCGATCCGGTGGCCGCGCACCGCCACGTCGCATACGTCGCAGGAGAGCCCTTCCTGTGGCCGGGACTGACGAGCGCCGAGACGTTCGAGTTCCTCGCGCGGCTGCACGGCGGCGTCGACGCCGCCTACCGCGAGATACTCATAGAACGCTTCCAGCTCGATCCGCACAAGAAGATACGTGCGCTGTCGAAGGGCAACCGCCAGAAGGTGCAGTTGATCGCCGCGCTCGCCAGCCGCGCTGAGCTGCTGCTGCTCGACGAGCCCACGAGTGGCCTGGACCCCTTGATGGAGGTCGCGTTCCGCGACTGCGTGAAGGAAGCCAAGGAGCGCGGGCAGGCCATCTTTCTCTCCTCGCACATCCTCAGTGAGGTCGAGGCGCTGTGCGACCGTGTAGGCATCCTGCGAGAAGGCAAGCTCGTAGACGAGGGCACCTTGCAGGAGCTGCGCCACCTCGCCGCGCAGACGGTGGAGGTCACGTTCACCGGCCAGGCGCCCACGCTTCCGCCGCTGCCAGGCGTGCAGGTGCAGGCCGCGGGGCCGAACGCGCTGCGCTTTGAGGTCTCAGGCAGCGTCGGCCCGTTGATCGCGGCGCTCGCCGAGCATCCGGTGGCCACGTTGACCAGCCGCGAGCCCTCGCTCGAGGAGATATTCATTCACCACTACGACGGTTCCACCGGCCGTGGCGGCGAATAGCAGCGCGCTCCCCGTGCGCAGCCTGCCGCGAGCGGCGTCCGCCGCTCGCGCGCCTGTGCTTGCGTTGGCGCGGCGGGCGTTCCGTGACGCGCGTGTGCGCACGATCTCCTTCGTGTACCTGTTCGCGCTCTACGCCTACATCCAGCCGATCGGCTACCGCGACGGGTTCCCCACGCTCGCCGAGCGTGTCGGGTTTGCCCGCAGCTTCTCGAACAACAAGGCGGTGCGCCTGTTCTACGGCGAACCGCACAACCTGTTGAGCGTGAGCGGCTACACCGCATGGCGGGTTGGCGGGACGCTTGCGATCTTCGCCGCGATCTTCGGCCTGTTCGCCGCCGTGAGAGCGTTGCGCACCGAGGAGGATGCAGGCCGCCAGGAGCTCGTGCTCGCTGGGATCGTCGCGCGGCGCACGGCGTACCTGTCCTCGATCGCCGCGATTGCGGCGGGCACCGTGCTGTTGTGGGCCGGTGAGTCGGCGGGGTTCATCGTGGCCGGGCTGCCGGTCGGCGGCTCGATGTATCTCGCGCTGGCCACGGTGTCGATCGTGCCGGTGTGCGTGGGCGCTGGCGCGCTGGCAAGCCAGCTTGCGCCGACGCGGAGGATGGCGCTGGAGCTGGGCGGCGCGGTCCTCGGCGTGTGGTTTCTGCTGCGCGTGATCGCCGACACCGCCAGCGGCGTGACCTGGCTGCGCTGGTTGACGCCGCTTGGATGGGCCGAGCAGCTGCGCCCGTTCGCCGGCGCAAAGCCGCTCGTGCTCGTCCTCCCGGTTGCCAGTGCCGCACTGCTGCTCTGGCTCGCGGCACGGATCAATGCCAGCCGTGACATCGGCACAGGGGTCCTGCCCGCACGCGACAGCGCCGAGCCGCGCCTTGGGCTGCTGTCCTCGCCGATGGCGCAGGCGCTGCGCTCTGAGCGCAGCAGCCTGATCGTGTGGCTCGCCAGTGTCGGAGCGTTCGCCTACATCCTCGGCGTGGTCGCCAAGAGCAGCTCCTCCGCGGGGATCTCGAAGAACCTCAACCGTGAGCTCGGCAAGCTCGGCACCGGCTCGATCGTCACACCCACCGGGTATCTCGGCTTCACGTTCATCTTCTTCGTCCTGGTCATCAGTGTGTTCGCGTGTGCGCAGATCGGCATGGCACGCCACGAGGAGGCAGAGCAACGATTGGAGACGTTGCTCTCGCTCCCGGTCGCTCGCCGCCGCTGGCTCGGCGGGCGCATGGCACTGGCGGCGTGTGCCGCCGCCGCGATCTCCCTGACGGCGGGGCTGCTGGCGTGGGTCGGCGCCGAGTCCGGTGGGGTCAGCCTCTCGCTCGTCAAGATGATCGAGGCTGGCGCGAACTGCCTGCCCGTCGCATTTTTGTTCCTTGGGCTCGCGGCGCTTGCCTACGCGATCGTGCCGCGAGCAAGCTCCGCGATCGCATACGGGCTGCTGACCGTCGCGTTCCTGTGGGATCTCGTCGGGTCGCTGCTCGGCGTCCCGAAATGGCTCGTCGAACTGACTCCGTTCACGCACATCGGGCTGGTGCCCGCGCAGCCTTTCCACGTCGGTGACGCCGCGATCATGCTCGCCATCGCCGCGGCCTGCGCGCTCGCAGCAGCATGGGTCTTCGCCCGACGCGACCTGACAGGCGCGTGAGGAGGATGAGCCCGTGTTGCAGAAGGTAGCCGTCGGGCGTTGGTCGCTGGACGCCTATGAGGGCATCGCGCCGGCCCCGATCCTCGAGGAGCTGCGCGAGCACGCACGCGCACTGCGGGGCGCGCGCATCCTGCACGTCAACGCCACCCCATACGGCGGCGGCGTCTCCGAGCTGCTGCGCTCGTGCGTGCCGCTGCTGCGCGACCTCGGCCTGACGGTCGACTGGAAGGTGATCGGCGGCGACCAGGACTTCTTCCACGCCACCAAGGCGCTGCACAACGCGCTGCAGGGAGACCCGCACGCACTCACCGTCGATGAGCAGAACGCATACCGCAGGTGCATCGAGGAGAACGCCGCCACCCTGGACGGCGGCTATGACTTCATCATCATCCACGACCCACAGCCCGCCGGGCTGCTGCGCGCGCACGGCAAGAAGGACGCGCGCTGGGTGTGGCGCTGTCACATCGACACCAGCGAGCCCAACCCCGACGCCTGGCGGTTCCTCGCCCCATTCCTGGAGGGCTTTGACGCCGCGGTGTTCACGATGAGCGAGTTCGCGCCGCCCGACCTGCCCGTGGGGCGCGTGGAGGTGATCGCGCCAGCGATCGACCCGCTGAGTCCCAAGAACATCGACCTCGACCCGCTCCTCGCCAGCCAGATCCTCGACTGGATCGGCATGGAGATCCCCGGCAGGCTGATAACGCAGGTCTCGCGCTTTGACCAGTGGAAGGACCCGCTCGGCGTGATCGACGCCTACCGGCTCGTGCGCGAGCAGATTCCAGACCTGCAGCTCGCGCTCGTCGGGTCGATGGCGCTCGACGACCCTGAGGGCTGGGATGTCTACCGGCAGGTCTCAGACGCCGCCAACCACGATCCGCTGATCCACGTCTACACCAACCTCACCGGCGTCGGCAACGTCGAGGTCAACGCCTTCCAGCGGCTCTCGGAGGTGGTCGTGCAGAAGTCGATCCGCGAGGGCTTCGGGCTGGTCGTCTCAGAGTCGCTGTGGAAGGGCACGCCCGTGGTGGCCGGTCATGCCGGTGGCATCCCGCTGCAGGTCCCCGAGGGCGTCGGCGGCCTGCTCGTCGGTAGCACCGAGGAATGCGCGCAGGCGCTGCTCAAGCTACTGGACGATCAACAGCTGCGCGATCGCCTCGGCCAGAGCGGACGCGAGCACGTGCGCGAGCACTTCCTGCTGCCAAGACTGCTGATGGAGGAGCTGCGGCTGCTCGCAACGCTCGACTCCGCGGGCGGCGGCCCGCCCTGACCGGGGGAGAAGAACCAGTGCCCCTGCCTGCTGATACGGCCGATCGCGGGTCCACCGAGCCCTCGGTCGAGTTCGACGCGACCGAGAGCGCCGAGCTGCTGCTGCGCGACCTGCGCAGCTCGCGCACGGGCCTCTCCACGAGCGAGGCGCAGCGACGGCTGCTGCAGTACGGCCCCAACGAGCTGCGCCGCCGCGGCGGGGTGAAGTGGCCGGGCGAGCTCGCGCGTCAGCTGACCCACCCGTTGGCGCTTTTGCTGTGGCTGGCCGCGGCCCTGTCATTCGCCGTGGGCAGCCAAACGATCGCGGTCGCGGTGCTGCTCGTGATCCTGCTCAACGCGCTGTTCGCGTTCATCCAGGAGATGCAGGCAGAGCGCGCCGTGGAGGCCCTGGCGCAGTTCCTACCCCAGCACGTCACCGTCCTGCGCGACGGAGCACCAGCCTCCATCCTGGCCGCCGAGCTGGTGCCGGGCGACATCGTGCTTGTCGAGGAGGGCGACCGCATCGCCGCCGACATGCGCCTCATCTCCGGTGGCGTGGAGGTCGACATCTCGACGCTCACCGGCGAGTCCGCTCCGGTGCTGCGCTCCGCCGAGCTGATCGACACCGGCGTCCCGCGGATCGAGGCGCGGGACCTGCTGTTCAGCGGCACGAGCGCCACCGGCGGAGAGGCCCAGGGCCTCGTGTTCGCCACCGGGATGCACACCGAACTGGGGCGCATCGCCGCGCTCTCAGAGCGAGTCAAGGAGGAGCCGAGCCCGCTTGAGCGCCAAGTTCGCAAGGTCGCCTGGCTGATTGCCGGAATCGCCATTGCGATGGCCGTCGCCTTCGTCCCGGTCGCAATCTTCGGAGCCGGCCTGTCCTTCACCAACAGCGTCGTTTTCGCGGTCGGCCTGCTGGCCGGCAACGTGCCCGAGGGGCTGCTGCCGGTCATCACGCTGGCGCTGGCGGTCGCGGTGCGCCTGCTTGCCCGCCGCGGCGCGCTCGTCAAGCGTCTCAGCGCCGTGGAGACCCTCGGCTCCACCGATGTGATCTGCACTGATAAGACCGGCACCCTGACCCAGAACCAGATGCGGCCCGTCGCGGCCTGGACGCTCGCAAACGAAATCTCGCTCGACCCCGACCGGACATCAGGCCAGCCGCCGAGTGGCAGCGATGCCGCTCTCACAGCCCTGGCCGAGACCGCCGCCGCCTGCAACAACGCTCACCTGAACACCGACGGCAATAGCAGCGGAGACCCAACCGAGATCGCGCTGCTCATCGCGGCGCAGACGCTCGGTGCCGGCGTCGACGCGGCCAGCCGCGAGCACACACGCGCTCACCAGTACAACTTCGACGCGCAACGCAAGCTGATGTCCACCATCGACACCGGCGAAGACCACGACTGGCTGCACAACAAGGGCGCCCCCGAGTCAGTGCTGCCAAGGTGCACCACCGTGCTCCAGCCCGATGGTGAGCAGCACCCGATGCAGCCCACTGAGCGTGAGCGCGTAACCAGCCAGGTGGAGAGCTTCGCCCGCCAGGGCCTGCGCGTGCTGGCGCTCGCACGCAAGCCCCTCGCGCACGGCGGGCCGTCGCTCCGCCGCGAGGACGCCGAGCGTGAGCTGTGCCTGCTCGGCCTGGTCACGATGCGCGACCCACCCCGCCCCGAGGTTGCCGAGGCGGTGGACCGCTGCCATCGCGCCGGCATCCGCATCGTGCTGATCACCGGCGACCACCCCCTGACCGCGGCAGCGATCGCTGGCCAGGTCGGGATTGGCGGCACCGAGCCACTGATCGTCAATGCGCAGGAGTTCGATCACCTGCACGAGCAGGAGGTCAAGGACATCCTCGCCACCGGACGCGAGGTGATCTTCGCCCGCGCTTCACCGGAGACCAAGCTGCAGATCGCCGAGGCCCTGCGCGGCCAGGGTCACGTGGTCGCAATGACCGGCGATGGCGTCAACGACGCGCCTGCGCTGCGCACTGCCGATATCGGTGTGGCGATGGGCCGCTCGGGCACCGACGTTGCCCGCGAGGCATCGACAATGATCCTCACCGACGACAACTTCGCCACGATCGTCACGGCGGTCGAGGCGGGCCGCCAGGTCTACGACAACGTTCGCAAGTTCATCCAGTACATCTTCGCTCACGCCACCCCCGAGGTCGCGCCGTTCCTCGTGTTCGCGCTCAGCGGCGGAGCGATCCCGCTGCCGCTCACCGTGCTGCAACTGCTCGCCTTCGATGTCGGCTCAGAGACGCTGCCATCGCTCGCGCTCGGCCGCGACCCGATCGAGCCCGGCAGCATGGAGCGTCCGCCACGACCACGCTCAGAGGGAGTGATCCAGCCACCGATGCTCCTGCGCGCCTGGCTGTTCCTCGGCGTCATGGTCGCCGGACTCTCACTCACCGGCTTCTTCTACGTCCTTGACCGTGCCGGCTGGCACACAGGCGCCCCCGTCGGCGCCGGCACACCGCTTCACCACGCCTACCTGCAGGCCACCACGATGACGTTCCTGGGGATGATCGCCGGGCAGATCGGCACCGCGTTCGCCGTGCGAACCCGACGCGCCTCGCTACTATCCATCGGCGTCCTCAGCAACCGCTACCTGCTCGGCGCGATCATCGCCGAGCTGGCGCTCGCCGCCATCTTCATCTACACGCCGCTGATGCAGTCGCTGCTCGGAACCGCGGCGCTGCCCGTACACGATCTCCTGTTCCTGCTCCCATACCCGTTCATCGTGTGGGGCGCCGATGAGCTGCGCCGCTGGCTGCTACGCCGCCACGCCCGAGCGTAGGCTGTGTGCTCGACACGGGCTAAGTGCTGACAGCTCCAGGCAGTACCTCATCTATCGCGGCGACGAGCTGCTGATGCCGATCACGCGGCCACCCGTTGTAGGACAACACGTAGCTGAGCGTCTCGCAGTAAGCCACAATCGCAAACCGCGCACGGTTTCGATGCTCCTCGAGCGTGACACGCGAGATGAGCGTCTCCTGTCCCTCGATCTCGTCCTTCACCCACATTTCGGCGTGGGGATACATCGTCGGATGGGAGATGTTTGAGACATAATCGTAGACACCCCGGTCGTCTGCGACGGGCGGGTCCGACTTCAGATGAGTGAAGATCGAGGCCACGCAGTCAATCGGTCCTGGTCTGATCTGTTTGCGAAGAACGAATCGCCCATGCTTGTCTTCTATCGGTTCGCCGAAGACTTGGCGCACTTGCTCCTTGAGCCGCGAGTACGCGGCGGCCGCGTCCTTGTAACCATCGTTGTCAGTGCCGAGCAAGTGCTTTGTCGTCTTCTTTTGCTCCTCGGCGCTGAACAGCAACTCAAGGAGTGCGCGGGCCAGTCGGTCCTCGACTGACTGCTTCTCGTCACCAAGCAGCCAGAACACCTGGGCGCAGTGCTCCACTACACAGCGGATGAGCGCCGGCGGAGGGATCAACACCTCTCGTTGACTGTAGAGAGCACCAAGCGCACCAAGATGCTCGGCAGCGACCGACACGTAGAAGTAGGTCAGCAAACTGATGAGAAAGGACGTCTGCGCCGGGTACGGCGGCTGATGCTCGGCAAGCCGCTGCGTGTCGCGCTGCGCCGGCGAGCCCTCGGCTGGCCGCCATTGTGTGTCTTCCGCAACAGACCGAAACGAAGACCTGCAGGCATAGAACGCGGTCGCTATCTCATCCAGGCCAGCCGCGAACTCCTCGTCATAGGGCCGATAGCTCACCGGCCCAGCATAGAGTTAGTAAGAGCCAAGTCATGCCTGCGATCGCTCTGCAAGCACATTCCTGACCTGCCGGGCGATCTCAAGATCCTCCCGGCTGGCCAGCACGAGCACGCTGACGCCCGTTGCACCCGTGCCAATCTCAGCGTCCCCGGACGCCTGCCGGTTGCCAGTCTCATCGAGGCTCACACCCAGAAACCCAAGACCGTCGGCGGCGAGAGAGCGCACCGCCGGCGAGTGCTCGCCAACACCGCCCGTGAAAACGAGTGCGTCAAGGCCGGCGAGCGCCGCCGCCATCGCTGCGATTCCAGCGCGCAGCCGATGGACATACACATCCAAGGCCAGGCGCGGCGCGGGCTCACCAGCACAAGCACCGGCGACGATCTCACGCATGTCTGCGCTGCCCGCCAGGCCAAGCATCCCGGAGCGATGCTCCAGCGCGTCGGCGAGCTCGTGCGCGGAGAGCTGCTCGTGGTCCATGAGCCACAACAGCATCCCCGGATCGACGCTGCCCGAGCGGGTCGCCATCACCAGGCCCTCAAGCGGGGTGAAACCCATTGTCGTGTCGAGCGAGCGGCCGTCCTCGATCGCGCACAGCGAAGCTCCCGCCCCGAGGTGACAGCTGACGATCCGCAGCCCCGAAGCGTGCCGTTTGAGTAGCTCAGGTGTGCGCCGCGCTACCCACGAGTGCGAGAGGCCGTGGAAGCCGTAGCGGCGAAGCCCCCAGCGCTCCCGCCACACCCCAGGCAGCGCATAGGTCGCGGCGGCATCCGGTAGAGAAGCGTGAAAAGCTGTGTCAAAGCACGCGACCGCTGGCAGCCCTGGAAGCATCTCCGTCACTGCATCCAGCGCCGCGAGCGACTTAGGTTGGTGAAGCGGCGCAAGGTCGCACAGCTCGCGCATCCCCGCCTCCACATCGGCGTCGATCCTCACCGCCTCGCGGAAGCGCGCGCCTCCGTGGACGATGCGATGCCCAACAGCGTCCGTTTCGCGCAGCACCGTGTCCAGCGCGGCCCGGAGCTGATCCGGGTCCACCTGCGCGCGAGGAGCATCGAGCTCCCGCGCGGCGATCACAGTGTCATCGCCGTCGATCAGCGTCAACTTCAGGCTGCTGGAGCCCGCGTTGACGACCAGGACCCGCATCGCCGAGGCTATGTTGATCGAGCCTCGCTCGGGCCGGGCCAGCACCAGTCTGTGACATCGGGCGGGTCCTGCCCATGCTCGCGTGTGTAAGCCCTGTGGCGCAGCCGCTCGTCCACCATCTCCTGGCGGATATGAGCTGCGTGCTCGGCCAAGCCGGGCACCCTGTCGATCACATCCATCACGAGATGAAAGCGGTCGAGGTCGTTGAGCATCACCATGTCAAACGGCGTCGTGGTGGTGCCCTCCTCCTTGTAGCCACGGACGTGGAAGTTGGCATGGTTGGTGCGCTGATAGGTGAGACGGTGAATCAGCCAGGGGTAGCCGTGGTAGGCGAAGATCACCGGCCGCTCGGTCGTGAACAGCGCGTCGAACTCCGCGTCGGGCAGCCCGTGGGGATGCTCGGTGTCGGGCTCCAGTCGCATCAGATCAACAACATTGACCAGCCTCACCTTGAGCTCAGGCAGACGCTCGCGCAGGATCGCCACCGCGGCGATGCTCTCAAGGGTCGGGATATCCCCGGCGCAGCCGAGCACCACATCGGGCTCCAGCTCGCCGTCGCTGCACGCCCAATCCCACATCCCGACCCCGCGCGTACAGTGCGCGACTGCCTCGTCCATCGTCAGGTAGTTGAGAGAGGGCTGCTTGCCGGCGACGATCACGTTCACATAGTCACGGCTGCGCAGGCAGTGATCGGCAACGGACAGCAGACAGTTCGCGTCCGGCGGCAGGTACACGCGCACGACCTCCGCCTTCTTGTTAATCACATGGTCGATGAATCCTGGGTCCTGGTGGGAGAACCCGTTGTGGTCCTGGCGCCAAACGTGCGAGGAGAGCAGATAGTTCAGCGATGCCATCGGCGCGCGCCACGGGATGCCGCGCGTTACCTTCAACCACTTCGCGTGCTGGTTGAACATCGAGTCGATGATGTGGATGAACGCCTCGTAGCTGTTCAGCAGACCATGCCGACCCGTCAGCAAGTAGCCCTCCAGCCAGCCCTGGCAGAGATGCTCGCTCAAGACCTCCATCACCCGCCCGTCGGGCGCGAGGTGATCGTCGCTGTCCAGACGCTCGGCGTCCCACGCGCGGTTCGTGACCTCGAACACCGCGCCCAAGCGGTTGGAGGCCGTCTCGTCAGGACCCATGATGCGGAAGTTCGCCGGGTTGGCTCTGAACGCATCGCGCAGGAACGCGCCGAGCACCCGCGTGGGCTCGCTGATGCTCGCCGTCGGCGCGGGCACCGCGACGGCGTAGTCACGGAAGTCGGGCAGCTCGAGATCGCGCAGCAGCGCACCGCCGTTGGCGTGCGGGTTGGAGCCCATGCGCCGCTTACCCTGGGGCGCGAGCGCCGCCAGCTCCGCCCGGAGCGCGCCATCCTCGTCAAACAGCTCCTCGGGGCGGTAGGAGCGAAGCCACTCCTCGAGCTGACGCAGGTGCTCGGGATTCCCAGCCAGGTTGGAGAGCGGAACCTGATGGGAGCGAAACGACCCCTCCGCCGGCAGCCCGTCGACCACCTTCGGGCCGGTCCAGCCCTTGGGGGTGCGCAGCACGATCATCGGCCAGCGCGGACGCTCGGAGTCGCCATCCTCGCGGGCGCGGCGCTGGATCTCTGCGATCTCCGCCGTGACCTCATCCAAGGTTGCGGCCATGAGCTGGTGCATCGCCGCGGGCTCATCGCCCTCGACGAAGCGCGGCGCGTAGCCGTAGCCCTCCAGCAGGCTGCGCAGCTCCCCGTGGGAGATGCGCGCCAGCACAGTTGGGTTGGCGATCTTGTAGCCGTTGAGATGCAGAACCGGGAGCACCGCACCGTCACGGGCCGGGTTCAGGAACTTGTTGGAGTGCCAGCTGGTCGCCAACGGTCCCGTCTCCGCCTCGCCGTCGCCGACCACGCAGCAGACCAGGAGGTCGGGGTTGTCGAACGCCGCGCCGTAGGCGTGCGCGAGGGAGTAGCCAAGCTCGCCGCCCTCGTGAATCGACCCCGGCGTCTCCGGCGCCACATGGCTCGGGATGCCGCCAGGAAAAGAGAACTGGCGAAACAAACGGCGCAGGCCCTCCTCGTCACGCCCAATGTGGGGATAGACCTCGCTGTAGGTGCCCTCCAAATACACGTTCGCCACCACACCCGGACCACCGTGGCCAGGCCCTGCGACATAGAGGGCGTTCAGGTCACGCTCGCGGATCACCCGGTTCATGTGCGCATAGAGAAAGTTCAAGCCAGGGGTCGTGCCCCAATGCCCGAGCAGACGCGGCTTGACGTGCTCGATTCGCAGCGGCTCTCGCAGCAGCGGATTGTCGAGCAGATATATCTGGCCGACCGACAGGTAGTTAGCGGCCCGCCAGTAGGCATCCAGGGCACGCAGTTCCTCATCCGACAGACCAGCGGGCGGGTCTGTCAGGGTCGCGCCGTCGCTCACAGCCAAGACTCTACGCTTGGCCCGTGGCACACGAGCACATCGACACCCGGCAGGAGATGACCTTCGACGAGGAGCTGCTGCTGTGGCTCGGTGATGAGACCCCGCAGGTGCGTGCCGCGGACTCCGAGCGCGTGCACGACATCGCCGGCGAGTTCGCCCGCGGCTTTGACGCGCTCTCGCGCGTCGATAGGGCGGTGACGGTATTCGGCTCGGCGCGCACGCCGCGCGAGCACCCCCACTACAAGCTCGTGCGCGAGCTGGGGGCGTGCCTCGGCCGCGCAGGCTACGCAATCATCACCGGCGGCGGCCCAGGGCTGATGGAGGCAGCCAACCGCGGCGCACACGACGTAGGCGCGCTGTCGGTCGGCTGCAACATCGAGCTGCCACACGAGCAGACGCTGAACTCCTATCTGGATATCGGGCTGCGCTTCCGCCACTTCTTCGCGCGCAAGGTCATGTTCGTGCGCTACGCCAGCGCATTCGTGATCGCCCCAGGCAGCTACGGCACGCTGGACGAGCTGTTCGAGGCGCTGACACTGATCCAGACCGCGACCATCCGCCACTTCCCGGTGATTCTGCTCGGCGAGGGCGAGTGGGACGGCCTGCTCGACTGGCTGCGCGCCCGTGCCCTCGCCGAGCGGCACATCAGCGCCGCCGACCTCGCCACGCTGCACGTCGTCAAGCAGCCAGCAGAGGTATGCGAGATCGTCGATGCCGCGCACAAGCGTCAGCGCGAGCACGGCACCCGCCAGAAACGACGCGCCGTGCGCACAGCCGCAGGTTGAGCCGGCGGCTCAGGATCGCGCATAGGCGCCCTCCTCAGTGGCTGGATGCTCACTCGAGCCCTCGCTGGTGGCGGCGCGGGGCAACACCAGCAGCGAGCAGCGGGCGTGGCGCTGCAGGTACTCGGAGGTGCTGCCGAGCACCAGGCGCTTGACCGGGCCGTAACCGCGCGAGCCGACGATCAGCAGGTCCACCGCGTCGCCGAACGCCGCCAGCTCCTCACCCGAGAGACCGTAGACAGCGCGACCCTCGACATCCGGCAGCTCCTTCATACGGCTGTCGGCCTCTTGAAGCATCATATCGAGGCCCTCCCCATAGACGGGGGCCATCATCCCGCCGTATGCGACGGTCGGGATCATCACGACTTCAAGCGCATGAACGCTCGCCCTGTTCGCAGCAGCCAGGCTGTGTGCCATCGCCAGTGCCGCTTCGCTCTCCGGCGAGACGTTGTAGGCCACGCCGATCTTGGCGATCTGAGTGGAGTGCTCGGCGTAGCCGAGCGGTGCGATCGCCACTGCGCAGGGAGCACCGTTGAGCGCGCCGCGCGTGTCGTCGCCGAGCATCGCGCGCCCGAACGCGCCGTGGCTGCAGGAGCCGACCACCAGCAGGTCGCAGCCCCGCTCGTCCGCCTGCTCGTGAAGTCCGCGCCCAGGGCTCATCGCCACGACGCTGACGAGCTCCGCCGACACCTCCGCGGCGGCGCGCTCCCGCTCAAGCAGCGTGTGCGAGGCTTCACGCTCCGATCGAACCAGGCCGGGCGAGATGGCGTGAGACGGGCGCAGATCGCCGCTGTGCACATGGACGAGCGTCAGCTTTCCATCTGGGTCAACGAGATGTGAGGCGAGTGCGATGGCGTCCCGGCCGTTTGGCCTGCCGTCCACTCCCACGAGCACGTTCTTGAACATCGCTGGTCTCCCTTGTCGGTGTCCTCTACAACCTAGATCCGACAGCAACACGCAAGCCTCCGGGCTCGCTCCGCGAAGACCTCCGGGCTTTCTACTGACCCAATCGGCGGTGGATGTCGACCCGACCTCTCTCGTGTGCCGTCACCGTCCGCGATCGACAACGCCGAGAACCCAGCGTGCGCCGACGCCAGTCGGTCAACGCGAGCCGTTAACAGAGAGCGCGGCCCGAACGGATAACACCGTCCGGGCCGCAGGCACTCATCACCCTACGGACGCGGGCCTGCCAAATCGAGCACGGACCCGCGTCAGCTCCGTGGCTCAGGCCCCCGTCGGCGAGACCGTCGTGCTGTGCCGCGCCCTCCGAGCCCCCGCTACAGCATTGTCTCGGTTACGAAGCGCACCGCCGAGCGACAGCACCCCGAAGCCGAGGCCGCTGAGCAGCAGCGCGATCCCGACGACGATCCCGAACAGCGACACCTGGCCCGCCATGTAGCTCGTGTTCAGGCCCGTCGAGAGAGCGGTCTCCTGAATCCATACTTCACGCGCCGGGTTGTCCACCGGCTGGCCGTTCTTACCCTTCAACGCGGCCGTTTCGACGTTCGTACCTTCACCGTTGGCGGTGGCATAGCGCGGCATCTGCGAGTAATACTTGCCGCCCGTCGCCTCGAGCGCGTGGATCGTCATGTACTGAGCGAAGCAGCGCGCGTCAGAGCCGCTGGTGATCGCCTTGTTCGCCACCGAACAGCTCGGGATGCTGAGCGCGCTCACACTCAGGCCGGACTTCGATGCCTCGGCCTTGATTCCCGCCGGTGTCATGTTCGGCGTCCCGACGATCTTCTGTTCGGCGAGGCTGTTGTGAACGGTGCTTTGGCCGTTGGCGCCGATCACGATCGTGGCGACCCCGAACGCGATCAACACGACCGCCGCGACTATCCCTGCTATCTCAAATGCTTTGCGCGTGCGCATGATCAGTCACTCCTTGTAGGTGGTTTGTGCCTGATCGAAGCCTGCCTTTTGCACGCCTTGCGGGTATCCCAACAAACGCGTGCACCAGTTCGGTGGTTTCCCGCAGCACGAGTACGTGTCCGGCCCGCGCAGCCACGCAGCCTCTACAGGGTCTGCACTGACCCTCCACCGCCACGGGGCACCGTGCGGATAGCGGCGTTCAACCGCTCGAACACCGCTGCCATGATCCCCTCGCACACCTCGTAGGTAACTCGCATATGGGTAACGTCAGCGAAGTCGGGGGCCAGTTCGTGGCGCATGACAGACATCGGATGCGTCGCCATGTTGCGCACGGCTACGAGAAAGGCGATCGCGTCGCCGACCTCGCCGTCGAGCGTGCCGGTCAAGCCCTCACCGGGCCGCCCACAGGGCAGCCAGCCCGCACCGATCGCCACCTCCACGGCCTGCCCCAGCGTCCAGCGCGACGGGTCCCGCGACGGCCACAACTCCCGCGCTCGCAGCTCCGGCTCCAGGCAGCACGCACTTGCCACGATCCCCGCCTCCAGTGCAGATCCGGTGAGGATGAGGGCCGCGCGCCAGCACCCCGCGCTCGCGCATCGCTGTGCCTCCTCGTGAAGCTCGCCCGCGAGCCTCACGAGCTCCCTGACGGCGCCCTCGCCGAGAGTGAAGCGCTCCGGGCTCATGCCCGCCTGGCGCTACCCGCCGTGCCGCGAAGGGCCACGGCCAAGCCACACCAGCAGCCCCGCCGTCAGTGCCACGAGTGTGCTGGCCAGCAGCATCCCCGCGCGTCCACGGTCCTGGTCATCCAGCAGTGCTCCCTCGGCGGCGTGGGAGAGCACAGACCCCTGCGAGGCAGCCGACAGCACCGACCCGAACGATGCGGCCGAGCCGATCGAGAATGCCGACGCGACCGAGCCCACCGAGCCGATCGAGAACGCAGAGCCCACCGAGCCGATCGAGGCGAACGACCCCCGCGAGCCGATCGACAGGAATGAAGACTCCGACCACAGCGACAGCCCTTCCACCGCCGAAGCGTACAGCGCGCGTGATATGCAGCCGCCGCCCGCCCGGTATCTTGGTGGTCGATGAACGAACAAGACACCGTGTCGATCGAGGATCAGCGTGGCGGCGAGGGCGCCCCCGAGCAGACGATCCGCATCGTGCTCGCAGACGACCACGAGGTCGTGCGCACCGGCCTGCGGATGCTGCTCGACAGCCAGCCCGACTTCGAGGTCGTCGCCGAGGCCAGCGACGCCGAAGGCGCTCGCCGCTACGTGCTCGGCCACCACCCCAAGGTGCTCGTGCTCGACCTCAACATGCCCGGCGGCTCAAGCCTTGAGGCGATCCCCGCGATGCGCGAGGAGTTCCCCGACACGCAGATCGTCGTGCTGACGATGCAGAAGGAGCCCGCGTTCGCACGCGAGGCGCTCAGCGCCGGCGCCCTTGGCTACGTGCTCAAGGAGGCCGCCCACGCAGAGCTGGTCGAAGCAGTCAGACGCGCCGCCATCGGCGAGAGCTACCTGAACCCAAGGCTCGGCGCCCGTATGGCCTCAGAGCCGCCGCCCGGCCCGCCCGATGATCTCTCCCCGCGCGAGGTCGACGTGCTGCGCCTGATCGCGCTGGGGAACACCAACACCGAGATCGGTGAACAACTCTACCTTTCGGTGCGAACGGTGGAGACCCACCGCTCGCACATCCAGCAGAAGCTCAGGCTCCAAAGCCGCGCCGATCTCGTCGCCTACGCGATCGACCGCGGGCTGATCAGCACCGAGCGCGAGTCCAGCAGCTGAGCTACACGCTCTGCTGGGAGCGGTAGTGCTCCTTCCAGATCAGCTTGTAGATCGGGATCTTGCGGGGAAGGCTGCGGATGCCCGGCAAGAAGGGGATGCAGACGAACGCGAGGCTGAGCAGGCCCATGATGAGCATTACCTGTATGTCCGCGTTGGATGAGGACTTGATCGGTTCCACCTGATACCACAACGTATAGAGCCACAGCCATGCCTGGCCGGGGTAGCTGCCGGTCTCGTTCATCATGCCCCACTGCTCCCCGAGCAGGTGCTGAGCTTCCGCGCGTTCGCCGAGCAGGCCACCGTCAGCCATGAACAGCAGCGGCTTTGTGTAGTCGGTCTGGAAGAACTGGTTGCTCGTCAACAGACTCCCGTCAAGGCCACCGCTCTTTGCCAAGCCGAGCAGCCCAGCCATCAGCGCCGGCACGGGACCCGTGCCGCTCGCCTGCACCGTCACCGCGCCAGTGCTCGGGTCGAGTGCCACCGTCTTGGGCGGCGCCTTCTTTTCTTCGATGGCCGTTTCATATTCTTCCAGTGGCTTGGCGTAGGCTTCGCCCCATTCCTTTTTGGTCTTTTCAGGCGCGGCCTGATATTCCGAGACGGCGCTCGTCAGGGCCGGGTCGCCGGGGATCGTCCGCAGCGGATCAATCACGTAATCCTCAGCGGTATTGATCGGGTGACTGACGCCGAGCCAGCGCTGTGGGTGCAGGAACAGGAAGTGCTGCACGCTCCCGCTGCTGTGGTTGTACGGGGGGCCGTATTCAGCCGTGTCGCTCGTGCCGTTGAGCTCCTTCGCTGCCGTGGCGATGAAGTTCACAGGCTGTTCGCGCGACCACTGCGCGATCGTGCTCGGCTTGTCATCGGGTGAGGAGAACAGCACGGTCAGCACCACCGCCAGCAGGCCGATCACACCAACCGCGATGCACAACTCCTTGATCAGGTCATACGGCGCATAGCCGCCTTTCCAAGGCTGGGTGTCGTCCTTGGGAGACAGGAGGCTCACGTCTGCGCTCCGGTCGCCGGTTCGGGCGAGCTGTCGGCTTCGCCGCTCCCGCTCGCAGCGAGCGCGACCCTGCGCTTGTCCAGCTCGAACGGTGGCACGACGCCGTGGCGGCGCACGAGCAGCACGTGCGCGCTGACGAGCGCGACCACTGCCACGGGCAGCAGCAGCACGTGGTAGCTATACATCTGCCCGAAGTTCGTGACGTTGAAGAACGCGCCGACGCCGACCGAGTTCAACCCGTCCTTCGCCTGCGTGGAGATCCACTGCGCGTCGAAGTTCTGCTGGGAGACGTAGCCGGTAAGCGCGCAGGGCACCGCGACCAGGAACGTGACCGCGCCAGTCATCCACACGCGCGCACGGCCTCCGCGCCACGCGGCCATCCAGAACTTGCCCCACAGGTGGACGACCATCACGAAGAAGAACAGCTCGACGCTCCACATATGGATGCTGTTGAAGAAATGCCCGACGCCTGTGTCGTGCCACCAGGCGGGACCCTTCAATGCGAGGATCGAGCCGGAGGCGATGATCACGATCAGCGACGCGATCGAGGCGACCCCGAACACGTAGATCCACGAGGCGACATACGTCGGCTGACCGTCAGGGAGCAGCTTCTCGGGCGGCAGCGCCTCGACGGCCGCTTCCCTGACGCGCACCGTCCAGGTATCGGGGTGCGCCGTCGCACCCTCACCGGAGGGAGGGGGTGCGACGCTCACGATGCCCCGCCGCGCCTGCGCGCCGCCCCAGGGAACGGAAGCAGGATCGCAAGGACGAACACGACAAGCATCAGGACGATCACGACGACGTTCGCCACCGACAGGTGGACGAAGCTCCAATCCACCGTATGGGCCGGGTGATTCAGGTTGACGATCGCGCCCAGCACGCCCACGGGACTCACGAGGAGCCGCCTCGAATCAGCCTGGACACCATCTGATCAGGGAGCCTAACGCCGAGACAGACCTCTGTGTATCCGTACTTTCCCCCGATGCTGTCTGCGAGCTGGCTCATGCGACGGCCACGCTCCGCTCAGCGGCGGCCATCTGCCGGTCGCCGTTCCCGCCCTGCAGGACGACCTTCAGCGCCCCGGTGTTCGCGGCGTCGGCGAACGTGTCGTAGGCGCTCATCGTGTCTCCGAGCGCGAAACGGTGCGTGGCAAACAGCGAGGGGTCCAGGCGGCCACTGGCGATCAGCCTCATCAGCTGCGGGATGCTGAACGTGTCCACCAGTCCCGTCGTGATCGTCACGTCACGAATCCACAGCTTCTCCAGATGCAGGCTCGCCGCCTTGCCGTGCACACCGATGTTCGCCACTCGACCACCGGGACGGATCAGATCAGCCGCGAGCTCAAACGTGTCCGGCACGCCAACCGCCTCGAAGGCCACATCTGCGCCGAGGCCGTCAGTCATCTCCATGACCTTGGCGAGAGCATCCTCGCGCGAGTTGTTGATCGTCTCATCCGCACCGAACCGTGTGGCGCTCTCAAGGCGGCTGTCGGCGAGGTCGATGGCGACGATCCGCCCCGGCGTGTAGAGGCGGGCTGTGAGGATCGCTGCCAGGCCGATCGGGCCGGCGCCGACGATCGCCACCACGTCGCCGGGGGAGACCATGCCGTTGAGCACCCCGACCTCGAAAGAGGTGGGCAGGATGTCCGCGAGGAACAGCACCTGCTCGTCAGTGAGCTGGGCGGGCACCTTGTAGACAGAGTTATCGGCGAACGGGACGCGAGCATATTCGGCCTGCAGCCCGTTGATGAGGTGCCCGAAGATCCAGCCGCCGCCACCCAAGCACTGCCCGTAGCGGCCCTCCTTGCAGAAGCGGCAGCGTCCGCAGGAGCTCACGCAGGACATCAGCACGCGATCACCAGGGGCGACGGTGCTGACGCCGGCTCCGACCTCCTGGATGGTGCCGACGGCCTCGTGGCCGAGGATCGTGCCCTCCGTGGTCTCCGGCACGTCTCCCTTGAGGATGTGCAGGTCGGTGCCGCAGATCGTTGACGTGTCGATCCTCACGATCGCATCGGTTGGGTCGATGATCGTCGGGTCATCCACCGTGTCCCAGCCTCGCTCGCCGGGACCGTGATAAACGAGGGCCTTCATCTCGGGTTCCACCTTTGGTCGGTTTGTGTGCAAGAAAGGACGCTCAGCGCAACGGACGCTAGAAGCGGCTCAGGGCCGACGCATCGGGGACTCACACTGTCCCCGTTGCGTGTTTCTACGTGCTCAGGAGCGTGCATGGGTCTCTCCACGCTGGCGCTGTAGCCTGCGCACCTCGGCCAGCAGCCCACGGTTCTCTATGCGCAGCGCAGCCGTCTGACGGCGCGCGGTCGCCAGCTCCTCGGCGAACGCCGGGAGGATCGCGCGAAGCTGAGCCAGCCGGTCCAGAAGGTGCTCGCGCTCAACCCCACCGGCAGTGATACGCCGACCGCTCAGCAGTCCAACGGCACTCACCGCCAGCTCGGGCGATACGGATGGGATGGCGCTTGTTGCTGGCACTGTTTCGATCCTCCCGGCTTGTGTGTTGATCCGAGGGCCATCTTCGCCCCGCCCGCCACACCGCCGTATCCGCTGCTCCCACCTGGAGCACTCAGTGCTCACTACGGACGATTACCGGGGCCAGCACTGATGACCGGCACCGCTATGGGCATCTACGGTGTGAGCAATGCCTGGTCGCAGCCTTCGCATAACGCGCATCGCCGGAATCCCCGTCGGGGTCAGCCCGTGGTGGCTGGTGATCGTCGCGTTGATCACCTGGTCGCTGGGCGCCTCCTACTTCCCCGAAGTGATACATGGCATCAGCCCCGCCGCGTCCTACGCGCTGGGGCTCTCAAGCGCGCTGCTCTTGTTTGCAAGCATCCTCGCGCACGAGTTCGGCCACGCGATCGTCGCGCGGCGGCACGGCATCGAAGTCGAGGAGATCGACCTGTGGCTGCTCGGCGGCGTCTCGCGTATGCGCGGGGAGGCACACGACCCACGCGACGAGCTGCGCTACGCCCTCGCGGGTCCCGCCGTCACAGCGGTGATCGCCGCCTGCTTCGGCGTGGTGGCGCTGCTGCTGCCGTCCTCGACGCCGGCGGCCATTCGTGCGCTCGTTGACTACCAGGTGTTCGTCAACGGGCTGATTCTCGTCTTCAACCTGCTGCCCGCGTTCCCGCTCGACGGTGGGAGGGTGCTGCGCTCGCTGCTGTGGCGCCGCAGCGGTGATATCGGAAAGTCCACAGACACCGCCGCGAGCGTCGGTCGCGCGTTCGGCTACCTGATAATCGTGCTCGGCGGCCTCGAGTTCCTGGGAGGCGCACCCGAAGGGCTGTGGCTCGCGCTGATCGGCTTCTTCATCGTCATGGCCGCCGGTGCGCAGGCCGTCGGCGCACAGGTCCAGGCGGCCCTCTCTGGCGTGACGGCGGGTGAGCTGATGTCCACGCCGGCCGTGAGCATCCCCGAGCACGCCTCTCTCGCTCACGCCGCCGAGGCATACTTTCGCCCCTACCGTTACAACGCATTTCCCGTCACCGACGAGCAGGGCCACGCGATCGGGCTGGTCAGCATCGCCCAGGTCGAGGCGTACTTGCGCAGGCGGTGCTCCCCGGCAGAGATCCGCGCGGTAGCCGACTGCGACCCCGCCTTGATCGTGCACACCGAGGAGGACGTGGCACGACTGCTTGAGCGGCCTGCGTTCTCCAGGTTCGGGCGTGCCGTGGTCATCGACGCCGACGGCCGACCCGTCGGGCTGGTCTCGATCACCGACGTACAGCGCTCACTCCGCGCCTACAAGCTCACCGACCACAGTGATCGTGGACCCGCGCACGCGGCCGCCGGTTGACGCATTCCCCAGCGGGCTCAAGCTCGCGGAGATGAGGAGCGAGCGATAGTGATGTACCAGTAGCCACCCGCGAGGTTCACCACGCCAATAACCAGGAAGAAGGCTCCCCATCCGTAGGCGGCGTAGGAGAGGCACACGACGCCCGCGGTGGCCGCAACGAAGCTACCGGCAATGCGCGTGAGGCCAAAAGCGCGGAGGTGGCGGTACTCCCACGGATTGATCAGGCGTTGCAAGCCGGATCGCGGAGGGGATGCCCACCACCCGCGAAGACCTATCCGCGCGGCGTTGTCGTTGGCTGCGTGCATCGGGGGCGTTCCGCTCACGCTCGCTTCACGAACCTCAAATAGAACGCCGCGAACACCAGGACAATCCCGACGTTTACGATCAGGCGCTCCCAGAACCGATGCCTGAAGAACAAGACGTCCACGGCGACCACGACGGCTACCAGCCCGAGCACGTAGAGCACGACGCCTGACTGCCTTCCCATCCGTTCCACTCTACTGCCCGATAGGTCTTTCACATTCTGTCTCGTCGGATGTTCATACATCCTCGGGGATCATCTCGATCGCACCACAGGGGCACTCCTGCACACAGATTCCACAGCCCTTGCAGTAGTCGAGATCGAACGCATAGCCATCGCCCTCATCGACCTTGAGGACCGCGTTATCGGGGCACACGCCATAGCAGTTATCACAGCCGAAGCAATTGCCGCAGGACAGGCAGCGACGCGCCTCAAACAGCGCGTTGGTCTCATCCAGGCCCTGTGTCACCTCATCGAAGGTGGACTGCCGGCGGATGATGTCCAACTGCGGCGCGACGGTCAATGGTGCGTCGGCGTAGTACCAGGTGTTCAACGTCGGGAAGTCTGCAAGCTCTCCGACCGCAGGGTGCGTGAACTCGCGGCCGGCAAGCCAGGCGTCGATGTTCCGCGCGGCCTGCTTGCCGTGCCCGATGCCGACGGTAACGGTGCGCTCGGCCGGCACCATGTCCCCCCCGGCGAAGATGCCCTCGTGGCCGGTCATCATGCGCTCATCGACCTGCACGACACCATCCTCGACCTCCAGACCCGGCACGCCGTCGAGCAGCGAGAGGTCGGCTTCCTGGCCGAGCGCCAGCACCAGCGAGTCAGCCTGCAGCTCCTCGGTCTCGCCGGTGGGCTGCGGAAAGCCCGTCTCGTCCAGCTCCATCCGCTCCAGAAGCAGCTTGCCCTCATCGGCGTGCTTGATCGTGGAGAGCCACTTCATCATCACGCCCTCCTGCAGCGCCTCCTCGACCTCGAAGTCGTGGGCGGACATCCGCTCGCGTGTGCGGCGGTAGACGACGATCGCATCGCTCGCCCCGAGGCGCTTAGCGGTGCGCGCGGCGTCCATCGCCGTGTTCCCGCCGCCGTAGACGACCACGCGACGGCCGAGCAACGGGCGCTCCTGGCCCTCCATGCTTGCCAGCAGCGTCACCGCGTCCAGGATGTGCGCGGCCTCCCCGGCGGGAATGTATGCACGCTTGCCGATGTGCGCACCGACAGCTAGAAACGCCGCGTTGAACCCGCCGTCTCGCATCGCATCGAGGATGCTCGTGACCTTGCTGTCCAGTTCGAGCGTGACCCCGAGGTCAAGGATGCGCGCGATCTCGGCGTCCAGGACATCGCGCGGCAGGCGATAGGTGGGGATACCGAAGCGCATCATGCCGCCGGCGATCGGCCCCGCGTCGCGGATCGTGACCGTGTGCCCGCGCCGCGCGAGCTGGTAAGCCGCCGACAGGCCGGAAGGACCGGCGCCGACGACGAGCACATGCTTGCCGGTCGGCTCGGCGTCCACGGTCAGTCGCCAGCCCTGGCGGATCGCCTCGTCGCCGAGGAATCGCTCGACGCCGTGGATGCCTACGGGATCGTCCAGCTGCGCGCGGTTGCAGGCAGTCTCGCATGGGTGGTAGCAGACGCGGCCCATCACAGCGGGCAGCGGGTTGTCCTTGACCAACTCCCGCCACGCGGTCTCGTAGTCGCCGGACTCGGCGTGGTAAAGCCACTGCTGAATGTTCTCGCCGGCCGGGCAGCCGTGATTGCACGGCGGCAGCCTGTGCACATATACGGGCCGCTCCTGCCGCCAGGAGCCCGTCTTGTTGGCAAGACTCGAACCGACATCGAGCGTGATCGCAAACGGCTTATCCACCGTTGCTCACCGCCCCTTGCTCGCCGCGGCGCTCACCCAGGCTGGGGCGCTCGCCGAGCAGGCCGAAGCGGCGGATGTTGCGATCCGCGCCGGCCTGGATGCGCGCGATCACCCCGCTGTGCGGCTCGGGCTCGAATAGGTGCGCGAAGCGCTTCTGTGGGCGCAGGTACTCCTCGACGGGCACCTGCCGACGAATCTCAGAGACACCGCACAGCTCGCCGTCGCGCGCCTCGAACACCGGGAAGATGCCCGACTCCTTCGCCAAACGGGCGATCCTGATCGTGTCCTTCGACGCGCTGCCCCAGCCCAACGGGCAGGGCACGAACACGTGCAGGTAGCGCGCGCCGCGTAGCCCCATCGCGGTCTGAACCTTCGCCTCCAGGTCACGCAGCTCGGCGACGGTCGCAGTCGCCACGTAGGGGATCTCGTGCGCCATCGCAATCAGCGGCGCGCTCTTGCCCTGCCCGAACACATTGCCCGGCTCCGGGCCGACGGCCTGCGTGGTCGCTGTGCGCGCCGCGGGCGGCGTCGCGCCCGAGCGCTGCACGCCCGTGTTCATGTACGCCTCGTTGTCGTAACAGATGTAGAGCACGTCATCGTTTCGCTCGAACATCCCCGACAGGCACGCCATCCCGATATCGACGGTGCCGCCATCACCGCCCTGACCGACGACCCGGATGTCCTCACGGCCCTTGGCGCGCAGCGCGGCGGCGATGCCCGTCGAGATGGCGGGCGCGTTCCCGAACAGCGAGTGAATCCACGGTATCCGCCACGAGCTCTCCGGGTAGGGCGTCGAGAACACCTCCAGGCAGCCGGTCGCATTCGCGGCGATCATCCGCCCGCCCGTGGCTCGCATCGCCGCGTCAAGCGCATAGCGTGCGCCGAGCGCCTCCCCGCAGCCCTGGCAAGCACGGTGCCCGCACGTGATCGAGTTGGTGCGCTCATCACCCGCCTGCACCGAGCGCTGCTCAGGATCGAGCAGCCGGTTGCCAACGGCGAAGCTGCCGGTCTGGTAGAAGCGAATCGCGGGGGCGGTCATGCCTGTCTGCTCCTCACACCGGCCCCGCGGCGACCGTGCCGAGGTCGCGCAGAATGTTCTCGGCGTGCGGACCCGAGGCCCGCGAGGCGTCCATCCGCTCAAGCTCCCGGTTCACGACATCCCAGTCCATGTCCAGGAACGTCAACGCCTCCAGACGGTTGGCTGCCGCGTCGGTGAACAGACTGTGCAGCGAGGACTTGGTGATCGGCCGTCCGCCGAGGCCAGCGATCACCGTGTAGCCGTGCAGTTGGATGCCGGCGAGCGCCATGCGCACGTTCGCGGAGACGATCCCGCCGATGCCGACCGCGAGCGCCTTCTCCAACACCACCACACGCTCGGCATGACCCACCGCCGCTCGCAACGCATCGAGCGGGAAGGGCCGGAAGGAGCAGATCCCGACCGCCCCGATCTTCACGCCCTGCTCGCGCAGCTCGTCGATCGTGTCCTTGACCGTCCCCAACACCGACCCGAGCGCCACCACAATCGTGTCGGCGTCCTCGCTGCGGTAGGTGCGAATCAGGCCACCGGAGTCGCGTCCAAACGCGCGCTGAAACTCGCCGGCGATCTCGGGGATCAGCTGCAGGGCCTGCATCTGCTTGGCGTGCGCGAGGTACTTCACCTCCATGAACGCCTCGGGGCCGACCATCGCGCCGATCGACACCGGCTCATCCGGGTCGAGCACCTGCCGCGGCTCAAACGCCGGCAGGAACCCATCGACCTGCTCCTGCGTGGGAATCTCCAGACGCTCGACGGCGTGCGTGAGAATGAATCCGTCCATGCAGACCATCACCGGAGTGGAAAGCTGCTCGGCCAGGGCGAACGCCTGGATGTGCAGGTCGAGCGCCTCTTGGTTGGTCTCGGCGTAGAGCTGTATCCAGCCCGAATCTCGCTGCGACATCGAATCCGAGTGGTCGTTCCAGATGTTGATCGGGGCGCCGATCGCGCGGTTGGCGACAGTCATCACGATCGGCAGACCGAGCCCCGAAGCGTTGTAGAGCGCCTCTGTCATATACAAGAGCCCCTGGCTCGCCGTCGCCGTGTACGCCCGCGCGCCGGTCGCTGATGCGCCGATCGCCACCGACATCGCGGCGAACTCCGACTCAACGTTCACGAACTCGCACGGCGAAAGCACGCCCGTCTTCACCAGCTGGGAAAGGTTCTCCACGATGTGCGTCTGCGGCGAGATCGGGTAGGCGCAGATGACCTCCGGCCGGCACAACGCCACCGCCTCCGCTACCGCACGCGATCCCTCAACCTGACGCAGCACCGCTCAACTCCCTACGCTCGTCAGCGACCCAGGCGTAGGCTGCCATCGCCGCCGCCACATTGCCCTCGCCGATATTCCCGGTGAAGCGCTCGCGGATCGCCTTCACTACAGCGTCCAGCGAGACCAGCCCGCTGAGCGCCGCGAAACCGCCGAGCAGTGCTGCGTTGGCGATTGGCCGCCCAGCGTGTTCGCGTGCCAGCTCGCCGGCGGGCACGGTCAAGAGCCGCTCGTGACGGAACCCTGCCACGAACTCGCCCAGGCCGAGCTCGTCAAAGCTCCGTGTGGTGTTAATGAGGATGAACCCCTCCGGGGCAAGGCCGCCGAACACGTCCACCTGGTGCAGCAGCGTCGGGTCGATGACGATCAGCACGTCGGGCGCCATCACAGGCTCCCGCACACGGATCTCACGCTCGTCGATCCGGCAGAACGACACAACGGGCGCACCCATACGCTCTGAGCCGAAGCTCGGGAACGCCTGCGCGTAGCGGCCCTCATCGAACGCCGCGAGCGCCAGCAGCTCCGCGGCGGTGACGACGCCCTGCCCGCCGCGGCCGTGGATACGGACCTGCAACATCACCGGGTCCCGAGATGCGCGCCGGGAACGGTGGCCCGCTCAGCAGCGGTGTCGTGCGCGCGTGCGAAGTCGAGCATCACGCGCTGCTCCGCCGCGGCCACCAGCGCTCGGGTGCGGTCGATCACATCGACGTTGACTGAGATCGCGTCGATGCCCGCGCGCACCAGCAGCTCTGCGTACTCGGGATACACCGACGGCGCCTGCCCACAGATCGAGGTTCGCAACCCCAGCCCGCGGGCACGCGGGATCAGCTCCCGCAAATACGTCGTGACCGCAGGGTCGCGCTCGTCGAACGTTTCAGCCAGCACCTCGTTGTCACGGTCGGCGCCAAGCAGCAGCTGGGTGAGGTCGTTGGAGCCGATCGAGATGCCGCTCACGCCGAGCGCCGCGTACTCGGAGAGGTTGAACAGCACCGAGGGGACCTCCGCCATCACCCACAGCTCGAAGCCGGGCCGGTCAAGCAGCCCCGACTCGGCGATCAGGTCACGGCAGCGGCGCAGCTCTCGGGCGGTGCGCACGAACGGGAGCATCACGTGCAGGTTGTGCTGGCCGGCGTCCCACACCCTGCGCACCGCCTCCAGCTCAAGCGCGAAGACATCCGGCTCGCGGGTGTAGCGCAGCGCGCCGCGGTAGCCGATCATCGGGTTGGCCTCCTGGGGCTCAAAGCGCTCTCCGCCGCGCAGCCCGGAGAACTCGTTGGTGCGAAAGTCGATCGTGCGGTAGGTCACGGGCCGCGGCGCGAAGCCGACCGCGAACGCGCTCAAACCCTCAGCCATACGGGCGACAAGCTCCTCGCCCCGGCCCTCCTCGAGCAGCGTGCGGGGATGATCGCCCGCCAGCGCCTCCAGCACCATCATCTCCGCCCGCAACAAGCCAACACCGTCGACCGGCAGGTCCTTGACCCGCTGCACCTGCGAGGGCTCAGACAGGTTCACGAGGATCTGCGTCGCCGTCACGGCAGTCGCCGAGGATGCACCCAGGCTGACCCTCGCGGCCTGCTGGCCACCGGAGGGCACCCGCGCGAGCTCGGGCGCACATGCGCCCTCCAATACGAGCCCGCGAGTCGCATCGACAGTCACGATCTCGCCGTCGCGCAGCTTGCTGGTCGCTTCGCCGGTGCCGACTACGCAGGGGATACCAAGCTCGCGTGAGACGATCGCGGCGTGGCAAGTCATGCCGCCCGAGTCGGTGACGACGCCAGCCGCGCGGCGCAGCAGCGGCAGCCAATCAGGGGAGGTCATGTGGGTGACAAGCACATCCCCGTCGCCGAGCGCGGCGGCGTCGGCGAGCGAGGTGAGCACGCGAGCGGCGCCGCTCGCGCTGCCCGGCGCTCCGCCCAGCCCACGCAAGAGCACCGTCTGCGGCTGCTCAGACCGCGCTACGCCAGCGCTGGGTATGGGCTGCTGCTCGTCATGGAGCGTGGTGATCGGACGGCTCTGCAGCATCCACAGCTTCCCGTCGGGGTCAAACGCCCACTCCGTGTCCTGCGGGGAGCCGTAGTGCTCCTCGATGCGCAGGCCAAGCGCGGACACAGCCATGACCTCCCGCTCATCCAACGTGGGACGCAGACCCTCCTCGTGCGAGAGGGGCCGCGTGCGAGTGCCACCCTCAGCGTCATATTCGATCGCCAGCTCCTTGCAGTGAACGTCACGGCGCCACACCGACGGCGGGTCCTTCCGCACCACGTAGCGATCGGGTGAGACCGAGCCGGAGACGACGGCCTCACCGAGACCGAAGGACCCCTCGATCACGAGCTCGTTGCGCTCGCCCGTCGCGGGGTTGACGGTGAACATCACGCCGGCGCGCGTGGAGGCTACCTGGCGCTGCACGACGACCGCGATGTCCATATCCGCCTGTGCGAAGCCGTTGATGCCCCGGTAGTAGATAGTGCGCGTCCCAAACAACGACCGCCAGCAATCGCGCACCGCGTCGATCACCGCGTTTGAGCCGCGGACGTTCAGGAAGGTCTCGTTCATTCCCGCGAACGAGGTCTCGGCGGTGTCCTCCGCCGTCGCTGAGGAGCGCACGGCCACAGGCCCCTCGGCGTCCTCGCCCACAAGCTGCTCGTAGCGCGAGCGTATCTCGCGCTGCAGAACCTCCGGCATCGGGGTAGCGTCGACCATCTCTCGTGCGGCAACGCTCGCCGCCTGCAAAGCCGCTGTGTCCTCGACATCCACGTCGTCAAGCAACTCCGCGAGGCGCTCGCGCAGCCCGCTCTCAGCGCAGAACGCCGCGTAGGCTGGGGCACCGACGACGAAGCCCTCTGGCACGGGAAGACCCGCGCGGGTCAGCTCGCCCAGGTTCGCGCCCTTGCCGCCCGCGAACTGCACATCCTCACGGCTGAGCTGCGCGAACGAGCGGACCAGCTCCAGGCCGGACATGGCAGGTGCTGGGGGCGAGACGCTCATTGTTAGTTCCTCCTGTGTCGTGGCTACTCGATCGCGGTCGCTCTGACCGCTTACAAGTCAACTCGCCGCCAGCGCGGGCGCCTACCGCACTCCTCCCTGAACGAACTCGGTAGTTCCCACCCATGACCATGCTCGCCGCCGGCGCGTAGTGTTGAACGTCGGATGAAGGTGATCTCCCAGCGCGACTTGCACACGGCGCTCGCCGCGCTTAGCGCCGGCGAGCCGCGGGTCGTCGCCAGCGGGAACCTCGGGACCCCTCGGGTCCTGCTCGACGCCCTGGAGGGCGCGGTGGAGCGCTACCGCCTGTTCATGCTCGCCGCCCAGGCCCCGTTGCCCGCCCGCGAGGGCGTCATTTTCGAGACGCCGTTCGTGGGGCCGGGGATGCGCGACACCGGCGAGCGACTGGACTACCTGCCGATGCGCCTCTCACTCGTACCCAGGCTGTTCAGCACGCTGCGCCCGCCCGACGTGGTGCTGCTGCACACCTCCATGCCACACAAGGGGAAGGTCTCGCTCGGGATCGAGGTGAACATCCTGCCGGCGGCCGTCGAGCATGTACGCGCCTGCGGCGGGCTCGTCATCGCCCAGCTGAACCCCGACATGCCATACACGCTCGGCGACAGCGAGCTGGCCGAAGACCTCATCGACCTCGCCGTCGAGGTCCAGCAAGACCTCCCGACCCCGGCCATCGGCGCCAACCACGACCATGCGCAGACGATCGCCGAGCGCGTCGCCAATCTCGTGGGAGACGGCGCCACCTTGCAGCTCGGGATCGGCCAGGTCCCCGATGCGACGCTGCGCGCGCTCGCCAGCCGACGCAGCCTGACGATCTGGTCAGAGATGATCTCCGATGGGGTCATGGGCCTTGAGCACGCTGGAGCACTCGACCGCGAACGGCCGATCGTGTGCTCCTTCATGTTCGGCTCCAGGGAGCTGTACGAGTGGGTTCACCACAACCCCAGACTTCGCATGACGCGCACCGAGACCACCAACGATCCCTCACGGATCGCAGCGCAAGCGCAGATGATCTCGGTCAACACGGCGCTGCAGGTGGATCTGCACGACCAGGCCGGCGCCAGCCACATCGGCGGGCGCGTCTACTCCGGCTTCGGTGGCCAGCCCGACTTCGTCGAGGGCGCCCTGCACTCGCCCGGTGGGCACGCCGTGATCGCGCTGCGCTCCTGGCACGAGCGCAGCGACACCTCAACGATCGTGCCCCACCTGGAAGGCTCCGTGACCTCTTTCCAGCACTCGGCGGTCATCACTGAGCAGGGCACCGCGCACATCTTCGGGCGCAGCCAGCGCGCCCAGGCCCGCCTCATCATCGAGCACGCCGCGCACCCCGACGCCCGCGATCAGCTACGCGAGCACGCCGCGCTGCTCGGGCTCGGCACTACGCCCGAGCATCCGATGCGAAGCGTTTGTGAGCCAGCCGCCAGCCCGCGGTGAGAAACTCGACTCTCTGCTCCGGTCCATCGTGGCGTACCACACGCCCATCGAAGCCCTCTCGAAAGACATCCAGCATCGCCCGGTTTTCACAGAGAACCTCGGCCACGAAATGCGTGATCCCACGCTGCTCGGCGACGATCGCCAGCTGTTCGATGAGGATCGTCCCGAGGCCGCGGCCGTGGAGATGATCGGCGACCTCGACCGCGACTTCCGCCCGCGTGCCATCCAGCTGGATATACGGGGCGTGAGCGACCATCGCCCCCATCTCGTCATGGGCAACCAGCCCGAAGCGACCCGTGCTGGTGTCCGCCGCCAAATGAGCAGCACAGCCTATGTCCACGGCGCCGCTGAAGAACCGCAGACGCCGCGCCTCCAGGCACAGTCCCGCCAGGAACGAGCGCAGCGCGGGCTCATCGGCGGCCGTAGTGGGACGCAGCGTGACCAGCGAGCCATCGCGCAGCCGGACAAGCTCGGGCTCGTCGACATCTGCGACGGCGCTGGGTGCCTGTGACAGCGAAGGAGCGGTCATGGTGTTCGCAGCCTCGCGCTCGGCGCCGCGCGGTGCATCCGTTGCTGCCCCTGGCGGTGCGGGGAGAAACTACGTGGGCGGCGCGGCTACAGAGTCCAGTAGTGCCCTACGTGAGCGGCGGCACGCGATGTCAAGAGCGGCTCCGGTGCCGCCGATCGCCCCGGCTCATCGGAGGCGAGCGCGGCAAGCGTCTCCCGCACGCACTCCGCCAGCGCAACAGGCTGGTAGCCACCCTCCAAGACGGCTCCGAGCGGCACGTCGAGCGATACTGCCAGCCCCCGCACATGGCGGGCCATCTCCGCGAAGGAACTCGCCTCCAGACGACAGTCAGCCAGCGGGTCCTCACGGTGCGCGTCAAAGCCAGCGGAGATCAGCACGAGCTCTGGCGCGAAGCTCTCGGCGACCGGGAGCACGATGTGCTCGATCAGCGATAGCCACAGGTCCTCCTCCGAGCCGGCCGGGACGGGCAGGTTGATCGTGTAGCCCTCGCCCACACCCGAGCCTACGTCACTCATCGAGCCCGTTCCCGGATAGATCCCCCCCTGATGGATGCTCACGAACAGAACATCCGAGCGGCGCCGGAACGCCTCAGCGGTCCCGTTGCCGTGGTGCACATCCCAATCCAAGATCAACACCCGCCGCGCGCCCAACTCGCGGATCGCCAGCTCCGCGGCGATCGCAACATTGTTGAACAAGCAGAAGCCCATCGCGCGATCCGGTTCGGCATGGTGGCCAGAAGGACGCACGCCACAGAAACCGAGTCGCGCCTCACCCGCCAGCAGCGCCCTCGTCATCTCGCACGCGCCGCCGGCGGCGTGCAGCGCCGCACGATAAGAAGGCTCACCGACGAACGTGTCCGGGTCGATCGCTCCGCCACCGGCCAGCGACAGCTCCTTGATCCTCTGCACATGGCGAGCGCTGTGGATCAACTCCAGATGCGCCTCCTCGGCGGGCGGCGCTGCCCGGCGCTCCCAGCCCAGCCATTCGTGCTCGGCCAGCATCCGCTCAATCGCCTCCAGGCGCTCTGGCGTGTCCGGGTGCTCAAGCATGTGCACCCGCGGATCGTGCTCGAGGCAGGCCGGGTCGCTGAAGTAGAGGCCCACCGCCCCCGAGCCCGCAGAGCCCTGTTCGGTTACGTGCGCGCCCTGTCGACGACGCGATGACACGGAACGCGCTCGCCTCGGCTCGCTACGCGGCGCGGGCGGCGGCACTCCACTCGCGCCGCTTGGACTCGTACTCAGGCGGCAGCGCGCCCGCGAGTGCCCGCGCGGCGTCAAGCGCGTTCAGCGCGGCTGCGTAGTCACCCCAGCGGGCATCGCAGTCGGCCAGCAGTAGCGCCAGCTCAAGCGCGTCCTGATCTTCGGCCTCGGAGGGTGGGCGTCCTGGAACGGCGATCCGGTCAGCCAGCAGCTCAGAGGCGAGCGGCTCCGGGCGCGCGGTGGCAAGGTACGGGCCGAGATAGCGACCGGCGATCTTCGCCGGCGGCCACCACAACGGCTGGCCCGCGGCGGCAGAAGCATCGCGCGTGGTGCGCCGCGGCCGGGCAGCCTCGATCGCCACCGTGGCCTGGCGCGGCAGCCGCTGGGGCTCGGCGCGCAGGTAGAGCGGCGCACCGCCGGTCAACAGTAGGCCGCGCAGCACGGGGGCGAACGGCATGGGCGTGATCGGAACGCCCAGCTCGGCAGCGATCGACTCGGCCACAGCGTCCGCCTGCTGAGCCGCGAGACCTCCCTGCTTGAGCGGGAAGGCCGCGGCATCGCCCGCCGCGTACACATCATCGACGCCCCGTACTCGACCGTGGGCATCAATCGGGAGGAAGCCGTGCTCATCGCACGGTAGCCCGGCCAGCGCCGGCCCTTCCAGCTCCGGCAGCGTTATCACCCGGTCGACAGACACTTCCCCACCGCCCGCCAGGACCAGCGAATGCTCACGCACGAGCGCGGGACGGGAGGAGGTCCTTAGCCTGATCCCGCGGGCGGTGAGCATCGGCTCGATCGCCTCCGCGGCAGCAGGTCCGAACAGCTCAAGCGGCTCCTCCTCGGGCGTGATGAGCCACACCTCCGCGTCGGAGCCGCGGTCGCGCAGGCGGGAGGCGGTCATCAGCGCCAGCTCATAGACCGGGAGCGCCCACATACGCTGGGAAGGCATCGTGAAGGCGACCGACCGGGCGCGGCCGTCGGCCAGCTCATCCAGTACATCGCGCAGCGCGCCAACGTCCGGGCGGCCCCGAAAGGTGAGCGCGCCGGGCAGCGGGTCGCGCGGACGCCCGCCGGCGGCGACGATCAACGTGTCGTAGCTTATCCGCTCGCCACGGCCGGTCAGCGCGACTCGATCGTCGGGCTCGACGCGCTCAAGCACGTCCGACACGAGCCGACCGTCGCCCCGGTTGCCGACGATCTCGATGAGGGAGTACGCCCGTGCCTCGCCGCGGCCGAACGCCTCGGCGACCGTCACCGGGCGATAGAGGAACTCCCGCTCGGGGGAGACGAGCGTCAGCTTGACGCGGTGGCCGGCAAGTTCGCGCAGACCCAGCAACGCCTCGACGGCGGCGACGCCACCGCCTGCAATCACGATCTGTCGAGGGTTGGAACTCATCCTTGGGCGAGCCTACGTCCCCGCCCCTCCTCAGCCCATCCGCGCCCGCCCGTGTACGGCACGCGGGTTTCTACCGATCCCCCGAAACCGGCCCGGCACGGCGTCGGCTCGCCAGCAGCTTCGTCGATGCACGTCAGGCCCCTTAGCTGACGGCAGAGCAAACTCAGCCGGCGAGCAGACTCGGCGCTCCTGGCGAACATATGGCGAACATCTCAACGGGAAAGAGGGGTATGGCTGGATACGCAGCGCACTCGCCACGCCCCCGTTTTGCCAGTATCCATGCCCTTTTCGTGCCCATCGTTGCCCGCTGGTTCCCACGCCGGCCCGCCTCGACAAGGCGGGTCATCGTCCCCACGCGAGCGGCTGCTTGGACGAGCCAGTCGACGGGCATTGGGCCGGGTGAACGAATGTCACCCCGGCGCACCGGTAACCATTTGTGCCTAGGCTGCCCTGTTTCGTCGTTCAGCGTCTGAGCGTTTGGCGAGCACGGCCGCTCGAGCCTCCCGCCACTGCTGATCCAAGGGTTGCGGGCCGACATGTTCGAGGTCGTCGATCTCGTAGCTGTAGTGCTGCGAGAGCATTTCGAGGCTCGTCCCGCACTGACTGGCGACGGACTGCGCGTTTTCGGCGCGCAGGCGCGCAGAGATGCCGCCGCGGCGGAGGCTGTACGGCGTTGCGCCATTCATGTTCGCAAAGGCTGCGTCGCTGTTCGCCACAGCTTCAACGGCTGGCTTCATACATCTTGCGCGCCACTGTTGGGCCTGATTGGAGCTCATGTGGAAGGCTCCGGTGTCAAGCTCGCGAACGCCGTTATGTGGCCCGGTCAAGTCGCCTGGGATGACGAAATCGACATCGCGAGCGGGGTGGCCGTGCTGGCGCAGGATCGCGCGCCACATAGCGAGGTCCGCGGTGAGTACGGCTGGAACCCGGACGGTTCGGCCCATTGCGCGCTCGGTCTTGCCCTGATAGTCCAGTTCGTTCCAGCTCAACACCTCCGTGATACGGGCGCGCTCGCTGTCCGCGAGGGAGAGCCAGCGCACTCCGTAGACCTCCTGGTTACGCAACGCGAGGCCGAACTGCAGCGAGACGAGGATCGCATCCCGGTGCATCAGAATCGGCCTACCTGGGTGGCGTGTGCCCTCGAGCATCTCGGCTCGGATCAGCTCGACCGCCATAGCCGAGAGTGCCCAACTGCGGATCTCATCGCCGTGGCGGCGCACTGACGTGCGGCCTTGAGTGCCCCGCATGGACTTGCGCCGGATACCAGTCTTCTCGTTGGCGAACAGGCACCCGTTGGATTTGATCTCAGGCACGAGCTCGGAGTTCGCGGCCCACGAGAGCACCGCCGACAGGACGCGCCAGGCATGGGCGCGGGCTGACGGCCCCACCTTGGAGTGCTTCATCGCCTCTCGAAGGGCACGAGGGGCGTCAGGCCCGTTGAACTCCGTGGCAGGCTGCGTGGCGAAGCGCACGGCATAAGGAGCCGGCGGCCGCGGCTTGCCCTTGTCTGCCCCAGGCATGCCAAGCAAGTGCCGACTAGCTGAATGGCGGTAGGTACGAAACGTAGACGCTGACAGCCCGTCCGCTGTTTCGGGCGCGTTGAAGGCGAAGTAGAGCTGGATTACCTCACCGATCGTCTTTCCGGCGGTGTCGCCGGTAGCGTCGCGGGCATCGAGGTCAAGCAGGAAGCGCTGCAGGCTGTGCGCACCTCGCCGCTCGGCAGCGATGTACTCCTGCATCCATTCGTTGGCGAATCTCGCCGAGGGAAAGGCCTTGCTCCTGACGATCGCATTGTGGTCGCGGAAGCCAACCCGATACGACTTCCGGCCGCTCTTCGCGAGATAGGGCCATTGCATCTTCCACGGTCTAGCCATTGCCTACGCGAGCCCCCTCTACCCGACGAGTGAGGATGGGAGCGATCACGAGAGCCGCTTTCGCAGGGCCCGCAGCTTCCCTATCGACAAGTCGTAGTCGCCAGTAGCCTGTGTGCCCAGGCGAGGCTGCTTGCTGGAGGACGACGGGCGTTGGCGCCGCCGACGCCCGCTCGCCTGAGAAGTCTGAGTCAGATCGGCGCGCCGTCCTGCGTACCCACCCCTGAGGTTGGGATCGTTCGCCTGCCAGAAGTCGGTCAGTGCGCTCGCTGGAACCCGATAGTGGCCGCCGGGAAGTCTGCGGTACTCCAGCAGCCCTGAGGACAGATATCGCCGCAGCGTACGCTCGTGGACACCGAGCGCGGCCGCGGCCTGCCTCGTGGTCAAGAGGTCGCCTGGGGGAGCGGACGCACTCGCCGAGATCGGGATTACTCGGCGCTGCGGGTCGCCGAGTGCTGAAGTAGGGTCGGGTGGGCGCAATGGGGTCTGCATCGCTGACAGTGGCGGCGTCGTGGGGGTCGTTCGGGGTTACAGACCCCCAGCGCCACGGACCGGCCAACGAATCGAGCAGCTCCTCTTCCGCTGGCTCCGCAGTAGGACGTCGAGCGCAAAGGGCGCTCAGGCGTGAGTGGACGCGTCCACGGCGCAAGCGCCCTGAACGGCAGGGCTTTGCAGTACCCGTGCAGTACAGGGATTCAGTCGGGGGGCGAAATATACGTGCTTTCCAGGCCATATCTCAGATATGGCTGCGCGCTTCCCAAGCTTGAGGTCGCGGGTTCGAGGCCCGTCCGCCGCTTTGGGATCGAGAGCCGGATCTGGCTCTCTGGAGCGGTATGGGGCTCCGGGTGGGGGCGTGGAAGCGAACCGCCAGAGACGGACGATAGCGGCTCATGCGGACGGGGATCTGCGGTGACGGTGCGGTCACGGAGACGCCGTCCCAGGCCTATTGGAGAAGGGATCGCGGGCGAGGTCGCCCAGCGGGTGGTGGTGCGCTCAGCGCTCTGGCTTGGCCGATGGCTCTTGACGTTCCACCTCGGCGACGGCGTCGGCGAGCACGGTCCGGCCGCGTCTTCTGCCGTTGCTGCGCAGCGGCGCGCAGGCTCGGGATGGTATCGATCTGACCATCCGCCGATCCTGACGCGGGGGTGCGGCGTTTCCTCCCAACGCGGCTCCTCTACCGCCCGTCAACCAACGATGACAATGCCCCGGTGGCCTTACGCGAGCTGTCAGAAACATTCGAGCGGCTCATTCCCCTGCCGTGGCCCCGAGCACTCTCGATGCGTTTGGATATCTCGTAGGCGCCGGGTAGCTTCGGGGTTGAGTCGTGGCTGCGTGTTGGCTGGTGTGGTCGCGTTTGAGCAACGTCGAGCGATGAGCGAGGGTCGTGATGTCCAGAGTGCAGCGTTCAGCATCTGTATCGCCCCGGGCCGCGGGGGGGCTGGTCCAACGGCGCGCCCGCAAGGGCGCTCGCGTTGTGCTGCCGGCGGTGCTGCTGCTGTGTGCCGGGGCGATGGCGTGCTTCGGGGGCGCGGGGTTGGCGGTGGCGTCGCCGCCGAGTACGGCGATCCGCTACGTGTATGACGGGGATGGGCATCTGAAGGGGCTGGTGGTGCCGGGCAGCGAAACGGCGTTGTATGGGTGGGATGCCGCGGGGAACTTGACGTCGGTCGCGCTGAAACAATCGAAAAGCTTGTCGGTCATCGAGCTGACCCCGGCGCAGGGCGCGGTGGGGGAAACGGTCACGATCAGCGGCACGGGCTTTTCGACGAAACCGAGCTCGGACACCGTGAAGTTCAATGGGACGGCTGCCACGGTGAGTGCGGCAACTGAATGGGCGTTGACGGTCACGGTTCCCAAAGGCGCGACGTCGGGGACGGTGAGCGTGCAGACGAGCGAAGGGCCGCTCTCAAGCGCGCAGAAATTCGTGGTGATGAGCTCGCTCGCGCCGACGATCACGTCGATCTCTACGTCGAAGGCGCTGGCGGGGGAAACGATCACCGTCAACGGGACGAACTTTGAAACGAACAGGGTCGATGACATTGCGAAGGTCAACCAGAGCATGCCTGTGATTTCTTCTGTGACGTCGAGCTCGTTCCAGCTGACGGTGCCCTCGGCAGCCGGCGGTGGGCACGTGTCGGTTGCGACTCCGCAGGGTTCGGTGGTGGGGCCGGATCTGTTCATCCCGCCGGAAGGGCTGCCGGTGAGCAAAGTGGAAACGACGGGGCGGCTCTCGCTCGGCGGCACGGAAACGGTCAAATTGCCGGTGGCGGAAAAGGTCGATCTTGAGTTGTTCGATGGCACGGTGGGTCAGCGCGTCTCGCTGGTTGCCTCGGAATCGTCGATTACCCATGGGTATGTCTCGCTGTGGGGTCCCCATGGCGAAAAGCTGACCTACAACGAAGGGTTCCGAGAAGGCGAAGAAGTTCTCATTGGCCCGATTACTCTGCCTTCGACAGGTACTTATACCATTATGATCACGCCGCTTGAAACCTATACAGGCAGCGTCAAGTTGCAGACTGACTCGGTGGTGGACCAGACGGGTGAAGTCAAACCGACTGTGGAAGGCGCGAAAGCGGGTGTGTCGATCACGACGCCGGGGCAGCGTGCGGTGTTCTTGGTGCCGGGGACGACTGGAGAGGAAGTGTCGCTGACGACGTCGAGCACGTCGTTCACGGGCAGCTACTACGTCGAATGGTACAACGCGGCGGGAGAACGGATCTACCAGGAATACTGGCGTGAAACGCAGGACAAGTTCTTCCCCGACCAGAAGTTCGCAGGTAACGAAACATACACGCTGATCGTCAGAGGCGGAGGAGCGTCGACGGGCTCGACTACGATAACGGCGTACAACGCCTCGACCGTGACTGGTTCGATCACCCCGGGCGGCGAAGCAGTGAAACTCACCGTCGCCGCACCCGGACAGAAGACGCGGATCAAATTCCCGGCGACAGAAAGCCAGCTGCTGACCCTGGTGGCATCTGAAGTCACGGTCGCGAATGGCCGTCTCTCGGTCTGGACACCGGAAGAAACCGTGCTGTCTGGCAGCGAAACGTATTTTGCTTCTGGCGCGAAAGATGAATTCACGCCGTCGAGCACGGGGACGTACACGATTCTCGTGAGCCCCGAAGAAGCCGACACGGGCAGCATGACGCTGACGTTGTATGAAGGCTCGCATGGGCCGATCCGCCGCCGCGCTCTGGATGGTCCCCCGGCGGTGTCCGCGCCGCAGCTGAAAGTGGCCAACACCGCCGGCGATAGCGCCTACGTGTCGCCCAAGGCGGCCTCGGTGGCGCGTGAGGCGCGGGGCAAGGCGTCTCGGCCTCGGGTGGAGCGGCGTGCCAGCGCGCCGCTCGGCTATACGCGGGTGATGCTGCGGTTCCGCGCGGTGGGCGCGGGCGGCTGGAGCCCACCGCTCAGCAGACACCGGGGATTGAGCGGGGCGTGGGACTCGCTGCAGCCAACGACGCCGTGGACGCAGGCACCGCCCTTGCAGGGACGGGAAGGCGAGACGGCGCTGGCGGGGCAGGTGCTGGCGCTCGACGGGTTGCCGCTCGCGGGGGTTCGGCTGTCGATCGAGGGGACCTATGTGGCGAGCGAAAGCGACAGCGGGGGGCGGTTCCTGTTGAGTGGCCTGCCGGCTGGGCATCAGGTGCTCGTGATCGAAGGCGACACGGTACCGGGCCACGCGAGCTATGGCACGTATGAGACGGGCGTCGAACTCGTGGCGGGCAGGACGACAGCGCTGCAGTACACGATCTGGCTGACGCCGCTTGACCCGGCCGGAGAGCACCGTATCCCCTCGCCCACGACACACGAAGTCCGGTTGACGACACCGCAGGTCCCAGGGCTTGAAGTCCGCCTGCCGGCGGGCAGCGTCATCACTGCCGCGGACGGGAAGGTCGTGCACGATCTGAACATCACGGCGATCCCCGTGGACCGCCCGCCGTTTCCGCTGCCGGCGTTCGTGTCGGTGCCGGTCTACTTCACGGTGCAGCCCGGTCGTGCGTATGTCAGCAAGGGTGCGCAGATCGTGTACCCCAACTGGGATCATTTGCCGCCGGGGCAGCGCGTGGACTTCTGGGACTACGACGCGGACAAGCGCGGCTGGTACGTCTACGGCGAAGGGACCGTCACGCGCAACGGCAAGCAGGTCATGCCCGACCCCGGGGTGCGGGTGTGGGAGCTCAGCGGCGCGATGATCTCGGGCAAACCCAAACCGCCCAAAAAAGGCCCGAAAGGCAAAGACCCGCACGGTGGCGACCCGGTCGATCTGCAGACCGGCCTGTTCCTCTACCGCAAGACCGACCTGAGCATCCCGGACACGATCCCAATCGTGATCGAACACACCTACCGGCAGTCCGACAGCAACTCCTACGCGTTTGGGATCGGCACGCAGAGCGCGTATGAAATGCAGCTCTGGTCGGAAAACAACTACCAGGAAGCCGATCTCGTGCTGCCGACCGGAGGGCGCATCCACTACGTCCGGGTCTCCCTCGGCACGGGATATCTCGAAGCGGTGTATGAAGCGACCGACACCAGCGGCCTATATCACTCCTCCACCCTCAAATGGAACGAGAACATCGGCAGCTGGGAACTGACGCTAACCGACGGCACTACGTACGTGTTCGGGGAGTATGCCCCGTTGCAGGCGATCCGCAACCGTCACGGCGAACAGCTCACGATCACCCGCGAAAGCGGCCAGACGGGGAACATCACGCAGATCACCTCCCCGCACGGGCGCTGGGTGAAGTTTGGGTACGACGGGTCCAACCGCATCATCGAAGCCACCGACAACGCCGGGCGGCAGCTGAAATACACCTACGCCTCCGGGTCGCTCGCAAGCGTCACTGACGCGGCAGGGCACACCACGAAATACGAATACAACGGAGCGGGCCAGCTGAAGTCCGTCACGGATGGCCGCGGCAAAAAGTACATCGAAACAACATACGACGAAAACGAACGCGTCGCCAAACAGACCGCGGGCGACAGCGGCACGTACACCTTCACCTATACCTCGGGCGGCGAACAGGTCAAAACAACTACGATCACGGACCCCCGCAAAATCCAAACCCAGACCATGTTCAACTCCGAAGGGTACCCCGTAAGCCAGGTCAACGCGCTCGGCACCGGCATCCAGCAGACCACGACGTATGAACCGGAAGCGGGCACCGGCCAGCTGCTCAGCGTCACCGACCCGCGTGGCCGCAAGATCGCGTTCAAATACGACAAATACGGCAACGCGACGCAGATAACGAGGCTCGCTGGGACCGAATCGGCGCGCAGCGAAAACTACACCTATGAACCCGGCACGACCGAGCCGACCACGGCCACCAACGGACTGGGGCAGACCACGAAATACCGCTACGGCGTGGACGGCGAATTGCTCAGCGCGACCGACCCGCTGGGCCACAAGACGAGCCTTGAATACAACACTGAAGGCCAGCTGGCCGGGGTCACAAACGCCTTGGAAAAGACCACCAAACTCGCGTATGAAAACGGGCTGCTAACAAGCGTCACGGACCCATTGGGGCGCCACACGAGCGCCTTCTTCGACGCCGCCGGGCGCCTCGGGACGTTCACCCGGCCGGGAGGGCAGACCACGGACTACGAATACGCGCCGGATAACGAAATCAAGAAGATCACCGACCCGCTCGGCGCCGCGACCAGCTACGAATACGACGGCGACGGCGGTCTCACGAACGAGACGGACCAGCTGGGGAACAAAAACACCGCCGCTTACGATCCGATGGACCGCCTGGAAAACGAAACGGACGCGCTCGGTCACACCGCCAAAGCCGTATACGACGGCGATGGCAACATCACCCAGCTCACCGACCGCCGCGGCAAGATCTCCAAGTTCACGTACGACTCCCTGAACCGCCTCACCGAAGCTCGCTACGGCGTCTCGGGCGAAACCGCCGAAAGCACGATCACCTACGGCTATGACAACGGCAACCGTCTCACCAAAATCGTGGACAGCGCGACCGGCACCTACACCCTCGAATACGATGAATTCAATCGCCTGAAATCGATCACGACTCCAACGGGGACGATCAGTTACGCCTACAACGAAGCGGAACAGCCGACGAGCATGACCGCCCCCGAACAGGAACCCGTGAAATACACCTACGACGCCGCGGGCCGCCTCACCGAACTCAAACGCGGCAGCCAGACCGCGAGCTTCTCGTACGACGCCGCGAACCGACGCACCGGCACAAAACTCGTCGACGGCATCCAGGAGCTCTACGGCTACGACGAAGCAAACGAGCTCACATCCATCGCCTACAAGAACGGCGCGAGCACGCTCGGGGAAATCGACTACAGCTACGAACCAAACGGGCGCCGCGAAGCGATGTGGGGCACCTACGCCCACACCGCGCTGCCCGAAGCCGTCACAAACGCCACCTACAACGCCGACGACGAGCAGACCAAACTCAACACCACCAAACTCACATACGACCTCAACGGCAACCTCGCCGAAGGCAATGGGTCGCAGTACAAATGGAACGCCCGCAACCAGCTCGCCGCGATCAGCGGCGCAACAGCTGCAACATTCGTCTATGACCCCTACGGCCGCCGCGTCACCAAGACCATCAACGGCATCACCAGCAAAGACCTCTTCAACGTCTACAACGTCGCCCAGGAAACTACCGGCAGCACGACGGCCAATCTCCTCACTGGCCTCGGCACCGACGAAATCCTCGCGCTGAGCGTAGGCAAAACTACAGAAAGCTACTTAACCGACATCCTCGGGAGCACGGTCGGGCTCGCCACCAGCACAGGCACAGTACAGACCAAATACCTCTATGGCCCGTTCGGCACCACCAAACTCATGGGCACAACAAGCGAAAACATCTACCAGTTCGCAGGACGCGAAAACGACGGAGATGGCCTATACTACAACCGCGCGCGCTACTACAGCCCAAACACCGGACGCTTCATCAGCCAGGACCCAGTCGAACAGGCCGCCAGCGGCGCCAACATCTACCTCTACACCACAGACAGCCCAATGAACGCCACCGACCCCTACGGCATGAGCGAATCACTTAGCAACCAGCCCGGACCCAGCAGACCCCCCGGCCCAGGCGTCACACCAGGGAGCCCCAGTCCGGGCGCCCCCAGCCCAGGAGGACCAAGCCCAGGCGGCCCCAGTCCGGGAGCCCCCAGCCCCGGAGGTCCCGGCCCAGGCCCCGGCGGCCCAACACACCCATCACAGCACGGCGGCGGCGAAAGCCCCCAGGAAAGACTCCGCAAAGCAAATCAAGAAATTGAAAGAGAAGAACAAGAAGAAAAAACAAGACGTGTAGAAAAAAACTACTCAAGGATTATGGTTGGCTGTGGTCAGAGTGCAGCTGCAGGCGCCGTGATCGGTGGCGGCACAGGTGCCGCTGTTGGAGGTATAGGAGTTGTCCCCGGCATAGCGGGGGGTGCCGCAGGAGGATGTCTGGAGGGAATGGCGACACAGGCAGTCAATATTTACAGCGAAGTGATAGAAGAAGCGTAATGAGAGGAGGTATGTCTCCAAATTGGCCGTTCACGCCCCTTGAGACGATAGTGCAGATCGTTCTAAGCGTGACTATCGTGATAGTCGGTGACCATTTTGGAGTTGTATACGCGTTGGTAGGAGGCATCTGTGCAGGCGGTCTGCTGGGCTTATGGCTCAGAAGGGTGAGGACGAAGCGGTTCCATGACGGATAGGATGAGATGGTCTAGCTGGAGGCGTCGCGACTCAATGGAGCAGGAGAAATCATCATGGTGGCCATTGACACTTCCAGAGTCAATCGTCCAGTTTGCCGCGACGATTATTGTCGTGCTGGTGTTTAATCGATACGGCATTGTGTATGGTGCCGTCACGGTAGTTGTTCTCGGCGGCTCGCTGGGTTTGGGGATTAGGCAACTCAGGGCGGAGCGCCTTCGCGATGGGCGATAGATCGCAGATGGAGAGTGCCCCGGCTCGCTGGCTGTGGGGTGTCTTCGCTGCGCTGGCAGTCATGTTTGTAGCTGCTTTTTTCACGACTGATGTATTGGCTCGTGGCAGTGAGTGAAATCGACTACAGCTACGAACCAAACGGGCGCCGCGAAGCGATGTGGGGCACCTACGCCCACACCGCGCTACCCGAAGCCGTCACGAACGCCACCTACAACGCCGACGACGAGCAGACCAAACTCAACGCCACTAAACTCACATACGACCTCAACGGCTGGAGTTCCCCCGGTTTAGTGGACACCTGAGTGCTACGTCGTCCGACGTAGCTGGAAGGGTGTCTGCCCATGACATTAAATCGTGGAGGGAAGAAGGGGTATCCGCCTGAGTTTCGGGTACGGGCGGTCGAGTTGTATCGCTCATCGGGTATGGGAATGTCGCGTGTAGCAGCCGACTTGGGCATCGCGCCTAGGACTTTGAAGGTGTGGGTCCAGCAAGTCGAGGTCGATGCCGGCGAGCGTGACGGTCTGACGTCGACTGAACACGAGGAACTGGCGGGCTTGCGACGAGAGAATCGGGTGTTGCGTGAAGAGCGTGACATCCTAAAAAAAGCAGCGGCGCTCTCAATCCGTCGGCGCGACACCTCACGATTACGGTGTCAACGAGCGATAGGAGGGTGTCGTGGCGAGAGCGCGGAGGGTGTATTCGTCGGGCGAGCGGCGGGAGCTGTGGGAGCGCTGGAAGCGGGGAGAGTCGATCAGCGAGATCGGGCGCGCGCTGGATCGTGCGCCTGGGACTATCTTCACAGCGCTGCGGGAGCGCGGCGGGATCGCACCGCGTGAGCGGCGTCGCAGCCGTCTGGCGTTGACGCTCTCAGAGCGCGAGGAGGTCTCCAGGGGTATCGCGGCTGGTGAGTCGGGCAGGGTGATCGCTAGGCGGCTGGGGCGTTCCGCGGCGACGGTCTGCCGTGAGATCGCAAGGCATGGCGGCAGGAGCGGCTACCGGGCTGCTGAGGCGGACCGGCGGGCGTGGCGTAACACCAAGCGTCCGCAGTCGTGCAAGCTCGCGGTGCACAGCGAGCTGCGTGAGCTTGTCGCTGGGAAGCTCAGCGAGGACTGGTCTCCTGAGCAGATCGCCGGATGGTTGAAGCTCGAGCGGGGTGAGGATCACACTGGCAGGGTGTCGCACGAGACGATCTACCGGACGCTGTTCATCCAGGCACGCGGCGAGCTCAAGCGCGAGCTGCTGGCGCATCTGCGTCACGCTCGCTCGGTGCGCCGACCGAAGGCCGCCGCTGGGAAGAACACTGCCGGGCAAGGCCAGATCCGTGACGCTGTCTCGATCCGGGAGCGCCCAGCTGAGGCGGAGGACAGGGCGGTTCCTGGTCACTGGGAGGGAGACCTCCTGACAGGGACGGCGAACACCCACATCGCGACGCTCGTCGAGCGCCACTCCCGCTTTGTGATGCTCGTCCAAGTGGACGGCAAAGACACCCAGACCGTCGTCGGTGCGCTGGCCCGTCAGATGCGGACTCTGCCTGCCCAGCTGCGTGGGTCTCTGACGTGGGACCGCGGGAGTGAGATGGCCGCCCATACCCAGTTCACCGTCGCGACCGACCTGAAGGTCTATTTCTGTGACCCACAGAGCCCGTGGCAACGCGGCTCGAATGAGAACACCAACGGGCTACTTCGCCAGTACCTGCCCAAGGGGACAGACTTTTCACAGTTCACTCAACGCCATCTCGACGACATCGCGACCAAGTTGAACACACGCCCAAGGCAAACGCTCGAGTTTCACACTCCTGCTGCTACTCTCCAGGCGGCGTTGCGTTGACGGGTTGAGGCCAGTGCGGCCTTTTTCGTCAAGGAGAGCGAGACCCGGTGAGCGCGTTCAGGTTTATCGCGGCGGAGAAGGCCCATTACTCCATCAAGACGATGTGTCGTGTGCTGGATGTCAGCCGTGCCGGATTCTACGCTTGGTCGCGGCGTAAGCCGAGCGCCAGAGCCCAGGCGGACGAGCAGCTGACCCGGCGTATCCGGGACATCCACGAGGAGAACCGCGGGGTGTACGGCGCGCCCAGGATCCACGCCGAGCTGCGCCTCGCGGAGGGCATATGTGTCGGTCGTAAACGGGTGGAGCGCTTGATGCGAGCCGCCCAGATCAGCGGCCTGGCGCCAAGGAAGAAGGGACGCACGACGATCAGGGTGCCGGGAGTACGAGTGTGTGAGGATCTGTTGGATCGCAACTTCCTCTCTGGTGCCCCGAACCGCCTGTGGGTCGCGGACATCACGTATCTGCGGACGTGGGAGGGCTGGTTGTATCTCGCTGCCGTGCAGGACCTCTTCAGCCGCAAGATCGTGGGTTGGTCGATGGCTGACCACATGCGCACAGAGCTCGTCACAGACGCGCTTGAAATGGCTCTCGATCGCCGTGCCCCCGATCCTGGGCTGGTTCACCATAGCGACCAGGGCGGCCAGTACGTGTCTCTGGCCTTCGGGCAAAAGTCGAGGATGGCCGGGATCGCACAGTCGATGGGTTCCAAGGGAGACTGCTTTGACAACGCCGTCGCCGAGAGCTTCTTCGCGACGCTCAAGAAAGAGCTCGTCCACCGCCGCGCGTGGCCCACCAAAGCAGAGCTGAGGGGAGAGGTCTTCGAGTACATCGAGGTCTTCTACAATCGCCAAAGACGCCACACACATCTCGGGCAACGCTCACCAGCCGAGTACGAGAGAGTCACACAACCACAACATCAAACAGAGGCAACCATCGTGTAGTCAACCGTGTCCACCGAAGCGGGGGAACTCCACTCAACGGCAACCTCGCCGAAACAGGCGGCAACCAGTACAAATGGAACGCCCGCAACCAGCTCGCCGCGATCAGCGGCGCCACCGCTGCAACATTCGTCTACGACCCGTACGGGCGCCGCGTCACCAAGACGATCAACGGCATTACCACCAAAGACCTCTTCAACGTCTACAACGTCGCCCAGGAAACCACCGGCAGTACCACGGCCAACCTCCTCACCGGCCTCGGCACCGATGAAATCCTCGCGCTGACCATAGGCAAAACTACAGAAAGCTACTTAACCGACATCCTCGGCAGCACGGTCGGGCTCGCCACCAGCACAGGCACAGTACAGACCAAATACCTCTACGGCCCCTTCGGCACCACCAAACTCATGGGCACAACAAGCGAAAACATCTACCAGTTCGCAGGACGCGAAAACGACGGAGATGGCCTATACTACAACCGCGCGCGCTACTACAACCCAACCAACGGACGCTTCATCAGCCAGGACCCAGTCGAACAGGCCGCCAGCGGCGCCAACATCTACCTCTACACCACAGACAGCCCAATGAACGCCACCGACCCCTACGGCACCATCGAAACGCCAGGACCAGGACACCCCCCAGGACCAGGCGCCGGTCCAGGCGGAGGGGGAGGCTCCGGAGGCGGAGGAGGCTCGGGCGGACCAGGAGGGCCAGGCGGCGGCCCCGGCGGAAGCACCGGAGGCCCGGGCGGCGGCCCCAGCCCAGGCTCCGGCCCCGGCGGCCCAACGCACCCATCACAGAACGGAGGGGCCGAGGAACGCGCTAGGGGAAGACTCCGTGAAGTCGAAGAAGAAAATGAAGGAGAAACTGAACGTGAAACCGAAGGGAGCCGCGATGCCGAAGGTCTCAGGGATACTTTCGGCGGCTGCCTAGCGGGAGTTGCGGTGACGGTCGAGGGCGGTCCTATACCCATTGCAGTAGGGTGTCTAGGTGGAGGCATAGTCGGAGCAATAGGCGGTGACTTGACCGGTGCCGAATTATCGCTACCATACGGGTAGCGAGGGTAGATTGGTCTAGTCATGCCAGATGCCCACCACGTTACTATCACTCGCGAACCGGGTTTCGTCGCTGATCGTGCGCGGCCTTACCAGGTGGATATAGATCACGAGAAGGTATTAGATATTCATGAGGGAGAAGAGAGGGAAATTACGGTGCCGTCGGGCATGCATACGCTGTCGGTTAGGCTCGACTGGTGCCGCAGTCAGTTAATTACGATTGACGCTAAAGGCGGACAGTCCACGTCGTTTTGGTGCTGGCCAAACGCACGACCCTATACGGCACTATTTTTTTTAACGTTTGGGCGGACGCACTATATTGCTGTGAGTAAACAACCAAGGGCGGGTCGTGCCCCAAGCAAGACGCTATTTCGCACGTATCAGTTTGCGCTCCTAGTGACGGTTCTTGCATTTATTGGCTACAAGGTAGCGTCGGGTAAGGTGGTGGCCCTAGTATTACTGGTGCCTGTTGCGATACTTGCCCTCTTAGCTAGGATGCTTGCCACAAGGGGAGCGCCGTCGCGTGGTAATGACTAGTGCGCAGGAGAAAAACAGCGATGAGACAGGGTATGTCCCCAAATTGGCCGTTCTGTCCCTTGGGACGTTGTGCAGGTAGTTTAAGCGTGCTTTTATGGTGGTAAGTGATGTTTTTGGAGTTGTATATGCACTGGTTGGAGACATCTGTGCAGGCGGCCTGCTGGGCTATGTCTCAGAAGGATGAGGACGGAGCGCCTCCGTGACGGGTAGTAGACCACACGCAGAGAGCACGCCTGCCCGCTGGCTGTGGGGTGTCTTCGCTGCGCTGGCGGTCGTGTTTGTTGCCGCTTTTTTGGGGACTGACGTACTGACTCGTGGCAGTGAGACTATGTTGGTAGTAAGCTGTATCGGCCTGGTTGCAATCGTTGTTAGTTTATGTTCGCTTGTTCGCTGGGCGGTTCATACAGACCAAATACCTCTATGGCCCGTTCGGCACCACCAAACTCACAGGCACAACAAGCGAAAACATCTACCAGTTCGCAGGACGCGAAAACGACGGAGATGGCCTATACTACAACCGCGCGCGCTACTACAACCCAACCAACGGACGCTTCATCAGCCAGGACCCAGTCGAACAGGCCGCCAGCGGCGCCAACATCTACCTCTACACCACAGACAGCCCAATGAACGCCACCGACCCCTACGGCATGAGCGAATCACTTAGCAACCAGCCCGGTCCCGGCAGACCCCCCGGCCCAGGCGTCGCGCCGGGGAGCCCCAGCCCAGGCACCCCCAGCCCAGGAGGACCAAGCCCAGGCGGCCCCAGTCCGGGAGCCCCCAGCCCCGGAGGTCCCGGCCCAGGCCCCGGCGGCCCAACACACCCATCACAGAACGGAGGCGGCGAAAGCCCCGAGGTAAGACTCCGCAAAGTCGTGGAAGAAAACCATAACGATGAAGAAAACGAAAGATCCCAGTATGCGAACGAACATGCAAATACGATCCTCACGGGATGCGGTGAGGGTGCTGCTGCCGGGGGCCTCGTCGGGGGCGCGGGAGGTGCAGCGGTTGGTGGAATCGGTGCTGTGCCTGGTGCTATTGGCGGAGCAACCGGAGGCTGTCTGGAGGGTGCGGGCATAGCAACCGGAACTATACTTTGGGAACGAGTAGAAGAAGCAGCATGAAAGCATGTGTTGGTAAAGGAAGAGTTTGATGGAACAGAAGTCCTCATCATGGTGGCCGCTCACCCTTCCGGAGTCAATAGCTCAGTTTGTAGTAACGATCATTGTCGTATTTGTGTTTACCCGCTATGGTTTTCTATATGGTGCCGTAACGGTGGTCGTTCTCGGCGGCTTGCTGGGTATGGCGATTAGGCAAATCAGGGCGAAACGCTTTCGTGATGGGCGATAGATCACAGATGGAGAGCGCATCTGCTCGATGGCTTTGGGGCTTCGTCGCTGCGCTGGCAGCCATGCTTGTAGCTGCCTTTTTCAGGACTGATGTGCTGCCTCGTGGCAGCGATGCGCTCTGGATAGCAAGCGGTGTCGGGCTAGCCGCATTCGTTGTGAGTTTAGGTGCGCTTTTGCGGTGGCCGTTTTGTATGGACAAGCCGAGCCAAAGAGGGCAATACCTCGGGGGAGCGCCAGAGTCGCTCGGATCATTCTTACCCTGATATGGCTTGCTGGCGTCGCGACCTATTTTTTTGGCGTTCGCTCACGGACTCTTTTGGGAGTGGATGTCGTGGTCGTCTGCGGCGGAACCGTCGTCCTTGGTTACTTCGAAGATCCGGCTAGATTTCACCGGCCGGTGAGGCTCTTTCCGTCGCGCCGTCGCGACTAGCTCTCCGGCCACCACTCCGGAGACTGCCCACTCCGCCCCTACGCGCCTGACCCCCGCAAGCCCCATGAGTTCATCTAGCCGTGAGTACAATGAGTAGCGACATGAGCTTGAGGTCGCGGTTCGAGGCCCTTCAGCCGCTTTTGGGAAAGGGTCGGATCTGGCTCTCTTGAGTGGTATGGACTCCGGGCGGGGCGGGCCGAGGCGGTTAGGATTGCCGCTCGTGGACGTTCACCCTTACCGGGCGGCAGCGCAGGTGCGTGCCCCCGACGCCTGGGCAGATGGCTTCAGAACGTGATGGCGAGCCTGCTGGGCGTGATGACGGGGATCCCGGCGGACTTCCGCGGTGGGCGAGTCGCCAGGCGCGCCTGGCGGTGCTGCTGTCGATCCTCGCGGTGCTCGTGTGCTACCTCGCGCTGGCGCGCAGCGGCGTGCTGGGCCTCGGTGGCACCGCCTCAGTTGGGGCCGCTCGTGGCATGTGGGCGCAAGGGTGCCCCGTGCGCGAGGCGCCGGCTGTGGCCAACGTCGCGCCCGGCCGTCTGCTTGAACTGCGGGCGCAGCTGCGGCGGATCGTACTCGGGCCGATGCACCGGCGGCTGTATCGCCTGGGCACTGTGACCTCCGAAAACGCTTGGTCTGACAACTTCCCGCAGGAAGGCATAACCCTGCTCCCGCAAGTGCCCGCTGCGTATGAGCGGCGCTGGTGGACGACCGGGACCGACCTCGTCGACGACGTGTTCGTGTTCAGCGGCGCCCAAACGGCGCGCGACTTCTACGAGCTCGCATCCAGCGCGCGCTGCCGCCCCGACGGAGCACAGCCCCCCACGTCCTCGCCGCCGGGCGCGCGGGACCTCGCGTGGCGCAACCTCGACGATGTGTTCGAGGAGGATGTGTACCTGCTCCGCGGAGTGCGCGTCTACCGCGTGAGTGTCGTACTCGACCAGAGCGGCAGCGGCCAGGACAGCGCCGATCGACACGCAGGCTTCGTCATCGCGGATGGCCTCGCCTGCGCACTGCCGCAGGCCGATTGTCCGGACCCCGCGCAGCAGCGCCAGCTCGCCCTCACGAGTCTTGCTGGGCGATGACGTCTCCACGGCGAGGCGATGAGGCCTCGCTATGTCTCTCCTGGCGAGGCCTATGAAGCCTCGCTGCACGATGGGCGCGCAGCTGCCGGGAGCGACGACGGTTCGCGACGACAACCGCGGCTCGCGAACAACATCAGCGTTCGGCCTGAAGCCTGCGCACGTCGTGCGCCAGCCCCTCGGGCGTGAGCTCTTCCACGCCGAACAGCACGCGCTCGCGCCCGCGCGCGTCGATCAGGAGCACCATCGCGGCGGCATCGAACCTGGCACTGCCGGCGCTCAACGGCAGCGCCCGGTAGGCGCGCCAGATCGGGTGCAACTGCGCGAGCGTGCCGCCCAGATACTCCATGCGCCCGCTCAGCGCGGCTTCTGCAAGGAAGCGTCGCACGCGCCCGGGCCTATCCCCGGCGGGATCCGCGCTGATGGCGATCGCCGGAACGGGTCTCGCCAGGTCGTCGAGTGCGCCGCGGATCTGCTGTGCGATCAGCGGACTCGCCCCCGAAGGGGTGGCTGCGAGGAACGTCAGGATCACCACCTGCCCGCGATAGGCGCCCAGCGCCACGCGCCTGCCGTGCTGGTCGCGCAGCACGAAAGCGGGCGCCTGGATGCCGGTGGGAAGAGCGGCGCCCGCGAAACCCGTCTGCGAGACCGTCCCAGTGGGAGCGTTTTTGGGGGAGGGGAGGGGGCCGCGCGTGGCGGGGCCGGCTGTGCTGGCAATGATCACGGCGACCGCGAGGCCGACGGCGGCCGCGGCCGCGGCCGTTAGGAGCGCCAGTCGGGAGCGGCGCACGGAGTCGATTTCCTTGGTGCCGCGTTGCGACGAGGACCCCGCTGCCGTTCAGTTTTGCTCAGGCGTCTGCCCGCGGGCGTCTTCGGCAGCCATGATGAGCTCGGCGGGGGTGATGGCGAGGGCATTTGCGATCTTGCGAAGGGTGGGCCACGCGGGATTGGTGACCCCTCGTTCGATGCGCGACAGGGTGGCGATCGTGACGTCGGCCTGGAACGCTAGTGATTCTTGCGTGATCCCACGATCCACGCGCAGGCGCTTGATGACCTGAGCCAGGGTCTGGTCTGAGGCAGTCATCCTGTCCGAGAATGCTTTAAGGCTGGTCATTAGGTCCAGAGATGCAAAGGCTGGTAATGGAGGCCAGAGAAACAGATACTCGCCGCAAAATGCGGGATCTTTGTGCGCCGGCACTTGCGTGGTCGCAGTTCTGAGTGGTATTTGAAGACTTCTGTCTTACAGACGTTTGTCCTCCAAAATGATATGAGATCAACCAAACAAAGGACGGTGTGGTGACCATGGCAACAGTCAGCGTGTGCTTGTCCGAAGAGCAACGAGGAGTACTGAGGGCGCTCGCATTGGCCAGGGGCGAGTCGGCCTCGGCGGTGATGCGCGGCGCCTTGGATGCCTACGCGGACAAGCACGGTGCGCAGAGGGCAGCGCAGCGAGGCCGAGGCCATGCCGCGGATCTCGCCTGGGAGGTCTTCGACCTGCTCACGGACGCAAGGCGCTATACTTTGTGAAGTCCCCATGAAAGCCGACAAAGGTTTAGGAGTTTTGCGATGAGCCCCTCCGGTGCGGAGCTTCTGCGGCAGGTCAAGAGCAGCATCCACGAGGTCGATCCCGGCGTCGTGCACGCGCAGTTGCAGCCCTCCAACGGCTCGGCCAACGGTTCAGGGCCGGCCGCTGCGCCCGTGCTCGTCGATGTGCGCGAGGTCGAGGAGTTCGCCGCCGGGCATATTCCCGGAGCCAGGCACGTGCCCAAGAGCTATCTGGAGACGCGCTTCGAGGCCGCCGTGCCCGATCGCGACACGCCGATCGTGCTCTACTGCCAGTCAGGTAACCGCTCCGCGTGGGCCGCGCGTACGCTGGTCGATGACCTTGGCTACAGCGACGTTGCCTCGATGACCGGCGGCATCACGCTGTGGAAGGACCGCGGCTATGAGGTGGTCGTGCCGCGTGCGCTCTCGGGTGAGCAGCGCGAGCGCTACTCAAGGCATCTGCTGATGCCCGAGGTCGGCGTCGAAGGGCAGCTCAAGCTGCTCGATGCCAAGGTGCTTTTGCTCGGCGCCGGGGGCCTTGGTTCGCCCACCGCGCTGTATCTCGCCGCCGCCGGCGTGGGCACACTCGGCATTGTCGATGACGATGAGGTCGATCTCTCCAACCTGCAGCGCCAGGTGATCCACTCCACCGCGCGCATCGGCATACCCAAGGTGGACAGCGCCGAGGAGAGCATCCACGGGCTCAACCCCGACGTGCAGGTCGTCAAGTTCCCCTTCCGCCTGAACGCCTCCAACATCATGGAGACCATCTCCGGCTGGGACGTGATCGTCGACGGCGTCGATAACTTCCCCACGCGCTACCTGCTCAACGACGCCTCCGTGCGCTTGCGCATCCCTGTGGTGTCCGCCTCGATCCTCGGCTTCGACGGGCAGCTCTCGATCTTCAAGCCCTACGACGGGCCGTGCTACCGCTGCCTGTTCCCGCAGCCGCCGCCCGCCGAGCTGGCGCCCTCCTGCGGGGCCAACGGCGTGCTCGGCGTGCTCCCGGGCACGATGGGCCTGCTGCAGGCCACGGAGGTCGTCAAGCTGATCCTCGGCATTGGCGAGCCCGCGATCGGGCGGCTGCTGCTGTATGACGCGCTTGCCGCCACGCTCGGCGAGGTTAAGGTGCGCCGCGATCCGGAGTGCCCGATCTGCTCGCGCCCGCCCGACTCGATCGCCGACGAGGAGATGGGGGTCTTCCCCGACTACGAGGCGTTCTGCGCGGCGGCAGGGTAATCTGCGCCACCCGAAACCGGTGCAACCCAGACGAGCGTAAGCAAGACGAGCAGAACTCCAGACATGGCCACGATCAAGATTCCACCAGTGCTGCGCGCCTCCGTCGGGGGCGAGCGCGAGGTCAGCGCCTCCGGCGAGAACGTCGGCGAGATCCTGCGCGACCTCGCCTCCAGCCACCCCGCCACCGAGAGCCAGCTCTTCTCGGCCGAGGGCGAGCTCAACCGCTACGTCAACGTTTACCTCAACGACGAGGACGTGCGCGTGCTGCAGGGGCTCGACACCGCGGTGGGTGCCTCGGACACGCTCGTGATTCTTCCGGCCATGGCCGGCGGGTCCCAGTAGTCCGGATCCCAAGCGTCCAGGATCCTAAGCGTCCAAGTTCCCGCCCAGGACTAAACATTCTCGCTGGCCGCACGATCAAGGGGCCATGCCCCCGATTTCCGGTCGTCCATTCACGCTTCGCTCGGCGCATGCCGCCTGCCGTTCGGCCCGCATCGCCGGCCTTTCGCTGCTGCTCACGCTCGGCGCTCTCCTCGCATTCGCCGCCGCCGCCGGCGCGAACTCAGGCCACAACGGACCCGAATACTCCCTCTCGATCGTCGAGGGCGAGAGCACGCAGCCGGAATACTCGATCGCGCACACCAGTGCCAGCGTGCACCCCAGCGCATCGGTCGCGGTCTCGATCGTGCGCGGCGGCATCGTCGTGGCGCGCAGCACCGGCGAAGAAGGAGTCTGGCTCTCGCAGGTGCCCCAGGTCGGCGACGTCGTCACGATGGAATCGCCGATCGGCTCCGTCGTCGGCTCCGTCGTCTACGACGGTCTGCCCTCGATCGACCCCACCGTCTGCGCCGGCTCGGCCAACTTCTCAGGGCAGCGCTCCGGCGGACTGACCGTCGAAGGCGGCTATTACTCGCTCACACTTCGCACCGACCCCTACGGCCACACCAGCCTGCACCAGACGAGCTCCGGGCAGGCGCAGGTCACCGTGCTCTCCGGCCCCTCCTTCGCCGGTGCTTTCCTCGCGCCGCTCTCCTTCGGGCAGACGGTGTGGGCCACCGAGTCGCTGCAGACGCCGCTGGCCGGCAATGCGACCTTCACCTACTCCAGCGAGAACGACCGCCCCGTCGGCGCCTGCCCCGCACCGCCGCCCGCGCCCGCACCCCCGCCACCGCCGCCCGCTCTGCAGGGCCGCCTGGCGAAGTTCCTGCACTCGCTCACGCTGCACCGCCTGCTCGTGCTCGGCCTCGTCGATCAGGTCACGATCAACCAGCCCGGCACGGTCATCCAGGATCTCTACCAGGTGGGAGGCACCCTGCCCGGTTTCGCCTCGATCGCCCGCGCCGGGCACCGCCATAAGCACGTGCCCCCAGCCGTGCTGCTCGCCGCGGGCACGGTCAAGGCGGCAGGCGCCGGGACGGTCTCCGTCACGCTGCACCCGACCAGCGTGGGGCGGCGCCGGCTCAAGCATGCCAAGCACGTCCGGGCCGTCCTCATCACCACGCTGCGCTCCAGCGGCGGCGCCACGCTAACGCTCGAACGCCGCCCTGTGACGCTCGGCAGCTGAGTCGCCGGGCGGCTGAGCGACCGAGGCATCATGCGGGCACGCACCGCACTCACGCTGCTCTCTTCCGCCGCGCTCCTCTGGTTGCAGCCGCCCGCAGTCCTGCCGCTGCCCTCGCGCAATGGTCCCGAAGGACCGCCGCGGCCCTATGGCGTGCAGCCGCCGCCCGGCCGCGAACCGCCGCACACTGGCGCTGCGCTCGTGCGCGTGCAGGACCATGCGCTGCTCTACGGGCCATTCCCTCACGGAGGACTCGTGCGCGGGACATCCGACGGTGGGCTGATGCTCAGCGAAGATCCGACCACCCGCGCGATCGCCATGGCCGATAGCGCCGCCGCCGGTGCAGCGGTCGTGCGCATTCCCGTCAACTGGGGCGACATCGTGCAGCCGCAGCCGTCCGCCGGCTTCGACGCCACCGACCCCGCCAGCCCCGCCTATGACTTCAGCCGTATCGATGCGGCCGTCAAGAGCGCTTCCGCCGCCGGCCTGCAGGCGCTGCTCGTCGTCTCCCACGCCCCCGCCTTCGCCGAAGCACCCCACCGCTGGCCCTACGCCTACCCCGGCAGCTGGGCGCCGAGCCCGCAAGCGCTGCGCGGATTCGCCGCCGCACTCGCGCGCCGCTACGACGGCTCGTTTCCCGATCCGCGCGATCCGGGCCAGCCGCTGCCGCGCGTGAGGCTCCTGCAGGCGTGGAACGAGCCCAATCTTTCTCGCTACCTCGCCCCGCAGTGGGTCGCCCGCTCCGGCCGCTGGAGTGCCTTCTCGCCGGCGCTCTACCGGCAACTGCTCAACGGCTTCTACGCCGGGGTGAAGTCGGTGATGCCGAACGACACCGTGGTCGCCGCCGGCATCGCGCCCGAGGGCGAACCCGCGGGGGAGGGGGACATGGCACCCGTCACGTTCCTGCGCGGGATGCTCTGCCTGGAAGGCTGCCCCGAACCGCCGCACTTCGACGTGCTCGCCTTCCACCCCCTTTCCGTCTATGACCCCGACACCCCCGCGCTCTCCTCGCTCGACGCCTCGATCTCGGACATCGGCAAGGTCACCGGCCTGCTGCGCCGCGCGATGCGCCTGCACACCGTTCTGCCCGCCGGCCCCAAACCGCTGTGGGTCACAGAGCTCAATTGGCAGAGCGCGCCGCAGTCCCCCACTGGCGTGCCCCCGCGCCTGCAGGCCGCGTGGGTCTCGCGCGCGCTGCACCGCCTTTGGGTCGCGGGCGTCAGCCTGGTTAGTTGGGAGTTCCTGATCGACCCCTACCCCGACCTGCTCCTCAGCAACCCCACGGGCGCCCCCTTGGAGTACTCGCGTCCCGCCGGCCTCTACTACGCCGGCGCCGGCGGCAACCCTGCGCTCGCGCGGCCCAAGCCGTTTCTGACGGGCTTCGCCTTCCCGTTCGACCCGCTGCGCGTCGATCGCCGCCACGTGCGCGTGTGGGCGCTGCTCGCCGCCCCGTGGCAGGCGGTCCAGCTCCAGCGTGGGGGGCGCCACGGCAGCTGGCGCACCATCGCGCGCCTGCGCGCCAATGGCAGCGGCGTGCTCAACGATCTCGTGCCGCTCAGCGGCCGGGTGCAGCTGCGACTGCTGAGAGGGGCGCTCCAGTCCGCACCGGCGTCGGTGCCGCGGGGATATGGCTCATCGCGTGCTCGGCCAGCGCCGTGATCGTCAGGCTCGGGTTCACGCCCACGTTCGCGGGGATCGCCGCGCCGTCGCAGACGAGCAGGTTCTCGTAGCCGAACACGCGCTGGCGGGCGTCCACCACGCCGCGGGCGGGGTCTGAGGCGATCACCGCGCCGCCCAGGATGTGTGCCGTGGTGGGGATGTTGAAGAGCGCCTCGCTCACCGCGCTCTGCGCGATGCCACCCGTGCGCTTGGCGAGCCATTCGGCCGCCTGGTTGGCCACCGGGATGAAGGTCGGGTTGGGGCGCAGCGGGTCCTGTTCGGTGCGCAGCCACAGCGTGCCGAACGGTCCCTGCTTGGGGCGCAGCGCCATCGCGTTGTCGAGCGTCTGCATCACCAGCAGGATGATCGTGCGCCGCGACCACTGCTTGGCGAACAGCAGCTGCGCGAGGCGCTTGGGGTGCAGGAGCATCTGTCCCAGCAGCTTCAGCGGGCGCGTCACGCGCGTGCCGTCGCCCACCAGCAGTGTGTAGAAGCTGCGCATCGAGTTGCCGTCGTTGCCGTAGCTCACGGTCTCGATGTGCGTGTGCGGGTCGGGGTAGATGCTCGAGGTGATCGCCACGCGCTTGGTCAGATCGTCCGGGTAGTCCTCGGGCACCGTCACCGTGAGGATCGCCTCGCTATTGGTGCGCACCAGCTCGCCGAGGCGATCTGAGATGCGCGGCAGCGAGCCGCCCAGGCGGCAGCGCTGAAGCAGCGTATTTGTGCCCAGCGGGCCCGCCGCAACGACCACGCCGCGCGCGCGGTGCACCAGGCGTTCGCGGCGCACCCACGAGCCGCTGCGTACGCTTTCCACCTCATAGCCGTCGCTGCCATCGCCCCGCCCCAAAGGACGAACGTCGATCACCGTGCGTTCGGGCATCACCCTCGCGCCGCGCTTCTCGGCGAAGTACAGGTAGTTCTTGACCAGCGTGTTCTTGGCACCGTGCGGACAGCCCACCATGCAGCGCCCGCACAACATGCAGGCTGTGCGATCGGGCCCCTCGCCGCCGAAGTAGGGGTCGCTCACCGTTGTGCCCGCTGCGCCGGGCTCGCCGACCGTCGCGCCCGCCTCGCCGAAGTAGATGCCCACGGGCGTCTTCTGGTAGGTGTCGCCCACGCCCAGGTGCTCGCCGAACTCGCGCAGCAGCTGGTCGGCCGGGTCCTCGTACGGGTTCTGCGTCACACCCAGCATGCGCTGCGCTTCCGCGTAGTGGGGGGCCAGCGCCGTGTGCCAATCCTCCATGTCCGACCACTGCTTGTCCTCGAAGAACGCTCTAGGAGGGACGTACAACGTGTTCGCATAGCCAAGGCTGCCGCCCCCCACGCCGCAGCCCGAGACGACCACCACATCGCGGAAGATCGTCATGCGGAAGATGCCCTTCATGCCGAGCTTCGGACGCCACGTGTAGTTGCGCAGGTCGCTCGTGCTCTTGGGAAACTCGTCGTCGGCGAAGCGCCGGCCGCACTCCAGCACGCCCACCGCGTAGCCCTTCTCGGACAGGCGCAGGGCAGAGACGCTGCCGCCGAAGCCGCTGCCGATCACCAGCCAGTCGAAGTCGAAGCCGTCCCTCACGCTGCCCGGAATGATACTGGCCGTCCGGCCAGAAAGGGGGCTTGCGAGTAGCAAGAGCACTGTATGCCCTTGACAAGCCACCGCTTGAACGTATAAAGTTGCTGTGTTTACCCGCCCCGCCAGGATGCTGTTGGGTGCGGCTGCAGAGGAGACGAGGGCGCATGGTCGGTTTGAGGTCAGCGGTGCGGGAGGTGCACTCAAGCGGGCTTCGCGGGCCAGGTCACCATCACCACAACGGAGGGTTTAGGGAAATGAGCATTCGCAGATCGATGGTGGCCGCACTGGCGGCATTCAGTCTCTTGGTCGCGGGGTTGGCATCCAGCGCGACGGCGCTGGCGACGGAAACACTCGAAGCGCCGGCGAAGCCCACGGTGACCGGTATTACGGGCACCACGGCGACGCTGCATGGCGAGCTGAACCCCGGCGCGGGCGCGGCCGCATCCGAATACCACTTCCTCTACACGCCTGGCACCGCGGCCACGGCCTGCGAAGGCGCCGCGGCTCCCGAACCCGCCGGCATCGGTGCGGGCAACCACCACGCGGTCGCTCCGCAGGAAATCACGGGCCTCGCGCCCAACACCGAATACGCCTTCTGCCTGCAGGCGTTCAACGCGACCCCCGAAACGCTCTCCAGCGCCGTCAACACCTTCAAGACCGAAGCCGTGGCGCCCAGTGTGAGCTTCCAGGGGGCCTCCAGCGTCGCGCCCTTCGAAGCGAGACTCGAAGCGGTGGTCAACCCCAACAACGACGAAACGACGACCGAATACAAGTACGCGACCAACGAAGCGCTCACGGAAAACGCCGTGACCGTCGCGGGACCTGAAATCAACGGCGGCGAACAGGGGACGGGCGAAGAAGTCGCCGGCCTCACAGCGGGCACGACCTACTACTTCACGGTGATCGCCAAGAACTCCGCCGGCGAAACCGAAGGGACCCCCGTGGCAACGTTCACAACGCCCGCGGTGGAAGCGCCGATCGTCGAAGGGGAAACCTCCTCCAACGTGACCGCCAGCAGCGCCACCGTCGAAGGGCAGGTCAACCCGAACAACCAGGAAACGACATACGAACTCGAATACGGCAGCGGTGCAACACCGTTCGCCTCGCCCACCAAGGTCGCCGGCCCCGAACCGTTTCCGCGGGCCATCCTCGGCAACCAGCCGGTGAGCTTCTCGCTCAGCGGGCTGCAGGCCGAAACCGTCTACTCCTACCGCATCGTCGCGACCAACAAGAACGGCGAAAAGACGACGGGGCCCGGGCAGACGTTCCACACGCAGGCCGGGCCGCACGCCGTCGTCGGCGCCAGCTCGTTCCTCGCGCAGAACAGCGCCATCGTCTCCGGCACGGTCAACCCCGAGGGCACCGTCACGACGTATCACTTCGTGTACGGCACCACCGCGGCCTACGGCCTCAGCACCGGCGTCGTCAACGTCGGCTCCGAATTCGCGGAACTGCCGGAGAGCGAACGGCTCGGAGAACTGCAGCCGGGCACGACCTACCACTATGCGATCGTCGCCAGCAACATCTACGGCACCACCACCAGCGCCGACAGGACGTTCACGACCGCGCCTCCCACGCCGCCGACGGCGAGCACCGGTGGAGCCAGCGGCGTCGGCCACGAAAGCGCGACGGTCTCGGGCACGGTCGAACCCAATGGCCTCAGCACCAGCTACGAATTCCAGCTCGGTACCGAAGCCGGCGTCTACTCCACGGAGGGTCAGGGCGGCGTGGGCGGCTCCGGGGCGCAGGAAGTCTCCGCCGGACTGGGCTCCCTGGCACCTGGCGTCACCTACCACTACCGGATCGTGGCCACCAACGTCGACGGCACCTCCTACGGGCAGGACCAGACGTTCACCACGGCCGGCTACCCCAACCCGCTGTCGGTGCCCGTGAGCCCGCCGCTCATCACCGGCGTCCCGACGACGATCCCCACGACGGAAACGAAGACCACCACCAAGCCGCCCGCGAAGAAGCCAGCCAAGAAGCCGAAGAAGCACAAGAAGAAGAAGAAGAAAAAGAAGAAGAAGAAGTAGCCGCGGCCAAGCCGGGTCGAACCGAAGGGCCGGGGAAGGATTCCCGGCCCTTTGTCGTCGTCGGGGCGCTTAGCTTCCAGCGCTCTTCTTCCAGCCTCTGCCCTCTCCTTCCAGCCCTCTGCCAGTACCGCTATATTCTGTGAAGTAATGGCCGTAGAGCGCTTGGGGAACAAGCCGTGCGGGGGTCGCTATGGCGACGTCATCCAGTCGATCGGCAACACGCCCCTCGTGGAGCTGCCGCGCCTCTCGCCCAAGCCGGGCGTGCGCATCTGGGCCAAGCTCGAGTCGCGCAACCCCACCGGCTCGGTCAAGGACCGCGTCGCGCGCGCGCTGATCGAGGATGCCGAGGAGAAAGGCGCGATCGCCCCCGGCCAGACGATCCTCGAGCCCACCTCCGGCAACACCGGCATCTCGCTGGCGATGATCTGCGCGCGCCGCGGCTATCCGCTGAAGGTAGTGATGCCCGAGAACGTCACGCCCGAGCGCACGCAGCTGTTGGAGATGTATGGCGCACAGATCGTCTACTCCGAGGGCTCCAAGGGGTCCAACGGGGCCGTGGAGAAGGCGCTGGACATGGCGCAGGCCGACGCCTCCTACTACATGCCCTACCAGTACGGCAACCCCGCCAACCCCGAAGCGCACTACAACGGCACGGCCCTGGAGATCCTGGAGGAGCTCGACGAGGTCTCCGCCTTCGTCGCCGGCCTCGGCACCGGGGGCACGCTGATGGGCAACGGACGGCGCTTCAAGGAGACATTCGGCGATAACTGCAAGATCGTCGCCGCCGAGCCGATGCAGGGCGAGCCCGTGCAGGGCCTGCGCTCGCTCGACGATGGCTTCATCCCGCCGATCATCGATTTGTCTCTGCTCGACCGCAAGATCTTCGTCACCAACAGCGACGCGATCCTCTGGACGCGCAAGCTGCTGGATGAGGAGTGCATCTTCGCCGGCGTCTCATCCGGCGCGATCGCGCGCGTGGCCGTGCGCATCGCCGGGGAGCTCGATGAGGGCAACGTCGTCTTCATCGTCGCCGACGACGGCTGGAAGTATTTGTCCAGCGGCATCTACACCAAGCCCGTCGAGGAGATTGAGAACCTCGACAGCACCGTGTGGTGGTGAGCCGGTGCCCCGCGCCCGCCACCGCCCGAGGGGCTAGCCGATGCTCATCGCTCGCGAGCTGCTGGACGAGCTGATCCAGCACGCTCTCTCCGATCCCGGCAACGAGGTCTGCGGCGTGCTGTCGGTAGACCCGGGGCCGCCCCGCCGGGCCGTGCGCTCCTACCGTGCCACCAACAAGCACCACAGTGCGCTGAAGTTCGAGATCGATTCGCTGGAACTGCTGGAGCTGTGGCAGACGATCGAGGGGGAGGGCCTTGAGCTGGGCGTGATCTACCACTCGCACGTGCGCTCGCCGCCCAAGCCCTCGCAGACCGACATCCATTTCGCCGCCAACTGGCCTGGGGTCGAGTGGGTCATCATCGGGCTTGCAAACGGGAACGAGCCGGAGGTGCGCTCCTACCTGATCAAAGGCAGCGAGATCACCAAGATGCCCATCGAGACCCCCGCCGAGGAGCCCGCACCATGAAACTAGTCAAGGTCGCCTACGCGCAGCAGCTGCCCGAGGCCGAGCTCTTGCAGAGCCTGCTGCGCGACGAGGGCATCCCCTGCATGGCGCGCCGCGCCGCGGGCTTCGACGTGCCCGACTTCCTCGCCGCCGGCCCGCGCGAAATCCTCGTCGCCGAGGAGAACGAGGAGTGGGCACGGCGCGTGCTGGATGGGTGGCGGCCGCAGGAGCCGCCGCAGCCGCAGGGGGGAGAGGGAGACGTGCAGCCGCAGGAAACCAGGCCGGCGACCGCCTGAGTGGGCGGGGCCGCCGGGGCCCTAAACCAGGGCGGGAGCGCCAGCTTCGCGCGTGATTGCCTCGATTTCCTCCGAGGCGCGTTCGAACTCGCCATCTGAGAGCACGGGCGTGCCCTCGAACGGCAGTTCGCGCGAGAGCTCAACCCAGGAGCGGCAGCCCGCGTATTCCTCCTTGACCTTGACGGTCACGGGCCGCGGGATGCGGTAGGTGCGCAGCAGCAGCACGTGCAGCGGGTGCCGTCGCTTCCACGCGAGGCGCTTCTCCGCGTAGTCGGTCGTCCACACGTAGAACGGCGACAGCGCGTCCACGCAGCGCGGATCGGTGATCGTGAAGTGCCCTGCCACTTCCGCCCAAGCGCGGATGCGCACGCGGTCGGGCTGTTGCACCGCGCCCGCTGCCAGCTCGTGCAGCGAGGGCTCGCCGTCGCTCCACACGCCCTCCTCCAGCGCCCGGCGCAGCTCGGGCTGGTGCGATTCGCGCACCAGGTCGTTGCGCTGGTGGTCGAAGGTGGGATACAGGAAGAAGCGCTCGTGCTCCAGCGCGAAGTGCTTTTCGCTCTCGCGGATGCCGCCCTTGCGCAGCGTGAGCAGCTGCTCGCCTTCCGCGAGGGCGCGGACGGTGACAGCCCATTCCTTGAGAGCAGTTGGCATAGCTTGGATCAGAAAATGCAGGGGGGGTTGCGAACTATCGAAGCCCACACAACAGCCAGGGTTGGCCGTGAACTTCGCCTTAAAGATACGGAATCTCGGCGAAAATCCCAAATTGTCTTCATTTGCAGGGATTTTAGCGGGTTTTTGGCAGCCTTCTGCCCGCCAGACCCTCCGCTGCCTCGATCAGCGAGGCGTAATCCTCATCCGCGTAGCCCCTTCCAACTGCCGCCGTCAACAGGTCGCGCGCGTGCGCCGCCGCCGGGAACGGCACGCCCGCCGCCTGCGCTTCCTCCAGGCACAGGCGCACGTCCTTGAGCATATGTGCAGTCTTGAACAGCGTCGTGTAGTCATGCCCCCGCATCGCGCCGCTCTTCAGCTCCAACTGCGCCGATGCGCCCGAGCCCTTGCTCACCACCTGCTCCAGTGCGTCCAGGTCCACCCCCGTAGCGTCCGCCAGCAGCAGCGCCTCCGCCAGCGCCGCCGCGTTCGCCGCGCCAAGCGCGTTGTTGATCAGCTTCAGCATCTCTCCCTGCCCCAGCTCCCCCACGTGCACCACGAGGCTGCCCATCGTCTCCAAGAGCGGCTGTGCGCGCGCGAAGTCGCGCTCCTCGCCGCCCGCCATGATCGTCAGCGTGCCCGCCTCCGCGCGCGGGCTTGAGCCGGTCACCGGCGCGTCCAGCAGCGCCACGCCCCGCTCGCGCAGTGCCGCGCCGATTGTGCGCGTGTCCGTCGGCGCGATCGTCGTCATGTCCACGCACAGCAGGCCCTCGTGCGCCGCCTCGATCGCGCCGCCCTCGCCCAGCAGCACCGACTGCACCTGCGCGCCGTCCACGACCATGCTCACGACGACATCAGACGCGCGCGCCACATCGGCGGGAGTTGCGGCCGCCACCGCGCCGTGCTCGCCGGCCCAGCGCTCGGCCTTGCCGGGGGTGTGCGTCCACACGGTCAGCTCATACCCCGCCCGCCGCACGTTGGCCGCCATGCGGCTGCCCATGATGCCCAGCCCCAGCCAGCCGATCCGCTCGCGCGGCTCAGGGGCCATCGGTGTCTGCTCGCTCGTTGCCATGCCCGAATCCTCCTCCACCGGGCGTTTCGATGCGCAGCCGCTCGCCCGCCCGCAGTCTCCCCGTGAACTTCCCTGGCAGCTCGCGCTCCCGCGGCTCGCCGCCGTAGGCTCCACGCGCGATCAGCAGGTTGCGCCCCGGTCGTCCTGCGTCTCCGCCCGCCGCCCCCGGCGCGCCCCGGCGCCGGCGCTCCGTTATCAATGACAGCTCCATATCGCGCAGCGCTTCGAGCTCGCGCACCACCCCGTCGCCGCCGCGCCACCTGCCCGCGCCGCCCGAGCCGCGGCGCAGCGAGTACGCCACCACGCGCAGCGGGAACTCGCGCTCCAGTGCCTCGACAGGAGTGTTCAGCGTGTTGCTCATCGCCACGTGCACCGCGCTCGGCCCATCCGCGTCCGGACAGGCCCCCTGTCCGCCCCCCAGCGTCTCGTAGTAGCTGAACCCCGCGTCCCCCAGCGTCAGGTTGTTCATCGTGCCCTGTCCCACCGCTCGCCCGAACGCCTCCAGCACGACATCCGCCACGCGCGAGCTCGTCTCCACGTTGCCCGCCACCACCGCTGCGCCCGCCCGCGCGTTCAGCAGCGAGCCCTCCGGCGCCAGCACCTCGATCGGGCGGTAGGCCCCCGCACAAGGCGGCACGTCCGGGTCCGTCAATACCCGCACCGCGAAGTAGCAGGCCGAGCGCGTCACCGCCAGCGGGCAGTTCAGGTTGCCATTGCTCTGTCCCGCGCTGCCCGTGAAGTCCAGTCGCAGCCGCTCGCCCTGCACCTCGGCGCGCACCCGTATCTCCAGGTCGCCCTCTGTTGCCTCCAGCAGGTCTCGTGCCTCGTACACCCCGTCCGCCATCGCCCCGATGCAAGCGCGCGTGCGCCGCTCCGCGTAGTCGAGCACCGCCTCCGTCGCCTCGCGCAGGCGCGCCTCGCCCAGCCGCTCCCACAGCTCCACCATGCGCATTGCGCCCACCCGGTTGGCCGCCAGCTGCGCGCGCAGATCCGCCCGGCGCTCATCCGGCTGGCGCATCTGCGCCACGATCTCCTGGAGCGCCGCCTCGTCGAGGGGTCGGGGGGAGATGACCACGCCCTCTTCCTCAAGGCTCCTGCTGTCCGCCGGCATCGACCCGGGGATTCGTCCCCCCACGTCCGCGTGGTGCGCACGGCTCGCCGCAAAGCCCAGCAGGGTGGGCGTGGGGGAGGGTCCAGGGGCGACCGACGGAGCCAGGATCGGCGTCACCACCGTTATGTCCGGCAAGTGCGTCCCGCCCCGGTACGGGTCGTTCAGGATCCAGGGCAGCCCCTGCGTATGGTCCTCCCCGAGCACCGCCGCCACCGCCGCCGGCATCGCTCCCAAGTGCACCGGGATGTGCTCCGCCTGCATCACCATCTCGCCCCGTGCGTCGAACAGCCCGGTGGAAGCGTCGCGGCGCTCCTTGATGTTCGCCGAGTGCGCCGCCCGCACCAGCACAGCTCCCATCTCCGCGCAGGCCGCTCGCAGCGCTCCCACCACAACCTGCAGCTCAATCGCGTCTAGCGCCACAGCCGCAGGCTCCCATGTTCATCGACCTCGCCCTGCCAACCCGGCTCCACCCACAGCGTCGCCTCGCCCAGCGCGCACACCGCCGGTCCGCTCACCTCGGTGCCCGGCGGCAGCTCGCCGCGCAGGTACGTCGCCTCCAACTGCTCGCCCGCGAACACCACCGTGCACGTCCCCCGCGCGGGTGCCGCCGGCGGCGCGCTGCGCAGGTTCAGCTGTGGCGCCTGCCCCCAGGCCGACACGCGGATGCTCACCAGCTCCACCGCTGCCGCATCGTCGCGGTACCCGTAGCGCTCTTCGTGCCGTTGCGCAAACGCCTCGCACAACCCCCGCGGGTCCACTGGCGCACGCTCCTGGCCCGCGTGCAGGCTTTCACTCACCGCCAACTCGAAGGACTGCCCCGCGTAGCGCATTTCCCACACGACCCGCACCTGCTGCGCGCTGCAAGCATCCGGCAGATTGCATCCGGGTGCGAGTCCTCCCGCCACATCGCGGCCCCACAAATCCAAAAAATCATCCCCCTCAAGTTCGCCACCCACACGCTGGATCAAAGCGTCGCGCTCGCTTGCCAGCCTCTGCGCATTCAGCTCCTCGCCGCGCAGCAGCACCGTACGCGCCGCGTCGCGCCGGGGGGCCGCCGCGGCCAATCCCAGCGCGCAAAGCACGCCGCTCGCGCGCGGGCACACGATGCGCGCGATGCCAAGTGCCCCCGCCAGCGCGCAGGCGTGCAGTGGCCCGGCGCCGCCGAAGGGCAGCAGCGCCATCGCGCGCGGGTCGCTGCCGCGGGCCACGGTCATCGTGCGCATCGCGCCCGCCATCTGCTCCTGCGCGACGCGCAGGATGCCCTCCGCGCAGCTCGTCGCGTCGAGGTCGAGCGTCTGTGCCAGCCGCGCCACGGCCGCCCGTGCGGCCTCGCGGTCGAGGGTCACACCGGCGAGAGGCGCATCCGCCGGCAGCCGGCCCAGCAGCAGGTTCGCGTCGGTCACCGTCGCCTCGCTGCCGCCGCGCCGGTAGCAGGCAGGCCCCGGCTGCGCGCCCGCCGAGTGCGGTCCCACGCGCAGCGCGCCCCCGCTGTCGCGCCAGGCGATCGAGCCACCCCCCGCGCCCACGGTGTGGATATCGAGCGCCGGCAGCGCCAGCGGCCTGCCCGCCACCGTGCGCTGCGCTGTCTCCGCCACGCGGCCGTCCTCGATCGTGCAGACATCGCAGGAGGTGCCCCCCATGTCCACGCACACCGCCGCGTCCTGCACGCCCGCGCGCCGCGCCAGCTCAAGCGCGCCGCCCACGCCGCCGGCAGGGCCGGAGAGCACCGTCAGCGCCGCGTGCCTGCCCGCGTGTCGTGCGCTTATCAGACCGCCGGAGGACTGCATGATCTGGGGCCGCGGCAGGCCCAGGCGGGTCGTCTGCTGCGTCAAGCGCTCCAGGTAGCCGCGCAGCAGCGGCGACAGCGCCGCATCCACCTCCGTGGTTGCAGCACGTTCGTACTCGCGGAACGTGCCCACCAGCTCGCTGGACAGCGACACGTGTACGTCCGGCATGCGCTCGTGCAGCAGCGCTCCCAGCAACTGCTCGTGCGCCGCGTTGGCATAGCTGTGCAGCAGCACGACGGCCACCGCCTGCGGCGCGCTCTGCGCCACCCGCTCCACGAGCCGCGCCGCCGCGTCGGCATCGAGCGCGCGCCACACCGCGCCGCTTGGCCCCATGCGCTCCAGCGCCTCGAAGCGCATGTCGTGCACCGCCAGCGGCCGCGGCCCGCGCTCGCACAGGCGATACAGGTGCGCCCGCGCCTGCCGGCCCAGCTCGACGATGTCGCCCATCCCCTCGCTGGCGATCAGCGCCGTGCGCGCCGCGTTGCCCTCCAGCAGCGCGTTCGTGGCAACCGTCATGCCGTGCGCAAGTCGCGTTACGTCGTGAGGCTGCGCCCCCGCGCGCTCCAGCACCGCCGCGATCGCGCGCAGCACGCCCTCGCTCTGGTCCGCCGGCGTGGTCGGCGTCTTCGCCGTATACACCTCGCCCGCGGGCGTCACGGCCACGGCGTCTGTGAACGTCCCGCCGACGTCTACCCCGAGGAGCATGCCCCGGAGCCTAGGGCGTGCTTTGGCTGCCTGCCCGGCGCCTCCCAACGCCGGGCTGGAGCGCCTGTCCCCTCAGGCGGCCAGGCGCTCGCGATCCTCGGTGTCCGCCAGGTGCTGGTGCGACGGGCAGTAGCCGTTGTGCGGCAACGGCACCCGCTGGCAGGCAGCGCCCTTGCGCGTGGTCGCGCGGCACATCATCGGCTTGCCGCTGATCGAGGCGTAGCCGGCCATCGGGTTCTCTGCCATGTACTGCTGGGCGAGACCCATGTAGCCGCACACCACCGCGTACACGCGCTCCTGCGCGCCGATCGGAAAGAAGCCGCGGATGTCCGCGAACAGGCTGCGTTCGGGGCGCGCGAAGTAGTAGTGGTCGGTGGCCAGGCGCTCGATGGCCGCCTCGCAGGCGCGCAGCACCTGCTCGTGATTGCTTCTCGGAGCGTCGATCTGGGGAGCCAGCTCCCGGTATATGGCCCTGCTGAACTGATACATGGCGACCCCCTCGCCTCCTTCATTTTCTCGACCAGCGTTGGTCGCACCTCCGCCAATCCCGGGGACTCTTTTGCCTCCGAGACCTTCCATCGACCCCTAACACGCCGTGTGTGCAAAAGGACCGCATTCGCACCGCGGTCCCGTATGACGTGCCTCCTCCCCCATACACATGATCCAGGTGTTTCTAAGGCCACCGTTAAGCCGCGGTTAATTCACTCCCACATCTGCCATTGCAACTGCTCATCCGCGTCCATCAGTGCGTGTTGCCCATCGAGCGCCGGGTCGCGCTCGGGGCAGTCGCTGCGGTGGTGTGCGCCACGGCTCTCGCCGCGCGCCAGCGCGCTGCGCGCGATCATGCGCGCCAGTGGGTGCGCGTCCTGGCTCAGGCGCTGCAGCCCCTGCGCGTCGCGCTCGATGCCCGCGTCGCGCCACAGCGCGGTGCGCGTCGCCTCGCTTGCCGGCGGCGGGGGCGCGAGCGCGCGCAGGGCGTCCAGCTCTCCCTCGTTTGCCCCGCCCCCGCCCGCGGGCTCGTCCAGCGCAGCGTGCGCCGCGCGGCGGCCCCACACAAAACACTCGCTCAGCGAGTTGCTCGCCAGGCGGTTGGCGCCGTGCAGGCCCGTGCAGGAGGTCTCGCCCACCGCATACAGGCCCGGCACTTCGCTGCGGCCATGGAGGTCGCAGACCACGCCGCCCATCATGTAGTGCGCGGCCGGGGCCACCGGCACCAGCTCGCGCGTCACGTCCAGGCCCGCCTCGCGCAGAGCAGCCACCACGTTGGGGAACAGGGCGGGGTCGATCGCGCGCATGTCAAGGCCCACCGAGCTTGCGCCGGTCTCCGCCAGGCGGCGGGCGATCGTGCGCGAGACCTCATCGCGCGGCGCCAGCTCGTCAACGAAGCGCTCGCCGCCCGCGTCGTGCAGCGTGGCGCCCTCGCCGCGGATCGCCTCGGTGATGAGGAAACCCTCGCGGCCCTTTATGCCCGTGACGGCCGTCGGGTGGAACTGCAGCAACTCCAGGTCCGCCAGGCGCGCGCCCGCCGCGTGCGCGAGCAGCAGGCCGATGCCCTGCGAGCCGGGCGGGTTGGTGGTACGCGCCCACATCGCCGCGGCGCCGCCCGTGCTGAGGATCGTCGCGCGGGCGCACAGCACGCGGCCGTCCTCGCAGGCCGCGCCCTGGCAGCGGCCCTCGCGCATCCACAAAGCGCTCGCGCGCGTATTCTCCCACACGCCGATGCGCGGCTCTTCGACGACGAGTGCGCTGAGCGTGCGCAGCAGGCGCCGCCCCGTGGCGCTGCCGCCGGCGTGCACGACGCGACGGACCGAGTGCCCCCCCTCGAGGCCGAGCGCGAGGTGCCCGAAGCGATCCGCGTCGAAGCGCACGCCCAGCGTCTGCAGGTCGGCCACGCATTCGGGGGCCTCTCTGACGAGCACCTCGGCGGCGCTGCGCCGCACCGCGCCGCGCCCCGCGCGTTCGGTGTCCAGGCGGTGGCGCTCCATGCTGTCATCTGCCGCCAGCGCCGCCGCCAGCCCGCCCTGTGCCCAGTAGCTCGCGGTCTGCGCCAGCGCGGCCGCGGACACGAGCACCACGCGTGCGCCCGCGCGCGCCGCGCACAGCGCCGCATATAGCCCGGCCGCGCCCGCGCCGATCACGGCCACGTCCACCTCGCGTTGCGCGTCGCTCATCTCGCCGGGGGCCTTGGGAGCATCGAGGAGCCCGCCCGCCCCGGCCCGGCGGCCCGCCACCCGCTCATGGGGTCCTGCGGTGCGGCAGCAGGATCGAGGGGATCGTCACGCCGGGGGGCGTCGTGATCGTGCGGCCGCTGGGCGTTGTGAGCACGCTGCCGCCCCTGGGGGTCGTGCGCGTGGAGGCCGGCGCGGTGGCGCCGGGGATGGTGGCGGACGGGAGCGCGCCCGGCGCGACGGTGGTGGCCGTGGATGTGGCGGCCCCCGTCGTGGTGGCACCAGGTGTGGTGGTGGTCCCGGGTGGGGTGGTGGCCCCTGGAATCGTGGCTCCCGGCGTCGTCGTCGTGGCCCCCGGCGTGGTGGCGCCGGCGGTGCGCGTGATCGTGACCGTGGTGGCGGCCGTCGTCGGCGGGCCCCCGGCGAGCTTGGCGAGCGCCGCGGTGAGCACCCCCAGCGCGAGCACGATTGTGAGTCCGAGCACGATCAGCGGCGTGCGCCACTTGGGCGTGGAGGCCAGGCGCGTGCGCGCCGCCGCGCCGCAGCGCAGGCACCACTCCTGCTCGCTCGCCAGTGGCGAGCCGCACAACGGGCAGGCCTCGGCGGGCTGTGCCTGCGGCGGCACGGGCACGGGCACGGCTGGGGCCGGGGCGCCGAGCTGTCCCGCGGGTCCCGGAGGAGCGCCGGTGCTGCTCACGCCCGGCTTGACTTCCCGGCCGGCGGTTCGCCCGGATGCACGATCTGCGTCGGCGGCTCAACGATCTCCGTCGGCTGGTCCGCGTCGGAGGGCGGCGGCACGGGCGCCGGACGTGCGGAGACGGGCGCCGCGGCGGGGGCCACCGGCGGCGGAGCTACGGGTGCGGGTGAGGGTGGGGAGGGGTGGGGTCGCGTGGTTGCGCTCTGTGGCGTTGCCGGCGGTGCCTGTGCGGGGGTGCCGGCGGGCGCGCCTGCGGGTGTCGCCACGGGGCTGGCGGCGATCGGCCGCTCGCTGCGGCCCGCCGAAAAGCCGCAGGCGGGGCAGAAGCGGTCCTCGCTGCCGTGGATCGCGGCGCAGCGCGGGCACGCGGTGACGCCGGCCTCGCGCAGGACGGTCACGCCGCGGCGCTCGTGCAGCGCATCTTCGATTGCGCGCAGCTCCGTGTCGATGCGCTCGAGCGTGACGAGCTTGCCGCGCAGGAGGTCCTCGCGCTGCGTGCCGGTGCGGTGCAGCTCGAACATCAGGCCGCCCAGGTCGCGGTAGGCCAGCTCGCGTGTCTTGCGCAGGAAGCGCAGGCGGCGGCGCAGGCCACCGCGCTCCAGGAAGCCGGGGTCGGGCGGCACCGCGGGGGATGCCACGCCCGCGGGGGGCGGTACGGCGGCGGGGGGCGTCGCGCCCGGGGGGGCGCCGGCCTGTGGGGCGGGGGTCGCTCCCGGGGAGGCGCCATCCGCGCTCGCGGGCTTGAGCGCAGCCGCGGGCGCACCCGAGCCCTGCGGGCTCGCGCTCGGCTGCTGGCCGGTACTCACCGGGTTCGACCCAGGCCCGCCCTGGCCGCCAGCGGGTGCGCTGTGGGCAGATCCACTCTCTTCCACTGGTAAATCATGCTATCCAGCTCAGACGAGTAGCGCGCGCCATGCCGCCGCCACGCGCCGCGCCATGCGCTCGGCGGAGAAGCGCTCGGCGCGGGCACGGCCCTCGATGCGGGGGTCCGGCGCTTGCAGGTGGGGTGCGAGCGCCATGCCCCAGCGGGCAAGATCGAAGGGGGCGCAGAGGGCGCCGGGCAGGGCCTTGAGGGCTTCCTCGTGCACGCCCACGGGGGTGGCCAGCACGGGCACGTCGCAGGCGAGCGCCTCCAGCACGGCCAGGCCGAAGCCCTCCTGCTCGGAGGGCACGAGGACGGCGTTGGCGGCGTTGACGAGGAGCGGAACACGCTCGGGGGGGACACCGCCGAGGGTCAAGAGCGGCGTGGCCGCTGCTTCGGCCAGCTGCCGCGCGCGGTCGTAGCGCTTGCCTGTGCGGGCGGGGTCGGCGGGGAACAGCAGGTAGGGGCCGGCGGGGTCAAGGCCCAGCTCCGCGCGCGCGCGCTCGCGCGGGACGGGACGAAAGCGCTCGGTGTCCACGCCGCAGGGGAGCACCAATGCGCGGCGGCGTGCGCGGCGGCCGGGGATCGCGGCGACCAGCTCCGGGGAGGGCGCCGCGACGAGGCCCATCAGCGGCAGCACCGCGCGCGTGGCTTGGCGGGTGCGGGGATGGCGCACGTCGGTGCCGTGCACCGTCAGCGCGCGCACGTGTGTTTTGACGGCGAGCGCGGGCCACGCGGCGAGGGCGAAGTGCGCGTGCACGATGTCCAGGTGCTCGCCACGGTAGCGGGCACGCAGCTCACGCGCCGCTCGTGCGAGGGCGGGGGCGCCAGGGGGGAGCTCATACAGCTCTACCTCCAGGTTCGTCTCGGGCAAGCGTCGCAGCGCCTGCACCTGGTCGCGCACGAAGCGCCCGCGCTCGGGGTGCTCGGCACTGGGCCGCATGTTGGAGACGACGAGGGCACGCACCACTCGCGCAACGTAGCGCTCTGGAATGATGGGCCGCGTGGCGAACGCACCGGCGGGCACAACCAGATCCGATCAGCCGATGCTCCAGCGCATACTCGGCCCGGCAGTGACGCTCGTCGAGCGGGTGCGGCTGGCGGGCGTGGAGGCGCTGGCATGAGTGCCAAACGCAGCTACGCGCGCGCGGCGGACGGGCTGCGGCCGACGAGCATCGAGCCGCACTTCATGCGCACCGCCACCGGCTCGGCCTTGATCTCCGTGGGCGAGACGCGCGTGATCTGCACGGCCTCCGCGCAGGAGAGCGTGCCGCGCTGGATGGCCGGCAAGGGCCGCGGCTGGGTGACAGCCGAGTACGGCATGCTGCCCGCCTCGACGGGCGACCGCAAGCAGCGCGACATCAGCAAGGGGCGCCTGGACGGGCGCTCGGTGGAGATCCAGCGGCTGATCGGGCGCTCATTGCGCGGGGTGATTGACTTGCAGCTGCTGGGCGAACGCACGATCTACCTCGACTGCGACGTGCTGCAGGCCGACGGCGGCACGCGCTGCGCTTCGATCACCGGCGCCTACGTGGCGCTCGCGCTGGCGTGCGCGCGACTGCAGGAGAAAGGGCGCCTGGAGCGCTCTCCCCTGGCGGGCACGGTGGCGGCGGTGTCGTGCGGAATTGTGGCTGGGCGTGCGCTGCTGGACCTGGACTACGGCGAGGACTCGAATGCCGAGGTAGATGCGAACGTCGTGATGACGGGGGAGGGCGGCCTGGTGGAGGTGCAGGCCACGGCCGAGCGCACGCCCCTCTCGCGCGCGCACCTGGATGAGCTGCTGGCGCTGGCGGCCGGCGGTATCGAGGAGCTGCGCGGGGTGCAGGAACAGGCCATCGCCGACGCCACGAGCGGCCGCGGGGCCACCAGCGAGGGTGGCGCGGGCGCCGGGGACGTTGCTGCGCCCGGCGCCGGTGCGGCAGCCGGGGCTGGTGCTGTGTCGGGGGCCGGTGCGGCAGCCGGGGCTGGTGCTGTACCCGGGGCCGGCGCGGGTTCCTCCGACGCGACTTCACCCGCTGCGTGAGGCTTCTGCTCGCCACGCACAACGAGCACAAGCGCCGTGAGCTCGCGCGGCTGCTGGCGGGCCACGAGGTGCGCGTGCTGCCAGAGGAGGTGGTGCTGCCACCGGAGGACGGCGAGACGTTCGCCGAGAACGCGCTCGGCAAAGCACGGGCTGCCGCGAGCGCGACGGGCGAGATCGCCATCGCCGACGACTCCGGCATCGAGGCCGCCGCGCTGGGCGGGGCGCCCGGGGTGCGCTCGGCGCGCTACGCAGGGGATGGGGCGACCGATGCGCAGAACCTGCGCAAGCTGCTGCGCGAGGCGCCCGCGGGGAGCGGGCTGGAGTACGTGTGCGCGATCGCGTACGTCGATCCCGCGAGCGGGGCGGAGCGCGTGTTCGAAGGGCGCTGCACCGGGCGTCTGGCAACGCAACCACGTGGCGAGCGGGGATTCGGGTATGACCCCGCATTTCTGCCCGACGACGGACCGGCGGGGCTGACGATGGCCGAGTTCAGCGACGAGCAGAAGGACGCCATCAGCCACCGGGGGCGGGCTGCCAGGGCGCTGGATGGCTGGTTGGCGGGAGCTTGAAGGCGTATATGCAAGAGCGGGGCGGACCGCTTGGATCCGCCCCGGTGCTCGACGTCGGACCGTGTCTGGAGCAGGATTCTCCCCGGTCTCGGCTCGAACAGTCCTTGCTCAGCTGTGGGTCTTATCTTTGACCTTGGCCCTTGAGATTGAATTCAACGCCTTTTAGTTCGGCAGATGATGTCGATGCCAGAAGGGGACAAAGTGCATTTTTTGTTTTTTCGGCGTGGATGCCGGTTGTGTTGACAAGTACCGATTCTTCAAAGCTGGTCAGTGACGGGCTTTTTTGTTCGGTTTTTTTGAGTTCTTTGTTGCCTTCGGCGGGCACGATGATCGTACACGCTGAAGTTTTAATTTCCGTTGCTTCGAGGTTGGTGCCCTTGAGTTCTGTGTATGCTGCTTTCCCGGATTCAGGAGATTTTACTTCCAGCCGAGATGGTTTGATTTCGGCCGCTAATTCGTTGCCTCCGATCAGGGCTTTGCATTCTTTGCCCCAAACGATTTTGTATTGTTGAACTGAGCTGCTCTTTGATTGCATAACCCAGTCTATCGTAGGCGATTTAGTTGGACATTTAACGGTCGCAGATTTTTCGTAGACGAATTCACCGCCGTTTTTAATTTCTGAATTGGGGATTTGGCCCTGGAGTTGTTTTTCTGCTTCGAATAGTGCAAAGGCCGGCGCAGCCGAGAGTGCCATGATGGCCAGCATCCCGGACACGACGAGCCCGATCTTGATGCGTTGCATTGTTATTCGTTGACTCCTGTCTTGGTTTTGGTTTCACCTAACTATTAGAGCCGTTCTGGCTCAAGCGAGATGTACCCGGTAAAAGGTGGCGTCAAACCTGTCTTCGAGAAAAAGCCTCGATCCCGCCAAAAAATGTTTCCGACTCCACTGCGCAGCGCCGCTGCTCCCACTGGCTCTGCGGGCTCCGGGCGCCTCGATTATGTCCGGTCCACCGGAGTCGCGGGCACCTACCCGTCGGCCGTGACCTTCAAACTCTTGTTTCTGACCTGTACCGACAATAAGCCGGCGAACGGTAGGTGGGAGACATTGCAGTTGCGGTGGCCACGGTGGTCGTATGCTTCGACTCATGCGTCCTTTGTCGAAACGGGAAAGGAAGTAAAGCTTTGCGGGTGCAGCCAATGCCATGTAAACGTTGCCTGCTGCCTTCGCTGTTCGTGTTGCTGGGAGCGCTCGCGTGGTGCGCCAATCCGGCGGCGGGCGCGCCGGTGCTCCTGACGCGGTTCGACGGGAGCGGCATCGGGACCTCCTTCGTCCACCCCACGGGCGTGGCCGTCGACCAGTCCGCTGCCGCGGTGTCCGGCAACGTGCTCGTAGTCGATGGCGGCTCGAACGAGCAGGTGGACATACTCGGCCCCGAAGGCGAACCGCCGCTCGGAGGGATCTCCGTCACGCAGCTGACGGACTCTTTCAATTTCGCCGAAGAACCGGCAGGCGTTGCGATCGACGACTCCGGCGGGCCGAGCAACGGCGACATCTACGTGGACGACGTGGAGAACAACCTCATCAAGAAGTTCAGGCTTGCCGCGGGCGGTTACGAATACGTGTGTGAGATAGCGGGGTATGGCAGCGGCTGCCTGCCCGAAGCCGGTGTGCCGACGCAGGGCTTTCGCGAACCCGTAGGGGTCGCTGTCGATGCGCACGGGAACGTGTACGTGTCGGACTACGGCAACGAAGTAGTGGACGAGTTCAGCGAAGCCGGCGCGGACGTCCGCCAGATCAAGGGCAGCGGTGTCGCGCTGGGTAACCCCAGCGGCTTGGCGTTCGATGCCCAGGGCGACCTGTATGTACAGCAGTACGAGGGTGGGCGGGTGCTGAGATTCGCCGCGAACCTGCTCGGAGAAATCGAACCGGAAACTGAACCCACCGTGCTCGACCCGGGCCCGGCCTTCGGCGTCGCGGTCAACCAGAGCACTGGCGAGGTGTACGTGGCGCACGCAAACGCCGTGGCCGTGTTCAGTGCCAGCGAGACACGGGAAGGCGAATTCGGCGCGGGAGCGATCGGCAGCGCCTCGGGGATCGCAGTCAACTCTACGACCGGGGACGTCTACGTGGCAGATGCCCTACACGACGATATTGCCGTTTTCGGCGCCGCACCGGCACAGCCGCCGCGGATCGACAGCGAGTACGTGCGCGATGTCAGCCCGGGTTCGGCGCTGCTCACCGCGCAGGTCAACGCACGGGCCTTCGACACCCACGTCTACTTCGAGTACGGCACCGACGAAAGTTATGCCACCGGCAAGATCCCTGCCCCTCCTGGCATCGATATCGGCTCCGGCGGAGTGCTGGAACCAGATCGTCCGGTGGAAGCGATCGTGACAGGCCTCGCTCCGGGCGTCACCTACCACTACCGCGCAGTTGCGATCAACAGCAACGGCGAAGCCGCTTACGGGCGTGACCGCGCGTTTACGACGCTTACCCCCGGCTCGCCGCCGCTGCCCGACGGACGCGCGCTGGAGATGGTCTCCCCGCCCGCGAAGAACAACGGGGATGTCCTGGGCGCCAACAGCGACTCTGGCGGTGGCTTGATCGAGGCTACGCCTGATGGCAACCAGATCACGTTCGTTTCGTTCGCGGCCTTCGCCGGGGCGAGTAGCAACTCCGGGGGCGACCAGTACATCGCAAGCCGCACCGGCGAAGGGTGGTCGACGCGAAGCGTGGGGCCGTCGATCGACGCCCAGACTTATTACGTGGCCAGCGGCCCGCCATACAAGGCGTTCTCTGCCGATCTGTCGAGCGGCCTGCTGCTTAACGGGTCGGCCCTCAACGGTAGGCATGGCGTGGAAAACCCGCCCCTGCCCGGCTCGGGCGCCCCAGCTGGCTATGAAAACTACTACCTCAACACGTTCGCCGGAGATGTCTTCGATGCGCTACTGACAAGCACGCCTGCACTGCCGCCAGACGAGTTCGAAATGGAATTCGTGGGAGCTACGCCCGATCTCAGCCATATTGTGATCGAAAGCAAGGCGGCGCTTTTGCCGGGGGTGGTCGAAGAACCGCAGATAGACCGGCTGTACGAGTGGACGGCGGGCCATCTCAATCTGGTCTCAGTGCTTCCGGACGGCACGCCGGACGACCGTGAAGACATCCACATCGGGTATGAACTGCCCGACCCGCGCGTGGTCTCCACAGATGGGTCGCGCGTGATCTGGACTGCACCCGGTGAAGGAGGCGGTCTATACGTGCGCGAAGGCATTGGCACGCCGCAGGTCAGAACGGTGCAGCTCGATGCTGCCCGCGGAGGACCGGAATCCGGCGGGGGCAGGTACCTGACGGCCAGTAGCGATGGGACGAAGGTCTTCTTCGCCGATCGCCAGCAGCTCTCCGCCGTCGCGAACAACCCCGCGGGCGAAGGGCTCGGCGCGCTTTACGAGTACGAGCTCGAAGCGGGCAATCCGGAAGGCGGCCGACTCCTCGACCTCACGCCCGTTTCGAGCGGTGCGGGAGTGCAGGGCGTCCTGGGTGAGGGTGAAAGCGTGGGAGGCGGCGCCTATATCTACATCGTCGCCACCGCGACGCTGGCGGGCGTAAACGGCGAAGGCCTCGCGCCGACAGTGGGCGCGGACAATCTCTACCTGCTGCATGAAGACCCGAGCACGCACGAATGGGCGACAACGTTCATCAGGACGCTCTCGACCGACGACAGCCGGAACGAATCCATCGCACCTGCCCCGGGTGAGGCGTTGGACTGGACCGCCGACGCGGCGGTGCGCACCGCGCGGGTGACGCCCGACGGCGGGCACCTGGTGTTCATGTCGGACAACAGCCTGACCCACTACGACAACACCGTCGCCAGCGGCACGAACTGCGGCAGCGCATTCGGCAATCCGCTGCCCGCAGCCTGTGAGGAGGTGTTCGTATACGACGCGGCGGGCGGCGGCTCGTTGAGCTGTGCCTCGTGCAACCCGACCGGCGGGCGCCCGACGGGGCCGTCCGGGATACCGGGGGGCACCGACTTCTCGCCGGGACGAGGTATCTATCAGTCGCGCGTGATCTCCGAAGACGGCAGCCGTGTGTTCTTCGAAAGCTACGATGGCCTCGTCCTGCAGGACATCAACGGCACGCGTGACGTTTACGAGTACGAGGATGGGCATCCCAATCTGCTCTCCGGTGGGAGGAGCGATACGAACGCCTCGCTCGTCGACGCCAGCACTAACGGCGACGATGTGTTCTTTATCACCCGCGCCGCGCTCGTGCCCCAGGATGGCGATGCGCTCGTCGACCTATACGACGCGAGAGCCCCACACGTGCCGGGCGAAGCTGTCGGCTTTGCTGCTTCTGAAGCACCGCTGCCGTGTGCTGACGAAGGGGGATGCAGGCCGCCCGCCTCGTCTATCCCGCCGTCCCTGGGCGCCCCTTCGAGCGCCACCTTCAGTGGCCCCGCGAGCGTCGTCGCGACGCCCCCGAAGGCCATCGCCGGCAAACCCAAGGCCAAGAAGCGCAAGCTCAAGAAGAAGAAGAAGGGACGCAAAGCTGGTGGACACAAAGCAAAGGCCAGGCGCTCCGGTGGCGCGCGTAAGACCGACGCGGCCCGCAGGGGACGATAAAAGTGTCAGCGCTGAAGAGAGCTCTGTTCGTCCCCATGCTGGTCCCTGTACTGCTGTTGGTGGCGGCGAGCGGTACCGCATTCGCCGGCTTCGGCTTTCAGCGTGTTGAAAACACGATCGTCAACCAGGACGGCTCCGCCGATGTCCAGGCCGGCTCGCACCCGTTTGCGATCGAAACCACCTTCAAGCTGAACGAAAGAGTGCAGCCCGACGGAGTGTCGATCCCCGACGGCGACCTGAAGGACCTGGAGGTCAAGCTGCCCCCAGGACTGGCAGGCAACGCGACGGCAACGCCGAAGTGCAGCGTCGAACAGTTCCACACCCCCAATACCCATCTGGCTGCCGGTTTGTCGGGAGCGAGCTGTCCCGAGGACACGCAGGTCGGCATCGCACGGGTCGAATTGAACACGGCAGGCGTGGCGACGCCTCCTGGGTCGCTCTACCTGGGCGTATACAACCTGGTTCCGCCCCCCGGCGTGCCGGTCGCCTTCGGCTTCAACCCGCTGGGCCTCGCCGTGGTGCTGACCGCGAAGGTACGCACCGGCGAAGACTACGGCGTGACGGTCGAATCCAACGACGACAGCCAGTTGCAGCGCATCTATGGCGTGACGACGACGCTGTGGGGCGTGCCCTACGACCACAGCCACGACGGCCAGCGCGGCGAATGCCTCGGCTACAACGGCGTCTCGCTCGGGTCCTGTTCCGTCGAACAGACCCCCAGGCCCTTCCTGCGCATGCCGACCAGCTGCTCCGCCTCGCCGCCCGCCACCCTGCTCTTCGCCGACTCCTGGCAGAACCCGGTCTCCTTGCTCGAACTGGAAGGCGTCAGGGCCGAACTCTTCAACCACGACAGCGAGGGCGATCCCGTCGGCGTGAGCGGCTGCGAACTGCTCGACTTCAGCCCCAGTGTGAGCGTCCAGCCGGAAACCGGCGCGGCGGCCTCGCCCTCGGGTCTCGACTTCGACCTGGGCCTGCCCCAGAGCGAAGCTCCGGAAGGGCTGGCGGAGAGCGATCTGCGCAACACGGTCTTCAGCCTGCCGCCCGGCATGGCCGTCTCGCCCTCCGCGGGCGATGGGCTGGGCGCCTGCACGAGCACGCCCGAACCAAACCGGCCAGGTGGCGAGATCGCGCTGGAATCAGGCGAAGCAGTGCAGTGCCCGAACAGCTCCAAGGTGGGCACGGCCACGATCGAAACGCCGCTGCTGGAAACGCCCTTGACGGGCTCCGTGTATCTCGCGCAGCCCAACGCCAACGAGTTCTCAAGCCTGCTCGCGCTCTACATCGTCGCCGAAGGGGACGGAGTGCAGATCAAGCTTGCCGCCCACGTCGAGGCCAACCTCGAAACGGGCCAGCTCACGACGGTCGTCGAAAACAGCCCCCAGCAGCCCTTCGGCAACCTCCGGCTGCACTTCTTCGGCGGCCCGCGCGCAGCGCTGATGACGCCGCAGGCCTGTGGCGCCTACGACGCGACGAGCCAGCTGACGCCGTGGAGCTCGCCTACGCAGACGGCGCTGAGCCTCGAAAGTCCGTTCAGCGTCGGCGCGAACTGTGGCGGGGGCTTCTCGCCCACGATGACCGCGGGCACGACGAGCAACCAGGCAGGTGCCTTCAGCCCGTTCATCACCACGATCGCGCGCTCCGACCAGGACCAGAACCTGTCCACCATCACCGTGCGCACGCCGCCGGGGCTGCTCGGGCTGCTCTCCAAGGTGCCCCTCTGCGGAGAACCACAGGCACAGCAGGGCGACTGCTCGGCCGCCAGCCAGATCGGACACGTCACCGCGAGCGCCGGCCCGGGGCCGACCCCGCTGCAGCTGCCACTGGCCGGCAAGCCGCAGGACCCCATCTTCCTCACCGGCCCCTACAAGGGCGCCCCCTTCGGACTGTCGATCGTGGTGCCGGCAGAAGCCGGGCCGTTTGACCTCGGCGACGTCGTCACGCGCGCCGCGATCACGGTCGATCCCCACACCGCCCAGGTGACGATCGCCAGCGACCCACTGCCAGCCTTCAAGCAGGGCATACCGCTCGACGTGCGCAGCATGAACGTGATCGTCGATCGCGAAAGCTTCATCTTCAACCCCACCAACTGCCACCCAGCGAGCGTCGCCGGCACGATCACCGGCACGCAGGGCGCGAGCGCCGCGCTCGCCAGCAGCTTTCAGGCGGTCAACTGCGCTTCCCTGCCATTCAAACCTGGATTCGCGGTCTCCACGCAGGCGCACACCAGCAAGAAGGACGGTGCTTCACTGGACGTCAAGGTGACCTCCGGATCGGGGCAGGCGAACATCGCCAAGGCCGTTGTATCGCTGCCCAAGAAGCTGCCCTCGCGGCTCAGCACGCTGCAGCAGGCCTGCCCCGAAGCGACCTTCGCCGCCAACCCCGCCACCTGTCCGGCCGGGTCGAATGTCGGAACCGCGAAGGCTGTGACCCCGGTTCTCAACGTGCCGCTCAGCGGTCCCGCCTACCTGGTCTCCCACGGCGGCGCAGCATTCCCCGATCTCGTGGTGATCCTCCAGGGTCAGGGCATCCTGCTGGACCTCGTGGGCAACACCGACATCAAGAAGGGCATCACGACCAGCTCCTTCAACACGGTGCCCGATGCGCCGATCTCAAGCTTCGAACTGACGCTGCCCGAGGGCCCGCACTCCGCCCTCACGGCGACCCTGCCCGCGAAAGCCAAGGGTCAGCTGTGCGGAGCGGAGCTCGTGATGCCCACCACGCTCACCGGCCAGAACGGCGCGCAGCTCAAGCAGAGCACCAAAATCGCCATCACCGGCTGTCCGAAGCGGCGCCGTACCCATACCCGCAAGGCCAAGCGCCGCTGAGGCGCGATGAAAAAGTCGGCGCCGCAGGTCGCGGCGACTCCTAGAGCAGATTGATCGCGGCCGACGCGCCCACGGCGACCGACAGGAAGGCGTAGCCGGTGTAGCCCTCCAGGGCGACAAGCATCGCCGTGAGGAGGGCGACCAGCACCGTGGCAAACCAGGCTCCGCGTTCGAGCGACATGGGCTCTATGGTAGGGATCGGGTCGGCGTTCGGCGGCGTTCCGATGCACCGTCCGCCGGCGGTGTTAGCGTCATTTGGCCGCTTTCCACGAACTGAAACGAGGAGGACGACGTGACGAAGTCCGAGCTGGTCGATCAGGTCTCCGACCGTGCCGCACTCACCAGGGTGGACGCCGCGAAGGCCGTGGATGCGGTGCTGGCCACGGTCGAGGATGCTCTGCGCCGCGGCAGCGAGATCACCCTGTCGGGATTCGGCAAGTTCCACGTGGGCGAGCGCGGGGCGCGCCAGGGGGTCAACCCGCGCACTGGTGAGCGCATCCACATCGCCGCCACGCGCATTCCGCGCTTCACCGCCGGCAGCGGGCTGAAGAGCGCCGTCAAGGGACGCTGAACTGGCCTCCTTCGGCGACACGCTCGCCGCGCGCGTTGCGCAGCGCGAGTCGCAGGTCGTGCTCGGCCTCGACCCCCACCCCGCGTCGCTCTGGCCGGGGGTTGCGAGGGCGGCTGGAGGGGAGGGCGCGGCGGGCTCCCTCCAAGACGCCGTCATCGCTCACTGCCGCGCGCTGATCGACGCCGCCGGACCCGCGTGTGTGGCCATCAAGCCGCAGCTGGCCTGCTTCGAGCGCCTGGGCTTAGCTGGGCGGGTGGTGCTGGAGGCCGTGGTCGAGCATGCGCGTGCGCAGGGCCTGCTGGTGATCGCCGACGGCAAGCGCGGGGACATCGACGTGACCGCGCAGGCGTATGCCGAGTCGCTGTTCGGGGGCCTGCCCACTCCGTTCGGGCACATGAATGGGCTCGGCGCGGACATGGCGACCGTCAATCCGTTGATGGGCCGTGACGCGATCGAGCCCTTCGTCACGGCCGCGCGTGGCACGGGCACGGGCGCGGGCGTGCTGGTGCTGGTGCGCACCTCCAACCCCGGTGCCGCCGACATAGAGGATCTGGCGCTCGTGGGTGGTGGCGCGGTATGGGAGCGCCTCGCCGGCCTCGCGGACGAGCTGGGACGAGCCGGCGTGGGGGAGTCGGGACTGAGCGATGTCGGTGCCGTCGTGGGCGCCACCGTTCCCGCCCACCTCGCCCGCGCGCGCGAGCTGATGCCCCACGCCGTCTTCCTGCTACCTGGCATCGGCGCCCAGGGCGGTCGCGTCGAGGACCTCGCACCCGCATTTGCTCCCGGGCGCGCCGGCGGGCTGGTGAGCGCGTCGCGCTCGATCGCAAGCGCGCACACGACCGCGGGCGGCGACCCCGCAACGGCCGCACGTGCCGAGGCCGAGCGCCTGCGCGCACTTGCCTGGGGGCTCGGCGGCTAGGCGTCAGGGGCGCCCCGGGGGGAGCCGGGCCTCCGCGCGCGGCGGCGCCAGCAGCTGCCACCAGCGCCCGCGCGCGCCCGGCGCCGGCCGGGCTGGGCGCTGGGGACGCCACGCCCGCTTCCGCTACCCTCTGGCGTGGCCCTCCAAGCCGTTTGGGGCGAGGCGGCCGGGAAGATGGATGGCGAGCTCGGGATGATCATCACGGTTACCCTCAACGCGGCGATCGACAAGTCGCTGTCGGTGCCGAACTTCCGGCTCGGGCGCCGCCACCGCACCGTCGAGCAGCGCACGATGGCCGGGGGCAAGGGCGTCAACATCGCCCGCGCGCTGAAGGCGCTCGGACAGCCCGTTATCGCCACGGGCATGGCGGGCGGCGCGACCGGCACGCGCATCGTCGAAGAGCTGACGGACGAATCGATCCTCAACGACTTCGTGCGCATCCGCGAGGAGTCGCGCACCAACACCTCCGTGCTCGACCCCACCGACGGGCGCCAGACGGAGATCAACGAGCGCGGGCCCTCCGTATCCGAGCACGAGGTCGAACTGTTCCGCGACAAGCTCGTCTACCTCGCGCGCGGCGCGGCGATCGTGGTGTTCGCCGGGTCGATCCCGCGCGGCGTGGACCCCGACATCTACGCGACGCTCATCCGCGAGCTTCAGCGCACCGGCGTCACCACCGTGATCGACGCCGACGGCGACCCGCTGCACCAATCCGTGCGGGCCGAACCGGATGTCGTCTCGCCCAACGTGCTGGAGGCGGAGGAGCTGGTTGGCCATGAGTTCAACGACGACGCCGACCGCTCGCTGGCGGTGCGCGAGATCGTCGCGCTGGGCGCGCGCGAGGCGATCATGACGCTCCCCGATGGCTGCTTCGCGCAGGTACTCGTCGATGGCCAGCCGCAGCTGTTTCGCGCGCGCGTGGAGCCGCGCGAGGAGCCCGTTGCCACACGCGGCTCGGGCGACGCTTTCCTCGCGGGCTACGTGTCCGCGCGCTACAACGAAAGCGCGCCCGAGGAGTGCCTGCGCTTCGGCGTGGCATGCGGCGCGGAGTCCACCGGACGCCTCGGCGCCGGGCTGATCGACCCGCGCGAGGTGCGCCGCCTCGCCGGCGAGGTGCAGCTCGCGCCGCTTGAGCTGCCGGCGCAGGTGAGCTGAGCCAGGCGCCAGCCCTGAGCTGAGCCCGAGCGCCCATCCTGAGCTGAGCCAGCGCCCGCCCTGAGCTGAGTCCGAGCGCCATCCCCAACTGAGCCGAGCGCCCACCGCGAACTGGGCCGGGCGCCTATCCGAAGCTGGGTCGAACGCCCCCAAAAAAGAGTCGGAAACATCTGGCCCGAGGTGTCGCGATATGCGCGGCCGTCGAGTAGGCTGACCGACCGATGCAGACAAACCGAATCTTCCCGGCCCTTGCCGCAGTCGCGACGGCAGCCGTGCTTGCCGGCTGCGGTGGCGGCTCCACCGCCACGCAGTCCGCGGGGGTCTCCTCGCTCACCACCACATCGAGCGTCGCGCCCACCACCTCGACCTCAGGCGCCAACAGCACGTCCTCCTCGACGTCCACCGCCTCCTCCAGCACCAGTACCGCGCGGGCGCCCGATAGCAAGACCGCAAAACCCGCCACCACCGGCGGCACACCATCGAGCGGGCACACCGCCAAGCACACCCTCGCGCGGATTGCCGTTGCCAGCGCCGCCTTCCCCAAGGGGGGTCTGATCCCGGTGCGCTACACCTGCGAAGGCGCCGGCGACTCACCGCCGCTGCAGTGGGGCAAGGTGCCGGCCGGCACCTCCCAGCTGTTCCTGCTCGCGCTCAGCCTCACCCAGGGCCCCGCGGGCGCGATCCGCTGGGCCGTCGGCGGCATCCCCGCGAGCGTGCACGGCTTCGGCGCCGGGCAGCTGCCCGCGGGGGCCGTCGTGGGACGCTCCAGCGACGGCAAGGTCGGCTGGGCGGGGATCTGCCCCGCAAACGGCAAGCCGCAGGCGGTCGTCGTGCTGCTCTACGCGCTGCGCCACCCGCTCGCGCTCACGCCCGGCTTTCAGCCGAGCGCCGTGCAGACCGAGCTCTCTGGCGACGAGCTGGGCACGGGGGTCGTGTACGGCGCCGCCAAGAAGCCGTAGAGGGCATCTCGACCGCCTCAGCCGTGGGGGAGGGTCAGCCGCCCGCGACGTCGCGGCGCAGAAACACCAGATACGCCGCGAACAGCGCCGGCACCATATACAGCGCGCACACCCACAGCGAGTGCCAGATCGGCGCCCAGTCGGTGGGGGTGCGCAGCAGGCCGTGCCAGTTCTCGAACTGTTCGGTGAGCAGGTAGGGCTTGATGCCTTCGAGGCCCGGGATGCCCGAGACGATGTAGAGCAGGATCACGAAGCCCACCGTGCCCACCACCGAGGCGGCGCTGTTATGCGTGGTTGTGGACAGCAGCACGCCGATGCCCGCCACCGTGAGCAGCGGGATCAGGTAGGTGAGGTTCGCCGCGAACACCAGCAGCAGCCCTTCCGGTGCCGAGACGACCGTGCCTGAATAGGTCGTGATGGCGTGAAAGCCCCACGAGGCCACGCCCGCCAGGGTGGCCACGATCGCCGCCAGGAACACCGCGATCGCCGCGTAGGTCATCGCCGCCAGCGCCTTCGCCGCGAAGATCTGCCCGCGGTCGGCCGAGCGCGTGAGGATCGTCTTCAGCGTGCCGTTGCCGTCCTCTGCCGCGACGATGTCGCCGGCCACGAGAGCCGCGATCAGCGGCAGCATGAAGACGGACAAGAAAAGGAGCATCAGCACCGGCGTCGCCAGGCCCGACTGCGTGATCTGCGCGGAGAAGATGCTGTCGCCGCCGCCGTGGTCGTGGCGCTGGCGCAGGTTCTGCACGAGCACGAAGATCAGCGGCAGCAGTACCGCCAGGCCGAAGCCCAGGTAGGTGCGCTTCTGCGCGATCAGCTTGCGCAGCTCCCAGCGGTAGGCGGTCAGGGTCATGGGGCGGGGGCCTGGGTTGACGAGGCGGATGACGTGGGGGCGGAGGGCGTGGCTGACGCAGACGCCGCCCCCGGCCCTTCGGTGAGGGAGAAGAACAGGTCCTCCAGTGTCGCCAGCTCGGGCGTCAGCGCGAGGATCGCCACGCCCTCGCGGCCCAGCGCCAGCGACAGCGCGCCCACGTCGCGCTCCTCGGCCTGCAGGCGCACGTAGCCATCGACGGCTGCCGCCCCTTCGATACCGACCTGCGCTCCCGCCAGCGCAAGCGCGCGCGCGTTGTCGCTCGTGCGCAGCCGATAGCCCGCTCCCCCCTGGCGGCGCAGCTCCGAGAGGGCGCCCTCGTAGACGACGCGCCCGCGGTTGACGATCGCCACGCGGTCGCACAGTTCCTGCACCTCGGGCAGCTGGTGGCTTGAGAGCAGCACCGTGATCGCTTCGGCGGCCAGGCGGCGGATCAGCTCGCGCATGTCGCGCATGCCCGCCGGATCGAGGCCCGTGGCGGGCTCGTCGAGGATCAGCAGGCGCGGGCGGCGCAAGAGCGCAGCGGCGATGCCCAGGCGCTGGCGCATCCCGTGCGAGTAGCCGCCCACCCTGTGCTTCGCGCGCGGCGCCAGCTCCACCACGTCGAGCACCTCGTCGATTCGCTCCCGTGCGCCGTCGCCGTCGAGGGCCGCGAGCAGTTCGAGGTTCTTGCGGCCTGTGAGGTAGGGGTAGAAGCGCGGCGCCTCCACGAACCCAGCCACGCCCTCCAGTGCCGCCGCCCCGCGGCGCAGGGGGTCGCGCCCGAACAGCTCCACCGTGCCCTCCGTGGGCGTGATCAGGCCGAGCGCCATGCGCAGCGTCGTCGTCTTGCCGGCGCCGTTGGGGCCGAGGAACCCGTATACGTCGCCCGCCCGCACGTTGAGGTCGATGTGATCGACCGCCAGCACCTCGTCGTAGCGCTTGACCAAGCCCCGCGCCTTCACAGGCGGCGCGTCGTCGCTCACGCTACATGCCTCGCGCGAACGCCTCGATGGAGGCGGGCGTCACCGAGCCGGCCAGCAGGTAGCGGATGCCGCTGCGCTCGAACGTCAGCAGCGTGCCCAGTGGAGTCGCCAGCTCGGAGGCCGTGGTGCCGTTGATCTTCACCTGCGGCAGGCTTTCCAGCGATTCGCCTTCCTTAGCGCCACCCTTGGCCTGGGTTTCGATCACGGCGATCCCCGCGAGACCTTCTCCGTGCGTGGTCACCTTGGGGGCGCTTTCGCCGCCCTGCGTGGACCCGCCTGTGGATCCGCCTGCGGACTCGCCCGCCGAGCCGTCAGAGGATTCGTCCTTTGTCGGCGGGATGACTTCTTCTATCTTCGCGCTCGCTGGCGGCTTCACTTCAAACACCGAGCTTTCCACCGGGCCGTAGGAGATTTCGGTGGCCGCCAGTTCGATCACCGGCGTGGAGCTGGTGCTCGAATAGAGCGCCGCGCGCAGCGGCACCCCGTTGGCGGCGTCCCACGAAAGCTCAGCGCCGCCGATCAGGCCGCCGTTGTGGCTGGGGGAGATGCGCACCGTGTACGCCGGCTGGCCCGCCACGTCCGTGGGGGTCGCGCCGGAGATCGTGGCGCCGTGGCCAGAAGCGTGCGTGATCGCTTCCTCGATTTCCCCCACCGTGGGGATTGCATGCTGGTGGGTCGTGTCGCCCGATGTGCCGCCACCCGTGCTCTGCTTGGGTGTGTAGCGGTAGAGCGTGTTGGAAGAGGCGTCGTACAGCGACACGGTGTGGCCGTCATACAGCAGCTGGCTGTCGCCCTGTTCGGACTGCAACTCCAGGCGTGCCCGGCCATCGGAGGAGATCCACAGCCGTCCGCTCGCGCCCGTGACCAGCGGACTGGAGAGCAGGCTGCCCGCTCCGCCTCCGCCACCTCCACCGGCGCCCCCGCCCCCGGCGCCACTGCCACCGGCCAGGTTGGCGCCTTCCAAGAGGTGGTTGGAGAACTGGATGCGCGCACTCACGCCCTGGACGGGGTGTTCCTTTGCCCCCGCCAGCGCGTCGTGCACGGCTTCCGGGAGCGGCTTCGCGGGAGGCGTCGGACCGCCGCTCACCGCCAGCGCCAGCGCGGTCGCGCCGATGCCGATCGCCACCACCAGACCGCACAACAGCAGCAGGCGCGACAGGGGGAGGCGGCGCAGGATGTTCATGTGGTGCTCATTTCCTCAACACGACCTACTTCAAGGCTAGCGCCAAAGATCAAGGGAACCTGAAGAGGTTCGTGAGAGGGCTCACATCGAGCACGGGGGCCTTCCGCGGCGCCCTCAGGTATCTTCCCGGCGCACATGGTCATCGCCTTTGTCCTCTTCTGGGTCCTCTCGGCCCTCGCCGTCTTCTTCCTCGCCATGCGCCGCGGCGGCGCCGGCGATCGCTCGCAGCCCGGCGCCCGGCCCGCGGGCGAATCGAAGGCCGCGCGGCGACTGCTCATGGCGGGCATCGTGCTCGTGTTCGCATTCGGCCTGGTTGTGCCCGTGCTGGTGCTCGCCGCCAACGGGAACAACAAGGCCAGTGTGGGCGCCGGCGGGGTGCACCTGAACGCCGAGGAGCAGCACGGACGCCTGCTGTTCGGTGAGTCCTGCGGCAGCTGCCACACGCTCGCCGGGTCCAACGACGTGGGTCGCATCGGCCCCGACCTCGACGTGCGCCTGGGCAGTGAGATTCCCACCGAAGCGGGTCGCCGGGCGCTCGTGCTTAACGCCATCGCCGAAGGCCGAGCGCGCGGGCTGGGGCAGATGCCCGCCCTGCTCTACCAGGGTCGCGACGCCGAAGCGATCGCCGCCTACGTCGCCGCCGTCGCCGGGCACTGAGAGCTCCTCTTCGCAAATAGCGCGTTCGCCGGAATTTGCCGCCGATGGCCTCGTTAGCATCGGCATCCGATGGCACTGCGAGCCGAGGCTCACGCTTGGTGGGCCGAAGTCGAAGATGTGCAGATGCGCCAGCGCATAGAGCGCCGCAGGCTCGCCGCGCAGCGCGCCGCCCCACACGGGCGCCGTCGCCCTCCGCGCAGGCCGATGGAGCGCGTCGGCGGGCGACCCGATCGCGTCGCCTCATGGGCCGTGGGGCTGGCGCTGCTGCTGCTCACGGTGGCGATGCTCAGCGGCCACGGCTAGCGCGCCTGGGTACGCACGGCTAGCACGCGGGCACGCGAGCGCTTTGGCCAACCGTCGATACCGCACGCGCGGCCCATCCACTACGCTGGCCCCCCAGATGGCCTACCTGCCGAAGACCGTCGCGGACGTGAAGGCGCTCGTCCAGGAACGCGACATCCGCTTCATCCGCTTCTGGTTCACCGACGTGCTGGGGCAGCTGAAGTCGTTCAGCATCAACAGCCAGGAACTCGACGACGCCTTCGAGGCGGGCATGGGCTTCGACGGCAGCTCGATCACCGGGTTCAACGCGATCGAGGAGAGCGACATGATCGCGATGCCCGACCCCTCCACCTTCGCGGTGCTGCCGTGGCGCCCGGAGGAGCAGGGGGTGGGGAGGATGTTCTGCGACATCATCACCCCCGAGCGCACGCCGTACGAGGGCGATCCGCGCCACGTGCTGCGCCGGGCGCTGCAGCGCGCGCACGAGATGGGCTTCGACACGTTCAACGTGGGGCCGGAGCTCGAGTACTTCCTGTTTCGCGACAGCCGCTCCACAGAGGTGCTCGACCGGGGCGGCTACTTCGATTTGACGACGCTCGACGCCGGCTCGGACGTGCGCCGCGAGACAGTGCTCGCACTGGAGCAGCTGGGCATCCACGTCGAGTACACCCACCACGAGGTGGGCCCCAGCCAGCACGAGATCGACATGCGCTACGCCGACGCGCTGCAGATGGCGGATGACTGCATGACATACAGGATCACCGTGAAGGAGTACGCGATGAAGTACGGCTGGCACGCGACCTTCATGCCCAAGCCCCTGTTCGGCGAGAACGGCTCCGGGATGCACACCCACCAGTCGCTCTTCAGCGCGGGCCGAAACGTCTTCTTCGACCCCGACGACCAGTGGTTTCTCAGCGACATCGGCAAGGCGTTCATCGCCGGCCAGCTCAAGCACGCGCGCGAGATCAGCTCGATCTTTGCGCAGTGGGTCAACAGCTACAAGCGCCTCGTGCCGGGCTTCGAGGCGCCGGTGTACGTCGCCTGGTCGCGGCGCAACCGCAGCGCGCTGGTGCGCGTGCCGCTCTACCACCCGGGCCGCGAGAAGGCCACGCGCATGGAGCTGCGCTGCCCCGACCCGGCCTGCAACCCCTACCTGACGTTCGCCGTCCTCCTGCAGGCGGGGCTTGAGGGCATCGAGAAGGGGTATGAGCTGCCCGAGCCGATGGAGAAGAACCTCTACCACCTCTCCGGCGAGGAGCGCCGCAAGCTCGGCGTCGAGCAGCTGCCCGAGACGCTCGGCGAGGCGATCGAGATCACCGCGGAGTCCGAGCTGGTGCTGCGCACGCTCGGGGAGCACATGTTCAACCGCTACGTCGAGATCAAGCGCCAGGAGTGGGACGACTACCGCGTGCAGGTCACGCAGTGGGAGCTCGACCGCTATTTGTCCGTGTTGTAGAAGATTTTTTGGATTTGAGGGGGCCGCGCGCGTCGCGACAGCGCTCACTTACGGGACCCCGACGCGGCCGGCCCGGAGATCGGTGGGACGGCGCAGGCAAGCCACTGGGCGGGGAAGAGATAGAGCTGCATGGCCTGCAACAGGTGGCCGAAGGAGGTGGGATGCCGCGGCGCTATCTCGTGCACGAGGCGCAGCACGCCCACGGCCTGCCGTTCGTACTCCTGCTCGCCGGTGGCGCTCGCCAGGCGCAGCAGGCCAAGGGCAGCCGCGGAGGCGCCGGAGGGGATCGGGGAGTCCTCCAGATCCTTGCGCCTTGCCAGCAGCTGCTCGCCGTCGGCGGCCGTCGAGAAGAAGCCGCCGTGCTCGGCATCGGCGAAGCGGGCGATCATTGCGTCGGCCATGCCGCTGGCCTCGGACAGCCACCGCTCCTCGCACGTCGCCTCGAACAGCGTGAGCAGCGCTTCCAGCAGGAAGGCGTGGTCCTCCAGATAGCCGCCCAGGCGCGCGTGGCCCTCGCTGTAAGTGCGCAGCAGCTGACCATCCCCGTCGCGCAGGTCGCGCAGTACGAACTCGGCGCAACGCACGGCCGCATCCAGATAGCGCGGCTCGCCCAGCACGGCGCCCGCATCGGCGAACGCGGAGATCGCCAGCGCATTCCACGCCGTGAGGCGCTTGTCATCCAGGCCGGGCATCGTGCGCTGCGCGCGTGCATCCAGGAGGGGCGCGCGGATGCGCCTACGTGTGGCCTCGTCGGGCCGGGGGCCGCGGTCCTCCAGCACGTTCAGGCCAGGCGCCGGGTGGTGCGGATCGAGGAAGTTGCCCTCTGTGGTGGCGCCCAACCAGCGGATCGCCGCGTTCGCGTCTTCGCCCAACACGTCCTGTAGCTCCTCCGTTGTCCACACGTAGTACCGGCCCTCAACCCCTTCGCTGTCGGCGTCGAGCGCCGAGTAGAAGCCGCCCTCGGGGCCGCGCATGTCGCGCAAAAGCCAATCCAGCGTGTCCCGGCAGACGCTCGCCAGCTCCGCGTCCTCGCTCAATCGATACCCGTGCAGGTAGGCCCGCGCCAGCAAGGCGTTGTCGTAGAGCATCTTCTCGAAGTGGGGCACCGTCCACGTGCCATCGACGGCGTAGCGGTGAAAGCCGCCGCCCACCTGATCGTGGATGCCGCCGCCGGCCATGGCGCGCAGCGTGAACAGCGCCATCTGCGCCTCGCTGCCATTCGGCTGCTCGGCGGCCAGCGCCCGCGCCAGCAGAAACTCCAGCACGGGAGCCTGCGGGAACTTCGGCGGCCCGCCGAACCCTCCCTGCACCGAGTCAAACGACCCACGCAGCGTGGCCGCCGCCCCGTCCAATGCGCTCGCCTGGATCGGCTCGTGCGAGGGTCGCAGTCGCGCCCCGCCGCTGAGCTGCTCGCGCAGCTGCTCGCCCCCCGCGCGGATCTCCTCCTTGCGCTCCCGCCACGTCTCGGCGATCGCCTGCAAGACCTGCGTCCACGCGGGCATCCCCGGCCGTTCGCTCGGCGGGAAGTAGGTGCCCCCATAGAACGGCACCTGCTCGGGCGTCAGGAACACGTTCAGCGGCCAGCCTCCGTGTCCGGTCATCCCCTGCACCGCCTCCATGTACAGCGCATCGACGTCCGGCCGCTCCTCGCGGTCCACCTTCACGCACACGAACTCCTCGTTCATCACCGCCGCCACGCGCTCGTCCTCGAAGGACTCGCCCTCCATCACATGGCACCAATGGCACGACGAGTACCCAATCGACACCAGCAGCGGCACGTCCCGCTCCCGCGCCGCCGCGAGTGCCTCGGCCCCCCAGGGCAGCCAGTCCACGGGGTTCTCCGCGTGCTGGCGCAGATACGGCGAGGTCTCGCTGGCGAGGGCGTTGGGCATCGTTGCTCAGCCTAGCCGCGCGCCGCTCAGGGCAGCTTGGCCAGGCCCGGCAGGGGGAAGGACAGGCCGTAGGGGGCCGTGGGCCATTCGCGCTGCGGCGCACCGGCGCGGGCGAGCTTGATCTTGGCGAGCAGCACGTTGAAGCGGGTGCCGCCGAGGTCGCCGCTCACGCGTGGACTCGAACCCACGCGCACGGTGCCGTCCGCGGCCTGCGCGCCCGTGATGCGCACGGTGGTGGTCTGCAGCTTGCCTTCCTTCACGGGGAAGGTGCCGCTCAGTTCCACGCCCGGCACGAAGCTGAGGCGGTGCAGGAGGACCGCGCCGTGCTCAAGGCGCGCGTAGCCTCCGCGCAGGCCGCCGAAGCCTGCGCCCGCGGGGAGGGCCTGGTTGGCCTGCAGGGTCGCGCCGATCACCTGGCGGTTGAGGTCGAGGATCGTGTCGAGCACCGCCGTGAGCGTTCTGCCCGCCTTGCCCGCCACGCCCGGCGCGGGGTGCACGGCGTTCAGGCTCGTGGGGGTGATCGGGGTGGGGGAGAAGATGTTGGCTGCCGGCGCGCACACCTGCACCGGGGCGTTTGCGAAGAACGCCTTCACCGCCAGCTCAGCGCATTCGGTGAAGTCGGTGCCGAGCACGGAGTGGCCGGTGTAGGGGACGATTAGCAGCTGCGCGTCGGGGATGCTCGCGGCCACCGCGCGCGCATTGCTCGTGGGGGTGCGCAGGTCCTGCGCGCCGCTCAAGATCAGCGTCGGCACGTTCGGCGGCGGGCCCACCGGCGGCGGGGGCGGGGCGATGTTCGGCCAGTCCAGACAGCCCGGCACGGTGCCGTCTTCCAGCGCCACCTGCGCGTCGAAGGGGTAGAAGGCGCTGCCGGGCAGCGCGTGCACCGCGGCGCTCGCCTCGCCCGCGCGGGCGCTGAGGGGATCGCCCCGCCCCCAGGGGAAGGGGGCCTCTTCGCAGATCGTCGTCGCGTTCAGCGCGCTATCCACGCCCTCGCTGTTTTCCGGCGGCGTCGGCAGCGATACGCTCGGGATCAGGCCCTCGGCCAGCAGCGTGAGGCGCAGCAGCGGGCTAGCGTCGCCGGCGAGCGCCGAGCGCACCGACGCCGGCAGCAGCGCGCGCAGCGCGGGGTTCAGGTCGCCCGCCTGCAGGATGCCCAGCAGGTCGCTCTCGCTCGTGCCTACGGTGTGGCGGCGCCCCGAGCCGTCGTACACCGTGCCGCGCAGCGGGTGCGTGCGCAGGCGCGCGGCCAGGCGCGCCACGTCCGTGAGCGGCGTTGCGGTGATGCCGCGGCAGGCGCCTTCCGAGCACAGCTCTTCGAGCACCGAGTGCATCGCCGCGAAGGTGCTCTGCATGAACGGTTCCGGCCCACTCGGCGGCTCGACCGAGTCGAGGATCAATCCCGAGACGTTCTGCGGGTAGCGCGCTGCGTACTCCAGCGCCACCTTCGTGCCGTAGCTCACGCCGAACAGCACGAGCCGCTGATAGCCGAGCGCCTGGCGGATCGACTCGATGTCTTCCACCGAGGTCTGCGTGGTGTACGCGCCGCGCGCCGCGCCCAGCTGCAACGCACAGTGGCCGAACAGCTGGCCGATCGAGTCCGCGCCCGCTTCGCCGCCCGCGCTGTTGAAGGCAGGGCAGCTCAGCGGGTCCGATTCGCCCGTACCGCGCTGGTCGAATACCACCAGGTCGCGGGCCACAAGGCCCGGCGCGAGCGCCTTGCCGAGGAAGCTCGCCAGCGGCAGCGCGGCCTGCCCCGGGCCGCCCGCGAGCGCCACCACCGCTTCGTTGCTCGGCGCCGCGCCGGCCTGCAGGCGCTCGACCTTCAGCGCGATCGATCCGGGCAGTGCGCCGCCGCGGTCGACGGGCACGCTCACCGTCGTGCAGCCAAAGCCCTGGTTGTCGGTGCAGGGGGTGAAGGCGAGACTAGAGGAGGCCAGCGAGGGGGCGGGTGAGGCGAGCGACAGCAGCCCGCACAACAGCGCCCCCGTGACCCAAGTTCCGGCTCGCCCGCGCATCTTCTCCGACAATAGCGACAGCGGCGGTGGGTTCCGGCGGGTTGTAAACGACATGACGGCCGCCCAGCGTGCCGGCCAGCGAGTGATGGGCGCCCATGTGCAGGATGCCGTGCGCCGCCGCGCTGCCGCCCACGTGCAGCGATGTCTCGCCGACGCTCAGCTTGCCGCTGATGCTCACGCCCGGTACGAACGAGTAGCCGTGGAACGTGTATGTGCCTTCCGCGATGAACGCCCAGCCGCTGCGCAGCCCGCCGCTCTGCAGCGTCGTCGCCGCGCTCGTCAGCGACCCCGCGCTGAGCGAGTCGATCTGGGAGCCGAGCTGGCGTCCAAAGTCCGACAGCGTCATCAGCACCGCTTCCAAGGTGCGCCCCGGCCGGCCGCCATAGCCCTTCGCCGGCGGTACCTGCGCGAGCGACAGCGGTGGCAGCGGCGGCGGCTTCAGCGCGGCCGGCGGCGGCGCCGGCGCGCACGGTTTGACCGGCTTGCCCGCGAACATTGCCTGCAGCGCGTTGCTGGCGCACGCCGTCGGCTCATCGCCCAGCACGGAGTGGCCGGTGTAAGGCGCCACCAGCAGGTGCGCGTCGGGGATCATCGCCGCCACTTCGCGCGCGTTGCTCGTCGGTGTGCGCAGATCGTTCGCGCCGCTCAGGATCAGCGTCGGCACGTTCGGCAGCGCTCCGCTCTGCACCGGCGGCGACGGGCTCGTGTACGGCCAGAACGCGCACGCGCCCAGGTCGCTGAAGGCCAGCACGTTCGCCGGTTCAAACGGCGCCGTCGCGCTCGCCGGCCAGCTGCCGATCGTGCGCTTGGCTTCCGCCAGGCGTGCCTTCGGCCCCGACGCGCGGCTCCAGGGGAACTGCTGCTCTTCGCAGGTCGTCGCGAAGTACAGCGGCGTGTCGTCGTCTTCGCCCGTGCCGCCTTCGCCGCTGTAGGTGTCCACCAGCAGGCGCGCCAGCGGCGCCGTATCGCCGTTCGCCGCCGCGTGCACGTACGTGACGAATTCCGCGCGCAGGCGCGAGGAGAAGTCGCCGCGCACGAGCATGTCCAGCAGCTCGTTGCCATTCACGCGCACCGTATGCCCGTGGCCGAAGCCATCCAGCACGCGCCCGCGCAGCGGGCCGTGGCGGTGCATCCTGCTCACCACTCGCGCCAGGTCGGCCACGGGGTTGCGCGTGATGTGCGCGCACGCGCGCCCCGCGCAGATCTGGCGCAGGATGCGCCCCACCGCCGCGAACGTCGCGCGGTCCAGCGGGTCCGGCCCGTTCGGTGGCACCACCGAGTCGAGCACCAGGGCTTCCACGTGCTCCGGGTAGGTCTGCGCGTACTCCTCCGCCACCTTCGTGCCGTAGCTGGTCCCGTACAGCACGAGCTTTTCGTAGCCTCCCGCCACGCGGATCGCCTCGATGTCCGCCACCGTGTCCGCGCTCGTGTAGAAGCTGCGCGGCGGCCCGAGCTGCCCCGCGCACGCCTTCACCAGCGCGCCTTCGCTGTGGTACAGGCTCGTGTTTTCAAACGCGTGGCAGGCGAGCGGGTCGGACAGGCCGATACCGCGCTGGTCGAACACGATCAAGTCGCGCGTCGCCGCGATCGGGCCGAGCAGTTCCGCGAATTCTTCGGCGAACGGCACCGCCGGCTGGCCAGGGCCCCCCGCCAGGGCGACGATCGCGCTGTGCGCTTCACCGAGCGCCGCGCGGTGGCGGCGCAGCGCCAGCGTGAGCGTGCCCGGGGTCGCGCCCGTGGGGTCCAGCGGCACGGTGATGTGGCCGCAGGCGAAGTTGTTGCTGTTGCCGCAGGGCGTGTAGTTGATAGCCGCGCCTGCGGGCGGGGCCTGGGGTCCCAGCAGGGCGAACGCCGTCAAGGCGGCTGCGGCGAGCATCGAGCGGCGCACGGGGCGGTAGTCTAGCCGTGCATCATGGGCGCCGCGCGGACAACCGTCACCACCAGCAGCGCGCCTGCGGCGATCGGCCCCTACAGCCAGGCGATCCGTTTGGACTACCTGATGTTCTGCTCCGGGCAGATACCGCTCGATCCAGCCACCGGCGAGATCGTCGGAGACAGTGCCGGGGAGCAGGCGCGACGGTGCCTTGAGAACCTGGAAGCGGTCTGCGAGGCAGCGGGCGCCACGCTCGCGCGAGCGGTGCGGCTGACGATCTATCTCACAGACATGGCGAGCTTTGCCGATGTCAACGAGGTCTACGCCGGCTTCTTTGGCGAGGAGCCGCCCGCGCGCGTGACTGTCGGCGTTGCCGCACTGCCGAAGGGCGCCATGGTCGAGATCGACGCCATCGTCGCTCTTTAGAGCGCTTCGCGCAACAACGCCCGCCGCACCTTGCCGCTGGCCGTCTTCGGCAGCTCCGCCACGAACTCCACCACCCGCGGGTACTTATAAGGCGCCGTCTCGCGCTTGCAGTGCTCCTGCAGGTCCTTCGCCAGCTCTGTCGAGGGGGAGTAGCCCTCGCGCAGCACCACCACCGCCTTGACCACCGCCCCCCGTTCCGCATCGGGCGCCGACACCGCCGCCGCCTCCGCCACTGCCGCGTGCCCCACCAGCGCGCTCTCCACCTCGAACGGCCCGATCCGATAGCCCGCGCTGACGATCACATCGTCGTTGCGTCCCTCGAAGTACAGCCAGCCATCGTCGTCGGAGCGCAGGCGGTCGCCCGTGCGCCACAGCTCGCCGCGCGCGCGGTCCGCGATGTCCCAGCTGCCGTCCCCGTTGCGCTTCGCGTCCTCGCCCAGGTAGCCCAGGAAGAACGTCGGCACTGTCTCTGGCCGGGCAACCACCAGTTCCCCCTCCTCGATTGCCAGCTCCATCCCAGGCAGCGCTCTGCCCATCGAGCCCGCACGGACCGGCTCGTTCAGAGGGGCCCCAGTGAGCTGGCCTGTCTCGGTCTGGCCGTAGCCGTCGCGGATGTGCAGGCCCGTAGCTTCCTGCCATACGTGCAGGACCTCGGGGTTCAGCGCCTCGCCGGCCGCCACCAGTCCCCGCAGCCAAGGCGTCGGGCGGGGCTGCGCCCGCTTGGCAATCACCCTGTACTCCGTCGGCGCCATGCAGAGCACGTTCACCCGCTCGCGCTCAATCACATCCAAGCGCTCGTGTGGGTCAAAGCGCGCGTCGTGCAGCAGCGCCGTTGCCCCCCGCAGCCAAGGCGCGATGAACACGTTGCGCGCGCTCTTGCTCCACCCGCTAGCAGCCGTGCACCAAACGACATCCCCCGCCCGCGCGTCCAGCCAGTGCTCGGCCTGCACCGCCTGTCCCGCCAGGTAGCGCCCTCCGTGCACAACCCCCTTCGGCTCGCCCGCCGTTCCGCTCGTGAACGTGATCAGGCACGGGTCCGTGGGGGAGACGTCCACCGCTGGCGCCGGCTCGCAGTCGAACAGGCCCTTGTCGGGGATGCTGCGCACTGGACACTCCGGCCGCGCCGCCTCAAGCTCCTGCGCGTCGCGCTCGTCCACCAGCACCGCCGCCGGCCGCGCCGCGTCCAGCCGCAGCCGCAGGTCCTTCGCGCGCAGCTGCTCCGTGCAGGGCAGCACCACCGCCCCCAGCCGGAAACAGGCGACCATCGCCAGCACCCACTCCGCGCGGTTGCCGATCACCGTCATCACCACGTCGCCCCGCCCCACGCCCATCCGCGCGAGCGTCCCCGCCAGCCGCGCGCTGCGCTGCGCGATCTCCTCAAAGCGCCACTCGCGGCGCGTGCCGTCGCGCCCCAGCTCCACCAGCGCCAGGCCATCGGGGGGCAGGCGTCCGACCACGTCCGTTGCAAAGTTCACGGCCGGCAGTCTGCCACTCTCACGCGCGCGTGCAGCTCCACGGCGTGTGGCATAGGCGGCGCGTGCTCCCGCCGCAACGCGGCAACACTTATCCTTAAAAAAAATCCTCCCCCGACTTGGAGCCGCCCCAGCCATGGCCGTAGCCACTTCTTCCTTTGAGCTGTCCGACGATCAGCGTGCCATCGTCGAGATGGTCCGCCAGTTCGCTGACGAGCAGATCATCCCCAACGCCGAGCATTACGACGGCAAGGACGAATACCCCGAGCCGATCGTCGAGCAGATGAAGGAGCTCGGCCTGTTCGGGATCACGATCCCCGAGGAGTACGGCGGCCTCGGTCTTGACCTGACGACGTACTGCATGGTCGTGGAGGAGCTCTCGCGCGGCTGGATTTCGATTTCGGGCGTGATCAACACGCACTTCATCGGGTCTTATCTGTTGATGAAGTATGGGTCGCAGGAGCAGCGCGAGAAGTACTTGCCGCGCATGGCCACCGGCGAGATTCGCGCGGCCTTCTCGCTGTCCGAGCCGGAGCTGGGGTCCGATGTGCAGGCGATCAAGACCTCGGCCAAGAAGGTGCAGGACGGTGCGTGGGAGATCAACGGCCAGAAGATGTGGGTCACCAACGGGCTCATGTCCGCGCTCGTGTTCGTTTTGGTCAAGACCGACCCCGATGCGCAGCCGCGGCACAAGGGCTTCACCTGCTTCATCGCCGAGAAGGAGCCCGGCGTGGGGGAGAACACCGGCCCCTATGCGGGTCTGGTTGTGCCGCCGAAGATCAAGAAGATGGGCTACAAGGGCGTCGAGTCCACCGAGCTTGTGTTCGACGGCTACAAGTGCCCGGCCGAGAACATTCTCGGCGGCGAAGGCGAGGGCTTGAACAAGGGCTTCGCGCAGATGATGGACGCCCTGGAGGTCGGCCGCGCGAACGTGGCCGCGCGCGGCGTCGGCCTGGCGCAGCGCTCGCTGGAACTGGCGCTGCGCTACTCGCAGGAGCGCAAGACGTTCGGCAAGCCGATCGCCCAGCACCAGGCGATCGAGTTCAAGCTTGCCGACATGGCCACGCAGGTCGATGCCGCGCGGATGCTCACAATGCGGGCCGCGCGGATGAAGGATGCCGGGCAGCGCTCGGACCTTGAGGCCGGCATGGCCAAGCTGTTCGCCTCCGAGGCCGCCCATTTCTGCGCCACCGAATGCCTGCGCATCCACGGCGGCTACGGCTACTCCAAGGAGTATGAGATCGAGCGCATCTACCGGGACGCTCCGCTTTTGCTGATCGGTGAGGGCACTTCGGAGATTCAGCGCATGGTCATTGGGCGCAAGCTCCTCCAGCGCCATAAGATCTAGCGCGTATGGCCGAGGACGCCAAGGCGCTCATCGAACTCGCCGTCCGGCGCTTCCTCAAGGAAGTGCCCGCGCTGTCGCCGCTGAAGCTCGTCGTCAACGTCGAACTGCGCGGGCGCGGCGACGTGCAGCACTTCCGCCTGCAGATGCCCGGCCCCAAAGTCACGAAGGGCCCCGCTGCCGATGGGCGCATGCGTGTGGAAATGCGGCGGGAGTTCTTCAACGTCATGGCCAAGGAAGGCAAGGTGCCGGATTGGGTCGAGGCTTTCACGTATGGCCAGGCCAAGGCATCCGGCCCGGAGCAGTTCATGAAGCTGATCGCGAATGTGGTGGAACGCCAGCAGGAGCGGGAACGCACGCGACGGGCCAAGCCGCACGCCAGCTAGCGCGAAGGGTTCTCGCCGGGGGGGGGCGCGAGTACTGCGAGAGGCTAGTGATAGGCGGATATCTGCTGGGCCAGGAACGCCAACGAGGCCAGCAGGAAGAAGCACATCACGTACAGCGAGAGGTTCTCGTTTTTCTTCTTCATAACGCGGCGTGAACGATAGCGCGCGCCGCGGTCAGGCGCGCGCGGGAGATGCTCACGGGGTGCTCAGGCGAGTATCGCGCCGCCGTCATACAGCTTGATGACCTTCACCGCTCCCGGCACAGCGTCCAGGCAAAGGCGGCAAAGCACGCACTCGTCGAGGCTCTTCTCGACGATCTCCAGCGTGCCGTTCTCGGCCGTCGCGAAGATGTCCACCGGGCATGCCTCCGTGAGCTTCCTCGCCAGAGCCGCATCGGACGCCGTCGCGTCGTCCACTTCCACGGCGATGAAGGTGGCGTCCGCGCGCATCAGGCCGCGCTCCTTGCGGCGATCTTCTCGCCGATCAGCCCCGGGATGTCCTCGATCCGCTCGGCCACCGTGATGCCGGCCTGTGCCAGGCGGGCGATCTTCTCGCTCGCGGTATCCTCCTTGCCTTCGACGATCGTCCCCGCGTGCCCAAAGCTCATGCCGGGCATCTCGTCCATGAAGCGTCCGGCCATGAAGGCCACGATCGGCAGGCGGCTGTTGTTGTCGGTGACCCACCTGGCCAGCTCCGCCTCCATGCGCCCGCCCGGCTCGGTGTAGATCACGATGCCCTTGGTCTGCTCGTCCGCCTCGAACAGCGGCATCAGCTCCGCGTAGCTCTGGCCGATGATCGCGTCGCCGCCGATCGACACCGCGGTGGACTGCCCCAGGCCGGCCGCGCTGAGCGTTGAAGACATCTCCGTCGTCATGCCGCCGCTGCGCGAGATCACGCCAATCGGGCCGGGCGTGTACGCCTGCGCCGCGTTGCGCGCCGGGCCGCCGATGCCGCCCATCTTGATCGTGTCGGGCACGATGATGCCCAGGCAGTTCGGCCCGATGATGCGCGCGCCCCGGAGCGTCGCCAGCTCCACCATCTCCGCCACGTCGCGGCGGGGGATGCGCTCGGTCACGATCACCACCAGCTGCACACCGTTCTCGATCGCCTCGAACACCGCGTCCTTGGTGAAGGCCGGGGGCACCGTCACGACCGAGCCGTAGATCGGCGCGCCGTGGTGCTCCACCGCCTGGGCGACGGTGTCGAACACCGGCACGCCGTGCACGTCGCGGCCGAGGCGACCGGGCGTGACGCCGCCGACCACCTTCGCGCCCGCGCCGTAGTCCAGGCACTCGCGCGTGAGGTTGACTGCCTCGCGCCCGGTGATGCCCTGCACGATGAACGTCGTGTCCGCGTCGATCAGGATGCTCATCGGGCGCTCGCTCCGAGGCTCATGGGGGCAGGGGGGCTCATGCCGGGATCTTCTCCACCGCACGGCGGGCGGCCTCGTTCAGGGACACGCTTCTGTCCGCGTAGTCCACCCCATACTTCTGGAGGAGCTTGAAGCCCTCCTCCTCCCACGCCCCCGGGATGCGGAAGATCGCGATCTTCTCCGCCGGGTCATAGCCCAGCTCCAAGCAGGCCTTGATCACGCCGCGTGCCACGATGTCCACGCGCGTGTTCGAGACGATCGACATCATCACGGCGATCTTGTCCACGCCCGGCTTCTGCAAGACGAGCTTCGCCAGCCCGCAGGCCTTCGACACGGAGGGATTGCCGCCGATCTCGCAGTAGTTGGCCGGCCTCCCGCCGTGCGCCCGCACGGCGTCGAACAGCGTCAGCGAGCCGCCGCCCGCGCCGATCACGAGGCCGAGGTTGCCGTCGAACTCCGTCACGTTGCCGGCCACGCCGCGGTGGTCCTGGGAGTCCACCGCCTCGCCCGCCAGCTCGAACGGGGTCGCCTCGCGCGCCTGTCTTGTCTCCTCCTCGCCGACGCCCAGTTCCTTCAGCAGCTGCTTGTGTCTGCCGCGCGCCTCGTTCTCCATGTCCATGTGCGCGTCGAGCGCGACGAACGAGCCGTCCTTCAGCTGGCCGAGCGGGTTGATCTCCGCCAGCGTCATGTCGTTCTCCACGAACAGCTTCGCCAGCTTGGAGACGATCGGCGTCAGCTTGTTCAGCGCGCTGCCGGTGACGCCGGTGGAGGCGATCACCTCCTTGGCCTGGAAGTCGCCGAAGGGCAGGATGTTCGAGAAGTGCCTGCGGCCCACCTTGTCGGGCTGCTCCTCGGCGACCTGCTCGATGTCGATGCCGCCCACGGGCGAGAAGATCATCACCGGCTGCTTGCGCGTGCCGTCCCACACGACACCCGCGTAGTACTCCTGCTCGACCTCCGCCTTGGGGTCCACCAGCACGCCGCGCGGCATGTGGCCGTTGATCTCAAGCGCCAGGATGTCGCGCGCGTGGGCTTCGGCCTCCTCGGGAGTGTCGGCGAACTTCACCCCGCCGGCCTTCATGCGCCCGCCCGTGAGGACCTGGCTCTTGATCACGGTGGGGCCGCCGATGCGCTGCGCGATCTCGCGCGCCTCGGCCGCGTCGCGCGTGAAGCCGAAGTCGGTGACGGGGATGCCGGCGCGCCTTACGATCTCCCTTGCCTCGTACTCGAAGAATCTCATTTCGGCGCGGAAGCCTACACAGACTGGGCTGGGAGCGTGACCTTGCCCGTCAGACGATCAGTAGCGGCGAGCGCGGGCGAGGCGTCTCAGCGCTTGGCAAGGCCACCGCCGGCGCGAAGGCGGTGACGAAGGCGTGACCGCCCCGACGAGATCTCATCCATCTGCTTCTCCGAGCTGAGCACTCCGCGGTCTGCGGCTGACGACGGTAGGCGTCTGCGATCTGGGCACCGATCCGTGCTCGCTGCTGCTCATCGAGGGGCTTCTCGGGTTCGTCGTCAGCCGGTCGGCGAGGCGAGGCCATCAGATCGCTGCCGACGGTTACACCCCCGCCGGCTCGAACCCGTACGCCTGCGCCAGCTCCGGGTCCTTGCGCGCGAGCATTTCCGCCAGGCTCACCATCACCTGGCACTGCTTCCAGGTGGCGTCGTCCTGCATCTTGCCGTCGATCATGTGCACGCCGCGGCCGTCGGGGATCGCCTCGATCACCTTCTTCGCGAACGCCACCTCCTTGGGGTCGGGCGAGTAGACCTTCTTGGCGATCGCAATCTGCGCGGGGTGCAGCGACCACGCGCCCACGCAGCCCAGCAGGAAGGAGGCGCGGAACTGTGTTTCGCAACCCTCGGTGTCGCGGATGTCGCCGTAGGGTCCGTAGAAGGGCAGCGCGCCAACGGCGGTGCAGGCGTCGACCATGCGCGCGATCGAGTAGTGCCACGGGTCCTGCTGGTAGCTCGGCCGGGGGGCGTCCGGGTTCTCCGGGTCCGGGTCAGCGATCGTGCGGTACCCCGGGTGCCCGCCACCCACGCGGGTGGTCTTCATGCGGCGCGATGCCGCCAGGTCGGCCGGGCCGAAGCTCATGCCCTGGATGCGCGGGCTCGCCGCGGCGATCTCCTCCAGGTTGGCCACGCCCAGCGAGGTCTCGAGGATCGCGTGCAGCAGGATCGGGCGCTCCAGTCCGGCTTTGGCCTCCAGCTGCGCCAGCAGACGGTCCACGTAGTGGATGTCCTCCGCGCCCTCCACCTTCGGGATCATGATGACCTCGAGCTTCTCGCCGATCTCGGCCACCAGTTCGGTGATGTCGTCGAGCATCCACGGCGAGGCCAGCTCGTTCACGCGCGTCCACAGCGCCGTGTCGCCGAGGTCCATCTCGCGGCCGACCTTGATCAGGCCCGCGCGTGCGGCCAGCTTGCGGTCCACCGGCACCGCGTCCTCGAGGTTGCCCAGCAGGATGTCCACCGTGGGGGCAATGTCGGGGACCTTGGCCACCATCTTCTCGTTGGAGAAGTCGAGGAAGTGGATCATCCGGGACGGCTTGAAGGGGATCTCGCGGACGGGCTCGGGGGCGCCGATGGCGAGGGGCTTGAAGAAGGCTCGGGGGTTGCGCAAGTCGGTTCTCTCCTGGGCGTGGCGGTTGCGGATTGGGCCGGACGGCCGCGTCAAACCGTATCGCCTTGGGCGCCTGGACCGTGCCCAATACCGGCTTCGCACTAGAGTTCTGCCTCCAACGTCCCTACAGGAGAGCTGTCAAGACCCATGAGCGAGACCACCACCGTCGAGAGCACCGTCGAGACCGACCAGGCCGCGCGCGAGGCCAGCGGCGCGCACCCCTACGGCCGCTACCTGGAGGAGTTCGAGGTCGGCGCCGTCTACAAGCACTGGCCCGCCAAGACCGTCACCGAGGCCGACGACCACCTGTTCTGCCTCATCACGATGAACCACCACCCGCTGCACATCAACGACGTCTATGCCGCGCAGTCTCAGCAGGGCCGCAACGTCGTCGTGGGGCCGCTCGTCTACTCGCTCGCGCTCGGTATGTCCGTAAGCGACGTCAGCGGCAAGGCGATTGCCAATCTGGCCACCGAAGAGCTCAAGCACCCCGCGCCGGTCTTCCACGGAGACACGCTCTTCTGCGAGTCCGAGGTGCTGGAGAAGCGCGAGTCGCAGTCCAAGCCCGACCGCGGCACCGTCAAGGTGCACACGCGCGTGCTCAACCAGGATGGCGTGCTCGTCGCCGAGTTCAAACGGCTCGTGCTCGTGCCGCGCAAGAACCCCGCGGCCGCCTAGGTCCGGTACCCTTCACAGATCGCCTGTACCGCGATGCGTGCCTACGCGTCGCGTGCGTCGCGGGCAGGGATGGATCCCGCGACGCGTTCCGGCGAGCCCCCACAGCCGATTGTCAAGGAGCCGTCACGTCATGGAGACCACTGCCACCGCAACCCCCAACACCACCAACGAGCGCCTGCTGAGCTGGGTCGAGGAGATCGCCTCGCTCGTAGAACCGCAGGACATCCACTGGTGCGACGGCTCCGTTGCGGAGTACGAGCGCCTCTGCCAGACGCTCGTCGATGCAGGCACCTTCCGGCGGCTCGCCGACGCCAAGCGCCCCGGCTCCTACCTGGCGCTCTCAGACCCCGGGGACGTGGCCCGCGTGGAGGACCGCACCTTCATCTGCTCGCCCTCACAGGAGGAAGCCGGACCGACGAACAACTGGCGCGAGCCCGGGGAGATGCGCGAAGCGCTCAGCGAGCTCTTCCAAGGCGCGATGCGCGGGCGCACGCTGTATGTGGTGCCCTTCTCGATGGGGCCACTCGGCTCGGACAAGAGCCAGATCGGCGTGCAGCTCACCGATTCGGCTTACGTTGCCGTGAGCATGCGCATCATGACGCGCATGGGGCAGGCCGCCCTGGATGCGCTCGGCGCCGAAGGCGAGTTCGTTCCCTGTCTGCACTCCGTCGGCATGCCGCTCGCCGACGACGCGCAGGATGTGCCGTGGCCGTGCAACGCCGATAACAAGTACATCGTGCACTTCCCCGACACGCGCGAGATCTGGTCCTACGGCTCCGGTTATGGCGGCAACGCGTTGCTCGGCAAGAAGTGCCTCGCGCTGCGGATCGCCTCGGTGATGGCGCGCGATGAGGGTTGGATGGCAGAGCACATGCTGATCCTCAAGCTCACTTCCCCAGAGGGCGAGGTCAAGTACATCGCCGCGGCCTTCCCCAGCGCCTGCGGCAAGACCAACCTGGCGATGCTGATACCCACGCTGGAGGGCTGGACGGTCGAGACGATCGGCGATGACATCGCCTGGATGAAGTTCGGGCAGGACGGGCGCCTGTATGCGATCAATCCCGAGGCCGGCTTCTTCGGCGTGGCCCCCGGCACCGGCGAGAAAACCAACCCCAACGCGATCCACACAGTCGCCGCCAACACGATCTTCACCAACTGCGCGCTCACCGACGAGGGCGACGTGTGGTGGGAGGGGCTCACCGACGAGGCGCCCTCGCACCTCGTGGACTGGCGCGGCAACGACTGGACGCCCGGGTCGGAAACGCCCGCCGCGCACCCCAACGCGCGCTTCACCACCCCCGCCTCACAGGATCCCGCAATCGCATCCGAGTGGGAGGACCCCGCCGGCGTGCCGATCGACGCGATCCTCTTCGGTGGCCGGCGCTCCACGGTGGTGCCGCTCGTCACCGAGGCGCTCAGCTGGGAGCACGGCGTCTTCCTCGGCTCGATCATGAGCTCCGAGAAGACCGCCGCGGCCGCCGGCACCGTCGGCGAACTGCGCTTCGACCCCTTCGCGATGCTGCCCTTCTGCGGCTACAACATGGCCGACTACTTCGCGCACTGGTTGGAGATCGGCCGTCACCCCGGGGCCAAGCTGCCGAAGATCTTCTACGTCAACTGGTTTCGCAAGGGCGAGGACGGCCGCTTCCTATGGCCCGGCTATGGCGATAACTCGCGCGTGCTCTCGTGGGTCTTCGCCCGTTGCGCCGGCCACGGCGCCGGCAAGGAGACGCCGATCGGCGTGGTCCCCCCCGAGGGCGTGGAGGGCATCGACACCAGAGGAGTGGACGTCTCGTCGCAGGCGATCGCCGAGCTGCTGCGGGTGGATGTGGGCGAGTGGCGCCAGCAGCTGCCGCACTTCCACGAGCACTACGGGAAGTTCGAGCGCCTGCCGGCAGAGCTGCATGCGCAGCTGAAGGCGCTGGAGGACAGGCTGTCCTAACGGCGCCCAAATAGGGGGCCGGTGAGCAAGCGAGGCTAGGACGCAAGGAGCGAAGTGTGCTTTGCACACGAGCGACTGAGGACGACGCCTCGCGCCGCTCAGCGGTTCCCTATTCGTGGCCGTGCGACTCTGCCGCGGCTGCGGGGGGGCGCGACTCCTCTGCCAGGGAAGTGATCGTCAGCGCGCCGCGTGCGGCCGATTCGAGCACGTCCGTGGCCTCCTCCAAGGAGCGCGCATACAGCTCCACCAGCAGGTGCACGATGATGCGCGAGTCGTCTTCGTGCTTGTGGAAGCGCACGTGCGTAAAGAACTCCCGCACGCCGTGGTCGCCGAACGCCGCGTAGGACAGCGCGTCGCCCGCCTCCGGGCCCGAGCAGGTCTCGACATCCTCGCTGTCCACCGTCACAGTGCACGAGGCCACCCACGGCGTGCCCGCGATCATCCGTTCCCAGCGGTCCTCGATCGGCTCCACCCTGCCGTTGGAGAAGCCCAGGTGGGGCTGGTCGTGCATGCAGTCCAGGCACTGCACCACCGCCTCCTGCAGCTCGTCCACGACTTCCGCGCGCTCGCCCGTTTCCGGGTCGATCTTGTGGATGCCCTCGTAGTGCACCTGCACCTCCAGGTCCTGGGACCAGCAGCGGTAGCAGCGCAGCCAACTATGGGCGATCAGCTCAGGGGCGGAACCCTCCATAGGGTCATTGTATGCGCAGTGCAGCCGCACACCCGGAATGGCTAACCGAACGTGAAGGAATAGGCCGAGATCCCCGGCGCCAGGCGCAGGGTCAGGTGGTGCTGTTCGTTGTGGGGGAGGCTTACGAGCGTGTAGAGACGTTCGCCGGTGACGGTCACCGTGCCGTTGTGCACGTCCGCGCCCGCCTGCGCCGCGGGGATCGGGCGGCCGTCCAGTTCGACCTGCATCTGGCGGGGCCGATGCCCGGCGCTGCTCAGCACCAGGTACACGTTCCTGGCCTGCACATGCGCTTCGATCGTCGCGCCCGCCACAGCGAGCGCGGGCTGCGCGGCGATGTTCCACGTGCCGCCGTAGGCGAATTCGTTCAGCGCCAGCCCCGGGTGCGGTGTGCTGCCGTAGTCGTGCAGGCCCGCCTGCGGCCCGTTGATCCAGCCCTGCGCGCGCGCCGTGCCCACATAGGTCTCAGGCGTCGCTTCTTCGCTCGGCTTGATCGCGCCGGTGGGGTGGCTCATCGCGCCCACGCTGTCTCCAGCTTCGGCCAGCAGCGCGCGGATCGCCGACTCGGTGGTGGCGTAGTCGCCCTCGCCGATCGCGGTGTAGCGCACGTTGCCGTGCGCGTCGATCAGGTAGTCCGCGGGCCAGTCCTCGTTGCCGTAGGCGTTCCAGGTGCCGTAGTTGTTGTCCTGCACGACGGGGTAGCGGATGCCGAAGCGTTCGATCGCGTCGCGGACGTTGGAGGCCTCGTGCTCGAAGGCGAACTCGGGCGTGTGCACGCCCACGATCTCAAGGCCCTGCGGCCCGTAGGTGGCGTTCCAGGCTTTTAGGTAGGGGAGCGTGCGCAGGCAGTTGATGCACGTGTATGTCCAGAAGTCGATCAGCACGACATGCCCGCGCAGTCCTGGCATCGTTAGGGGGCGGTTCTGATGCCCACCCACCCCCGTGTTGAACCAGTCCTGCGTTTCGCTGAATTCCGGGGCAGGGCCCAGGATCGGCAACTTGCTCGCAGCGACCAGCAGGCTCGCCTGTGTGGCGTCGTGGGGCAGTGCCGTCGCGGGCATCGGGTGGGTCGAGCTGGCCAGGAACTTCGGTTCGTGGCCCGTGATCTGCGGCAGGCGGCTCTGCACCGCGTGCGACTTCTCCAGGGAGGCGGTGAAGTTGACTTCGGGGATGTGCTGCGCGATGTACTGATCGAAGCGCACATCCTGGTTGGTCACGATCAAGAGCGCCGTCGCCACCATGATCGCGCCCAGCGCGCGCTGCAAGGTTGGGCCGCGGCCCGCGGCACGCACGCGGTCGAACAGCTTGCGCCCCCCGAGGGCGAGCGCCAGCAGCACCAGCGCCGAGCCCGCGCTGTAGGCGATGGCCACGACGAGCGTGCGGCCTGTAGCCGCGCCCACGGAGATCACCGCCGCCAGGATCGGGCCGGCGCAGGGGGTGTACACGAAGCCGAGCGCCGCGCCCACGAGCAGGCCGGAGGCGAAGCCGTCGCCGGTGCTCTTCGGGCCGAAGCGCGCGATGCGCGAGAGGCGCGCCTCCAGGCGGTCGCCCAGCGCGGGAATCATCAGCGCCAGGCCGCTGAGCAGCAGCACGAGCACCGCCAGCGCGCGCAACGGGTCGCTGCCCAGGCCCACGCCGCCCACCACCTTGGCGATGCCGACGATGGTCACGGTGAACGTGACGCTCAGGCCGAGCACCACGCCGAGCGGGCGCCTGCGCCCACCCGCGCCCGCGGCGCTGAGCATCGCCGGCAGGACAGGCAGCACGCACGGGGACAGTGCTGTGCCCGCGCCGGCGAGGAATGCGAAGGGGATCAGGATCGGCATGGGGAGGGGGAGAGCGTCGCGTGGGTGGCGGGCAGCACGAGGGGAGAGGGCAGCATCTTCACCCCTTCAGACTACGCGGGGCGGGATTCGTTACACGCAGCTTGGGGTGCGCTGGCCGATGGTGGCGACTGGTTGGGGCTATCCGGCGATCAGCCTGTGAGTGCAAGCGCGGGAGCGAGCGCATCGGCCGACACATGGCTGGGGATCGTCACGCTCACCTCCCCATCTCGCTCTAGCAGCCACTTGGCATTGACCAGCGTAAGCGCGATCACCTGGCCACTCTCGTCGTAGCGGACGTTGTGCCCCTCCGCGGTGGCGTATGAAGCGGCGGCCTCGCGCGGCTCGCCGACGCTCAGATAGAGAACGTCGCCTTCGACGTCGTACTCGACGTGGTCGAATGTGATCGTGCCGATGGTGATCGTCATCTTGTAAGGCCCTCCGGCCCGTTGTCTTGTCCGAAGGCTGTCACGACGTGATCGACGTCGCCCTCGAACTGTACTACTGCCCTGAGCCAGGGGAACGGGAATGGCGGCGAGGTGCGTAGCCAGTAGCGCTCGCGTCCCGGGCGCGGGTCCGGTTCTTGGAGGTCGGGCGCGCGAATCGTTGCGAGCAGCAGATCGAGCTCGCCGCGCATCTCCACGTGGCGCTGCACGTATGCCCACTTACGCTCGGTCAGCTCCACCGTGCGCCCCTGCGGTGAGATCGCGCATGCAATTACGTCGGTATCGGCCACGCACACAGCTTGACGGCGACCCCCGACGTTTTTTCTCGACCTGGCTAGCGGGCTAGGGCGGGAGCGTCTGCCGAGCGCTACGCGATGGCCACGCGCAGCGTCGCCTCGAAGTCCGTCTTTGGCACTGGGCCGACACAGGGCGAAGTGGCGCCTGCCGCGCTGTAGCGCTCGATGCCGGCGTGCACGGCCGCTCCGTCGCCGACGGCGGTGAGCTGCTCCAGGAAGCCGTCGGAGATGGCGGCCTTCATCTTTTCGACATCCCCGGCGGCGGCGTCGAAGGCCGCGATGTCCGCATCGAAGCCCGAGCGCTCCAGCATCGCGCGGTAGAAGGGCAGGCCGAAGTAGGGCAGCAGGTCGCCGCGCATCGCCGCGAAGGCGTTCGTGCGGTCCTCGACCAGCGCGGCGGGCACGGCGGGCACGATGTCAAAGCCCTCCAGCGTCTTGCCCGCGCGTTCGCGGCCCTTCGTGACTTCGGGCACCACCACGTCCGCGATGTACTGCGGCGAGCACAGCCACAGCAGCACGCCGTCGCCGATCTCGCCCGCCAGGCGCAGCATCGCGGGGGACAGCGCGGCGATGTAGATCGGCAGCTGCGGGCGGGTCTCCAGGCCCATCAGATGGAAGCCCGTCTGCCACTTCTCGCCCGCGGGCGGATCCTCGCCGCGCAGGATCGCGCGCACGATTGAGGCGTATTCGCGCATCTCCTTGACGGGGCGGTCGATCGTCTGCCCGTGCCAGCCTTCGACCACCGGGCGGTGCGAGACGCCTAGGCCGAGCGTGAGGCGCCCGCCCGAGAGCTCATCGACGGTCGCGGCGGTCTGCGCCATCGTGGCGGGCGTGCGCGTGTAGATCGGCACCACGCCCGTGCCCACGCGGATCTTGCTCGTTGCCAGAGCGTAGGCCGTCAGCACGGTCAGCGACTCGCGGCCGGCGATGTGCGTGACATAGACCGTCTCGTAGCCCAGGGACTCCGCGAGCTTCACGCGCTCGGTGGCCGCGTCGAGCGAACGCGCCGCGGGGATAAAGCAACCGGTGGCCATCGCGTGGAGGATAGGGGAGAGGAGAGGGGGCCGCGTTGTTGCGCGAAAGCTGGGTGGTGCGCTCCCTACGCGCGGTCGGGTGCTCAGCGCGCGGGGGGCGTCGTTGGGGACGTCAGCGCTTGAGCAGCACGTACACGAGGCTGATCGCAAAGGCGATCTGGCCAAAGGCCAGTGCCGTGCCGAGATTGGTGGCGCCCAGGGCGCCGGCCAGGGCGCTGGCGAGCACGAAGGAGCCGAGCATCAGGAGCAGGTCGCCGGGGACGTTCGCGCGGGGGTGCGGCGGGGGTGCGGCTTGCGGTGGGGGTGCGGAATGCGGCGGATGCTGCTCTTTTGTGCGGCGGCTCATGCGGACATCTTCCCTTCCAGCAGCCGCACGAGCGCCGCCTCATCCAGGGCCGGGTCCTGTGAGGCGAGCCATGCGCGGGCCGTGCTGCGTCCGCCCAGCGCGCGCAGTCCCCGCTCGCCGTGCTCGTTGACGAAGTCGCTCAGAGCGTCCGCACGCCGGGCACGCAGCCGCCGCTCGGGCAGGTCCAGCGCGGCGCGGTGGGCGTCCAGCGCCGCGACCAGCTCCTCGATACCGCTTGGCGGCGCCAGTGAGGAGACCGCCACGACCGGGGTCGCGCGCGCGCCCAGCGAGCGCAATGCGGCGCTCAGATCGCGCCGCGCACTCGTTGCCACCTGCCCGAGGTCGGACTTTGTCACCACCAGCACGTCTGGGGTTTCCATGATGCCCGACTTCAGGAACTGCAAGACATCGCCGCTGCCCGGCTGCACGATCACGGCCACAGTGTCGGCGACGTCGGCGATGTCGGTCTCGGCCTGGCCCACGCCGACGGTCTCGATCACAACCACGTCGAAGGCGGCGGCGAGCGCCTGCGCGGCCGCGCGCGTGCCCCAGGCGAGGCCGCCCAGCCGCTCGCCGGCAGCCGTTGAGCGGATGAACACTCCACGGTCGGCCGGGTCGAAGTCGATGCGCGCGCGGTCGCCCAGCAGCGATCCACCGGAGCGGCGCGAACTGGGGTCCACCGCGAGCATCGCCACGTTTCTGTCCTGCGTGCGCCACGTGTGCAGGAGGGCAGAGAGGAGCGTGGACTTGCCCGCGCCGGGGGGGCCGGTCACGCCCACGATGTGTCCGGGCGCGTCGTGGCCGAGCGCGGCGGGGGAGACCTCGCGCAGCAGAGCGGCGGCCTGCTCGCGGTCGGCGGCCGTGGTGCTCTCAAGCAGGTTGAGCGCCGCGGGCGCGGCGGTCAGGTCGCCTGCCCGCAGGCTGGTGCCGAGCGCGGCCCCTTGGTCGCTCACGCCGGAGCGGGGGTTCCGTTGGGCGCGGGCGTCGCCGCACCGTCAGCGGCGCCGTTGTGGCTGCCGTTGGCGCCCAGGCCGGCGCCCGAGCCCACCAGCTCCACGACGTCGCGCACGATGCGCGTGATGTCGAAATCCTTCGGCGTGTACACGGCGGCGACGCCCGCGGCCTTCAGGGGGGCGACGTCCTGCTCGGGGATGATGCCGCCGACGACCACCGGGGCCTCCACGCCGGCTTCCCGCAGGGCGTCGATCACGGCGGGGATCAGCTCGCGGTGCGAGCCTGAGAGGATCGACAGGCCGATCACGTGCACGCCCTCCTGCAATGCGGACGCGGCGATCTGCGAGGGCGTGAGGCGGATACCCTCATACACCACGTCCATGCCCGCATCGCGCGCGCGCACGGCGATCTGCTCCGCGCCGTTTGAGTGGCCGTCCAGGCCCGGCTTTCCCACGAGGATCTTGGGGCGACGGCCGAGGCGCTCCTGCAGCTGGGCGACCTGCTCGCGCAACTGTGTCAGGTCCTCATCGGCGAGCGCGGTGCCCGCGGCCTCGCCCACGCCGGTGGGGGCGCGGTAGCTGCCGAACACCTCGCGCAGGGTGCTTGCCCACTCGCCCGTGGTGGCGCCCACGCGGGCGGCGGCGATCGTGGGGAGCATCAGGTTCTCGTGCGGGTCCTCGCTGCGGGCGACGCGCGCCAGCTCGCCGAGCGCCTCGTCCACCGCGGCCTGGTTGCGCTCGCTGCGCCAGCGGCGCACGGCCTCGATCTGCTGCGCCTCCACCGCCGGGTCGACCACGAGGATTCCGCCCTCCGCATCGTCGGTGAGCGGCGAGGGCTCGGTCTCGGCGAAGCGGTTCTGGCCGACGACCACCTGCTCGCCGGACTCGATGCGGCGCAGGCGCTCGCGGTGGGAGTCCACCAGCGCCGCCTTCATGTAGGGGACGGCCTGCACCGCGCCGCCGTGCTCCTGCACCACCGTCATCTCCGCGCGCGCGCCGTCGAGCAGTTCTGCCACGAGGCCGTCCATCACCTTGGAGCCCTCGAAGATGTCGGGGTACTCGAGCATGTCCGTCTCATACGCCATCACCTGCTGGATGCGCAGCGACCACTGCTGGTCCCATGGGCGCGGCAGGCCGAGCGCCTCGTTCCAGGCGGGCAGCTGGATCGCGCGGGCGCGCGCCTGGCGGCCGAGCGTCACCGCCAGCGTCTCCAGCACGATGCGCTGCACGTTGTTCTCCGGCTGCGCCTCGGTGAGGCCGAGCGAGTTGACCTGCACGCCGTAGCGGAAGCGCAGCCGGCGCTCGTCGCTGACGCCGTAGCGCTCGCGACCCAGCTCTTCCCAGAGGATCGCCATTGTGCGCAGCTTCGCGTGCTCCTCGACGAAGCGGACGCCGGCGTTGACGAAGAAGCTGATGCGGCCGAACACCTGGCCCATCAGCTCATCGGCCTTGGCGCCGAGGCGCTCCTTGGCGGCGTCCAGGACCGCGATTGCGTTGCTCATCGCGTAGGCGATCTCCTGCACGGGCGTGGCGCCCGCCTCCTGCAGGTGGTAGCTGCAGATGTTGATCGGGTTCCACTTCGGCACGTGCTCGACGGTGTAGGCGATCATGTCCGCGATCAGGCGCATCGAGGGCGCCGGCGGGAAGGCGTAGGTGCCGCGCGCCAGGAACTCCTTGATGATGTCGTTCTGCGTCGTACCCTGCAGCTGCTCCTGGGCGGCGCCCTGATCCTCGGCGGTGACGATGTAGAGGGCGAGCAGCCACGCCGCGGTGGCATTGATCGTCATCGAGGTGTTCATCTCGTCCAGCGGGATGTCGTGCAGCAGCGCGCGCATGTCGCCGCGATGGGCAATCGGCACGCCGACCTTGCCGACCTCTCCCCGCGCCAGCTCGTCGTCGGGGTCATAGCCCGTCTGCGTGGGCAGGTCGAAGGCGACGGAGAGGCCGGTCTGGCCCTTGGCGAGGTTGCGGCGGTACAGCTCGTTCGATGCCTCAGCTGTCGAGTGCCCGGCGTAGGTGCGCATCATCCACGGCTGGTCGCGCTCGGGCAGGCGCGGAGAGTGCGGGTTCTCGCTCATCCCTCAATTGTACGGCTGCGCTCTATCCTGCCGCGATATGAGTCCACAGACGATCGAGCGTCCGCGCACCGGAGGACCCGGTTCCGGACTGGGCGGATCGTGGCGCGTGATCGTGCGCAACGACGATCACAACACCTTCGATCACGTCGCGCGCACGCTGGCGAAGTTCATCCCGGGGGTGACGCTCGAGCGCGGGCACGAGATCGCCAACCAGATCCACAAAGGCGGGCAGGCGGTCGTGTACAGCGGCCACCGCGAGCCGGCGGAGCACTACTGGGATCAGCTGAAGGGCGCCGGCTTGACGATGGCGCCGCTCGAGCGCTGCTAGAGCGTCGCGGCGGGCTTCACTACCGCGCCGTTGCTGTGCTGATCGATGCCTCCGCTGGCGACCACGTCCCACCAGCCGTAGAGCACCGGCACCTGATACCAGCTGGAGTGCTTCGCCCGGAACTCGACCATCTCCGGTCCCTCCCAGTAGCGCTCCCAGTCGAAGTGGTTCTCGAAGGTGGCGAACTGGTGCACCTTGTAGCGATCGTCGCGCGCGCGGTACACGGCGTAGGAGGTGGCGCCGTAGCGCAGCGCCACCGCGGCGACCTCCTTCAGCGCAGCCTCGAACTTGTCGCCGCGAAAGCCGGTGGCGTACCACGGCACGATCATCGTGCCGTTCGTGGGGAAGAACGAGCCGGAGCCGGCCATCAGGCGCTTGCCTTCATGTCGATCGCGCCGAGCATCGTGCGCCTGCCTCCGCGTGGAGCGATCACGCCCCCACCTCCGCGTGGATCGCGCCGGGGCCGTCCTTGGTCTTGCCCTGGCCCTCCTCGGTGGCGCCCACGAGGATCGAGATCTTGCCCAGGTGCTTGTTTTCGAGCATCAGCTGGTGTGCTTCCGCTACGCCCTCGAAGCCGAGCGTGCGCCACAGCACCGGGCGGATCTGGCCGCTCTCGATCAGCTCGTTGGCCTTCATGCACTCGTACGCGTTGGCGAAGTGCGAGCCGAGGATCTCCTTCTGCTTCATCCACAGGTAGCGCACGTCGAAGTCGAGGTTGAAACCCGTCGTGCCGGCGCAGATCACGACCTTGCCGAACGGCTTCACGGTGAACACCGAGGTGGGGAAGGTCGCCTGGCCGACGTGCTCGAAGACGATGTCGGGCGCGTCGCCGAGGATCTGCTTCACGCGCTTTGAGAATTCGCGCGAGACGCCGAAGCGCGCCTTGTCCTCCTCGGGGGTCTCCTTGCCGGTGCGCATCATGCCGGCGAACTCCGCGCGGTCGATGTAGTCCACGGCGCCCAGGCGCTTGACGAGCTCGCCCTTCTCGGCGGAGCTGACAACGCCCACGCAATGCGCGCCGGCGGCGGCGCAGATCTGCGTGGCGAACACACCGAGGCCGCCGGCTGCCCCCCAGATCAGCACGTTCGCGCCGGCCTGCAGCTTGCAGCGGGTGATCAGCATGCGGTAGGCGGTGAAGTACACGAGCCCGTAGGAGGCCGCCTCCTCCCAGTTCAGTGCCTGGGGCTTGGGCAGCAGCTGCTGGGCCTGCACCTTGGTGAACTGTGCGAAGGAGCCCCACGTCGTCTCATAGCCCCAGATCTTCTGCGAGGGGGCGGCCATCGGGTCGAGGCCGTGCACCTCGGGGTCCTCGTAGGAGGCCTGGTTGCAGTGCACCACGACCTCGTCGCCGGGCTTCCAGCGGGTGACGCCCGCGCCGACCTTCCACACCACGCCCGAGGCGTCGGAGCCGCCGATGTGGTGGCCGAACTCGGGGTGGTCGCCGTACTTCATCACCGACACGGGCTTGCCGAGCGCCGCCCACACGTTGTTGTAGTTGACGCCCGCGGCCATCACGCGCACGATCACCTCGAACGCGCCCGGCTGCGGCACCTCGATCTCCTCAACCTGGAAGGCGTCCTTCGGTTCGCCGAGGCGCTCCTCGCGGATGACCCACGCGGCCATCGTCTTGGGCAGCTCTCCCGGCTCGGTGTCAACCTCGGAGATTTGTTTCAGGTCGATAGCCACGGTGTCGTTGAACCTCGCGTTTGTCGGGGACTGGACGGGACCCGCATCCTACAGAGGCTCAGGCGTGTACGGCTTCGGCGGCTGCCGTCTCCGGCGAGTCCGCGCGCCTGGGCTCGGCGTGAGCGCCGCCGGGCACCATCGCCTGCACGCGCGTGGCCACCAGCACCCACGCCAGCACAGCGCCGAGCAGCGCCACGGCGGCGCCGACACGCAACCCGTACTGCAGCGCGTAGACATATGCCTCGTGCGTGGCCGCGACCACCCGTGGGGGCAGGTGGGTGAGTACGCCGCCCGAGCCGAGGCTTTCGGTCAGACGGGCGTGTACTGCGGCGGGCACCCGCGGCAGCAGTTCGCCGATCTTCGCGCCGCCGAGACTGCTTACCAGTGCGCCCGTGACGGCCACGCCGAAGGTGCCGCCGACCATGCGATTCTGCGACAGGATGCCCGCCGCGGCGCCCGCCTTGGTCTGCTCGACCGAGTTCATCGCGGCGGTGCTCATCGGCGACATCACCAGGCCGATGCCAACGCCCATCAGCATGAAGCCGGGCAGCAGCGTCGTGGCGTAGCTGCTTGAGACCGTCAGGTGCGACATCCAGAACAGCGCGCTGGAGACGAGCAGCAGGCCGAGCGTCATCAGCGGCCGCGGCCCGACGCGGTCGGCGAGCCGGCCCGCGAGTGGTCCCATCACGATCACAAGCGCGGTGGAGGGGAGGAAGCGGATGCCCGCTTCAAGGGGTGAGTAGCCGCGGATGTTCTGCATGTAGAGCGCGAGGAAGAAGAACATCGCGAGCATCGCGAAGCTGACGATAAACGCCACGATGTTCGCGCCGACAAAGGAGCGCGCGCGGAAGAAGGCGAAGTCGACCATCGGCACGCGCCGGCGCAGCTCGATCTGCACGAACGTGAAGAGGCTCACGGCGGAGAGCGCGAGCAGCGTCAGCTCGCGCGTGGAGCCCCAGTGCCAGCTGTTTCCCTCCACCAGCGCCAGCACGAGTGCGGCCAGGCCGAGGGTGAGGGTCAGCACGCCGGGGATGTCCACTATGCGCTCGACTGTTTCGTCGCGCGACTCGCGCACCGCGAATGTCGCCACGACGACGGCGCCGATGGCGACGGGCACGTTGAGGAAGAAGATCGACTGCCAGCTGACGGTTTCCACGAGGAAGCCGCCCACGACGGGGCCGATCGCGAGTGCCATCGCGCTGACGCCCGCCCACGTGCCGATCGCCTTGCCGCGCTCCTGCGGGGGAAAGGCGTTGGTGATGATCGACAGCGTCATCGGCATCATCAGCGCCGAGCCGCTGCCCTGGATCGCGCGCCACACCACCAGCCACGTGTCGCTGGGCGAGAAGCCGATCGCCGCGCTGGCCGTGCCGAAGATGACCACGCCCGTCATGAAGATGCGCCGGCGTCCAAAGATGTCGCCCAAGCGCCCGCCCGTCACCAGCAGCACCGCGAACGTCAGCGTGTAGGCGTTGACGGTCCACTCGAGCGTCGAGGTCGTGGCGTTGAGGCTGCGCTGGATTGATGGCAGCGCCACGTTGACGACCGTGTTGTCCAGCATGATCATGAACAGCGCGAAGCACATCGCGCCGAGCGCCCACCAGCGGCGGTTCTCCTCGGTCATCCGTGGGGCTGCGATCCTCCTGCTCATGGGGTGGCTCCTTTCTGGGGGACGGCGGTTGCGTCCGGGGGCGGAAGCTGCGATATCTCGCTGGGGCTCGGGCGCAGCGCGGACAGCTCCGGGCGGTCGGCCAAGATCAGCTCAAGCGCATGGGCGAGCGCGCGGGTCTCCTCGTCGCTCAGCGACGTCAGGAACCCCTGCATCCCGATCAGGCGCGCCTCGTTGAGCGTGCTCGTCACCGTGCGCCCGGCGTCGGTCAGGCGGATACGCTTCATGCGCCGGTCCTCGCGGTCTTCGTAGCGGTCCACGAAGCCGCGCTCGTACAGGCCGTCCACGGCTCGGCTCATCGCGGGCAGCGAGACCTTCATTGCCTCGGATAGACCCTTCACCGAGGGCTCGCTGGCGTCGAGATCCATCGCACATAACGCCTTGATCTGCGTGAACGACAGGTCGAGTTCCGCGATCGCGTTGAACGCGCCGACGTTCGAGGTCCGCATCAGATAGCTCGCCAAGGCGAACATGTCGCCGATCAGGGCCTCACGGCCCTCCCGGGACGCTTGCGCGGGGACAGAGGTTGCTTGCATGCACGCAAGTATAGCCGACTACGCAATCATTGCGTGTGTGTGATGCGTCACATATGCGCGAACGGCAGCTCGATCACCGTCGCGCTCGCGCCGCTCTCGCCGACGGTTACCGTGGCACCGGGCTCCGCCTCGCGGCGCACGAGCGCCAGTGCGATCGGACCGTGGGCGGGGGAGAGTGCGACGCTGCTCAGACGGCCGACTGGGCGCTCGCCCAGATGCAGATCCGTGCCGGGGGCGGCGGGGGCAGAGAGGCGCAGGCCACGCAGGTGGCGGTTGGGCTTGCCTCTGTAATAGAGGCGCGCGACTGTCTCCTGGCCGACGTAGCAGCCCTTCGTGAAGCTCACTGCGCGCTCGTTCAAGCCCGCCTCCTGGGGGATCGTGCTGTCGTCGATGTCCACGCCGTAGCGGGGCCGGCCGCGTTCGATGCGCACGATTTCGGCGGCCGCTTCGCTCACGGGCTCCGCGCCGGCTCGCACGAGCGCTTCGTTGATGGCGTCGTGGTTCTCCGCGGTGCAGAGCACGTCGATGCCTGCCGCGTCCGTCGCGATCAGGCGCACCGGATGGCCGGCGATCCGTGCGGGCAGGTGCGTGTGCTCGACCGCGGGGAGGACGCTCGGGTTCAGCAGGGCGTGTGGCTCGACGCCGGCGGCGCTCGCCGCGACCTCGCGACTGCGCGGACCCACCAGGGAGAAAAGGCATCGCTCCACCGTGCGCTTGTGCAGTTCTACATCGAAGCCCACCTTGAAGCGGCGGATCATGTCGAACAGCGCCTGCAGCGCCACGCGCTCGGTGTCGAGCAGCAGCTCACTCGGCGCGTCCGCCGGATTCTCATCCGCATTGTCTGCGACCACCGCGAGGATGCGCAAGTCGCCCAGCATCTTGCCCTTGTGCGTGAGGAAGGCGGCGTAGCGGCCCTCGCCTGGGCGTAGGTCGGCCAGCTCGTTGGTGACCTGTCCGTTGAGGAACTCCACGGCGCCCGTGCCGCTCAGCGCCAGCTTGCCCCGCTCGGAGCGATCGAGCAGGCCGCAGCCCTCGGTGAGGGTGCCGTACTCCTCGAACGTGCGATCGGTGTCGGTGGCGACCATCGGTTCGAGCATAGCCACGGCGGGTTTCCGCGCCCTGTGGGGGTAGGCTTCATGACCATGGGCCTAGCCGACGATTTCCAGCAGATCCTCGACTCGCTCCCCGAGGACTGGACCGACCTCGAGCTCGACCTGCGCATCGCGGACGAGTCGCGCTACGTGGAAGCCGCGGTCTACCTGGTCACCTGCAACGCACGGCCCTACTCGCACCACGATTGGCACTGGCGTGTGCTGGTGGCGCACAGCTTCGGCCACGCCGCCGCCGTGCCCGCCGTGCACTGCGCTCTGGGCCTGCTCGACGACGCCGGCATCGAGGGCGAGCTGGCCTTGCGCGAGCTGCGTGAGGGGCGTGTCGAGGTTACGCAGATGTGGGGACGGCCCTACTCGGTGCGTGAGGAGTTCGCGCGCCTACGCGCGCAGTAAGGACGGCGGAGCGCGACGCGATGGCGCAAGTGCTGGCGCTGATCCCGGATCTGCTGTTCGGCTCGCGTGTGCAGGGGCAGCTCACCGCCGCCGGGTATGAGGTCGAGCTGGTGGGGAGCGTCGCGCAGGCGCGGGAGCGCGTGGCTGGGATCGCGGTACTGGTGATCGACCTCACCGACCCCGACCTCGACGGCGCGGCGCTCGTGCGTGAGTTGGCCGACACCGGCGCGCTCGTGGGCGTGGGGACGCTTGGCTTCTATGCCCACGTGGAGCCGGAAGTGCGCATTCGTGCGCTGCGGGCGGGCTTCGACCTGGTGGTGCCGCGCTCGCGCATGGCGCGCGACGGGGCCGAACTTGTGGCGCGGGTGGCGAGCGGCGAGTTCGCGGGCTGAGCGGCAGGCGAGTACGCCTGGGCGCCCGAGCCTGGGCGCCCCGCCGGCGCCCGCCGATGACCGTCGATCTCGCCCGATTGGCCTCAGCCCGGAGTCGTCGCCACGGGATCGCCGCCGTGTTCGATCCGCCTCGCCTCGCGCGGGTCCAGCGGGATCAGCGCGCCGTTGGGCACGCGATCGGCGAGCGTCGCGCCGTGTTCCAGGTGCAGCGACAGCGCGAGGCGGATCACGCCGCCGTGGCAGACCACCAGCGCCGGGGCCTCCGCGCGGCGGATGTCGTAGATCGCCGCCGCCACGCGCACGCCCTGCTGGGCGAAGCTCTCACCGCCGGGGAACGCGAACGTCGGGTCGCCGTCGATGAACTTCACGAACTCCTCCGGCGCCTCCGTCTGGATTTCGCTGAACAGGCGGTCGGTCCAGTCGCCGGCGTCGGTCTCCATCAGGCGCGCGTCCTCGCGTGGCTCCAGTTCGATCAGTTTCGCCACCGCGTCCGCCGTTTCGCGCGCGCGGCGCAGGGGGCTGCACCACAGCGCTGCGAAACCGTGCTCCGCCGCGTTCGCCGCCAGCTCGTGCGCCTGGGTGCGGCCGGTCGCGTCGAGCGGCACCGGCAGCTGGCCCTGGAAGCGGCCTTCGAGGTTGTATGCCGTCTGGCCGTGGCGGGCCAGCCAGACGCGGGGGGGAGCAGCCATCGAAGAGAGGATAGGAGCTGCTCCGCGCCTTGCATGCCGATCCCTCCAGGCGTGTCGCGGAGGTTGCTACTCGGCGATGCCCTCCTCCACCGGCGGCGACTCCTCCGCGGAGCGTCCCGGCAGGTACAGCCACTCGTACAGCACCGCCGCCAGCGCGCCGCCGACCAGCGGGCCGACATACCAGACCCAGCCGTTGCTCCAGTAGTCGCCCACCAGCTGCGGCCCGAACGCGCGCGCCGGGTTCATCGCCGCGCCCGTGAAGGGGCCGCCGATCAGGATGTCGATCGTGATCGTCAGGCCGATCATCAGCGCCGCGATCGACCTGAACGCGCCCTTGGGGTCCACGGCGGTCCCGAACACCACAGTCACGAGCAGGAACGTGAGGATGCCCTCAAGCACCACCCCCGCTCCGGCGCCGACGCCGTGGCCGAGCGCGGGCACACCCAGGTGCACCGCATCGGTCGGCGTGCTCGGCAGCAGTTCGCGCAGCAGCAGCGCCGCGGCGGCCGCGCCCGCCAGCTGGGCCGCCCAGTACACACCCGCGAGCGCGGGCTTGATGCGGCGCGTCAGCAGGAAGCCGAAGGTCACGGCGGGGTTGAAGTGGGCGCCCGAGACGCGGGCGTAGACGGCGACCATCACGCCGATCGCCAGGCCATGGGCGATGGCGACTCCGATCAGCGAGGAGGCTTCGAGCCCTTCCGAGGCGATGATCGAGCCGGCGCCGACGAAGATCAGGGTGAAGGTGCCGATGAACTCGGCGACGGCAAAGCGTGGGGTATCTGAGGACATGCCCGCAAACCTACGAGTCGCGCCGGACGGATCTCGCGCGTCGGGCCGCGCGCCGGAGCGATCTTGCGTGCCGTGCCGCGCGCTGGAGCGACCTCGCGTGCCGGGCCGCGCGCGGCGCCTCATACACTCCGAGGCAATGCGTCGCAGGGTCACCTACTCGCGCAACCTCACGCTCTCGCTCTCGCGCACCTGCCAGTGCTACTGCAAGTACTGCGCGTTCGCCACGCATCGGGCGCACCTGCACGAGCCCGAGGAGGTGCTGCAGATCCTCGACGGCGCTGCGCGACGGGGCGTCAAGGAGCTGCTCGTGCTCACCGGCGAGCGGCCCGAGGTCAACCCGGGCGTGGCCACGCGGCTGGCGGCGCTCGGGCACGCGGACTTCACCGCGTATGTCGTGTGGACTTGCGAACGGGCCCTTGAGCACGGCCTGCTGCCACACACGAACCTCGGCGTGCTCGCGCGCGCGGACCTGGCCCGCCTGCGCGAGGTCACCGCTTCGCAGGGCCTGATGCTGGAGTCGATCTCGGAGCGCCTGATGCAGACGGTGCACGCCGGCTCGCCCACCAAGCACCCGCAGCGGCGACTGGAGACGATCCAGGCGGCGGGGGAGCTTCAGATCCCTTTCACCTCCGGCATTCTCGTCGGCATCGGCGAGAGCGAGGAGGAGCGCGTGGCCTCGCTGGAGGCGCTCGCTGCCGCGCACGCCGAGTACGGACACATCCAGGAGGTGATCCTGCAGAACTTCACGCCGCACCAGCGTTACTACGGCCAGGAGCCGGCCGAGATAGCCGACGGGGCTGCGAGCGAGTACTGGCGCACCGGGGTGGCCGAGCACCGCCCGCAGTTGCCGCTGCCCGAGTGGGCCTGTCCGATCTCGATCGAGGACATGAAGCGCCTGATCGCCGAGACCCGCCGCCTGATGCCCGACGTCGGCATCCAGGTCCCGCCGAACCTCGCCGACTGGTGGCCGGAGCTGGTGGCGGCCGGCGCCACCGACCTGGGCGGGCTGTCAGCCAACGGCGATCACATCTCCCCCGAGCACCCCTTCCCCTCGCCGCATCAGGTGCGCAAGCGCCTGCAGGCCGACGGCTACGCCCTCACCGAGCGCCTGTGCGTCTATCCGCAGTACATAAACCAGGACTGGATCGCGCAGGGCGTGCTCGACACGATCAAGCTCAAGTACTGGTCCTTCATCCCCCGGCGCGGCAGCGGGCGCCAGGACGCGCCGTTCGCGATCCGCTCGGAGATCGTGCCGGGCGCGATCGCCAAGGGGCGCGAGGGCGCGTGGCTCTCCCCCGAGGAGCTGACGGCGATGTTCGCCGAGACCCGCCCGGAGGCGATCGAGGACATGCGCCAGGCGGCGGATGAGCTGCGCGCTGAGCTCGCCGGCGAGACCGTGACGTTCGTGGTCAACCGCAACGTGAACATCTCCAACGTCTGCACGGTCGGCTGCGCCTTCTGCGGCTTTGGACAGGGCAAGCGCTCGCCCGACGCCTACCAGCACGGCGAGGGGGAGTTCGTGCGGCGTGTGCACGAGGCGCTCGACTACGGCGCCAGCGAGCTGTGCATCCAGTCGGGCATTCATCCGGACTGGTCCTTCGAGGACTACCTCGGCTGGCTGCGTCTCGCCAAGGCCACCGCTGCGCAGGCCGGAGGGGGAGGGGAGGAGGGAGCGTCAGCCAATCTGCACCTGCACGCCTACTCGCCGATGGAGATCGCGCACATGTGCGACATCTCCGCGCTGCCTCCTGCGGAGGTATTCGCGCGGCTGCGGGACGCCGGTCTGGGCTCGACGCCCGGCACCGCCGCGGAGGTGCTGCACGACGGCGTGCGCCAGCGCATCAGCCCCAACAAGCTGCCGGTGGCGCGCTGGGTGGAAATCATCGAGGCGTCGCACCGCGCGGGCCTGCGCTCGACCGCGACGGTGATGTTTGGCCACATCGAGGAGCCCTGGGAGCTGGCGGAGCACATGCGCGTGATCCGCACTTTGCAGGAGCGCACCGGTGGCATCACCGAGTTCGTCCCCCTGTCCTTCATCCCCTTTCAGACGCTGCTGGGGCGCACGCACGGCGTGGAGGAGATCTCGCGCGAGGAGAATCTCAAGCACACCGCCGTCTTCCGCCTCGCGCTTGGGCGCACGGTGCCGAGCCTTCAGGCCTCCTGGGTGAAGATGGGCCTCGACGCCGCCACCGAGTCGCTGCGCTGGGGGGTCAACGACCTCGGCGGCACGCTGATGGAGGAGTCGATCAGCCGCCTCGCCGGCTCCTACCACGGCACGAAGCTCGACCCCGAGCAGCTGATCGCCGCCGCGCACGAGGCCGGCCGGCCCGCTGCCGAGCGCACGACCCTCTACGACATACGTCAGCGCTACGACCTGCCCTCGATCAGCCGTTCGATCATGTCGATCATCTGATGCTGGTAGGCGATGCCCCCGATCAGCGTCGCCTGTGCGCCACGCCACTGCCCCGTGCGCTGCTGCTCCGGCACCGCACGCAGACTCTCCAGGTAGCCCTCCAACTCGGCGAGCTTCGCGCGGTGCCAGTCCCCGCGCCCGGCGTACACCGCGCGCGGGTCCGCGCCAGCGAACACCTTCAGCATGCCCTCGTCGCGGTACTGCGGCGGCCCAGCCCCGGGCGTGTCCGCCCACGCGCGCAGGGCGTCGTGGCCGGCGTCGGTCAGCGTGTAGCGCTTGCGCCTACGCCCCCCCGACTCCTGGCGTTGTGAGAGCAGGCCTGCGTCCGCCAGGCGGGCGGGCTCCTCGTAGAAGGTTGTGTGCGGCACCGGCCAGAAGTTTTCGATCGAGTGTTCCAGCGCCTGCTTGAGGTCGTACGGTGTCGCCTCGCCGAGCATTTCCAGCAGCGCCATCACGGCGTAGGAGGTGGTCGTCAGGCGGGTCGGGGCGCTCGCCGATGGGGTCGGGGCGCTCGTAGGAGGGGTCGGCTTGCGTTTCATAGTGCGTCCTGTATAGTTCGGCGCGAACTATAGAGCTTGCGCGCCGCTCCGCCCCCGATGGCGCGCGAAAGGAGCTGAGATACATGGCCGATCCAGCACAGGCAGACGGCATCATCGCGGACGCCGCGGACCACGACGCGGCGAGCGCACTCGCGAGTCAGACGGAGCACGATGTAGGGACTGGGCGCGGTGCTGGTGCCCCAGACCACGACGTGGCAGTCGTTGGCGCCAGCCTCGCTGGTTGCACCACGGCGATGCTGCTCGCCCGCGCTGGCGCGCGCGTCGCGTTGATCGAGCAGCGCCCCGACCCGGGCGCGTTCAAGAAGATCTGCACCCACTACATCCAGTCCTCCGCCGTGCCCACGCTGGAACGGCTCGGCCTGCTGGAGCGGATGATGGACGCCGGCGCGTTGCGCGGGCGCCCGCGCCTGTGGACGCGCTGGGGCTGGATCGAACCGCCCGCCCACAGCAAGGTCCCCGCGGGGGTCAACCTGCGCCGCGAGCGTCTGGATCCGCTGATTCGCCAGATGGCGGGCGAGACGCCGGGGGTCGAGCTGCTGCTCGGGCGCACCGTCAAGGAGCTCGTGCACGAGGGCGGTGCGGTGTGCGGCGTGCAGGCGCGCGACACCCACGGCGAGACGATGACGCTGCGTGCGCGCCTGGTCGTCGGGGCCGACGGCCGCGACTCGCGCGTGGCCAAGCTCGCGCAGGTCAAGACCAGGACCAAGCGCCATGGGCGCATCGCCTACGGCGGCTACTTCGAAGGGCCCCACCCGGCGACCTACCCCGACCCGGCACTGTGGCTGATGGACCCAAACATGGTTGCCGCCTTCCCCACCGACAGCGACCTGATCTTCTACGCCGTGATGCCTCTCAAGGAGCACCTGCCCGAGTTCCGCGCCGACCCCGAGGCGGCGCTCCGGGCGATGGTGAGCAGCGTCCCGGAGGCTCCGCCGATTCTCGCTTCGCGCCTGGTGGGCGAGGTCACGGGCAAGGTCGACATGACCACCGTCACGCACACTCCGACAGCCCCTGGCCTCGCGCTCGCGGGAGACGCGGTGGGCGCGCTGGACCCACTGTGGGGCGTCGGCTGCGGCTTCGCCTTCCAGTCCGCGGAGTGGCTGGCGGACAGCGTCGCCCCGGCGCTCCTGGGAGCCGAGTCCCTGGAGCAGGGGCTTGAGCGCTACCGCCGCCGTTACGCCCGTGGCCTGCGCGGCCACACCCTGACGATCACCGACTACTCCAGCGGACGCAAGCTCAACCCTGGCGAGCGCATGCTGTTCTCTGCCGCCACGATGAACGACGAGCGCTTGGCGCGCACCTTCGAAGCGTTCGGCTCGCGCAATGTAGGGCCGGCCCGCACGTTCGCCAGGGGGATACCGCGCGCACTGTACGTCCACGCCCGTCATGCGCTGGCCGAGCGTCGCGGCGGGAACGCGGGCGCGGTGGAGACCGAGAGCGCGTAGGGGCTAACGTGAGCCCTTGGGCGGCGGTATTCCCAGGTCCTTGCAGATCTTGCGGGCGAGCCCGAAGCCGATCTCGCGATGCCGGGGCACGGCGCTTGAGCGTTCGGCGTCGAAGCCCCAGAAGCTGTGCCTGCCACCCTCGCGCAGCAGCCGAACGCCATTGGTGAGGAGGTGTTGTTCGAGGTCGCGGCGCTTCACGCAGCTATGACTAGCTCAAACGACTCGCTGTCGGGGGCCGGCTCGGCGTTGGCGTGCTCCCCGAAACGAAGCTCCAGGATGCCTCGCAACGCGTCGATCACGTTCGCCCGGGCCTCCTCGCGCGTGTGTCCCTGGCTGTGCGCGCCGGGCACCTCGGGAATCGAGGCCACGATCCAGCCGTCCTCGTCGTGCTCATAGACGATCGTCAGGCTCACTGAGTCACTCACAGTCAATACCGTACCGCTTCTTGGCGGCTTGCCCGCCTCAGCGGAACAGATCCTCAGGCAGCGGGCGCAGCAACGCACTAGCGCCCGGGCCGTCCTCGCTCGTCACGAAGCGCTCCAGGCCCGCGACGATCGCCACCGGCTCGCGCGAGTCCTTCGCGCGCACGAGCTCCGCCGCGCCGGCCACCGCGTCGGCGACGGCCAGCCAGGTGGCGCGCAGCTCGCGCCCGGCCGCGTCGGTGCGCCCGCGCCAGTCGTCCAACGGTGCCATGCCGGCGCAGCCGATCGCCACGTCGCACTGGCCGTGGCGCCAGGCGCGGCCGAAGCTGTCGGTGATCAGCACCGCGGGGGCCGCGCCGGTCAGCTCGCGCAGGCGCGCGCGGATGCGCCGCGCGGAGGCGTCCGGGTCGTCGGGGAGCACGATCAGCGTCTCCGCATCGCCGGCGCTAGAGGCATCCGTTGCGCTGGAGGCATCAGTTGCGTTGGAGGCATCAACGCCCGCGTTCGCGCACACGAAGCCGTGGTGCGTGCGGCAGATCAGCACGCCGTTCGCCGCGCGTAGCACCTCCGCCGACTGGTCGAGCACGACCTGCACGGCGCGGGGATCCTTGTCCTGTTCGGCCGCCAGCGCGCGTGCCCGTGCGTCGGGGACCACGTCGGCGAGGACCATCACCGCGCCCTGCGCCTTGGAGACCGCCTTGTGGGCGATCGCCACGATCTCGCTGTCCCGCAGCGGAGCCGACCCCTGCCCACCCGCGCCGCCCATCAGTGCCCGCAGGCCGGACGGACGCTCGGCCGTGAGCGCCGCGACGATCAGCTCGGCCACGTCGTCGCCGGCCCGCACCTCGGGCAGGCCGCTCAGGCTGCGGATGTAAAGGCCGGACAAGGCGCTTCCACGAGACCCAGCACGGCGCGTGTGCGCGGTGCCCTGATGTGCTCTGCGGCCAGGCGCTCGCGCAATGCCGCCAGATCCTCGCCCGTGTCGATGTCCAGCAGCAGCGACTGCAGGTGCTCCATGCGGCAGGCAACGCCCACGGCGCGCGCCAACTCGCGGTGGCGCTCGCAGCTGCCGGGGCCGAAGCTCGGCAGGATCGCATCGGGCGGGCAGAGCAGCAGGCCGTTCGTGCCGGTGCCGTGGCGATCGGGGATCACGACCAGCTCGGGCGTCGGCGCGTGCGCAGGCAGCAACAGCGCTTCCAGCTCCGCCGGATCCAGTGCCGGGCAGTCGCCGGGGATGCACAACGCGCGCTCGGCTCCCTCTTCAAGCGCTCGCTCAAGGCCCAGTCTGGCGGCCGCGCTCTGGCCCTCCTCGGCCGAGTCCTCCACGACCAGCGCGCCCTGGTAGACGGCGGCGGCGGCGACCGAGCCCTCGCTCGTGACCACAACCGTCAGGTCGATCGCCGCGCATTCGTGCAGCGCGCACAGCACGTCGCCCACCATCGCCCGTGCCAGATCCAGGCGCAGTGGGTCAGCCACGCTTTCACCCAGGCGCTGCTTCGCGCGCGCGAAGCGCTTCACCGGCAGGATCGCGGCCGTCCTCACGCCTCAGAGCCTACCCAGCCAGCGAATCGGCAAAAGCCAGCACCTGCTCGGCCACGCGGGCGCGGGCGGGGGCGTCGGACATGCGCGTGTCGATCTGCAGCGCCCTCGGTCGCTCCGCGGGTGTGGGCTCGTCGGCGTGGGCGGGCTCCTCGGCCGGGGCGGATTCGTCGCTGACGATGCCGTCGAGCAACTCGCCGTAGAAGTCGCAGATGCCCTTCGCGTTGCACTCCAGCGCCGCGAATGCCATGAAGGTGGCGGTGGGGCCCTTCAGCACCTCGCCGCCCACGATTGGGCTCACGGCCACCACCGGCGCAGGCGCGGCTGCGAGCGCCTCGCGCATACCGGGCACGGCGAGGATCGGGCCGATCGAGGCCAACGGGTTGGAGGGGCCGATCACGATTGCGCGCGCGTCCGCAATGGCCGTGAGCACCTCGGGGCTCGGCGACGCCTGCTCGGCGCCGCGGTACTCCAGGCCATCGATCGACCCGCGCGCGCGGTCGTGGATCATGAACTCCTGGAAAGAACGCCAGCCGTGCTCGCCGCGCACCCACGTGCGCACCGGGTCCTCGCTCATCGGCAGCACCGCGGCTTTCACCCCGAGGGCCTCGTTCAACCGCGCCAGCGCGGCAGTCGGGGTCATGCCCTCATCGAGCATGCGCCGGCGCTCGATGCACCACGCCAGGTCGAGGTCGCCGAGGTTGAACCACACGTCCACGCCCAGGCCGCGCAGGCCGTCCATAACCTGGAAGCTGTCCCCGCGCAGGCCCCAGCCGCGTTCGTCGATCTGATCCGCCAGCCAGAAACTCACGAGGTCCGGGTCGGGCGAGACGTGCGCGCCGTAGATCTCGATGTCATCGCCGGTGTTGGCCACCACCGTCAGGCGCTCGGGGGCGACGACATCGAGCATGCCGCGCGCGAGCTTGGCGCCGCCCGTACCGCCGGCCAACACGACGACCTGGCCGGTTTTTACTCCCACGGCGCGTCTACTCCCACAGATCCCCGGGCAGCCCCGTCAGGTGGATGCCCGCATGGGCCTTGTAGCGGGAGTTCACGGCGATCAGCATCGCCGTCAGCGACTCGGTGATGCGCGCCATCTCCAGGCGCCCGCAGTCCACGCAGCGCAGCCCCTCGATGCGCCCGAGCAGCTCCGCCACCTCGCGCTTGTCCGCGCGCGCGTCCCCGCACACGAGCACGTCCTCATCCAGCACGCGATCGAGGTCGCTCAGCGCGGCGGCACTGACGGTGTGCAGGGCGCTCACCACGCGCACGCCCGCGCCGGCCATCTCCTGCGCCTGCTGCGCGGCGCTGCCCTGCCACACGCCCAGCATGCGCGTCGCCCTGCCGCTCACCGCGGCAGCCAGCGGCACCGTCGCGTCGATCAGCAACGTGCCCTCGCGCCAGGCGCCCTTGAGGTTCGTGAGCGTCTCGGACTGGCTGCGGAAGGGGACGCTGAGGATCACCTGCTCGGCCCTGCCGACGGCGGCGGCGTTGTCGTAGCCGCTGAACTCGCCGCCCGGCACCGCCGCGTCCGCACGCTCCGCGGTCTCCTGCGCACGGCCCGCATCGCGCGAGCCGATCACCACGGGCACGCCCGCCTGGCCCAGGCGCAGCGCCAAGCCGAAGCCCAGCGCGCCCGAGGCGCCGATTATGCAGACGGGAGGGTGGGCCACGGCGGCTGAGTATAGGCTTCACCCAATGCGCCTAGAGGGAAAGATCGCTCTCGTCACCGGCGCGGCCTCGGGGATCGGTGCCGCCACTGCTCGGCGCCTTGCCGCCGAAGGTGCGCGCGTGGCGATCGCCGACCTCAACGAGGAGGGCGCCCGCGCCGTTGCCGCCGAGCTGGAAGGGCACGCCGTGCGCATGGACGTCACCGACGTGGAGTCCGTCGCCGCCGCGGTCGCCCAGGTCGGCGAGGCGCTCGGCCCGATCGACGTGCTCGTCAACAACGCCGGCACCGATCTCTTCTCCTTCTTCGTCAAGACCGACCCGGGCCTGTGGGACTTCGTGTTGAGCGTCAACCTGCGTGGCACGCTCGCCGTCACCCATGCGGTGCTGCCCGGCATGCAGGAGCGGCGCTCCGGCGCGATCGTCAACGTCGCCTCCGAGGCCGGGCGCGTGGGATCGCAGGGTTCCGCCGTCTACTCGGCCGCCAAGGCCGGCGTGATCGGCTTCACCAGGGCCATCGCGCGTGAGGCCGCGCGCTACCGCGTACGCGTCAACGCCGTCGCTCCCGGACCGATCGAGACGCCGCTATTGAACGCCGCGCCCGTCGTCTACGGCGAGGTCGGCGAGCGCCTGAAGCAGGGCATGATCGACGCCACGCAGCTCGGGCGCGCCGGTGAGCCGGAGGAGGTCGCGGCCGCGATCGCATTTCTCGCCAGTGAGGACGCCTCGTACATCACCGGCCAGACGCTCAACGTGAGCGGCGGGCTCTCGATGTCCTGATCGTGCTGCCCGCGAGCGTCAGCATCCGTGAGGTGGGACCGCGCGACGGTTTCCAGAACGAGCCCGAGATCATCCCCACCGCGCGCAAGATCGAGCTGATCGACGCGCTCGCGCGCACGGGGCTGCGCCGCATCGAGGTGACTAGCTTCGTCCGGCCCGACGTGATCCCGCAGCTCGCCGACGCGGCGGAGGTGCTCGCGGGGATCGACCTGCCCGCGGGGGTAGCGGTGAGCGTGCTGATCCCCAACGAGCGCGGGCTCGACAGTGCGCTTGAGCAGCGCGAGCGTTTTCATGAGATCAACGTCTTCCTGTCCGCGTCGGAGACGCACAATCGCAAGAACGTCAACCGCTCGATCGCCGAGTCGCTCGGCGGGCTGGAGCGCGTGCTGGCACGCGCACACGAGCATGGCCTGCGCTGCGAGGGGGTCATTTCGACCTCCTTCGGCTGCCCCTACGAGGGGCATGTGCCGCCCGAGCGCGTGCTCGACATCGCCGCCGCGCTGCGCGACGCCGGAGCGCAGGAGATCGGGTTCGGAGACACCACCGGCATGGCCAACCCGGTGCAGGTGGGCGAGTTCTTCGCCCTCGCGCGGGCGCGGCTGGGGGAGACGGTGGAGCTCACTGCGCACTTTCACAACACGCGCGGCGCCGGCCTGGCCAACGCGCTGGCCGCCTTGCAGGCGGGCGTGAGCAGCTTCGAGTCGAGCTTCGGCGAGCTGGGCGGCTGCCCCGTGCCCGCCGGGGCGACCGGCAACATCGCCAGCGAGGACCTTGTGAGCATGCTGCACGAGATGGGCATCGCCACCGGCATCGACCTGCCCGCGCTGATCGCGTGCGCCCGCCGCGTGCAGGAGATCCTCGGGCGGCCGCTCGGCAGCCACACACTTGTGGCCGGCCCCGTGGAGTGGCGCTGAGCGCCCGTCGCTGAGGTCGCGGCCGGGTCAGCTCAGGGCACCCGCGGTCGCCTCGGCCGCCTGCGCATCCCGCGCGGCCTCGCGCATCGCCGCCACGCAGTACTCCTGCACCGACACCTCCATCTCCAGCGTCTGCGACAGCGCTGGCCGCGCCGAGGCGTCCATCACGCGCTTCGCTCGCCCCACCGCAACGTGCGAGTTGGCCAGCAGCTCATCCACCAGCGCCTGCGTGGCCGCCTCCAACTCCTGCTCGCTCGCCGCCACGCGGTTGACCAAGCCGATGCGGTGCGCCTCCGTGGCGTCGATCGTGGCGCCGGTCATGATCAGCTCCTTCGCGCGGCCCAGGCCGACGACCGCCGGCAGGCGCGAGGAGCCGCCCACGTCGGGGATGATCCCGAAGCGCACCTCGGGCAGGCCCAGGCGCGACTCCGCCGAGGCCACGCGCAGGTCACAGCCGAGCGCCACCTCCAGCGCGCCACCCACGCACGTGTGGTGGATCTGGCAGATGACGGGCTTGGGCATCGCTTCGCAGAGGTTCGCGCACGCGAGGAACACGTTGCGAAACGGCCGCAGCACGCTCGGCTCGCCCGCGAAGGCCGCCAGCTCGGCGAGGTCCACGCCGGCGGAGAACACCGTGCCGGCGCCGCGCAGCACGACGCAGTGCACCGAGGCATCGTCGCCTGCCGCCTGCAGGGCCGCGGCCAGCTCGGTGAGCAGCGCCTGGTTCATTGCGTTGCGCTTCTCGGGGCGGTTGAGCACGACGTGGCGTACGGCGTCGCGGTCTTCGGCGGTGACAAGGGTCATGGTGTTCGGTCCTTCCTCTCGTGGGTTCGGGTCAGCTCAGATCGAGGACGGGCGTGGGCGGTTCGATCTTGTCCTGCTCGTGCCCCTCGCGCGGCACGATCGCGGTGCCCACGGCGAAGAACTCGATCGTGTGGCTGCCCCAGCCGTGGCTCTTCTCCTGCAGGTCCACGCCGACGATGCCCTCCGCGCCGATTTCCTGTGCCTCGCTCTGCATCCGCTCCATCGCCAGCTCGCGCGCGTCGTACAGCGCCTGCGTGAAGTTGGCCAGCTCCACGTTGCGCCCGGTCTGCGCCATCGACTGCAGCATGCCCCTGTGGGCGACGTGGTAGACGCAGCTGCCCATCACCATCCCCACGGGACGGTGTCCGGTGCGCAGCAGCGTCCAGAAGTCCTGACCGGATAAATCGCTCGTAAACGGCCGGTTGTTGGGGGCGCGGTGCATCACGCCGTCGCGGTGCTTGACGGCCGTGCCGATCGCGATGAACTCGGCCATGTCCTGGCCCCACTCGTAGCGGCCAATGTCCAGGCGCACGCCCACCACACCGTCCGCCCCGAGCTGGTCGGCCTCCTCCTCCATGCGCGTCATCGCCAGCTGGCGCGCGCCGTACATCGCTTCTGAAAGCACAGTCATCTCCTGACTCTTCTTCCAGTTGGCCATCTGGATGCCGATGTGGTAGATCGAGCTGCCCACCACCAGGCCGACGGGGTCGAAGCCGGCCTGCTTGATCAGCAGGAACTCGTTGACGCTCAGGTCGGAGGTGAAGAGCCCGGCACGGTTCTGCTGCAGGCGCGCGCGGCCGGCCTCCGGAACACCCTCCAGGGAGGATGGGTCGTAGGTGGCCTCTGTCTCGGTTACGTCGTCGCTCATGCTGACTCCTTGTCTAGGTCGTAAGGTCGATCGCCGTCTCTGGCGGCCACGGCTTGGCGTCGGCTGTTTCTGTGATGGCGGTGCCGATCGCGTGGAACTCCACGACCAGGCCGCCGCGCGTACCGCCGCCCATTCCCCCGCTGCCGACGTCCTGGCGGCGCATGCTGTGGTTGATGCGCACACCCACGATGCCATCCGCGCCCATGCGCTGCGCCTGCGCGCCCATGCTCTGCATCACCTGCTCGCGCGCGCTGTAGAGCGCCTGCGTGAACTCGCTCAGCTCGAAGTTGTAGGACTGAGCGCCCATCAGCGAGCCCAAGCCTGCCTGCCCCTGGCCGCCGCGCGTGGCCATCATCGTGCCGAACGAGTAGGCCGCGAAGAAGACCGAGCTCCACGCGGCGATGCCGACCGGCTCGATGCCCGCCTGCACGAGCTTGGCGTAATCGCTCACCGACAGCTCCGTGAGAACGGGGTGATCGCGCGGCTTCGCGCCTTCGCGGCGCACGGCGGTGCCGAGCACCACGTACTCGATCGCGCCTTCGGCGAAGTCGTGCGCGCCAGTGCGCAGCTGCACCCCGACGACGGCGTCCGCGCCCAGGTCGCGCGCCTCTCTCGATAGACGTCCGAGCGCGTTTTCGCGCACCTCGTTCCACGCCTGCGAGTAGGTGTCGAGCTCGGTGATGACGGAGCCGCCCAGCATCATCCCGTACGTCGCACCCTGGTAGCCCATCTGGTAGATCGAGCTGCCCATCACCTGGTGTATGGGCCGCAGGCCGAGCTGATCGCACAGCGCGAAGCCGGGGATCGTGAGGTCGGAGGTGAAGGCGCCGGGGGTGGCGGCCCCTGCGGCTCCGACCATATCGCTCCCGCTCGCGGCCATGCCTACCCCACGAGCCCTTCGAGCGCCGCGCGCGCGTCCGCGCTGCGCTGCGCCTCGCTCTGCAGCTCCTGCGTGAGCGCTGCCACCCACGCGTCGGGGGGCAGCGGCTCGCGCTTGATCGAGATGCCCCCGACCTGCCGCTCGCGGAACGCCTGCACGCGCCCGTCCTGCACGCTCAGCTCATACGCGCAAGCGCCGAGCTGCACCTGCAGGCGGCGCACGTGCTTCTCGCCGCGGCCGAGGAGCCCCCCGCCCCGGCGCTCCACGCGGGTGCGCCCGGGCAGGGATGCCTCCAGCTTGCTAGCCAACACCTCCACGGAGATGCGCAGGTCGGTGCCGTCGGCGCGCAGCCCCGCGGCTGACAGGTCGAAGGCGGTGTCCTCGCTGCTCATACATGGAGGCTAGTGCAGCAGCGCGAGCGTGTTGTCGCCGTCGTCCACGAGGTAGATGCCGCCGTGCTGCGGCGCCACCGCGAGGCCGAACAGCGCGCCTTCGCCGAAGCCGGTGTCAAACGGCTGGAACTCGGCTCCCACGGGCGTGGTCTCAACGAGGTTGCCATCGGCGCCGTTGGTCGTGAGGATGTCTCCGTTGGGGGCCACCGCCAGCCCGAGCGGGCTGTTCAGGTAGCCGCCCGTGGCGACCGTTTCCCCGCCGCCGCCGAGTGGCGTGGAGCGGTGCAGCGCGTCGGGGATCGCCGCGATGCGGCTCTGCTGCGTGTCCGCGACATACAGCGTGCCGTCGTTGCCGAGGTCCACGCCGGTGGGGCCGACGACGAGCGCGGCGGGGTCGGTGCGCTCGGGGAAGCCTTCGGCGATAACGCTCGATTCGGTCACTTCGAGCGCGCGACGCCCGCGGGTGTGGATGCGCAGGCGCACGACCGTGCCGCCATCCGTGGGCGTTTCACCGGAGGCGACGGTGCCGTTGAGGACGTTCGTCACGAACAGCGTGCTGTTGGCCCCGTCGCCCGTGGCCACCATGTCCCAGGGGCCGTTGATCGGGCCGCCGGAGATCGTCTTCACCACGTTGCCGCTGCTGTCGAGCACGATCAAACAGCCCGCCTGGGCGGTGGCGGCATTGCCGTTGCTGGTGGGCAGGCTGCCGACGACGACGAAGCCGCCGGGCAGGATCGCCAGCGCGGTCGTAAGTCCCACGCCGCCGGGGCAGGCGCCCGGAAGCGACTTGGCGCTGATCGCCGCGAACAGCGAGAGGCTGCCGGAGGGCGTCATCTGCACCAGCGTCGTGCCCGTGCCCTGCAGGTTTTCTTCGTTGTTGAAGTTGCTGATGAGGATGTCGCCGCGCACGAGCGCGCCCTGCGAGCGCGGCACAACGGCGATGCCGTAGGGGTTCACGTCGCCGTTGCTCGGCACCGTGGAGCCGAGCTGGGAGAGCATGGTGAACTGGCCGATGAAGGGGTGGTCGAACGCGAGCGCGCCGGCGGGGGAGAGCGCGAGGCAGGCGAGCAGCGCTGCCAGCGGCAGCGCCAGACGATTGGGCATGAGGGAGGCTCCTTCGGTAGATGGCTCTTGCAAGGCAAGGACGCCGGGCGGGCGCTGAACTTCCCCGCTAGGCTCCACTGCCTCGGAAAAGAACGCGAGCGGAGGTTTCATGGCGGACATCAAGCAGGTGGGAGTGCTGGGGGCGGGGCTGATGGGCCACGGCATCGCACAGGTCGCCGCGACGGCGGGCTATCAGGTGGTGCTGCGCGAGGTGGACGAGGCGACGCTCGCGAAGGGCATCGGCAAGATCGAGAAGCAGCTATCGCGCGCGGTGGAGAAGGGCAAGACCACCCAGGAGGACGCCGACGCGGTGCGCGCGCGCATACAGGGCACCGTCAGCTACGCCGACCTCGCGGACTGCGACCTGGTGATCGAGGCGATCACGGAGAACCTCGCGCTGAAGCTCGCGATGTGGAACGAGATCGACGCGCTCGTTAAGCCCGAGGCCGTGTTCGCGACGAACACCTCCTCGCTGGCGGTGATCGACCAGGCCGCCTCCACGAGCCGCCCCGGCCAGTTCGTAGGACTCCACTACTTCAATCCCGCACAGGTGATGAAGCTGGTCGAGGTGGTGCGCTGCGTGACCACCACCGACGCGGCCTTCGACACCGCGCTGCAGTTCGCCCGCAGCGAGGGCAAGCTGGCGATCCCCACGCGCGACCGCGCGGGGTTCATCGTCAACCGCCTGCTCGTCCCGTACATGCTCGACGCGATCCGCGCTTATGAAGAGGGCGTCGGCAGTGTCTCCGAGATCGACGACGCGATGAAGGCCGGGGCCGGACACCCGATGGGGCCGCTGACGCTCTCGGACTTCGTCGGGCTGGACACGCTCGGCTCGATCTGCGACGTGCTGTTCGACGAGTTCCGCGAGCGCCGCTTCGCGCAGCCGCCGACGCTGCGCAAGATGCTCTCGGCGGGGTGGCTGGGGCGCAAGTCGGGGATGGGCTTCTACGACTACTCGGGTGAGCAGCCTGTCGCCAACCCCGGGATCTGACGGGTGGGGGCGAGCCGGATTTTTATGGATTTGTGGGGTCGGTGAGTGGCATGAGCAGGCTGGATGACGCAAACGAGCGTGCCTACGCCGGGGGGCCTCTGCGGCATCGAGAAAAGGCGCTTGAGCAGGGCAAGCTGCCTGTGCGCCAGCGGCTCGCGCTGCTGATTGACGACGGCTCGTTCGCCGAGGAGGCGCTGTTGGCCAACTGGGAGCAGGAGGGGCTGGGCGCGGATGGGGTCGTGACCGGTGTGGGGGAGGTGGACGGACGGCCCGTGGCCGTGATGGCCAACGACCCCACGGTGAAGGCCGGCTCTTGGGGCCCGAAGACGGTGGAGAAGATCCTGCGCATCCAGGAACGCGCGATGGCGCTGCGCATCCCGATGGTCTACCTCGTGGACAGCGCGGGGGCGCGGATCACCGAGCAGGTGCAGATGTTCCCGGGACGGCGCGGCGCGGGGCGCATCTTTTACAACGAGGTGCGGATGTCGGGCGTGGTGCCGCAGGTGTGCGTGCTGTTCGGCCCCTCGGCAGCGGGCGGCGCCTACATACCAGCGTTCTGCGACATCGTGATCATGCGCGAAGGCAATGCCTCGATGTATCTCGGCTCGCCGCGCATGGCGGAGATGGTGATCGGCGAGAAGGTGACGCTTGAGGAGATGGGCGGCGCGCGCATGCACACCGGCGTGAGCGGCTGTGCACATCAGCTGGCGGCGGACGATGCGCAGGGGATTGCCATTGCGCGGACCTACTTATCCCTATTCCCCTCCAACTGGCAGGACGAGCCACCTGTGATCGCCGCCGCACCCGCGCCCGAGGGAGGGGAAATCGGGGAGCTGATACCGGCCGATGAGAACAAGCCGTTCGACATCAAGGGGCTCATCGACGGCCTCCTGGACGCGGACTCTTGGCTTGAGGTGCAGCCGCGCTGGGCGAAGGAGCTGGTGGTCGGGTACGGGCGCCTCGACGGGCACGTGGTCGGGGTGGTGGCCAACCAGCCCAAGCACAAGGGGGGCGTGCTGTTCGGCGACAGTGCGGACAAGGCCGCGCGCTTCATCTGGACCTGCAACGCGTTCAACATCCCGCTTTTGTTCCTGGCGGACGTGCCGGGGTTCATGATCGGCACGGCCGTCGAGCGCGCGGGGATAATTCGCCACGGCGCGAAGATGATCAGCGCGGTGTCGCAGGCGACGGTGCCGAAGATCAGCGTGATCGTGCGCAAGGCATACGGGGCGGGGTTGTATGCGATGGCGGGGCCGGCGTTCGAGCCCGATTGCTGCCTGGCGTTGCCGGGCGCGTCGATCGCGGTGATGGGGCCGCAGGCGGCTGTCAACGCCGTCTACTACAACCAGCTGCAGGGTATCTCCGACGAGGGCGAGCGCGTCGCCAAGACCGAGGAGCTGCGGCTGGAGTACTCGCGGGACATAGATCTTTTGCACCTCGCCTCCGAACTGGTGATCGATGCGGTGGTCGAGCCGGGGGAGCTGCGGGGAGAGCTGGTGCGGCGCTTCGCGCACGCGCGCGGCAAGCAGCGGGAGTGGCCCGCACGGCACAGCGCAGTCACTCCCGTTTAGAGTCCCGCGCATGGACCCCGTCGATCTCGCCTACGCAGGCGTCGCGCGCCAGGCCGAGCTGATTGCCGCCGGCGAGCTGTCGGCGCGCGACCTGCTGGAGGTGTACCTGGATCGCATCCAGCGCCTTGACCCGCAGCTGAACGCCTTCCGCGTGGTCTTCCGCGAACGAGCGCGCCTGGAAGCCGATCAGGCCGACGCGCGGCGCAGGGCCGGGGCCGCATCGGCCCAGCGACCGCTGCTTGGGGTGCCGATCGCTGTGAAGGACGACATCGAGGTGGCCGGCGAGGTGACGGCGCTCGGCAGCAACGCCTACGGCGATCCGGCCCCCGCCGACGCCGAGGTGGTGCGCCGCCTGCGCGAGGCCGGGGCTGTGATCATCGGCAAGACGAACGTGCCGGAGCTGTGCGCGTGGCCGTTCACGGAGACCTCCACCTGGGGCGCCACACGCAACCCGTGGGACTTGCAGCACACGCCGGGGGGGTCCAGCGGCGGCACCGGCGCGGCCGTGGCCGCGGGGCTTGTGGCCGCGGCGTTGGGCTCCGATGGCGCGGGCTCGATCCGCATCCCTGCGGCGTGGTGCGGGCTGTTCGGGCTCAAGCCCCAGCGCGGGCGCGTGTCGATGGCGCCGCACGCCGAGACCTGGCACGGGCTGGCGACGCGCGGCGCGCTGACGCGCACGGTGCAGGACGCGGCGCTGATGTACGACGTCATCTCAGGCACAACGTCCGTGGACCGTGAGCGCGCGCCCGCGCCCGAGATGCCCTTCCTGCAGGCGATCGGCGCGCCGGTGCGCAAGCTGCGCGTGGCGCTCTCGACGCGCGTGATGCCGGGGGTGCTGCCGCGCCTGGACGCCGACGCGCGGCGCCTGACCGAGGAGATGGCGGAGCTGCTGCGCTCGCTGGGGCACGAGGTGAACGAGTGCGACCCCGATTACGGGGCGGTGACGTTCCCGGCGGTGATCGTGCGCTACCTGCGCGGCCTGCACGACGAGGCCCACGCGATGGCTCACCCGGAGCGCCTGGAACGGCGCACGCGCGCGGTGGCGCGTCTGGGCGCTTTGATCCCGCCTGCGGTGGTGGAGCGCTCGCGCGCGATGGAGGGGCAGCTGCGCGAGCGTCTGAATCGGGTGCTGGTCGATCACGATGTGCTGTTGACGCCCACCACCGCCACGCCGCCACCGCGCATCGGGCGCCTGCAGGGGCGTGGCGCGCTGTGGACGTTGAACGACGCGATCGGGATGGTGCCCCACCTGGGTGCCTTCAACGTCACCGGCCAGCCCGCGTGCTCCGTGCCCGCGGGCTTCGACGCGGCCGGTCTGCCGCGCGGCGCGCAGTTCGTCGGGCGGCCCGGCGATGAGGCCACGCTGCTGTCGCTGGCCGTGCAGATCCAGGCCGCCCGCCCGTGGGCGCAGCAGCGCCCGCCGCTGTTCTCGTGAGTGCGCGGGGCGCAGGGGCGGGAGAGCCTGGCGGGGCGCCGGCGGAGCGCGAGGTTGCGGAGTTGCGCGAGGTCGCCGTGCAGGCCGCGCGCGTGGCGGGCGAGCTGCTGCGTGAGCGCTTCGCGCTCGGCGAGCAGCAGGAGGTGGCGAGCAAGAGCACGCCCACCGACCTCGTCAGCGAGGCCGATCTGGCAGCGGAGCGCACGATCCGCGAGCTGCTCGCGCGGTTGCGGCCAGACGATGGGTTCCTCGGCGAGGAGAGCGGGGGGGAGGCCGGTGGCAGCGGCCTGCGCTGGGTGGTGGACCCGCTCGACGGCACCGTGAACTTCCTGTTCGGGATCCCGCAGTGGTGCGTGAGCGTGGCCGTGCAGGACTCGCACGGATCGCTGGCAGGGGCGATCTATGACCCCTGCCGCGATGAGCTGTTCGCGGCCGTGCGCGGTGCGGCGCCGACGCTCACGGATGGCAAGGGCACGCGCGCTTTCTCCTCGCCTTTGCGCGCGGAGACGGCCACCGCGATGGTGGCCACCGGCCTGGCGTATGACGCGCGCGTGCGGGCTGCACAGGCGCAGGTGCTCGCGCGCGTGATCCCGCGGGTGCGCGACATTCGCCGCTTCGGCAGCGCGGCGCTGGATCTTGCTTGGACGGCGATGGGGCGCTTCGACGCGTACTTCGAGCGCACCGTCAAGCCGTGGGATATCGCCGCGGGCACGCTCATCTGCGAAGGCGCCGGGCTTGAGGTGCTTGAGCTGCCCGAGCAGGAGGATCTGCCGTGGGGCATCCTCGTGGGGCCATCCGCACTCTGTGGGAACCTCTATCCACTCGTGAGTGCGGGCGGCGGGACTTGAACCCACACAGGCTTTCGCCCACTGGCTCCTAAGGCCAGCGTGTCTACCATTCCACCACGCCCGCGCGCGTATCGATCGGCCCGTCGCGGCACAAGATCGCACACGGGGGCCGCCCGAGATTGTATGGTCATCTAGAGCAATGTCCGCATCAGCCGCCCACCAGCCCCCCGCCGGCGTGACGATCACGCACCCGAACCGCGAAAAGGCGGTGGTGCAGGGCACCCGCGCGACGGTGATCCTGCTGATGCTGGCGACGGCGGGCTTGATCTTGATCATCACGGTGGGCGGCTGGGAAGCGCTGCCGGGCTCCTCGATCGCGCTGCAGCTGGCGTTTGCGCTGATCTACCTGCTGCTGGCCTTCTACGCGGGGCGCTGGAATCGCGGGGTGCTGCCGGTGGGCTCCGCCCTGTCGGTGCTGCTGATCATCTTCGCGCTGACGGGCGCCTCGGGTTGGTTCAACCGCAACGGCAGCGGCTTCAACCAGCCCACGCTGAACGCGGGCCTGCTGGGCGTGCTGACGCTGATGATCGTGCCCGTGGCGATCCTGCTGATCACGTTCGCCATGCGCGGCTTCCAGCAGGGCTGGAACGTCGAGTTGGAGCAGCGGGCGCAGGGCGATGGAACGGCGGGCGCCGCCGCGCCGTACCCGGCGTGAGCGCCTATATTTGATCGCGCGTGCGGCGGTGGCGGAACGGTAGACGCGGGGCCCTCAAAAGGCCTTGTCCGCAAGGGCGTGTGGGTTCGAATCCCACCCGCCGCACCATCATTTCGCAGGATTCCATTCGACCCTCTGCGAATATTCGGGTTCTTGCTTTTGAGCAGTGGTTATGTTCACAGGTGGCGTACAGGATGCACCCCGCAAGCGCATGCAGAACACGGGCGACATCGAGATCGACGAGCAACTGGAGCAATTCGGGCGCAACATCCGCAGCGCGCGCGAACGCATCGGCCTCTCGCAGGACAAGCTGGGCCTCGACCGCGCGGCGGTGAGCTTCCTGGAGCGGGCCGAGCGCTCGCCCGACCTGCCGACGGTGGTGCGCGTGGCGCACGCGGTGGGCGCGACCCCCTCGACGCTGCTGAAGGGCGTGGGGGATGAGAAATCGCGCGTACGCGGCCCGCGCCACGAGCCCGACCCCTCTGCGAGTCCTGCCCACTTCTTCGGCCTGAACCTGCGCTGGGCGCGCAAGCGCGCGGACATCTCCCAGGAAGCGCTGGCGTTGGCGGCAGAGGTCGATCGCGCCGCGATCAGCGTCTTCGAGCACGGCCGCCGCGACCCCAACCTGCGCACCGTCCTGAAGCTGGCGCGGGCGCTCGGCGTGCCGCCGGCGATGCTGCTGAACGGCGTGGAACCGAGCGACGCGCCGCTCAAAAGCTCAGTGCGTCAGCTCGCAGCGCGGCGCGCGTCGGCCCCACGCGGATCACGCGCTCGCCCCGCCGCCAGGCGAGGCCGTCGGCGATAAGGCCCCGCAGCGCCGCCTCGACTTCCGCGCGCTCGGCCCCGCTGCCCGGATCGCGCTCGCAGGCCGCGATCGTGCGCTCGACTGTGGCGCCACGCGGCCCGGCCTGCACGAGCGTATGCAGCACGACGGCCGCCAGCAGGTCGGGGTGCTGGGGCGGGTCGCGCGGCAGGGGGTCGCGCGGTTGGGGCTCGCGCTGTGAGGCGGCGCGCCGGGGGGTGCCGCGTCGCGGAGTGTCGCGCTTGTCTGGCACTTGGGCCACAGCGCAACGCTACACCATTTCGCAGACGGTTGTCTGCTGCTCCGTGTGGTGTCTGCTCGCGCCGGCGGGGCGGAGGCGGGGCTGCAGGCCGACCGCTACGGCGCCGGCGCGAGCGTCTCACGCTGCACGATCCATGCCGCGTCGACGGGGCTGAGGAAGTAGGGCGGGGACTCGACGCGCAGGCGGTCGTCGTAGTTGTAGTTCTTGGCGTAGCCGCTGGCCACTTCGCCGCTGCCGTTGTGCGTGCCTACGGTGCCGCGGAAGACCTGCGCGATCGCCCCGTAGACCGTGAGCTTTTCCATCGGTTCGCCGCAGTCGTAGTTGTCCACGATGAACGAGTGGTTGACGGCGAGGATCGCCGCGTAGATGGTGATGTTCTTGAGTTCGGGTGCGGCGTTGGTCGAGTTTTCGCATTCTTCGACGGTGCGGTGGCCGTTCAGCGGGTGGTAAACGCGCACGAAGTTGTCCGCGATCAGACCCAGCACCGCGTTGGTGTTGGGGACTTCGCCGGTGACGGGCGTGGTGATGTTGCCGTCGATGACCACATCGTTTTCCGAGGCGATCGTCAATTGCCCCGTGTAGTTGCCCTTCACGTAGACATTGCCGCAGTAGGTGTCCGTCGTGTAGGTGGGGCCGTAGGGCGTATAGGTGACCCCGCAGCTGTACTTGGTGCTGTTGGCGACGTAGATCAGCCCGTTGGCGGGGAATGGGACGTGTTCCTTGACGACTTCCTTGATGACCGGGTGGCCGGCTTCGATCACCGTTTCGTAGTAGGTGACCTTCATTTCGCTGCCCTGCAGCACGATCAACGTCTTGCCTTCGTAATGGTAGGCCGGTTCCACGACCGAGCGCAGCGTCGTATCGCTCGGCGGCGGGGTGATGCTCTTGAGGTTGGTCGTCACGTCGGTGCCCTTGAAGATCGGCCCACTGCCGCCGCAGCTCTCACGGAAGCCGCGCAGGAATTCGATCTTGTCCGCGGTGGTGCGGCCGAAGGTCGGGGTGCCGCAGATCGAGGCGTTGTCCTGGGTGTGCAGCGGGCCGTTGATGTGGTCGGCGGTGACGAAGTCGATGCGCGCGCAGGGCGGTTCGGGACGGGAACCGTAGAAGGCTTCGCACCTCGGTTCGACCGGGACGTAGGTGGCCGGATCGAGCGTTTCGTACTCGGTGTAGTAGATGAAGTCGAGGAAGCCTTCGTGACCGAAGGTGGCGACGATCGAGCGCTGCTGGTTGCCGGAGAAGCCCGTGGCCTCGACGCGGAAGGTCCCGCTCGCGGTGGTGCCGTTCTGGATCATCGTTTCGACCGGCTTGAGCGGATCGCACTTCTGGTCAGTGCTCGGAGCGGTGGTCGCCGGCAGCAGCGTGAGCGCGTATTCCTCTTCGCTGGCGCCCGGCACCGGGATTTTGTGTTCGGTCGAGGGGTACAGGTTGAGCGCGTGGTTGGTCGCAGCCTCGCCTTCGGTGCAGTAAGTCCAGTAGTTGACGTCCTGGTTGAGGTGGTAGATGTACTGGCTGATGCCCGCCTGCGCCGCGTAGTAGGCCTTCTTGCCGTTGGTGTCTGTTTGCGTGAGGTGGATGTCGCCGTTCGCGGCCGCAAACGCCGCGACCATCAGCAGCGAGGTGACGAGCATCACGCCCAGCGTGATGATCAGCGTGAAGCCGCGCTCACTGTTGGCGGACCTGATGTTGGACTGTGGGTGTGGGTATCTCATTGTGTCCTCACGTGCAGGGTTCGTTGCTGCCGGCAGCCGAAGCTGGGTCGTAGCGCAGCACTGCCGTGTCGGCGAGCGCGACCGGCTGGCCGCTCTTTTCCTCGCCGGTGGTGGCGGTGGTGGTGAAGCTAACCGTGATCTCGGCCGTGTTTGGGGCTTCTTCGGTGTTCAAAGGGGTGCTCTGGGGGGTGGTGGAGAGGTTGCCTCCCACGTAGCGGAAGTATTGGAAGATCGGTGTCGCCCCTGTCTGGCTGACATTTGTCAGCAGCGTCAGCGTGCTGGTGGGAGTCGCGTGGAACTTCCATTCGCCGCTGGAGCTGGGTTCACTGACGTATGAGGCATCGGTGAGGGTGCCGCTCTTGAGGGCGATTTCGTGCTTGGTGACCGTGGTGAAGTAGACAGCCGAGCCGGACTGGCTGATGAACTTAATGAGGCTGTTTTCGCTGCCCGCTTCCACGGCGTTGTTGCCGGTGACGACGCAGCTCGAGTGCAGCTCGAGCATGATCTTTTCCATCGCCAAGCGTGCCCGCTGGTCGGTTTCGACGCGTTCGGAAATGCGCGAGGACTGCGTGAGCGAGACGTCGAGAATCGAGAAGGCCGCGAGCACGATGACGATGCCGGTGACGAGCGTGACCAGCATCTCCACGAGGGTGAAGCCGTGCTCGCCGCGGAACGAGGATGGAAGAGGGCTCATTGGATGCGGACAGGGGTCATGGACAGGTGTAGGCCGAGAGCGTCTTGTGTTCGGCCGCGGCCGAGCTGAGGTAGATCGTGTACAGAGAGCTGCCGGTGGCGGTCTTGTTTTCGACTGCGGTGCCCTTCAGCTTGCGGTATTCGCCGCCGATCTTTTCCTTGGAGGCAACGCACAGCAGGAAGCTGCCGTACGGCATGCCCTTGTGCAGTTCTCCCTTGTGCGGTTCCACTGTTTCGGGCGCTGTGTAAGGGAACTTGTGCACTTCGTTCTTGCATCCGGTGTCTTCGAAAGAACCGAGAACTTCCGTCGTCACTGGGAGGCCAGGTGAGCCTGAGGAGCTGCCGCTCATCACCTTCATGTTGATCGCCGGTAGGGGCACTGTGACCGCGGCCGCTTCGTTGGGAAAAACTTCTTTGGATGGGTTTTCAGCCTGGCCGTTCTTGGAGGGCTCGTCGGCTTCGCATGTGCCGGCGTACACCGTGTAGGCATGCGGGAAGGGAAAGATCGTCTTGGGCGATATGACGGTCGTTGCGTACGTGCTCAGGGCGCCGAACGTGCGGAAGCCGGGCAGGGGGATGCCCGTGTCCTGGGCTACGAATGTGTCGCCTTCGGGCGCGGCACCGTTAGTCGCAGCGAAGCTGACCTTGAGTTCTCCGGGGCGATCGAATTCAAATTCCTTCTTGCCGGTCGTGCCAGGCGCGATCGTCACAGCCTGTTCGGCGGGAAGCGGTTCGGCCCCGCCGCTCTTGCTGTTGATCCAGCCGGTCTCCGAGGCCGTGGCCTTGTATTCCCCTTCCGCGAGCCCCGCGAAGATCACGCACCCCTTGATGCCCGTCGTGGCGCTCACGGTGCCGGTCGAGGGCGCGGGCCCGGTCGCCACAATCGGCATGCCGCTCACCGGTTCGCCCTTCGCGTTGATGATCTTCACGATCAGCGCGCCACCCGCCGGCGGCGAGATCAAGCTTGTCTCGACCACCGGGTTGCGCGTGCCGGCCCCCGTCCACGTGACCTTAGAGGTGGTGCGCACATAGCTGGCGGCCGTGGCGGAACTGCAGCTGGTTTCGCCGGTCGAGTCGGTGATGAATTCCCCCGTCGATTCGACGGTGTAGTGCGTCTTGTTGTATTCCAGCGTGCGCGTTTCGCTGAGAGTGGACAGCTGATCGATCTGAAAGCTGCGCAGACGGTCCTCATCCTGCTGGGCGATCACATCTGCCTGCGCCCGCGCCCGCTCATCTGCGCTGGCGTGATCTGCCACGTCGAACCCCGTGAACGTGGCGACCACAATCAGCCCCAGGATCACAGCGCTGATCAGCACTTCCATCAGCGCGAACCCTGCCTGCGCATCCATTGCAGGCAGGGCCGCGCGCCTTGGCCGGGGCCCGTGCGCCTGCCGCGCGCGTGCCTGTGCGATACGCGTGGAAGCCCCCGCCGAGGGTCTGTCCACGGGCCGCGATCTCCGGAGTGTGTTCCGGAGCCTGCCAAAGAATGTAGCGATCATCACAAATAGAGAAGGGTCGTCGTTGCGTTCGCCTTCGGCAGGCGGCGAGCACTGCTTTAGCGCTGCCGCCATGCCTCAAGCGGATGGCGGTCGGGCGCCGGCGCGGGAAACTTTCACGGCCGCATGCCGCATCCAGGGCGGCGGGTGGTCGGGCGAGCGTACGGGCCACCGACCAACCCCTACAATCCAAAACATCTCCCGGGAGACTGGTGTAACGGTAACATGGGGGTCTCCAAAACCCTTGCTCGAGGTTCGATTCCTCGGTCTCCCGCCTCCAGCCTCTCGGCCGCGGCTCTGGGCTCGAAGAGATTCAGTCCCTGATGTTTGGATGCATCGCCACAGGCACCCCGCAGGCGGGGCATTCGCCCAGCGGCCGCGGCGCGGTGATCGAGTGGCCGCTGATGCGGCAGCGCCCGGCCCACACCACGCCCCGCGGGAAGCCCCAGCGTTCCAGCGTGCGCGCGTAGCAGACGTCGTGGAAGGCGGCGATCAGCCACGAGCGCGCCGGCAGCTCGATCGGGCTGCCTGGCCCCACCTCGACAGTGCTGACGTGCTCCTCGTGGATGTACTCGTACAGCGCCGTCCGCCCCGCGGCGAGCGCCTCGCCACAGGCCTGGCAGACGCCCAGATCGAGTCTGCCGTTGTGCGCTGCACCGGGGTTCGGCGGCCCCTGGGCTTTGAGAGCGGGCATCTCCAAGCGACGCTAATCGCCTATCTGGAGCTTTGCAATAGCCCAGGTCAGGCGGCTGACGTCAGCTACCTGACATTGCCGCGGGTGCCGCCGCCAGCGCCTCCATCAGTACGATCGCGCCCTCGATCGTCCCGTCGGGGCCGCGCAGCGGCGCGCAGCGCACACCGCAGAGGATGTCCTTGCCGCGCCGGTCGCGCGCGGCTATCTGGAGCGTCGTTTCGCTCTTGCGCTTGCCAGTGAGACACTTGCGTAGCGGGTCGCGCAGCCGCTCCACAGGCAGGCCGATGTCGAGGTCGAGCACGTGCTGGCCGCGTACGTCGGCGGAGTCCACGCCCCATAGCTCCTTGGCGCGATCGTTCCACATCTGGATGCGCAGGTCGTGATCGACGATCGCCACGGCCACGCCGAGGCTGGCCAACATCGACTCCATCAGCGTGTTGGCGTAGTTGAGCTCGCCCGTGCGGATGCGCAGCTCCTCGTTGGTCGTCTCGAGCTCCTCGTTGCTGGACTGCAGCTCCTCGTTCATCGTCTCGAGCTCCTCGTTGGTGCTCTGCAGCTCCTCGTTGGTCGTCTCGAGCTCCTCGTTGGTGGACTGCAGCTCCTCGTTGGTCGTCTCAAGCTCCTCCACGGTTGACTGCAGCTCCTCATAAGCGGCCTCCAGATCGCGCTTTGACTGCTGCAGCTCTTCCCACACGCGGCGGTACTGGGTGACGTCGAGGAACGAGATGCTCGTGCCGAGCCGGCGCTCGTCGCCATCCAGCAGCGGCGCGACATCCACCTCGAACTGGAGCTCGGAGCCGTCGGGGCCCTTGAAGGAGACGTCCGCGACGTGCACCGGCTTGGCCTCGCCCTGCGCGTTGTCGATCAGCGAGCGCAGCTCGATCGGCCGATAGGAGAGCTGCAGATCCTGCAGCGGGCGGCCGATGTCCGCGGCGCTCACGCCGAACAGCGAGCGCAGGCGCTCGTTGGCGAGCACAACGACGCCCTCTTCGTCGATGACCACCTGCGCCACCGGCGCCGCGGCGAAGCTCGCGCGCAGATGCGCCATCGTGCTCAGCATCGGCGCATCGGCCCCGTATCCAGGTACGCCCGGCAGCGGCGTGAGCGGGCGCAGCACCCGTCCCGGCACCTTGCGGAACACGCGCTTGCCGAGGTCCATCGACTCGAACGCATCGCTGAAGGCGAGCAGCATCTCGGACTTGCCGAGCGCCAGGTAGCTGCCGTCGAGCAGGGCGAGGTGCAGACGGCGCAGGATGGCATTCTGCGTCTCGCCGTTGAAGTACATGAGCGTGTTGCGGCACGTCAGCAGGTTCAGGCGCGAGATCGGCGCGTCGCGGCTGAGGTCGTTGCGCCCGAAGATCACCGAGCGGCGCAGGTCCTTGCGGAAGATGTGGCTCGTGCCGGCCCGTTCGAAGAAGCGGTTGAGCAGCCCTTCGGGCACCGAGGCGACCTGCTTCTCGCTGTACACCGCGTGGCGCGCCGTGTCGAGCTCCTGCTCGTCGACGTCGGTGGCGAAGATTTTCACGCGCCGCAGGTAGTCCTTCTCGCCGAGCGCCTGTGCCAGCACCATCGCCAGCGTGTACGCCTCCTCGCCGGTCGCGCAGCCGGCCGACCACACGCGGATCGGGCTGTCCGGCGCGGTCTCGCCGACGATCCGCGGCACCAGCTCGTGCTGGATGTAATCCCACACCGGCGGATCGCGAAAGAAGCGGGTGATGTTGATGAGGATCGTGTTGAACAGCAGATCGAACTCCTCCGGCGCGGCCTCCAGCACGTCGAGATAGTCGGTGTACTCCTCCAGGTTCACTTCCTGCATGCGCTTGTGTATGCGCCGTCCGAGCGTCGTGCGTTTGTAGCCGGTGAAGTCAAAACCACGCGCGCGCTTGATGTAGGCGAGCAGGTCCTCAAGGGCTGGATCCTCGACGGCGCTCGGCGTCATGCGGGCTCGTCGTGCTCGGGCTTACCGGCGGCGCGGTGCTGGGCCAGCCGCGCGGCCTGCTCCAGCGTGTCGGCCTCCGTGAACGCCTGCGCGGCCTGCTCGTGAAAACGCGTGGCCGTGTCGCCGCGCGTGCGCTGGCGTGCGCGCTTGGCGAGGCGCTCGAGCAGCATCCCCCGCTCGCGCAGCGCGCGCACGGGCTGGGAGACAGCGCTCTCCAGTGCCTGGCCCTGCATCGCCAGCAGCGTGTCGGCCGTAAAAGCGTGTCGGGTCGCGCAACGGTACATCGTAAGCCCGCCCTCGACCTCCTCCCAAAGCACGCCGCGGCAGGTCGGACAGGTGACCTCCGTGCGCATCCCCGGCGGCTGCCAGCCATCTTTCACCTCGGTGCCCGTGGCCGGATGCGCCGGTGTGTCGCCGGCTGACGCTGACGTTGGCGCTGGCGCCGTCGGCGGCGCGCGGCGCACGAGCGCGTCGATCATGGCGCCGATCTCCGCCGGTGTGAGCACGTAGTCGACAGCCACATTTTCGATCGCGCTGCGAGGCATCTCTGGAAAGGCCGCCGAGCCGGGGTCCTGGGCGATCGCCACGCCGCCGTGGTGCTTGATCTCCAGCAGGCCGGCGGTGCCATCGTCGAGCATCCCCGAGAGCACGACGCCCACCGCTCCCGGCCCATAGACGCGGGCGGCGCTGCGGAACAGAGTGTCCACCGCCGGGCGCACCCCGTGCTCGGTCGGTCCCTCGTTCAAGCGCGCGCAGCCATTCTTTACGACCATGTGGGCGCCGCCCGGCGCGACGTAAACCACCCCCGGGCGCAAACGCTCGCCATCGCGCGGGTTGCGCGCCGTCAGGGCACCCACTCGCGTGAGGATCTCTGGCAGCACGCTGGTCCCGCGGGGGCTGACGTGCAGCACGACCAGTGCCGGCACGGGGAAGTCCGGTGGCAGCGCGGCGACCAGCTCGGCCAGCGCCTCCACCCCACCGGCGGAGGCGCCCACGAACACGGCGCGCGCATCCGGCGGGCTCATTCGGGTGCGCGCGCGTGGCGTCTGTTGTGCTGGGCGGCGAGCAGCGTGCTGCGCAGCGTGCCGCTGCGAACACGCAGCATGTCGGCGCGGTCGCGCATCGTGGCAAGGGCAAGTTCGTGGCGGTCGCGCACGTGCGCCAGGCGCAGCCGCTGATCGAGCAGTCGCTGGCCGATCGGCTGATCCGGTGGCGCCAACGCCAGGGGCCTGCTTTTGCGCCTGGCGGGCGTGGGCGGGATGATGCGGTCGATCAGCTCGCCGGCCGTGCGTGCGCGCAGCAGCCACGTGCGGTCGGGGCGCTGCTCCAACACTCCCTGCTCGCGCAGCCGGCCGATGGCGGTGGTCACCGTGGGGCGCCGCGCGTCGACGAGCAGGCCAAGCAGCTCGTGGGTGAGCGCGACCGGGACCACGACCCCCTCGGGTCGCACCCGTCCCCAGTGCCGTGCACAATGATCCAGGAAGAACACGATGCGCATCTCCACGCTGGGGATCGCCAGCATCGTGCGCTCCACGGCCAGACGTGCGGCGCGATCGCCGAGGCGGCGCGCGATCGCGCCGAAGATCGCGGGCCACGGCGCCGCGTGACGCAGGAAGTCCTCGTCGAGCGGCGCGAGCCGCACGGTTTCGCCAAGGCGCCACGAGACGCCACAGGGGAGCAGCTCGGTGGTCGTGGGCGAGGACAGCAGGACGTCGCCGGGCCCCACCAGCTCGGCCGTGGTGCGTCCGCGCAGCGTGACTTCGCGCAGGAAGAAGCCACTGCAGACGAGCACGCCGCATTTGTTGCGCTCGAGCTCGACGGGCAGGCTCCCCGAGTCGATCGTGCGCAACGTGACGGCCTGCGCGATCACCTGCAGGCGCGCGCTCGCGAGGGCATCGCGGTCGAGGTCGACGCAGGTATCGCCGAGCACGTCGAGCACGGCCACACGCGCCGGGCGGGTGGTCCCCGATCGCTGGGTCGGAGCGGAGGCCGACATGCCAAATACTTTACGCCAGCAGACAAGCGCCTGCCAGACAAGAGCGTGAGCATCGCGGCCCGGCGGCGCGGGGTGGCAGCTTCGGAGGGCGGAAGGGCACGGATTGGCAACTTTCGAACAGCGGAAAACGTACTCTGTGAAGGGTGCGATGGCTGGTGGATGGCATGAACGTGATCGGGACGCGTCCCGATGGCTGGTGGGAGGATCGCCACGAGGCGATGGTCCGGCTGGTCGGTCTGCTCGAGCGCTGGGCCGTCGCCAACGGGGAGGACGTCACGGTGGTGTTCGAGCAGCCCCCCAGACCGCCGATCAGCTCGACGGTGATCCGGGTCGCACACGCGCCCCGGCCGCGCCGCGACTCAGCCGATGATGAGATCGTGCGGCTGCTGGCCGGCGATCCCGAGCCGGGGACGGTGCGGGTGGTCACCTCCGATCACTGGCTCGCCGATCGGGTGCACGCCGTGGGCGCGACGGTGCAGGCATCGGAGTCTTTTCGCGTGCAGCTCGACGGTTGAGGTGTGCGACCGTTGGGGTGTGCGACGGTTGGGCCGTTCGACGGTTGAGGCGTTCGGCGGTTGAAGAGCTCGACGGTTGAGGCGTTCGGCGGTTGAAGAGCTCGACGGTTGAGGCGTTCGACGGTTGGGCTGCCGATGCTGAGTTGTTCAACGTCGTTCGACGGTTGAATCGCTCGACAGCTCAATCGGCTGCCACGGACGAGCCGGAAGTCGTTTTCGCGCCAACTTCGTCGATTCGGGCCGAAAATCGCGCTGTTTGGGGCTGGTCCGTCCGGCAGGCGTGGTTGGTTTCGATGGTTCAACGAATCGGATGGCCCCGACGCGGGTGGTGCCGCGCCGGGGCTGTGCACGGAAAGGGCGGTGCTTCCCATGCGAAGTGAGCGTAGTGGTTATCGGCTGAAGGACGAGGAGATCGCGGAGCGGGCAGTGGTCCTGCAGGTGCTGCGCGACGATCACGATGAGCGGTGGGCGCGGGCGGAGCTCGAGCGCGAGATCTACGACATCGAGCCGGCGGCCATCGCCGAGGCGCTGGAGCGTCTGCGCGAACACGGCGTGGTCCACGTCTCGGGCCATCTGGTGTGGGCGTCTCGCTGCGCCTGGCACCTGGACGAACTGGGGATGGTCTCGATATGAGGGCGGCAGCCGGGCGGTCGCAGGGGCGCTCGGCGGCGGCCGGGTGGTCGCAGGGGCGCTCGGCGGTGGCAAGTGGTGTCGGGCTTGGTGTGGCCCGCGGCGCCAGGCGTGGTGTTGCCGGCGGCGTTGGGCCGGCAGTGGCGCGCGGCGCCGGCCTTGGTGCGGACCCCGCCGTCGGGCCGGCGGTGGCCCGCGGTGTCAGGCCGGCGGTTTTTCGCCTCGCCGATGCTCGACGCCGTTGCGCCCGGCGATCAGCACGTCGCTCACGAGTGCCGGTGCGAACAGTCCGTGCTCGACGACGCCGGGCGTGGCGGAGAGCCGGGCCGAGAGCGCGGCGGGGTCGCCGACGGGGCCGAAGTAGTCCGCGATCAGGTTGCCGTCGGGGCTCAGGGGCGCCTCGCGCAGTCGCGCGGGATCGAGCAGGCGCAGCGTGCTGCCGGCGCCGAAGCCCAGGATCTCAAGCGGAACGGGCGCGCCCAACGCGGCGACAGCTTTCTCGGCCGAGGCGATCACAACGAAGCGCCGCGCGGCGGCAGCCACGATCTTCTCGCGCGTGTGCGCGGCGCCCCCGCCTTTGACCAGCCAGCCGGTCGGGTCGATCTGGTCGGCGCCATCGATCGCGATATCCAGCTCCCCGAGGTCATCGAGTGCCTCCACGCTCAACCCGAGGGCCAGGGCGGCACGCTCGGTGGCCGGCGAGGTGGCAGCGCAGCGCAATCCGCGCAGTCCACGCGCGGCGAGCGCCGGCAGCAGGTGGGCGACCGTCGATCCGGTTCCCAGTCCGAGCCGCGCGCCGTCCCGCACGAGCTCCGCGGCCGCGATCGCCGCCGCGCGTTTCTGGCGCTCGGACTCCTCCGGGTCGAAGCTGCCGGGAGCGGCTGGGGGGCGCGTCGGGGTCATCCGTGGGCGCCTGGATTAGGGCGTCGGGATAGCCGCGGTGCTCGCCGCGTCGGCAGCGCCGGTGCCCGGAGAGGGTTTCTTGGCAGCGGCGGGGTCGCCGAGCAGAAAGCGCCAAACCGACAGGCAGGCAAGGATCGTCATGATGATCGCGCTGCTCACGCACCACGGGCAGATGGCATGGATCGAGAAGAGCTCGCGGTAAGTGAGATAGGCCGAGAATCCCCAACCGCCGACCGTGAGCAGGACCAGCACGAAGCGCGTGGTCTCGCTGACCGGGGACAGCAGCACGCCGAGGATCACGATGTAGCCGATCAGGCCGATCAGGGCGACGGGCACGCCGTCCAGCGCGGAGTACTGGGAGTGCTGCACGGTCTCGCAGCCGCCGTGCAGCGGGCAGATCGTGACGGTGCCGGAGTAGTGGGCGATCGTGAGATAGCTGGCCACACCCGTGCCAAGCAGCGTGAGGCCGATCATTGTCTTCCTGAGCGCCGAGGAGCTCATCGGACGCTGTTACCCCTTCAGGATCTTGTTGATCGCCGTTTCGAACACGGCCGGTTCGGTGAGCGAAGTGGGGCTGAACAGCTGCGGCGTGGTTCCTGACTTGTAGAGCAGGAAGGACGGCGTCCCGTTGAACCCTGGCACGGGCAGGTTGGCGTACTGCGAGCCGTACACGCGCGCGAGCTGGTTGTCGCTGTTGATCTTCGCTTCGATCGCCGGCGAGAAGCGTTCGGTGAGCGCCTTGCTGACGTTCAGGCCGGGTACGCCGCCGGCGATCTGTGTGAGGAAGGGGTCGGTGACATAGCCCGAGTTCTCCTCCTGCTGGTTGTTGTAGAAGAGGTCGGCGAAGTTCCACAGGCGATTCTGCAGCCCGGCGGCCAGGGCCATCTTCGACGCCTTGATCGAGTCGGGCCCGATGATGTCGAAATTGTGGAATTCCATCCGCAGCTTGCCCGTGCGCACGTAGTTCGCGACAAGCGTGGGGAAGACGCTGAGCGTGTACTCGCGGCAGAAGGGGCACTGCAGGTCCACGAACTCCTGCATCGTCACGGGCGCCGTGGGGCTGCCCAGTTCGGTGCCTTTCTGGGGGATCCCCGCGAAGCGAGCCTGCACTTCAGCGGAGTGTGGCACGCTCGATCCCGTCTGGCCCTTCTTCAGCGGGGGTGCGCTGCTGCTGCCGCCGGTGCTGAGCAGGATGATCGCGATGATCGCGGCCACGACGACGACCACGCCGCCCAGCTGCAGCAGTCGCTTGCGCTGCGCGCCCGCCTGCTGCGCGGCCTCGACTGCCTTGCGTTCGGCGCGCGCCTGCTCGCGGCGCTCCTTGCGGGTGGGATTGGGATCGGTGCCGGGTGTAGAGCTCATGGGGATAACTTTTACAGCTTTCGGATCAAGATTGCCTAAGGCGCGGGTTCGGCTGGGGTAATGCGCCGGTCGGCGCCCGGGCGGGGCCGGGCGGGCGTTGGGTGCGAGCGCGGGCGATCATAGGCCACACTGTGGGGAGCACAAGCCCCCGTAGCTCAGCTGGATAGAGCGTCGGACTTCTAATCCGAGGGTCGCAGGTTCGAATCCTGCCGGGGGCATGGCGAACTGGCTGCAAATGGGCTGGTTTGAGCCCGGGACAGCCTCTGCCTGGCTGGCGGTTTCGTCCAAATCAGTCCCGAAGGTCTACCGGAGCTAACGGCCTGAATCTGAGGGTTTGTTTCGGACTCCGCGTCAGCCTGAGGGGCCTTACGGAACGGCCGGCCCGGTAGTCAATGGCACGACGTTAATCCTGCCACCCGCGGGCGTCCCGTCGGCGAGGTAGCGGATGACGTCCTGCGCGTCGCTGCTGAGCGCGGCGGCGTCCCTGCGCGTGAGGCGACCGAAGGGCTCCAGCACGATCTCTCCGCGGGGCATGCTCCAGGTGGCGGCCGCACGGCCGCGGATGAGCGCGAAGGGCCGGAAGAGCCCGTTGACCGTGACGACGGTGCGGTGGGGACCGAGGATGGAGTCGCGCGAGCGCCAGCCGAGCAAGATGGGGTCGAATGCGCCGAGCAGGCGCGGCGGTGGTAGCGCCGCTGCGGAGGGGCGCCCGGCGAGGTCGAGCAGCCCGTCGGGGCGTCGCGTGAGCTGGGGTGCGATGGCGTGCAGCCCATGGCGGATGTCGCGCAGTGGGAGCCCGGCCCACTTGGCGAGGTCGCGCTCGTCAGCTGGGCCGTGCCCAAGCAGGTAGCGGCGAGCGAGCTCCGCCAGCGCGCGTGAGCGGTCGATCGGCGGGGGAGGGCCGAGCCAGTCGCGCACGAGCACGTGGGCGTGATGGCCGCCAATGACGGGTCCCCGCACGGTGAGGCCCTGCAGCGAGGCGAGCAGCAGCAAGTGCACGAGCGCCTGGCCCTCGGTGCGGACCCCGGCGGTGGCGAGGCGCTGGCGCAGCTGTTGGCGTGTGAGCGGCCCGTCGGCGGCAAGCGAGCGCTCGATGACCTGCACCCCGCGTTCGGCGGCGTCGGGCGGCAGGCCCTCTTGGGCGAGCCGCCGTGCATTGGCGGTGAGCTGGCCGGGTGCGGTGAGGGCATGCAGCCAGTGGTAGTCCTCGCTGCGCACGAGGTGCAGGGTGCCGCGGTTCAGCCAGGTGATGAGCAGCGCGCGCTCGCCGAGTGCCCGGTCTACGTCGGCGGCGGAGCACCCGCTGGTGCGTGCGCGGATGGCCAGACGCGCGCCGCGCGGGTCCTGCCCCTGGATGGCGAGCAGCCGGTCGGCGACGGCAGTCGGGTCGCGTGCCGGCGCGCCCGCCAGCAGCTGCGCGGTGAGACGAAGGGCGATCAAACGGTGATGGCCGGTGTGTCGTTGTCTACCTCGGTGGTGCCGGCGTCGAGTGACTTGCCCAGCGCGGCGTACCTTGGCCAACGGTCGAGGCGTCTGCGCTTGAGGTTCTCGGCCACGAGCGTGGCGACGTCGCCGAGGATCTCGCGTCGGTTGCTGCCCGGACGTGCGAGCAGCCGGCCGGTGGCGCCCAGCAAGCGCTGTGGCGTAAGGACCCGCGAAGGCCGCGAGCGATGGTTGAACAGGTCCGTTGCCATGTCGATCTTGCCCTGCGCGAGTATCCGCGTCATGATCTCGCCCTGCACGGCGGGAGCCCGTCCAGCCTTGCCCATATCGGTTGCCAGCCAGTAGTACTCGGCGGCGTCCCGGTCGCGCCAGCGACGCCAGGCCGTGAGTTCGCGGTCGAGGTGCTCGGGGGAACCTTCCAAGCCGGTGGCGATCGCCGGCGCGAGCGCATCGACCTGCCCGAAGGCATCCTGGATCCCCTGGCCCGCTGAGGGGTCCTTGAAGTGCCCGGCGTCGCCCGCCAGCACCCAGCCTGGACCGGTGGCCTCCCGGAAGAACCCCTCCCAGCGCAGCATCCCGAAGATCCTCCCAACCCGGCGCGCGTTAGACAGCGTTTGCGCCACCGGCCGGCAGCTGCACGCGTACTCCATGAAGCTGCCAACCAGGTCTCCTCGAAACCGGGGTAGCTCGCGTAGATCGGGGATCACTACGACCTCATACAGCCCGCTGTCGGCGGGTGCGCCCAGCACGACCCGGTCGTCCCAGCGGTGGAAGATGAACGCCGGATCGGGGCCTGGCTCGGCGCCCTCGAAGAAGGACCAGTACGCGAACCGCTGGTTGGGCGTGAGGTTGTACTTACGAGCCACCGCGAGGCGCGCGACCGTCGAGTTACGCCCATCGGCGCCCACCACCAAACGCGCCCTCAGCGTTCTCTCAGAGCCATCCCGGCCGATCCGGACCCCCGCGACGCGGCCTCGGTCTCGCACCAGGCCGGTGACCCTGCTGCCCATGTGCAGCTCGGCGCCCGCCGCGGCGGCAGCGTCGGCGAGGATCGGATCGAGCAGCATGCGACGCACCGAGACCCCGCCGCCGACATCACCGGGCCGCTGCGGGATGCGCGCAACGTATTCGAGATCGTCGAAGCGCACGTCGTTGCGGCCGACAAACGGTGCGCCGGTTGCGCGAATCTGCTCGATCACCCCCACGCGGTTCAGGAACGCCAAGGCCCGCGCCTCGAAATAGTGCGTAGAGAGCGTGTCGCGTGGAAACGTCGCCTGCTCCACCACTGCGACACGCAACCCACGACGCGCTAGCAACGTCGCCAGCGGCGAGCCGGCGCACCGCGCACCAACCACGACAACATCAAGACACTCGGCCACCAGCCCTCACCTTCGTCCAGAGTGACACCCGGCATCGTATGACAAACGTCTTACTGCGCTGGCATCCCAAATGAATCACGCCCTACGCGCTCGCGAGCGCAACCCGAGGGATAGGGGCGGGAGCGCGTTGGGGTGGGGGCGCGTTGCTGGCGGCAAACACTTCGTCCGGAGGGATCTAGCGCAGCGCTTCGATCAGGTCGAGGGTGCCTCCGCCGGTGCGGTATCGGCCGAACACGGTGACAGCCGAGAATCCGGCCTGCGACACGATGTCGGGAAGTGCGCCTTGCGCATGCTCGCGCGTGTTTGCAAACCCATCGAATAGCTGCACGGCAAAGAACGCGGCGCGCATTATCGGATCGCTGGCGCGGCCTACGTCGCATACCAAGAGCCGTCCGCCGGGGGCGAGGACACGCCGTGTCTCAGTGAGCGCCGCACGCTTCGCCTCGGGTCCGAGATGGTGAAACAGCAGCGTGCTCACGACACACTCGACGTCCGCGTCCGCAAGCGGGATGCGATCGGCCAGCGCCTCGTGGAGCTCGAGTTCGACACCCTCCGCCCGCGCCTTCGCGGCTGCTCGCCTCAGCACCTCAGCATCGCCGTCGACGCCGATCAGCGTCACTGCCCGAGAAGCACGAGCGATCGCCAGCGCCATCTCGCCAGTACCACAACCGAGATCCAGGACTCGCGTCGGAGCGCCAGAGCCGACCGCTCGCTCGACGAGCCGTGGACGCCATCGTCCCTGCCGCATCGCAATCGCGTTGATGGTGTCGTAGAGAGGCGTGAGCATCGCAAGACCAGCCGCCGGGACATATCTATCGCTCACCCGCCTCACCATAGTCCCTGTCCACCCGACGCTCCGTTACCCACCGGTTGGCCTGACCCACGACCCGTCTCTCAAAGCTACGCATGCCTGACCGCGGCCCAAACCCCGTCTTCGTCCTTCTCGACAGTCTGGGTGGCGGTTAGGCGGTTATTGACACGCTCGTATTCACGGCCGAAGCATCCGTCCGTCCGTCGGCAGCGCCCTTCAGCTCGGGCCGCGGACGGCTGAGATGTTGAGGCGCACGTAGTCCAGCGGCAGACGGATTCCCGCCACGACTGCGGCGGCGAACTGCGCGCGGCGCTCTTCGGGCAGGCGCGCAAGGTGCGCGGCGAGAATCGACGTGGGGACGAACGCGGCGACGTCCTGCGGATAGGTTGGGCGCTCCTCAAGCCAGCATCGTGTCTGGGTGAACCCAGCCCTTCGCAGGCGCCGTTCCGTTTCTTGGGGTCCTGCGAAGATCCACGGCGACCAGCCCACGAGCTCGGGGGCGCTGTCACGGGCGACCTCCTCGATGACCTCGCGCACGCCATCGATGTTGCCCTCTCCTCCGCACTGAACCTCGAGCTTCCCGCCTGGTCGCAGCGCCTGCGCGAGCCGCGCCCAGAGGCGATCGTGGTCTGTGACCCAGTGCAGCGTAGCTGTCGAGAGGATCGCATCGACGGGCTCGTCGGCGTCGAGATCCAGTGCGTCCTGGCACCACACCTCGGCGCGGTCGCCGAGCCTGCGACGCGCGAGCGCGACCATGTCTGCCGACGCGTCCATGGCCAGCACGCGGCCACGTGGAACGAGTTTTAGCAGCGCCTCCGTAACTCGTCCGGTGCCGCAGCCGACGTCGAGCACGGTCGCGTCCTGAGCAATGCCCTCGAACCGTGCGAGCACCTCTGAGGCCCACGCCTGCTGAGGCTCGCTCGATCGGTCATACGTGCCCGCGTCCCAAGGAGCGCCCATTACGGCGTCAGGCTACCGGCGAAGACTCCCGTCAGCCAGTCGCGAAGCGGCGTGCTTCTGCTTCCGACCGGGTTGCGAGCGTCTCCAGCGGCCAAGGACGAGGTTTGCGCAACGGACGCCGAGGAGGAGAAGCCGGGTCAGGCCTCGGTTGGCCGCTCCTTTCCACTGGGAGCGGAAGTCGGCTCCGGCCTTAAGCAAGGCATTGCGTTTGGGCCCATGAATAGGCCCATGAACGACATCGACGCCACGGCAAGACTCAAGCATGACCACAGTCGTCGTTAAAAGATGCCATTTTGCAGGCATTTTCCCAATGGAGCTAGCCGGGATCGAACCGGCGACCTCCTGCATGCCATGCAGGCGCTCTCCCAGCTGAGCTATAGCCCCGAGGTCGAGGGCAAGTCTAGCCGACCTGCCTGCGCCGCTCGAGGAGGGCGGGGGAGGGGCTGCTCAAGGCGAGGGCGCTCCGCAGGACGATGGCGAGCCCCTCACCTGTCGCGCGGTAGGAACTCCGGCACCTCCAGTTCGTCACTGTCGCGCGCCGGCTGCGCGCGTCCGGTGCGCGGCTCGCTGCCGGGGGTCGCCTGATCCAGGTGCGCCGTCATGCTGCCGTGCGCCAGGCGCACGTCGCGCAGCAGGCGCTCGGCGTTGTTGCGCATGGATACGGATAGCTCGCGCAGGTTGCGTGAGATCTCGCTGCCCTCGCGCTGCACCTCGCGCGCGGCCGTATGGGCCTCCGCGACGATCGCGTGGGCCTCGTTGCGGGCCTCGGCGCGCATCTGGTTGGCCTGCTCCCGCGCCCGCCCGCGCTGCTCCTCCAGTTCGGCCTCCAGCAGTGTCGCTGCCTGCGCACGCCCTCCCTCCACCAGCTTCGTGGCCTGCGTCCTTGCTCCTTGCAGCAGCTCGGCAGCCTCGTCCTCGGCCGCTTTGATGCGGCTCTCGGCAGCGCGATCTGCCTCCGCGATGCGTTCGCGCGCTCGCTCCTCCGCGTGCTCACGCAACTCCGCCGCCGTGCGTTCGGCGGCCGCGACGATCCGCCGCACGTGCTCCGCCGCCTGCTCGGACCCCATCGAGGCATCGTAGAGCGGCGCCGGGCGGTGGGCGGCACCGTGCCCGGTGATGGCAGGAAATGTTGGGAATCGGTCCTTGCAGACAGCGCCGCGCTGGGGGATGATCGTTGCCATGAGCCGCCTCTCCTCACCCGCTGCTGCGCGCGATGTCGCCCCGCGCGAGATTGTCATGCTGGTCTACCCAGGCGTGCAGAGCCTCGACCTCACGGGCCCACTCGAGGTGTTCACGGGCGCGCACCTGCTGCTTGGCGTGCAGAACGCATGCAGGCAGGGCTCCCTACGCGAGCAGGGCTCGGCAGGCGGGCGGGGCTCCTTACGCGAGCAGGACTCGGCAGGCGAGCAGGACTCCCCAGGCGAGCATGGCTCCCCACGCGGGCGAGACTGCCCACCACCCGCGCAGGGTTACCGCGTGCGCGTGCTCAGTTGCGACGGCAGGCCGCTTGCCACGTCGAGCGGCCTCACGATCGTGCCCCACGGCGATCTGCGCGAGGCGCCGTCTCGCATCGATACGCTCATCGTCGCCGGTGGCTATGGCAGCCATGAGGCCGCCGCGGACCCCGCGCTGATCGCGTGGCTCGCGCAGGCCGCGCGCCGGGCCAAGCGCACCGCCTCGGTCTGCACCGGTGCCTTCCTGCTCGCCCAGGCCGGCCTGCTCGATGGCCGTCGCGCCACCACGCACTGGGCCTCCGCCGATGAGCTTGCCCGCCGTTATCCGGCGGTCGCCGTCGATCCCGAGCCGATCTTCCTGCGCGACGGCAACATCTGGACCTCCGCCGGTGTCACCGCCGGTATGGACCTGTCGCTGGCGCTCGTCGAGGAGGATCACGATCGTGAGCTCGCGCTCGCTATCGCCCGGCATCTCGTGCTCTTCCTGCGTCGCCCCGGCAACCAGTCGCAGTTCAGCGCAACCCTCTCCTCGCAGCAGCCCGTTCGCGCCCCCCTACGTGAGGCACAGCGCCATGCCCTTGAGAACCCCGCCGCGGACCTGTCGGTCGAGGCAATGGCCGGGCGCGCCCATATGAGCCCGCGCCACTTCGCGCGCAGCTTCAGCGCCGAGGTCGGCGTCACGCCCGCGCGCTACGTCGAGCAGGTGCGCTTGGAGGCCGCGCGGCGGCACCTGGAGGAGACCGCTGAGTCGATCGGCGCCATTGCCGCAGGCTGTGGCTTTGGCACGCCCGAGACCATGCGCCGCGTGTTTCTGCGCGCGCTCGGTGTCGGCCCCGCTGAGTATCGCCGTCGCTTTCACAGCACACCCATCATCCACAAGGAGAACGCACTCGCATGAACATCGCCATCCTCATCTACGATCGCCTCACCGCGCTCGACGCCGTTGGTCCTTACGAGGTCCTGAGTAGGCTGCCCGACGCCACCACCGTGTTTGTGGCCGAGCAGGCCGGTCCCAAACGCACGGACACGGGCGTGCTGGCTCTCACGGCGGATACGCCGATCGCCGAGGTGCCGGCGCCCGATGTCGTGCTCGTCCCCGGCGGGCCCGGGCGGATGGCGCTGATGGACGACGGTCCCATACACCAGTGGCTGCGCCAGGCGCACACGACCTCCACGTGGACCGCCTCGGTGTGCACGGGATCGCTGATCCTCGCCGCTGCCGGCCTGCTCGAGGGCAAGCGCGCCACCACGCACTGGGCGGCGATGGACGAGCTGGGCGCGCTCGGTGCCGTGCCCGTGTCCGAGCGCGTCGTCTTCGACGGCAAGCTCGTCACTGCCGCCGGGGTCTCCGCAGGAATCGACATGGCGCTCGCACTCGCCGCGCGCATCGCCGGAGAGCAGGTTGCGCAGGCCATCCAGCTGGGGATCGAGTACGACCCGCAGCCCCCATTCCAGGCCGGCTCGCCGCGCACGGCGCCCGCGGCGATCGTGCAGGCCGTGCGCGCCCGCACGCGTGGCCAGTGAGCTCGTCGCCCCGGGGCGCGGCGGTGGGGGTGAGCCGATCGGGTGGGCGGACGGGAGGGCACCTGGCGACGCCTTGCGCCGACCTGGCGTTCCGCTAATCTGGCTCCACAGACCAGCGGTTCGATCAAGGGACGACACAGATGGCATCTGGACGCTCATCCTCATCCAGCTCGGCCAATTCGCTGAGCATCTTCGATGCCAACGCCGGCGCACGCGCGGCCAGTTCCACCTTCCTGCTCGGCCAGGTCATGTGGCTCGTCGCCATCGCCCTGGCCTTCGCCGCCGCCGGCAGCTACATCGGGCGCGACCTCAGCTTTGGCACCGCCGAGATCTGCTGGTTCGGCACGCTCGGCATGCTGATCGTGCAGATGTTCGTGCCCGCCCTGCGCGAGGGGCCCATCGGAATGACCTGGATGTTCGGTCTCGCCCTCTTGCTCGGCCTCGGTATGGGCCCGATGATCAACCACTACGCCACCTACGACCAGACCGCGCTTTACCAGGCCGCCGGCGGCACGGCGCTCACGGTGGGCGTGATGGGCTCCTACGGCTTCGCCACTTCGCGCGATCTGATCCGCTGGATGCGCCCCCTGTTCTTCGCGCTGATGGGCGTCTTCGCGCTGTGGATCGTGCTGATCCTCGTCGGCAGCGGCGAACACCTCGTGCTCAACCTGGCGATCTACGCGATCGTCTCTGCCTACCTGGCGATCTATTTCCAGATCATCAAGCGCCAGGCCACCGAGCGCGATGTCGTGTGGATCGCCACGGGCGTCTTCATCAACATCATCAACATCTTCCTCACGCTGCTGCGCATCTTCGGCAACGGCCGCTGAGCGCAAGGGCGCGCGGCCTTGGCGCTCGCTGGGCGAGAGGTGGTGAGCGGCTCGTGAGGTCTCGCCGCGCGGCCTCGCTAACCTCCGCTCTTCGATGAGCGAGGAACGCCGCTACGACCCCTCGGAGATAGAGCCGCGCTGGCAGCGGGTGTGGGCGCAGGAGCGCACCTGGGAGGTCTCCAACGACGACGCAGTCGGGGCGAGCGGGTCCGGAGCGGTCGGGGCCGGGAGGGCCGGCGGGCCAGGGGCCGATGGGGCGCCGAAGTCCTACGTGCTCGAGATGCTGCCCTACCCCAGCGGCGAGCCGCACATCGGCCATCTCAAGGTCTACTCCGTCGGAGACGCCATCGCGCACTTCCACCGGCGGCTCGGCCACCGCGTGCTGCACCCAATGGGCTACGACGCCTTCGGACTGCCGGCCGAGAACCACGCCATCAAGACGGGTGTGCACCCGCGCGACTCCACCGCCGCCTCGATCGCCTCCTTCCAGCGAGACTTCCGCTCCTGGGGCATCTCCATCGATTGGTCGCGCGAGTTCGGCACGCACGAACCGCGCTACTACCGCTGGACGCAGTGGATCTTCCTGGAGTTGCTCCAGGCCGGCTTGGCCTACCGCAAGGAGGCCGCCGTGAAGTGGTGTCCCGTCGATCAGACGGTGCTCGCCAACGAGCAGGTCGTCGACGGCCACTGCGAGCGCTGCGGCGCGCTCGTGGAAGTGCGCCAGCTCGAGCAGTGGTTCCTACGCATCACCGACTACGCCGAGCGGCTCCTGAGCGATCTGGACGCAATCGAGTGGCCCGAGCACGTCAAGACCATGCAGCGCAACTGGATCGGGCGCTCCGAGGGGGCCGAGGTCACCTTCCGTTGCGAGGGCATCGGCGTGGACTACCCCGTCTTCACCACCCGTCCAGACACGCTCTTCGGCGCCACCTTCTTTGTGATGGCCCCCGAGCACCCGGATGTGCTGCGCCTCGCACAGGGCACCCCGCACGAGCAACAGGTGCGCGACTACATCAACCACGCGCTGTCGGAGTCCAGCGAGGAGCGAGGTTCTCTTGAGAGGACCAAGACGGGCGTGCCGCTCGGGCGCACCGTCACCAACCCCGTCAACGGTGAGCAGATCCCCATGTTCGTCGCCGACTACGTGTTGATGGAGTACGGCACCGGCGCGATCATGGCTGTGCCTGCCCACGACGAACGCGACCATGCCTTCGCACGGGCTTACGACCTGCCGATTCGCCGGGTGATCGAGGGTGCTCCGCCCGAGGGAGGGGATGGGGAGAGCCTGCCCGAGGGAGGAGATGGGGAGCGCCTGCCCTACACCGGCGATGGCGCGCTCGTCAACTCCCACCCCGACTTCGACGGCATGCACAACCGCGATGCCCTCGGCGCGATCGTGCAGTGGCTCGACCGCGAAGGCAAGGGGCATGCCTCGGTCAACTACCGTCTGCGCGACTGGCTCGTCTCGCGCCAGCGCTACTGGGGCTGTCCGATACCTGTGGTGTATTGCGCGGAGTGCGGCATGGTGCCCGTGCTGCAGGAGCAGCTGCCTGTGGAGCTGCCCGACGTCGAGGACTACGCCCCGCGCGGGCGCTCGCCGCTGGCCGCCGCTGAGGATTGGGTCAACACCACGTGTCCATCGTGCGGCGGACAGGCAAAACGCGAGACCGACACGATGGACACCTTCGTTGACTCCTCCTGGTACTTCCTGCGCTACTGCGATGCCGCCAACGAAGCGGCGGCCTGGGCTAAGCCGGCGCTCGCGCAGTGGATGCCCGTCGACCAGTACATCGGCGGCGTCGAGCACGCGATCCTGCACCTCATGTATGCGCGCTTCTTCACCAAGGCGCTCGCCGATCTCGGTCACCTGGACTTCCAGGAGCCATTCCAGGCGCTCTTCACACAGGGCATGGTTACCAAGGACGGCGCCAAGATGAGCAAGTCCAGGGGCAACGTCGTCTCGCCGACTTCCATCGTTGAGCGCCTCGGGGCGGACACGGCGCGCTGCTACATCCTCTTCATCGCTCCGCCCGACCAGGACGCCGACTGGTCCGACGCGGGGGTCGAGGGGGTGCATCGTTTCCTCGGGCGGCTCTGGCGCCTGGCGGCTGAGATCGCCGAGCGGGAGGAGACGGGCACCTCCTCCGAGGAGGCGAACCTGGAGCTGTCGCGCAAGGCCCACTGGGCGATCGACAAGGTCTCGCACGACCTGCGCCGCTTCGCTTTCAACACGGCGATCAGCGCCGTGATGGAGCTGCTCAACGAATGCTCGCGCCTGCGCGATCAGGCCGGCGTCGCGACGCAGCGCTTCGCCCTGTCAACCGCTGCGTCGCTGCTGTTCCCCTTTGCGCCGCACGTCAGCGCCGAGGTCTACGACTGTCTCACGGGCGAGCGCGTGTGGGAGCAGCCATGGCCGCAGGCCGACCCCGCGTTGCTGGAGCGCGACGTCTACCAGCTGGTGTGTCAGGTCAACGGCAAGCTGCGCGACCGAGTGCAGGCACCCGCAGATGCTTCGCCGGAGGAGCTCAAGGAGCTGTGCCTGATGGCGCCCAACGTGCAGACGCACCTCGACGGCAAGGAGATCGTCAAGGAGATCGTCGTGCCCGGCAAGCTGGTCAACCTCGTGGTGCGCTGAGCGAGGGTGCGCCGCAGGCGCGAAGGCGAGGTCAGCTGCGCCGGGTCTCGACCGGCGGTGGCGGTGCGCTGATGCGCGCCACCGACAGTTCGCCAAGCTCGGCCTGCACGTCGTCGTAGCCTTCATCGGCCATCGGTGCGGGCTCTTGGATCGGTGCGGACTCCTGGGGGCCCTCCAACTGCGCGAGCCCAGCGTTCAAGCGCAGCGCCTCCACACGATCGACCTGCCGGTCCAGCTGGCGCGTACGCACCCCCGCCAGGTCGTCGTAGGCCACGCGCGAGCGCTTCAGCGCGTTGTCGAGCTTGTCCATCTGGCTCTTGAACTTGCCCCACTCGTTGTTGAAGCCCCCCAACGCCTGCAGGATCGCGTTCGTCTGCTGCGTCAGCTTGAAGTTATCGCTCGCCTGGCGGATCACCGCGAGGATCGCGAACAGCGTGAGTGGCGAGCACAGCACCACCTTGCTGCGCAACGCCACCTCCAGGAGCTCCGGGTCGTGCTCGTGGATGAAGCCATACACCTGCTCGTTGGGGATGAACACGAGCGTGTAGTCGAGCGTGCCGCCCTCCGGGTCGATGTAGTCGCGCGTGGTCACCTCCCGGATGCGCAGGCGCACGTCGCGCCGGAACGCCTTCGCCGCGGCCTCGCGCTCGGCGTCGCTCTCGCAGACGAGATAGCGCTGGTACTCGGACATCGGCGTCTTCACGTCCATGTGCAGCAGCTGGTTGTGCACGAAGAACGTGAAATCCGGGCGCGCCGCGCCGTCCGCCAGCTGCTGCTGTTTGCGGTATTGGATGCCCTCGACGAAGCCCGCCACGCGCAGCACGTCCTCGGCCATGCGCTCGCCCCACTGCCCGCGGGCCTGCGTGCCGGAGAGCACCTCGTTCAGGCGCCCCGTCTCCGAGCGCAGCAGTTCGGTCTGCTGCTTGCTCTCGCGCGTGACCGTCTCGAGCTTGACGATGCTCTCGCCGCGCTTGGAGTCCACCTCGCGCATCAGCTCGCGCAGCTTGCCGAGCTCCGCGCGCATCTCCAGGAGCCCTTTATCGATCTCGCCCTGGCGGGACTTCAGCTGTTCCTCGCCGCGCGCGGTCTCCGCCTCCAGCACGCTCTTGTTCTGGCTCACCAGCTGCTCCACGCCGACCTTCTGGATCTGGCCCTGTATCTCGGTGATCTGCGCGTTGAAGGCAGCCACGATCCGCTCCGTCTCGCTCGCGTCCAGACGCGCCGGGGGGGTCTCCGCGCGGGCGCCGCGGGACTGCTGCACGAGCAGCCGCGCGACGAGGGCGAGCAGCAGGAGCAGCAGAATGGCGAGCAGGTAGAGCATTGAGCCGACGATTATCGCGCGCGCATCGGCGGCGCCTTGCGCGACCGCGTGGGGGCATAGACTCGACCGGTGGCCGCGGAGCTGAAGCCGATCTACCTCGTCCACGGCGACGACCACGGCGCGATCGCGCAGCGGCGCGCGCGTCTGCGTGCACTGGCAGAAGGGGCGGGGGACGCGTCGAGTGTCGAGATCCTCGAAGGCGAGCAAGGGACGCCCGCTGGGGTCGCGCTGGCGCTCTGCGCGATGACGATGACCATGGGCCGGCGCGTGATCGTCGTAGATGGCGTCGAGCGCTGGAAGCCCGCTGAGGTGCAGCGCGACCTGCTCGGCGCGATCGCCGCGATGCCGCCCGATACGACGCTCGCACTGTTCGCGCGCGAGGAGGGGCGCAGCAAGGTGCCCCCCGCGCTGCACAAGGCCGTCGCGCAGGCCGCAGGACAGGTCGTGGAGGAGGCCACCGTCAAGCCGTGGGAGCTGCCCAAGTGGGTGCGCGCGCAGGCAGACGCGCTCGGCTTGCAGCTGGATATGGCCGCCGCCAAGGCGCTCGTGGCGCAGGTGGGCGAGCGCCAGCAGCGGCTGTTGCGCGAGATGGAGAAGCTTTCGCTTGAAGTGGCCGGGGAGGGTGCGCCCGGCGGAGGGGCGCAGGGGGGCGTCGGGGACGGTGGGCCCGATGGAGCGGCACACAGTGGCGTACGCATCGGTGTGCAGGAGATCGAGCTGCGCGCCGCGCGCTCCGCGGAGCGGCGCGCTTTCTCGCTGGCCGACGCGCTCGTGGGCGCCGACGCAGGCGCTGCCACGCGTGCCTACCTCAGCTTGCGCCAGCAGGGGGAGCGCTTGCCGGGGCTCACCTACCTGATGGCCTCCCGTCTGCGCGAGGCGATAGCCGTCGCCCTGCGCCTGCAGGCGGGCGAGTCGGCTGCCGAGGTCCGGCGCGGCATGCGCATGCCGCCGCGGGCCGCCGAGCGCTTCGTCGGAGATGTGCAGCGCTCCGAGCCTTCGCGCCTGCGCGCCGCGCTTGCGGCGCTCGGGGATCTGGAAGTGGACACGCGCGGGGGGGCGCCCGTGGGGGCCGACCGCTCGCGGGCGTCGGGACTGGAGGAAGATACGCTCGCGCTGCGCGCGATTGCGGCGATGACGGCCTAGGAGGCGCTGCTGCCGGCGCGCACGCGAGCTGCGCGGCTCTTCTTGCGTGCGCCGGTGTTGCGGTGCATCGCCCCGCGCTTGACGGCCTTGTCGATCGTGCTCACGAGCCTGCGGTGCTCCGCCTCGACCTTCGTCTCGTCGCCCTCCGCCACGGATGCCTGCAGGCCGCGGAAATAGGTCTTGATCGCCGAGGTGTAGTTGCGGTTCTCCAAGCGCTCGCGCTCGCTGCGCAGGATGCGCTTCTTCTGTGAGTGGATATTGGCCATCGTCGGAGCGCCGTACTATAGCGGCCTTGTCCGCCACAACAGATGCCACCGTGCCCGCCTCGCAACAGCCCGCCGGGCGTGGGGTCGCCGTCAACACGGCGATCTTCTCGATCGGCACCGGCATCTCGCGGGTGGCGGGTCTCGTGCGAGAGATCGTGGCAGCCTCCTACTTCGGGACCTCGGGGCCGGCCTCGGCCTTCACGATCGCCTTCCTCGTCCCCAACCTCGTCGCCAACCTGTTCGGCAACGCGGTTCTCTCGGCAGCCTTCGTGCCGGTGTTCACCGATCTGCTCCAGCAGGATCGCCGCCGCGACGCCTTCCGCTTGGCCTCCACCCTGTTCTGGATCATGCTGCTGGTGTTCGGGGCCATCACGGCCCTGTTCGTGCTCGGAGCGGGCCTGATCATGCCGCTCTTCACCGGTCCCAAGTTCGGCCCCGAACTCGACACGCTCACCGTGGGGCTCTCGCAGGTGCTGTTCCCCGTGGTCCTGCTGCTTGGATTGAGCGGTCTGATCGTAGGCATCCTGCAGTCCTACGACCACTTCACCATCCAGGCCATCGCCCCGGCGGTGTGGAACGTCGTGATCATCGTGCTGCTGGTCGTGCTGCACCCGCACTTCCACGGCCAGAACGAGATCTATGCCTACGCCATCGGCATTCTCGTGGCCACCGGCGTGCAGTTCCTCATGGTTCTTGGCGCCCTTGCGCGAATCGACTTCCGCCTGCAGTTCCACATCGACTGGCGCGACCCGCGCGTCAAGCAGGTGTTCATCCTGATGCTGCCGATCACCATAGGCCTGGGCATCGTCAACCTCGACCAGCTCATCAATTCCGCCTTCGGCACGCTCGTCTCCGAACACGCCCCCCGCGCGATCGACAATGCCTTCCGCATCTACATGCTCCCCCAGGGGATGTTCAGCGTGGCCGTGGCCACCGTGCTGTTCCCCGCGCTCAGCCGCTTGGCCTCGCGGCGGGACCCCGGGGGGATACGCCGCACGGTGGGTAACGGCATGCGCCAGATCAACCTTCTGTTGATCCCCGCGGCGGCCTTCATGATCGTGCTCACCACACCGATCGTGCGGCTCATCTTCGAACGCGGACACTTCAACGCCGAATCGACCGAACAGGTCTCTGAAGCCCTGTTGTGGTTCGCCATCAGCCTGCCCTTCGGCGGGCTGAATCTGCTGCTCACGCGTACCTTCTTCGCGGTGCAGCGCCCGTGGATACCCACGCGCATGGCGATGATCAACATCGTCGTGGACATCGTCGTCTCCGTGGCGCTCTACAAGCCGCTGGGCATCGCCGGCCTGGTGATCGGCACGCTGGCGGCCAATGTCGTGATGACCGTCCTGCTGATGTACCGCCTGCGCATCGGGCTCAACGGGCGCGTGGAAGGCGCGCAGACGACCATGATCACCGCCCGTATCCTCGTGGCCTCGGCGCTGCTCGCCGGTATCGCGTGGGTCGTCTGGTACGCGCTCAATGCCATCTTTGGCACGGGCCTCATCGGCCAGATCATCAGCGTTGGCGGGGCCGCCGGGGCGGGGCTGCTCGTGTATTCGCGCGCCGTGCTGCTCATGCGCATCCCCGAGGCCCATCAGGTGCGCGGCCTCATCATGGGACGCCTCGGCCGCGCCTGAGCCGCCACAGCCAGAATGCGGCCGGGCGGACCCGAAGGCCCGCCCGGACTGCCCGGTCATAGATCGCCGCTTACTACTAACGTCCCAGGACTATGTGTCTATTGCCTGGGCGGCTTGACACTCCCGACCACCGGGACTGGCCGCCGGCCCGAAGACCGGCGCGTTGCCTGGCTTGAGCCCTCGCGGGCTCCGGCCGAGTAGGCGATCCGCCGGAGTACAGACGCTAGCGCACTCCTGCCTCCGGGTCCCCTCTACCCTCTACCTTCCGATGGACCAGGCACACATCCGCAACTTCTCGATCATCGCGCACATCGACCACGGCAAGTCGACGCTCGCCGACCGCATCCTCGAGCTCACGCACACCGTGGCTGCGCGCGAGATGCGCGCGCAGCTGCTCGACTCGATGGATCTGGAGCGCGAGCGCGGGATCACGATCAAGGCGCAGGCGGTGCGCGTGTTCTTCACTTCGGCGCGCGACGGCGAGACCTATCAGCTGCATCTCATCGACACGCCGGGCCACGTGGACTTCACGTATGAGGTTTCGCGTTCGCTCGCCGCCTGCGAGGGGGCGCTGCTCGTGGTGGACGCCTCGCAGGGGGTGGAGGCGCAGACCGTCGCCAACACCTATCTCGCGGTCGAGAGCGGACTCGAGCTGATTCCGTGCCTGAACAAGATCGACCTGCCCGGGGCCGAGCCCGAGCGGGTGGCGGGGGAGGTGAGCGAGCTGATCGGCGAGCCGCCCGAGGGCATCCTGCGGATCAGCGGCAAGACCGGCGCGGGGGTGGGAGAGGTGCTCGAGGAGCTGATCGCACGCGTGCCCCCGCCCTCGGGCGACCTCGGCGCGCCACCAAGAGCGCTGATCTTCGACAGCGAGTTCGACCAGTACCGCGGCGTGATCGCCTACATCCGCGTGGTCGACGGCGTGTTTCGCAAGGGGCAGGCGATCCACGCGATGGCCACGGGCACGCAGGCCGACATCGACGACATCGGCTGCTTCTCGCCCCAGATGACGCCCACAGGCGAGCTGGGGGCGGGCGAGGTTGGATATCTGATTACGGGTATCAAGGATGTCACGCTGCTGCGTGTCGGAGACACCCTGACGGTCACAGCGCGCGCCGGCGCCCCCGAAGCCGCCGAGGCGCTGCCCGGCTACAGGGAGGTGAAGCCGATGGTTTTCTGCGGCCTCTTTCCGATCGACAGCGACAGCTACCCGGATCTGCGCGATGCGCTTGAGAAGCTCGTGCTCAACGATGCGGCGCTCTCTTGGGAGCCCGAGACCTCGGACGCGCTGGGGTTCGGCTTTCGCTGCGGCTTCCTCGGGCTGTTGCACATGGACATCGTGCGCGAGCGCCTGGAGCGCGAGTACGACCTCGAACTGATGGCCACGATGCCCTCCGTCGAGTTCGACGTGACGCTGAGCAGCGGCGAGGCGCTCGAGGTGCACAACCCCTCCGACATGCCCGACCCCGGCACGATCGCCGAAATCCGCGAGCCGATGATCCGCGCTTCGATAATTGCGCCGCGCACCTACGTGGGTGCGGTGATGGAGCTCTGCCAGGAACGCCGCGGCGAGCACGCCGGCATGCACTATCTGTCTCCCGAGCGCGTGCAGATGACCTACGACCTGCCGCTGGCGGAAATCGTGCTGGACTTCTTCGACCAGCTGAAGTCGCGCACGCGCGGCTACGCCTCGCTCGACTACGAGCTGAGCGGCATGAAGCCCGCCGATCTGGTCAAGCTCGACGTGCTGCTCGCGGGCGATCCCGTGGATGCGCTCTCGATGGTGGTGCACCGCGAGAAGGCCTACGACGTCGGGCGCACGCTGACCGAGAAGCTGCGCAAACGCATCCCGCGCCAGCAGTACGACGTGCCGATCCAGGCCGCGATCGGCTCGCACATCATCGCCCGCGAGACCGTCAAGGCATTCCGCAAGGACGTGATCGCCAAGTGCTACGGCGGCGACATCACGCGCAAGCGCAAGCTGCTTGAGAAGCAGAAGGAAGGCAAGAAGCGCATGAAGCAGGTGGGACGTGTCGAGGTGCCACAGGAGGCTTTTCTGGCAGTCCTGGAACTGGGAGAGGAGGAGTAGAGGTTGCCGCGCAGTGGCCCGAATACGGGGGACGGCGAGGAGCAGCGGCTACCGCAGGCTCTGCTGTTTGTGTGCTTGGGCAACATCTGCCGCTCGCCCACCGCGGAGGGGGTGATGCACGATCTGCTGCGGCGGGAGGGGTTGCAGGGACAGATCCGCCTGGACTCCGCCGGCACCGGCGCGTGGCACATCGGCGAGCCGCCCGACGTGCGCGCCACCGCCGCGGCTCGCGCACGTGGCATCACGCTGGAAGGCGCTGCGCGGCAGGTGCGGGCGGGGGACTTCGAGGACTTCGACCTGCTGCTCGCGATGGATCGGCGCAACGTGCGCGACCTGCACCAGCTGGCGCCCGACGCGGAGTCCTCTGCGCGTATCAGGCTGCTGCGCGAGTTCGATCCGCTCTCCGTCGGGGATCTGGACGTGCCCGATCCCTATCACGGGGGGCCGCGCGGCTTTGAGGACGTGCTCGACCTTGTGCAAGCCGCCTGCCTCGGGCTGCTCGCGGAGGTTCGCGGCGGCGGCAGTGGTGGTGGTGACGCACGCGGTGGCGGGGCGAGCGGCGCAGGCTCCGACGGCGGCGGCCGGGCGGCGTGAGTCTGCCCGCGGGCGGCGAGGGCGAGGGCCTGTGAGCCTGCCGGCAGGCGCGCGCGAGGTGCGGCGCAGCGGCGGCGGCTACATCAACGAGGGCTGGCATCTCACGCTGGCTGACGGGCGCGACGCGTTCGTGAAGACGCGCGCCGAGGCGCGGCCGGGCGAGTACGCGACGGAGGCGTTCGGGCTTGAGTGGCTGCGCGAGCCGGGGGCGCTGCGCGTGCCCGGTGTGCTTGAAGTGGGGGAGGACTACCTGGCACTTGAGTGGATCGAGCCGGGACGCCTCGACGCGGCCGGGGCCGAGGAGCTGGGGCGGGGACTGGCGGCGATCCACAGGGCGGGCTCTCCGTGCTTCGGCGATCCGCGCGCCGGTGGCGAGTCCGGCGGTGGGGTGGCCGGCGAGGGCGCGGGCGAGGCATCGGCACCCACGCGCTTCGGCTCGCTCGCGCTGCCCAACGAGCCAACGCCCAATTGGCCCGCCTTCTTCGTGGAGCGCCGCTTGCGCCCGCTGGCGCGCCTGGCGCGTGAGCAGGGGTGGCTCACCGACGGCGGCGCTCGTGCGCTTGAGAGCGTCTGCTCGCGCGCCGCCGAGCTGGCCGGGCCGGCGGAGCCTCCTGCGCGCCTGCATGGAGACCTGTGGAGCGGCAACGTCATGGCGGGACGCGACGGGCGCCCATGGCTGATCGACCCCGCCGCCTACGGCGGTCATCGTGAGATGGATCTTGCGATGCTGCGGCTCTTCGGCGCGCCCAGCGAGCGTGTGTTCGCGGCCTACGAGGAGATCTCTCCGCTCGCCGCAGGCTGGCGTGAGCGCGTGGAGCTGTGGCAGCTGCCGCCGATGCTCGTGCACGGCGTGCTCTTCGGTGGCGGCTACTGCGAGGCCGCCGAGCGCATCGCGCTGCGCTACGCCGCCTGAGCCGCCGCGGTACGCCGCACGGGCGTGTATGAAGGAAGGCTCGCGCCCCGGGCGTATCGTGCGTTGTGTTACTCCGGCTGGGCGCTTGGCCCGAGCAATTTGCGCGTCGCGTTGTCCCGGTTGGGGGTGATTCGTCGGATGAAGGTGCGTGCGTGCCAACACGTTCCGCGACCGGCGCCGCCTCTACCTGCTCGCGCGGGTGGTGGTGGCCCGCCAACACAGCCATCCCGATCTCACGCTCGCCACCGTCGCGCGCGCTCTCTGCTGCTCCTCGCGGCAGGTGCAGCGTGCCTACGCGCAGTTCGGCGAGCGCGGCTTCCACGAGGAACTCGTCGCGCGGCGCATGGCCGTTGCCGCGCAGTTGCTCGTGGAGCGGGAGCTGGCCATCGGCGATGTGATGCGCATGGTGGGCTATCGCCACCCCGCCCACTTCGCCGCTAGCTTCCGCCGCCGCTACGGTCTCTCGCCGGGTCGTTTTCGCGAGCAGCACGCGCGCGAGCGTCTCGCGGCGTAGTCGAGCAGCGCTCCGAGGGCGAATCGAGCAGCGCTCCGGGCGGCGGGCCGAGTAGCACTCCGGGCAGCGGGCCGAGCAGCACCTCGGGCCGCGGGGCCGAGCACTCCGGACAGCGAGCCGAGCAGCGCTCCGGGCGGCGGGCCGAGCAGTACTCCGGGCCGCGGGCGGTAGGCGGCGGACAGCGGGCGCCGCGGCGCCGCGATCTACGGCTTGGTGGCCTCGCCGGCCATCGCCGGTTCGAGGTCGCCCACCATCTCCCAGAAGCCAGCGCGCAGCGCGCGCTTGGTCTGTTGCTCCAGTTCCCCCCCGAGCACGCGGCTGGCGTAGCGCAGCAGGCGCCGGTCGATCTCACGCGGCAGTTCCGGGTAGCCCAATGCCAGTTCGCGCAGCTCCTCCTTCTCGACCTCCGCCGCCAGCTCGGCGCCGAACTGCCGGCCGAGCTCTTTGCCGAACGCATCGGACATCAGGTTCGGCGCGCCCGGGGCTGCGATCGCGGTGGTTCGTACGAGCGGCGCCAGCTCCTCGGGCGACAGCTGCAACCAACCGTCTACTTCGCGTTGCAGCGCTGCGCTGAAATTGCGGTGTTCGTCAGATTGGACGGTGATCAGATGCACGAGAACGCCGTGCTCCTGCGCGGCAACCACTCCCTCAACCAAATCCTCATCGCCGCTCACCAGATAAATGGTGTCCACGGCCTTGTTCTGAGCCAGCGTGAGGAAGTCGCGCAGCAGCAGTGCATCCACGCCCTTTTGCCCGCTCATGCCCAGGCGGCCGAGGCGCACCTTCACGTTGTCGTGTTCGGCGAGGTTTTTGTGCATCGGCGTGAGGCGGCGCTCGGTGGCGGCGTCATACCAGTAGAGGCGCAGGAGATCCAGGCCGCAGTGTTCTTTAGCGCGCCGGTGCAGCAGGTCGAGCATCGGGTCGATCTCGATGTCGAACGTCGCGCGGTCGCTGCTGCCGGTCGTCACGAAGCCCATCCCCGAGAGGAGGTAGCCGGCATCTACCAGGAGCGCGTAGCGGTCCACGATTCCGAGTATACGCCGCTGGGAAGTGGACTGGGGGGATTGTCGGACATGGATTGGCCCGCCCTGCCGGAGGGTGCCGACCCCCTGGAGCCTGCCTACTGTCCGAGGCTCTTTGTCAGCGCTTCGGTGGCCGCCGCGCGCTGGCAGGCGTGCCCTGGCAGGTGGGCCATCGCCCGCGCCAGCGCCGCCGACTGCGCGCCGCTCAGGCCCGGGCAGAACACCGGCGGCGGCAGCGAGGCGGTCGCGCTGCCGACCGCGTTGAGCGGGCGCAGCGCCCGCGCGGCCTGCATCGCGTGCGCGAGCGTGTCGGAGAACACGTCGATCGCCATCCTGCCGCTGTAGAGCTCGATCGAGCGGCCTTGGTCATAGATAACCGCCGGCACGCCGCGGATCAGCGCGTTGCCCTGCGGGCCCAGCGGGGCGTTTGAGTGCAGGCCGTAGATGACCGTCGTAACCTGCAAAGGCAGCTGGCAGCTGCCGCCACCGAGGATGCCCTTTTCGCGCACGCAGTCGCCGTAGTAGACGCTGTCGCCGATGCCGCTGGAGTAGCCCTTCAGGCCGTCTGCCGCCGTCAGCGGGTAGGCGCCGAAGTAGCGGCCGACCCAGTAGATCGGGTAGTAGGGGAAGGATTCGGCGTCCTGCAGCGCCTGGGTGGAGAGGGGCGCCGGGTGCCCGGTGGCGCAGCCGCTTGCGAGGATTGCGCTTGCGCCGAGGGCGAGCAAAGCGATACCTGCGCGAGCCGTCCTGCGTCGAAGGGCGACGGTGCGGGGGCGAGGCGTGGCCGCGCACTTGGGGGTTGTTCTTTGCCTGGCCGCGATCACGGCGTGCATTATCGGGCAGTGCCCCCTTTCGCGGCGACAGCCACCCCGCGGCCGTCCGCGGCGACAGCCACCCCCGGCGGTCCGCCGCGACAGCTACCGCCGCCGGTCCGCGGCGACAGCTACTTCCCGCGGTCCGGGCTGTTGATACGAGTACAGGCTTGCGGGAGTACAGATCGACAACAATCCGTAAGCGTGCCGGGGTCCGGTGGGGTAGCGCACCGGACCCCGGACTATTCTGCGCTCCGGTGGGGCGACGCTCCGGCAAGATGGCCGTTCCGTGGGCACCCGCCGTGGCGGCCGTGCTGCTGGCGGTGTGGCTGATCGCCGATCCGCGTACCCCGGACCTCGCCGCGCAGGTGTACCGCGTGGAATTGTTTCGTCACGAAGGCTTCGCGCTGTGGGATCTGCACTGGTACGGCGGACACGCGCTGCCCGGCTACAGCTTGCTGTTCGCGCCGCTCGCCGCTTTGCTGGGGATGCGCACCGTGGCGGTGCTCGCCGTGCTCGTCTCGGCCGCGCTCGGCGAACGGCTGCTCGTCGATCTCTACGGGCAGGCGGGCCGCTGGGGGGCCGTGTGGTTTGCCGTGGCCGCCGTGGCCGACGTGTGGATCGGGCGGCTCACGTTCGCACTCGGCGTGAGCTTTGCCGTGGCCTGCCTGCTTGCCTTCGTGCGCGGGCGCGTGGTCGTGGCGGCCGTGCTCGCGCTGCTGTGCGCGGCGGCGAGCCCCGTGGCTGGTCTGTTGCTTGGGCTGCTGGCGCTCACCCAGGCATTGATCGTGCGCTCGCCGCGCGCGCTGCTGGTGGTGGGACTGCCTGCGGGGGGTGTGGCGCTGGCGCTGGCGCTGCTCTTCCCGGAAGGGGGGTGGGAGCCCTACCCCATGACCTCTTTCCTGGCCACCGCTGCGGTGGTGCTGGGGTTCCTGTGGGTGCTGCGGAGAGGAGCAGGGGAGAGGGGGAGGGCGTTGCGCGTGGGTGCGGCGGTGTACCTGGGGGTGTGCGCGCTGTTTGTGGTGCTGCACACGCCGATGGGCGCCAACGTCGAGCGCTACGGCATCCTGCTGGCGGGGCCATTGCTGCTGTGCGCCCTCGGCGGGCGTGGCGGACCTGTCGGGCGCGATGGACAGGCCGGGTATGGCTGGCCTGCTGGGCGCGATGGACCGGTCGGGCGCGATGGACGCATCGGGCACGGCGGGCTTGCTGGGCGTTTCACCCCGGCCGCGGCAGTCGTGCTATGCGCAATCGGGCTGTGGGTGCTGTGGGGGCCGGTGCGCGAGACGATTGCTGTGGCGGGGGATCCGTCCACGAGCGCCGCCTACTATCGGCCGCTCGAACGCTTCCTTGACTTGCACGGAGGTCACTTGCTGCGTGTCGAGGTGCCCTTTACGCGCTCGCACTGGGAGGCTGCCTGGCTGGCCCCCTCCTTCGCGCTGGCGCGGGGCTGGGAGAAGCAGCTCGACACGCGCTACGACGACGTGCTGCTGCGGCCGGGACTGACTGCGGCGGCGTATCGCGCGTGGCTTACCCACCAGGCCGTGGCCTACGTGGCGCTCCCCGACGTGCCGCTCGATCCCTCAAGTGCGCGGGAGGGGCGTCTGATCCGCGGTGGGCTGCCCTATCTGCGCGAAGTCTTCCGTGGTGCTCACTGGCGTGTGTTCGAGGTGCTTGCTGCCACGCCACTCGTGGAGGGACCAGCGCGGCTGAGCGAGCTGGGGCATGACTCCTTCGCGCTGCAGGCCAGTGGGCCGGGGGGGATCCTTGTGCGCGTGCACTACACGCGCTACTGGACGGTCACGCAGGGCAGCGCCTGTGTCGGCCCGGCGCCGGGGGGCTGGACCAGCGTTGTGGCGCGTCGCGCGGGCGCCATTCGCGTGAGCGCGCGCTTCTCCGTGGGGCGGGCGCTCGGGTTGACCGGCTCCTCGTGTGGCGGCTCGGGTTGACTGCCTCCTCATGCGGCGGCTCGGGTTGGCCGCCTCCCAATGCAGCGGCGGGGGCCGCCCTCATGCGCCTGGCGCCAGCGCGTAGAGTCCGTTGTAGCCGGTGAGGTAGAGGTTCCTGCCGTCGGTTATCACCGGGTCGAAGGAACCCGCGTGCATCGTGAAGACGACATGCCCCGTGGAGATGCCCAGGCCATAGGTCGTGTGTGTGCCCAGGTCGGCGAAGTACACGACGTTGCCCACGATCGTGGGCGAGCCCGAGATGCGCCCGTGCGCGTTGTAGCTCCATTGCACGTGCCCGCTGCGCGCATCGATCGCGTAGAAGCGCCCGTCGTAGGAGCCCACGTAGATCGTCGGTCCCAGGCCTGGCGCGTTGGCGACGGCCGGCGATGAGTACACGTAGGCGCCTGTCTGATAGGCCCAGTCGAGCTTGCCGGTGGAAGCGTCGTATGAGTACACGCGCCCGTCGGTGTTGCCCAGGAAGACGCGGCCATAGACCACGGCGGCGGTCGAGTAGAAGGTGCCGCTGCCCAGCAGCGCGCCTTCGGAGCCGCTGCGCCAGAAGCGCCGGCCGGTGCGCTCGCTGATCGCCTGCAGCTGGCCGGAGTAGTCGCCGAAGTACAAGGTGCCGCCTTTCAGCGTGGGGCTGGCCTTCACCGCTCCGGCCGCATGGTAGGTCCAGATAGGATTGCCATTGTGCGCGTCAAGCGCGTAGACAGTGCCGTTTTGCGAGCCGAAGTACAGCCGGCCGCCGTCGAGCAGCGGCGAGGACTCGCTTTCGCTGGGCAGGTTGCGCGTCCACTCGACCCTGCCCGTAGCTGCGTTCACGGCCGCCACCAGGCCGGTGTGGGAGTTGCGGTTGCGTCGCAGCACGGTGGCGTAGACGGAGTGGCCGTCCACGGCGGGCGAGGATGCCGAGAGCGCACCCAGCTGCGTGCTCCACAGGGTGTGGCCGTCGTGGCGGTCGAAGGCGTGCAGCACGCCATCGTCTGAGAGCTGGAAGAGGCGTTCGCCCCACAGCACCGGCGGGAACTCCAGCAGCGCTGCGCCGTAGCGTTCCCAGCGCACGCTGTATGGCGGGTGCAGCGCGGAGGAGGCGGGGAAGAAGCGCGTGTGTTCCTTGTTGTAGCCGTACAGTGGCCAGGCCGAGTGGGCGGGTCCGCGCGGGGGCAGGGGCGGCGGGGTCTCGGGCACGAAGCGGGCCTTGGGATGGTAGATGCTGCCGGTGCGATGTCGCTCGTACAGGTAGCCCCCCAGCGCGATCCCCGCGGCTGCGAGCAGCGCCACGCCGGCGGCCAGTAGCAGCAGTCGGCGGTGCTTCACGCCGCGGCGCTTCACGCGGCGAGCTTCGAGGACGAAGAGACCTGCTCTCCCCCCTGGTGCTGCTCGTGCGGCGTGAGCGGCTGTGGCTGCCCGTGCGGCATTCGCCGCGTTCGTCCCTGCTTTTGTCCCAATCCCGGCTGTTGTTGTTGCTGCTGGCGGCGATTTCTTTGCGCTCGTGTTGTGCTCGCCAGCAGGCGCGCCGCGGCCAACGCCAATAGCCACACGAGCGCGATCGCCAGCGGCGGCAGAGTGAGGCCGGAGACGAGCGCCAACACGTCGTGGTTGTCCTGCAGGGACCAGTTCCACAGCAGGTAGTCGCCAGCCGCAAGCACGGAAACGATGGCCAGAGGCCGATGGTGCACGTATCCAGCCTAACGGGGGGGAAGGACAGACGCCCTCCCGCCGGCCCTATCATCGCCCGGCGATGGATGCCAGCCAGGAAAGACCTTCATCAGCCCGGCTCGGACAGGAAAGCCGTCCGTCGGCCCAGTCGCGTGTGGTGGCGCCATCGGAGGTCTTCGCCCCAGGACTACTGCGCGGGCAGGTGGCGCTCGTTACCGGCGGTGGCACCGGCCTCGGGCGGGGCACCGCGATCGAGCTCGCGCGATGCGGGGCCGCCGTCGTGGTCGCCGGGCGTCGTGAGGAGTTGCTGCGGCGTACCGCTGAGGAGATCCGCGAGCTGGGGGGCGCGGCCGAGTGGGTGGCGGGCGATGTGCGGGAGGCGCGGGAGGCCGAGCGGATCGTCGGCTTCGCGATTGAGTGCTATGGGCGCCTGGATGTGCTCGTGAACAACGCAGGCGGGCAGTACTTCACGCCCGCCGAGACGATCGCCTTGAAGGGGTGGAAGGCAGTGTGGCGGCTCAACGTCGATGGCACGCTCAACATGTGCCGGGCGGCTCATACGCAGGGGATGGGGCGCGCGGCCGGGGGAGTCGGGTGTGTCGGGGGCGCAATCGTCAACGTCACGCTCTCGCCGCACCACGGCATGCCGGGGATGGCGCACTCTGGGGCCGCCCGGGCGGCGGTCGAGGCGCTGACGCGCGAATTGGCCGCGCGCTGGGCTGAGGAGGGGATCTCGGTGATCGCGGCTGCTGCCGGGCACTTCGACACGGAGGCCCTCGACAAGTACCCCGACGTGATCCGCGCGGGAACGGCGCGCTCGATCCCCGCCCAGCGGCTGGGGACGGTGCGCGAGCACGCTTGGCTCGTGGCGCTGCTCGCCTCGCCGCTCGGGCGCTCGTTCAGTGGGGGGGCCGTGACGCTCGATGGGGCGCGCGACAACTGGTTCGGGCCGTGGCCGCCCCCGGGGATGGCCGGTGAGCAGGGGGAGGTGCCGGCCGAGGCTCGCCGGGGGAGCGGGGGTAGGGGGCGCGGGGGATAGGGCGCGCGGCCAAGACTGCTCGCCGGGTCCCCGCCGGGGCGCGCGCCGGTAAGATGGATGCTTGCCGGCGGGCGAAGTGTTGTGGTTGCACAGAAGCCTTCCAAGCTTCTAGGGCGGGTTCGATTCCCGTCGCCCGCTTGTGCAAGCCACGGGGAGTGGCGCAGTCTGGTAGCGCACCCGGCTGGGGGCCGGGCGGTCGCAGGTTCAAATCCTGTCTCCCCGATCGGAGGAAATGCCTGCAAATGAGCGGATTTTGGTAAGCGTTCAGTGGGTCTGGGGGACATAGTCGGGGCGTGTCGAACCTCTTGGTGTGGAGCGTGTGGAGGCGGAAGCGATCTATGACGCTGGTCGTGAGGCGGTCGTCGAGGTGCTTCTGCGGATGGATGCTCAGATCCAGGCGTTGACTGTGCGGGTCGCGCGCCAGGATGAGCGGATCGCCCAGCTCGAGCGTCGGCTGAACCGCAGCTCGCGCAACTCTTCTATTCCCCCGAGCGCCGATCCGCCCGCCAGCACGCCGAGGCGTGGCAAGGATCCATCAGGTCGCAAACAGGGCGCCCAGCCTGGGCATGAGGGCAGGGGCCGGCCGCTTTTGCCGGCGTGGGCCGTGGACGACGTCATCGAGCATTGGCCCGAGCGCTGTCGCTGCGGGCACGTCTTCGCGCGGAACGAGCGCTTGAGGGTGGGCGAGACGGTGCGCTGGCAGGTTGAGGAGCTGCCCGTGATCCAAGTCAGGCTCACCGAGCACCAGTGTCACCGAGTACGTTGCCCAGGCTGTGGTGAGCGCCCGCGCGGCGAGTTGCCGGCAGAGGTCGCCCAGAGCGCGTTTGGCCCCCGTTTTCAGGCGGCCGTCGCGACGCTCTCGATCCGCAACCGTATCTCTCGGCGTGATGTGGTGGAGCTGTGCGAGCAGCTGTTCGGCTCGAGGATCAGCACCGGGACGGTGGACGCGCTCCTCGCTCGCGCCAGCGACGCGCTCGCCGTGCCCCACGCCGACCTGTTGCAGGCGCTTCACGGTGCTGACGCGGTGAACATGGACGAGACCGGCTGGCGGACCGCGGGGGAGCGCCGCGCGCTGTGGGGCATCTTCGATCAGCGCTACGCCTATCTATACGTCGCCCCAGACCGTCATGAGGATCACGCCAAGACCCTCCTCACCGACACCAAGGCGATCGTGACGTCTGACCGCTGGTGGGCCTACGCGCACCTGCCCTTGGCGCGCCGCCAGCTTTGCTGGGCGCACCTGAAGCGCGATTTCGCCGCGCACGCTGAGGGCCTAGCAGCGGAGAAAGAGTTCGGCGAGGCAGGACTCCAACTCTGCGAGCGAGTGTTCTGGGCCTGGGAGGTCTTCCAGAACACCAACGACCGCTCAGAGCTGAAGCGCACAATCCGCGGCCTCCAAAGCGATTTCAAGCCGATCATCGCCGGCTACGCCTCGAAACGGGCGCGCAACAAGTACTGCCGCGGCATGGCGCGAAACCTCCTGAAGGCATGGCCCGCCTTGTGGACCTTCGCCCGCCACCCCGGCGTGCAGCCGACCAACAACCACGCCGAGCGCGCGCTCCGCGGCGCGGTCATCTACCGCAAGCTCTCCCTCGGCAGCCAGTCCGAGGGCGGCGAACGCCGCATCGAGCGGCTGCTCTCCGCGCACACCACCTGCCGCCTCCAAAACCGATCACTCTTCGTCTACCTCACCGACGCGCTCGACGCCCACGCCCGCGGCGACCCCGTTCCGCTACTCACCTGAGCAGCCCAACCCACTGAACGCTTACGGATTTTGATGGACTAGAGGGCCGAGAAAACCGGCGGCTGGGGAACAATTGGGGAACAATTTTGAATTTCACCTGAGTCAGGGAAGGTGTCGATCGCTCCCACGCGCGCCCTGAGACCTGCGTTCCTCAGGACCTCCACGACGCGTCTCATCCGGTCTGTGTCCGATGTGGACTGGCGCCAAGCCTCTGGCTCGTGGACGGAGATCTTGTAGTCGAGGTCTGGTGCGTCTGACGGCGGACTGCCGAGTCGGACGCCATAGATCCCAGGGTTCAACCTCGCCGACCGCAGTGCGGTGCACGCTGCAGATATGTCAGGCGAGCGCAGGAGGACCCGTACTTCTGTGTGAGGGTTCGGCTTCTCGAACGTCCACAGACGGCCACCGGCGCACGCCAAGGCAGCTGCACTCGGACTCGCTTCCCAAGCCCATCGAAGGCAAGCGCGATGATGGCGCTGACAGCAGCCTCCAACACGCGTCCCTTGACCGTGACGACCGCGATGACGATTGCTGCAACCACGGGCAAGCCGCGCACCAGCAGGAGGGCTGCGCCGGCAACCGGCACGCGCCATAAGCATCGGGAGTCCTCAAATTCGCGCAGGACGGGCACCATGTCGCGCAGAGAGCGATTTGGTTGGTGTTGGCGTGCACGCCAACATTCTGCCGTCTCAGTTGACCGTCTGCGGTTCATCGTGCGGGCGGCATAGCTAAGCTACGCGAACTAATTCGAGAAAGGAGAACTGGTGCCGTTCGATAGTCCCGACGTCAATCTCGGCGACCTGCTGGGGGAAGTCGATGCCGGCAAGGTGCAGCTCCCCGACTTTCAGCGCGAGTGGAAGTGGGACGACGACCGAATCGCCAGCCTGCTCGCCAGTATTTCAGTCGATCATCCGGTCGGCGTCTTGATGATGCTTGAGGTTGGCGGCTCCGATGTCCGCTTCAAGCCCCGCACCGTTTCGGGCGTCCCCGATTCACCCGCACATCCTGAGCGCCTGCTGCTCGACGGCCAGCAGCGCGTGACTTCGCTGTATCAGTCGCTGAAGTCCGGCCGGGCGGTCGATACGAGCGATGCACGGGGCAAGCGCCTGAAGCGCTGGTATTACGTCGACATGGCGATGGCCCTCGACGCCGAGGGTGACCGCGAAGAGGCGATTATGAGCGTCCCGGAGGATCGCGTGATCCGCTCCGATTTTGGGCGTGCGGTGGACCTGGACCTCAGGTCCATGGACGACGAGTGCCAGGCGGAGGTCTTCCCCCTGTCATGCGCCTACGACATGGGCGCCATCTTTAAGTGGGCGCGTCGTTACGTACAGCTCAGCCAGCTGGGCGCCGAGCAGGCGGCCGAGCGCTGGAACGCCTTCTTCGAGCAGGTCCTCCAGCACTTCATTGGCTACATGGTGCCGGTAATCGTGCTCAAGAAGGAGACGCCCAAGGAGGCAGTCTGCACAGTCTTCGAGAAGGTCAACACCGGTGGCGTCGTCCTCAACGTCTTCGAGCTGCTCACCGCGACGTTCGCGGCTGATGATTTCCGTCTCAACGATGATTGGCGTGAGCGCAAGCAGCGTCTTGGTGCCCGAGCGGTTCTGCAGAAGGTCGAGAGCACCGACCTACTGCAGGCCATCGCCTTGGTCGCTACGTGGCATCGCCGGCAGGGAGCCGCTGCTCGGCCATCAGACAGCAGCGATGGGGGGCTGCCTGCGGTTTCCTGCCGCCGCAAGGACATCTTGAAGATGTCGCTGGAGGACTACAGGCAATGGGCCGAGCCGGTGACAGCGGGGTTCGAGTGGGCCGCGCAGTTCCTCTCGCGCGAGAAGGTATTCGCGGCCGAAGACGTCCCGTACCGCACACAGATCGTCCCGCTCGCCGCCATGCGCTGCATCCTCGGCGCCGCAGCCGACGAGTATCCCAACGATCGGAAGCTACGCCAGTGGTACTGGTGTGGCGTCCTCGGTGAGCTCTACAGTGGCGCGGTGGAGACCCGTTTTGCGCGGGACGTCGAGCAGGTGCCTGCGTGGATCGAGGGCGGAACGGCCCCACGCACCGTTGCCGATGCGTCCTTTGAGGCGACCCGTCTGCTTTCGCTGCGTACGCGCAATAGCGCAGCCTACAAGGGAGTCCACGCGCTGTTGATGAAGCGAGGCGCACGCGATTGGCTGCGCGCGGTGGATCTTGACATGGCCCAGTTCTTCGATCTTCACATCGACATCCATCACATCTTCCCTCGGAAGTGGTGCGACGACCGGAACATCGACCGGGGACATCGCGACAGCATCGTCAACAAGACCCCGCTCTCCTATGACACCAATCGCAGCATCGGCGGTCGGGCACCGAGCTTGTACCTTCAGACCATTGAAGGTCGCGTCGGTGGTGACCTCGGAGCCATACTCGAGCATCACCTCATCTCGGCGGACCATCTGCGAACGGATGATTTCGAAGGGTTTTTCGCCGCACGCTTCGAGGCGCTGGTCGACTTGATCTCCGAGGCCATGGGCAAGGCTGTCGCCCGGGATGATCGAACTTCTGATGATGGAAGTATCTACGAAGAAGATCCCGACGAGACGCCCGTGCCCGAGGAGATTGCGCTCGTCGGCGAGGGCTCGGACGTGTGACAGCCAGATGGCCGGGAAGCCGGACTTATGCGCCTGCTGACAGCTCCGAGCCACTTGTCAGCGTCCGCGGTCGAGGTCGCGTTCTGGTGCTCGGGTGGGCCAGGGGGCGGGTGAGAGGGGGTCGTCGAGGTATTCGGGGTCGTGGGCGTCTGCCCACGAGTGGGTGGGTTGTTCTTGCCAGATGGTGGTTGGTGTGTGTGTTCGGCTTTGGGTCATGCGTTTGATGAGGCGGGCGGTGGGGGCGAGGTCTTGGTTGTTGGGGTCGAGGTCTTGGCGGGCGATGTGCCAGTCGGTGCGTTGGCGGGCGCGGCTTGCCTCGACGTATGCGGTCTCTTTGCTGGTTTGCCATCCGCCGATGAGGACGATGGAGCGCTCGACGGTGGCGCCTTGCTGGCAGTAGACGTGTTGGGCGTAGGCGAGGCGGATGGACTGGAGGTCGTCGAGTGCGAGGGTGACGCGGCGGTCTGACCCGTCGAGGGTGATGGTCGCGCTGCCGTTGGGGTGCAGGGTGGTGATTTCGCCGCGTGTGCCGTTCTCGACGCGGGGTGCTCGGGGTGGGCGGTGTTGGTGGGTGAAGGCGATGAGGTTGCCTTGGTGGATGGCGTAGTGGACGTGGGGGAGGGGTGTCTTGTGCTGGCTGAGTTCGCCGTGTTGGAGGCGTAGGTGTTGGGCGCGGGCGTTGAGGCGGTCGATCTCCTTGTTGGTGGAGTACCGGAGCGAAGGCGATCTTGTCTTCGCTCACCCGCAGACCGGCTCGCCCTTGGACCGCTCCAAGGTGACCAAGCGCTTCAAGAAGGCGTGCAAGGACGCTGGGGTGCACCCGGTCAAGTTCCACGACCTGCGGCATACCTTCGCCACCCGCCTGGCTGTCAAGGCCGGTTGAAAAGTCACCCTCTTTCGCCGGTTGAATAGTCACCCCCCTTTGTGCGTGGTGGGGTGCCCGTGTAGCGGAGCACGTAGGGCGTAGCGGAGTGGGCGCCCGTCGCTCAGTCGTGTGGGGGTGGGTGCCCGAGGTCCTTGTCGCGTAGGCGGTAGCTGTCGCCCTTCAGTGAGAGGATCTCGGCGTGGTGGACGAGGCGGTCGATCATCGCCGCGGCGACGACTTCGTCGCCGAAGATCTCTCCCCAGGCCGAGAAGGGCTTGTTCGAGGTGACGATCAGCGAGGCTCGCTCGTAGCGTGCGGAGACGAGGCTGAACATGAGGTTGGCGGCCTCGGGGTCGAACGGTATGTAGCCGACCTCGTCGATGACGATCAGCGGGATGAATCCCAGACGTCGGAGTTCGGCCTGAAGGGTGCCCTGGCGCTTGGCCTCGCCGAGGCGCCCCACCCATTCAGTCGCGGTCGCGAAGGCGACGCGCTGGCCGGCGAGGCACGCGCGGATCGAGAGCGCGATCGCGAGATGGCTCTTGCCGGTCCCGGGCGGTCCGAGCAACACGACGTTCTCCTTGCCGTGCAGGAAGTCCAGCTGGCCGAGGTGCTCGATCACCTGCTTCTTGACGGAGCGCTGGAAGGTGAAGTCGAACTCCTCGAGGGTCTTGCGTGAGGGGAAGCGCGCTGCCTTGATGCGGCTCTCTCCGCCGTGGGACTCGCGCGAGGAAATCTCGGTGGAGAGCACCGCCTGCAGGAACCGCTCGTGGGACCAGGACTCCTCGCGGGCGCGCTCGGCCAGCCTGGGCATTGCCCGTGCGGCCGCCGGCGCCTTCAGCGCGCGGAAGAGATGGGTGAGCTCGGAGGTGCTGCTCATGCCGGGATCAGCGCGTCATAGCGCGCGAGCGGGCGCAGCTCGACGTCGACCTCGGGGCCGCGGCGGCGATTGCCGCGGAGGCGGTCGAGCTCTGCTTGATGGGCGGGGTCGGTGAAGGTGAGATGCTTCGCGAACGAGCGGGCGTGGTGGGCGCAGAGCTCGCCCGAGTCGAGCGCCCTCGCGATGATCTCCTGCTGGCCGATCGCGAGTTCAACGCGGCGGCCGGCGAATCGCGGGTCGAGGGAGTAATCGTTCGTGTCAAAGCGGAAGTAGGGCTGCGCAGGAACGCGCAGGACGCTGCGCAGCGCGGTAGAGGGCATCGGGTCCGCCAGCGCGCGCATGCGCTGGCGCTCTTCGATCAGACGCTCCGAGGGGACCGCGCGGATGCCGCGGTGAAAGCGCGGGTTAGCGCGCTCTGAAAACCAGCGCTCGAGCTGGTCCTGGAAGTCCAGCGGGCTCGCGAAGTTGCGCGCCGGCTCAAAGCTCGTGCGCATGAAGCGATGGGTGCGCTCCAACGCGCCTTTGGACTCGGGGTCGCGTGCCGCAAGGATCCGCCAGCCGAGCTTCAAGCGACCGCAGAAAGCCGCGAAGTCCTCGCTGGCGTGCCCGTGACCGTCGTGGATCGCTCCCTCGCGGTCCCAGACGATCGTCTCCGGGAAGGCACCGAGGAAGCTCAGGCAGCGGCTCATGCCCCACGCGAGATCCTCGAAACGCTTGGAGAACACCAGCGCGCCAGCGGCGGCCCTGGACCATCCGAACTCGCACGTCACCACGTAGCCGCGGCGTGTCTGGCCGTGACCGACCGGGATCTCCCTGCGCGGCTCGACCAGGTCAAACTGCGCAAGCTCACCGGGTCGATAGACCGTGCGCTGATAAGTGCGCTTCGGACAGAGGATTGGGCGCAGCTCGCGCAGATAGTCATCGAGGATCGTCTTTGATCCCGCATAACCAGCTTCCGAGATAAGCTCCCGGATGCGGGTGTTGTTGATCCCCTCCACCTCGCGCAACAGCCGAGCGATCTGCTCACGATGGGGATCGAGCTTCGAGCCGGCCGGCGCGCGCCGATACTCGGGAGGCTCTGCGCCGCGGATCGCTTTACGAATCGTCTTTCGATCCCGGCCCGTCTTCCGCGCGATCCCCTTAATCGAAAGACCCTCCACGAAGTGCATCCGGCGGATCTCCGCCCACTGCTCCACAGCGATCAACTCCTCCTCCTGGCCTCGGCATGGCTAACCGAGCCAGGCTCCCACCCAGACAAGGGGGGTCAGTTTTCAACCGGCCAAGGGTGGGGAGTATTCAGACGGCGCCTACACTGGCCGCCTCGGGGCAGCCATTGCGCACTATTCAGGAGTTCCTGGGGCATGCCGACAGCAAGACCACGCAGATCTACGCGCACTACGCGCCGTCCGAGCATGAGGTCCAGATGGTGAACGAGGCGTTCGCCTCAGAGGCGGGCGACCAGATGGTCGATCAGGTTCTGCGGCATGACCCAGCCATGGACGAGGATGCCTGAGAGTGGCCAAGAGTGCCAAGAAGCAAGCGCCTGAGCGGTGGCAGCCCGTTCTCTATGAGACGGCTCGCGGTCAGCGACCAGCCCGAGATTTCCTCTTTGGCCAAGAGATGCCGGCCGAGGTGCGCGTCGAACTGCTCGCGACCATCAGAGCGGTACTTCAGGTCGGGCCAACGCGCTTTCCGACATCGACGCTGCGATGGCGGCTCATGCACAAGCCCGCCAGCAAGAGGGATGTCGATCTGAGCGGGATCTGCGAGGCGCGCGACAAGCACTCGGACAAGCTCTACCGGCTGTTTTGCCTGATCAACCGGGACGCACAGGCATATGGGCTGGCGATGCCCTCGCTTGTGCTGCTTGGCGGCGTGGTCAAGCCGACCCGCACAGAGGCGCCGCAGTCCGAGTATCGGCAGATCGATCGATATCGCAACGACTACAGGGCCACCCACCGCGTTGCCCTCGGACGGGATGGGGCTGAGTGGTGGCCAAATACCGACTCCAGCACGTCATAGCTTCTATGCTACGATGAATGTCCTGATATGAGGTGCCGAAATGCATAAGTCCAAGGAAAGCGCGGCCTTTGCCGAACTCCTGGCCGAGACCTTCCCGACCGCCGAGGAGCGTGCGGCGCACGAGCGCGAAGTCGCCAAGCTCGTCGCCTTCGCCGAGCTGCTGATAGCTCTCGATGAGGTCCGCGAGGGCAGCCAGCTCTCCAAGGCCGAGCTTGCCCGCCGGATCGGCGTGAAGCCCTCGGTCATCTCGCGCCTGCTGGATGGCAAAGGCCGCAACGTGCAGCTGGATACCGTTGCCGACGTAGCTGACGCGCTGGACGTCTACATTGAGATGCGCGTGCGCCCACAGCCCAAGCGCAAGCAGGCTAGGCACGCGCCGATCGAGGTCATTGCCGCCTGACGGCTGATCGACGGAGCACTACCGTCTGAGGTATCGCCCATGTCAACCGATTTCGACCAGCTGATTGCAGATATCGAACTGGAGGCCCAACACGAAGGCCCTCAGGCCGTCCGCGAGCTGGCGCAGTTCCGCAAGGAGTTTAGGCTCGCCAGCACGCACGTCAGGATCGCCAGCTCTCGGCTTGGGAGTCAAGGGGCCAGCCGATTATGCACGGAAGGCCAGGCAGGCGATCTTGAGGGGCCGCGACGGCCATCGTGAGACAGCATGGCTGAGCGTCCCGACTACGTGCCCCGTACATGGACACGAGGTCCGCTGAATCGTCATTTCTGGTCGAACCCGACGAGGGTGTTTGCCTGGCTTGTCGTGACTCCGTTTGGCTTCGTTGTCGTCGCCCTGCTCAATTTTCTCGCCGGTGGGACCGTCGTTGGGGTGTTGCTCCTCCTCGGCGCTGGCATCTCAGCAATACAGGCTGCGATCTACGCGCCGCGCGCTCTCCGTGCCGTGCGAGCACGCGAACGGGCCGATAGGACTGGGTAGCGTGCGGGTGACGGCGGATGATGCTGGGAGGGGCGTGGGGGCGTCCTGAGGGTTCCCGGATTTTGGCTCGGGTGATGGGATTCATGTGGTCATCGGATCGTCGTACCGAAGCGCGGGAAGGCTGGGTTTTTGGTCGACCGCCCATGAATCGCCCACGCGAGAGGTAGCGGATCGCCTACATAGGGTTCACCACTCGCTATATATCCAGCCGGACGCCCTTGGAGCGATTATGCTCAAAGCACATCACCCGCAGGTTGTGCTCCTCCGACGATCCGCCTTTGGCCACTGAATGATGTGGTCGAACTCAATGTCGAAGTCTGGAAGAACCTTTCCGCACCCAGGCTCCTGGCAGGTGTAGTTGTCCCGGCGTGCGACACGCATCTTTACCGGCGTCGGTATGTACCGACCTGTCCGTCGGCGTGCTGTCGTCTCGGTAAAGCCCTCGGCATTGAATACGACTGGGCAGACATGGCCAAAGATCCGGCATCCCATGTCGGCGATCTCCAGCGGTATGTGCTCCGGGTAGTCGTTGGGGTCGAACGACGCGACTCTGCGCTCGAAGAACTCCCGCCGGTTGCCATCGAGCGGTTTGTCGTCGCCGTATACACCGGCCTCCAAGCACGCCGCCAAGTATTCATTGTGCACGACGGCTTCATCCCGCAAAGGGGGCAGCAAGGGGGAGTTCTCGACCAGTGGTCCATAGGGGCAGTACTTCAGCTCCCAGCATGGCTTGCAGACACGAGTAGCTTTCTTCCAAGCCTTAAGGACCTTCGCATCATCATCATCCGGTTCGAAGCCCAGGCTCTCCTTTATGTTTGGATCGATCGGCTTGACTTTGCGCGCCATGTAATAAAGCCTCGTCTGCGTCGTGATTGGATGTGCCCCTGGGCGTCAATATAGGTAGCCTGGGCTGTCGGTGGCGAGGCGCGGGGCTGGTGGGCTTCAGACGACCGGTCGCACCCTGTTTGAATCTATGTTCGCAACCCCGTGGGTGGGGGCGGCGGTTCATCGACGCGCCGCGGGGGAGGAAGCGCTTTGGCGCCACGCACGCCGTGCTTATCGCGGAAGAGGCACAGGATCTTGCCGTCGGGACGGGCGGCGCTGGGGGCGAGCAGTCCCGCCCAGCCCTCTTTGGAGAGTTGCTCGCCGACGCGTTGGTAGGTGGGCCAGTTGTGACGGCCCGGCGCGGGCGTGCCGAGTCCGACGGTGGCGAGGTTCTGTTGTATGGAGAGGTCGGCGACATCGACCTCCACCTGCCAGGTCCACAGCTCGCGGGGCATCTGCGCGAGTGGCGGGATCATGCGCTCGGCGAGGTGGCGGTACCACTCGGCCCATGCGGTCGCCTCGCTGTCGGCGAGGTAGAGCGCATCAACCACGTCGCCGCGTTGCCAGCGATTGTCCGGCGGCGGCTCGCGGTCGGGCAGCGGCGCCGAGCCGGGGTAGGTGTGCTTGATCCAGCGTCCGCGTACGGCGAGCGCTGTGACGCTGAGCGGCACGTCAGCTTGCGCCCGGGTCCTCGATGCCGGAGATGAGTCGGGCGACTGCGCGGTAGTCGCCGGCGGCGATTCGGTCGATGGGCTTGTCGTCGTCGAGCGCGGGGACGGGCTTGTTCAGCCAGACCGGGATGTAGGTCGGGCGGATCACCCGCCCGAGGCGTTCAACCAGCGATGAGAGCTCGACCAGGCGCTCCGCGCGCGCGCCGCTTGGGGAGCTGCGGCGCGCGAGCCATTCGCGTACGGTGCTGGGTGCCGCGCCGGTTGCGCGGGCGATCTCACGGTCGGAGAGATGGCCGCTGTCGTGCACGTGGATCGCCTCTTCGGCGTATGCAAAGGTCATGCCGAGAAGCCTAGCACTCCGGCGCGATTTCGACAAGTTATCGGCAAGCAGCGGGTCTGACTACTGTCCGTTCTCTTCGGCTTCGCCTTGGCCTCGTCGTGCGCCGCCGGTACGCCCGGCAGGCTCGACGGGGAACAATTCGGGGAACAAATTGAGGAAAACTCAGGAGCACTCAGAGCCCAAAACCCCAGTAAACACGGGCTCTATCAACTGAGCGACACCCCATCTCTCAGGCTGGGGGCCGGGCGGTCGCAGGTTCAAATCCTGTCTCTCCGATACGAGGAAAGGTCTGCAAATAGGCGAGTTTTTGGAGGTTGTGCGATACGGCACTAAGCAGACTTAGGGTTCAAAGTTCGCTATGGGGCTTCACTTCTGAACGACCCGGGTGGTCGCAGGTTCCAAATCTGGATGGTTCATCCCACCGAGGAGAAGGCGATATCTGGTCGGTGTGACAAGCGAGCGTGAGCACAATTCAGATTGCGTGCTTGGTGTTCGTCAAAACCGGGCGTCTGGGCCGAAGCTACGCCGCTTGGAGGAGGAAGACCTCTACGCAGGCTGGAGTTCTCCGCCTGTTTACGTGCAGGGCTGCCAGGGCCGGGTCGAACCGCCCTCGTCATAGCGACGATACTTTGACGGACCTCGGCAAACGTGGATTGTCGCGCTCGGCCTGCCGGGAACGTCGTGCGCCAATGGCCGCAGATGGGCGAGATCGCGCGCGGCAGTAAGCTCGTCGCCGATGTCGAGGGCAACTTCCCGGAACTCACATTGTAGGTCGGCAGGCGCCTAAAACTCGATGATGTCATCGTGGTCGAGTACGCGAGGGCCACCTCAGCCAGCGCCTACACGGGTGATCAAGACGGTGGACGCCAACCTCTCGCCAGCGTCGTTTGGCCTACCTCGATGATATAGCCGTCGGGGTCGCGGATGTAGCAGCGGATCTCGGTCTCATGCTGCTTGGGCGGCGTCAGGAATTGGGCGCCCCGCGCGCTCCACTCGGAGTACACCGCTTGGATGTCCGCAACCCGGATGTTGAGGAAGCTGCTCACCCGATCTGGGTCGGGCGGCGTCTCGAGCGTCACTGTCGGCTTGTCGTCTGTCGGACCTCCTCCCTCGTTGATGATGACCCAGCTGTTGGCGAGTGCCACGTACGTCACCTCGTCACCCGCCTCACTGGAGATGACCGTCTTGCCCCCCAGTATCTCCGTGTAGAAGCGGCGGGAACGCTCGACATCATCCGAAACGATGAAATGGGCCAAGACCATCTGCTCGTCGATGTTGCTCATCCTTACCTCCGTTGTTGGAATGGCCGCGTAGACGGAGTGTTGCTTGGAGACGATAGCCCCATGGTCAGTGTCCCGCGCTCTGGCCGCCGTCGATGTGCAAGACCTCTCCGGTCACGAAAGGCGCCGACTCGAGATAGAGGACTCCACCGACCACATCCTCGATCTCGCCCACCCGACCGACGGGGTGCAGCGCGCCCATCCCCGCGTAGGAGCTCTCGTCGTGCAGCGGTGTTTTGATCACGCCCAGAGAGACGGCATTTACCCGAAGACCACGGGAGGCATACTCGATCGCAAGCGACCGGGTGACCGCAACCAGGCCCCCCTTGGTCAGAACGGACAGAGCGGCTGGTCGACCGCTATCCGCCTGTTCAACGAGCGTCGTCGAAACATTGACCACGTGCCCACGGCCCTGGTCGAGCATGTGTTTGATCGTGCGCGTTGTCATGTGAAAGAAGCCCGCCAGGTTGACGGCGACCAGGGCGTTGAAGTCTGCGATGGTGTAATCCGTAAAGGGTTTGCCGATGTAGATCCCAGCGTTGTTGATCAGGGTGTCGATCCGACCGAAGCGCTCGATCGCCGCGTCGACGATGCGCTGCGCGGTATCAGGGTCAGCGATGTCGCCCTCGACGGCAACGATGCCAGAGTCCTCTGACGGCCCGATCGATCGAGCAGTCACGATCGCGGCATACCCGCACTCGCGGTATGCCTTCGTGAGGCCCGCGCCGATCCCCTGCGAGGCGCCGGTGATGATCGCGACCTTCCCGTTGTTGTGCGCGGGCGGCGAGATCATTCGACGAGGTCGGTCTCGTAGATCACGCCCGCGGCCTGGCGAGCACCGACGCTGATGAAGCGCCTTTGTTCAGCCAGTCGAGTCGGGGGCGGCGGTCTCGATCTGGGTTGAGATTGTGGCAGGTGTACTCGCCGGTCATGCTGCTCATGTTGGCATCCGCTGGCCGGTTTCGGCTCCTGGCATCGATCCAGCGTCGCGCGCATGCCTGGCGAGGTGGCCGACAAGCGGGTTCGCTTTTCAGCGTCGCCGGACTCGCCACGCGCCGCCCGGGACGGCCTTGACTTCTGCTCGGATGAGAGGAGAGTATGCGCAACCCGACTGATCGTGGAGGTGTTATGAACAGTGTCCAGGCCGGTGAGTTCAAGCTCGAGGTCGTGGTCGTGCCGGTTTCCGACGTCGACCGGGCGAAGGAGTTCTACGAAGGCCTCGGCTGGAGGCTCGACGCGGACGTTGCCCGCGACGAGGGCTTCCGTTTGGTTCAGTTCACGCCTCCTGGCTCCGGGTGCTCGATCCAATTTGGCAGCAAGATCACGTCGGTCCCGCCCGGCTCGGCCCAGAGCCTGTACCTGGTCGTCCCCGATATCGAAGCTGCGCGTGGCGTGCTGCTCGCCCACGGCGTGGAGGTGGGCGAGGTGTTTCACGAGGAGGCGCTGGGCGCTCGCTTCCACGACCCCGGCCGTTTGCCCGGGCCGGCGCTCGAACACGACTCCTACGGCTCGTTCGCCGCGTTCAGCGACCCGGACGGCAACGGCTGGCTGCTCCAGGAGATCACGACGCGGCTGCCTGGTCGCTGAGAGAGCGCAGATGGCCACGACATATCGCTGAGAGGAGAAGCAGATGGCCACGACATACGAGTCCGCGGAAGATCTTGCGGATGCGCTCAGGCGGGCGGCCGCGGCGCACGGCAAGCACGAGGAGCGAACGGGCCGGGCGGACCCGGACTGGCCTGACTGGTACGCGCTCTACATGGTGCGCGAGCGCGCCGGCGAGGAGCTGCCGACATGAGCACCGCCTATGACGTGATCGTCCTCGGTGGTGGCTCACCGGGCGAGCACTGTGCGGGCGCTCTGGCGGAGGGGGGTCTGCGCGTTGCGGTCGTGGAGCGGGAGCTAGTGGGAGGGGAGTGCTCCTACTGGGCTTGCATGCCGTCGAAGACGCTGCTGCGGCCGGGCGAGGCGGTCCACGGGGCGCGTGAGGCCGCCGCGAGCGCCGAGGTAGATGTGCAGGCGGCGCTTGCCTGGCGTGACTTCATGGTCTCCGAGCACTCCGACGCCGGGCAGGAGCGCTGGCTGGCCGATCAGGGCATCGCGCTGCTGCGCGGCAGCGGGCGGCTCGCCGGTCCTGGCGTCGTCGAGGTCGATGGCGTGCGGCACACCGCAGACCACGTCGTCCTTGCCAACGGTGCCGATCCGTTCGTGCCGCCCGTGCCGGGCCTGCGCGAGCTCGACGGCGTTTGGACCAACCGCGAGGTCACGTCCATGAAAGCCATTCCGCGCCGCCTGCTGATCCTCGGTGGCGGGCCGGTCGGCGTGGAGATGGCGCAGGCCGTTCGTCGACTCGGCGGCGAGGTGGCGGTGATCGACATGGCCGAGCACGTGCTCGGGCGCGAGCCGGCGCCCCTGGGTCAGGCGCTCGGAGAGGTGCTACGCCGCGATGGCATCGAGCTCTTCCTGTCCACGAACGTGAGCGCCGCACGACGCGAGGGCGATGACTACGTTCTCGCGCTCGACGACGGACGCGAGCTGCGCGGTGAGAAGCTGCTCGCGGCCACCGGCCGGCGTCCGCGGGTGCTTGGGCTCGGCCTCGAGACCGTCGGCGTCGAGGCGGACGCGCACGGAGTTCCGGTCGACGCACACCTGCGCGCGGCCGAGCATCTGTGGGCGATAGGCGACGTCAACGGCCTCTGGCCTTTGACCCATGTCGGCAAGTACCAGGGCGAGGTGGTCGCCGCGAACATCCTCGGTGAGCCCCGGAAGGCCAACTACGAGGCCGTCCCGCGCGTCGTCTACACCGACCCGCAAGCCGCGGCCGTGGGCGCTTCCGCCGGCCGTTTCAGCGCCGTGGTTCCGCTGTCCGAGGTGGCGAAGACTGCGACCTACACGCGCGAGTCCGACAGCAACGGCTTCCTGACGCTACTCAGCGATGGCGAGCGGCTGACGGGTGCCTACGCGCTCGGCCCCGAGGCGGGTGAGTGGCTGCAGCAGGCGACGCTCGCGATCCGCGCCCACATCCCACTCGACGTCCTAACTGACACGATCCAACCATTCCCGACGTTCTCGGAGATCTACGTCGGCGCCCTGAAGATGCTCCGCGGGGAGATCGCGGCGGCGTCCAAGGCCGTCAGCGCGGGACCGCCGATGGCAAGCTGACCAACCAGGAAGGAACAAACCGTGCGCGCTGACATCACACCCGGCGGGACGTTTCCCGACTACGAGCTGACCGCCCACACCAAGACCCGGCACAAGCTGAGCGAGCTGCAGGGGAACGACCCGATGGTGCTCGTGCTCTCTCGCGGGCACTACTGCCCGAAGGACCATCAGCAACACCTCGAACTGGCAGCCGCCTATCCGAAGATCGCCGTCGCCTACACACAGCTAGTCACGATCTCAACCGACAACATCGTCGAGTCTCGCGAGTTTCGGGCCTCTGTCGGTGCCCAGTGGACCTTCCTCTCCGATGCCGGACGCAAGGTGCAGAAGGACCTCGACATTCAGGAGTACACCGACCCCCACCACGACCCCATGATCCCGCACACCCTCGTGCTCAAGCCGGGACTCGTCATCCACAGCGTCTACAACGGCTACTGGTTCTGGGGCAGGCCGTCGCTCGAGGACCTTCGTCACGACCTGCGCGAGGTGACGCGCGAGATCCGGTCCGACTGGGATCTGGCTGCGTCCGGTCTCCGCGAGGCGTGGGAGGCGGGCGACCATTCGGCGTTCTATGCTGACGCGGATCTCGACCCCAGTCTCAGGGCGGCATAGGTTCACGTCGTTGGGAATGTGAGATCACAATATTGGCTGCAGACCTCGTGCGTAAGCGGGGTATGAGTCCCAACCAGTGGAGGTGGCAGATGGCCGAGCTCAGACCGCCGGCAGAGGAAATTGTGCTGACCCACTTCATCGTCTCGGACGACGTCGAGCGCTCTCGGCGCTTCTACACCGACGTGCTCGGTGGCAAGGTGGTCTTCTCCGGTCCGGCCGGAGAGCCGACCAATGTCGCGCTCGCCAACAGCTGGATCGTCATCAATGCGGGCGGAGGCCCGACCGACGACAAGCCCGCGGTCACTCTGGAGACGCCACGCGACCTCGACCGGGTCAGCAGCTTCCTCAATATCCGGGTGAAAGATATCGAGGCCGTGTACGCCGAATGGAGCGCCCGTGGTGCTAAATTCCTGACGCCGCCGAAGCAGCACCAGTACGAGATCCGTTGCTACATCCGGGATCCCGACGGTCATCTGATCGAGGTGGGGCAAACCACGGACCCAGAGGGAGATTGGACCCCCCCTCAGTGGCTGTCGAGTACGGCCGGCGGGGAGCCCGACTGAACGCCGAGTTCAGCCGCGAGATCAGCCACGTCGACGGTGGACGCTCCCCCGGACGCTGAGATCCCCGCCACGCGCCTAGCCACCTCATCAGGGTCGGGCGGGCCGGTGAGCGTCTTCGTCGCGCTCGTCACCTCGCCCTCTGTTACTCCGCCGCCTGCCTCGGTCGCTGCTGCGAGCCCTGCGTGCGTTCGTGAGGTCAATCGCGCCAGTAGACCTCAAAGTGCCCGATTGGCTCGTCGAAGCCCTTCGCGGCGAGGGGTCCCGCGTCGGAGAACCGGATTCCCTTTCCCCGGCAGAGGTCGTGCACCCCGGATGAGACGACAATGCAATCTGGCTGAGCGCATGCGCACAGCCGCGCGGCCTGCTGCACAGCCGCTCCGAAGAGATCGTCTTGCTCAGTTACGGGCTCCCCCGCGGCCACCCCGATGCGCACTCGCAGTCCCGCCTGCTCGCCGGCATTGAGCTCTCCAAGCGCCCGCTGGATCTGCACTGCCGCGCCGACCGCCTGGGACGCCGCGTCGAACGCGGCCATGATCCCATCCCCAGTGTGCTTGACTTCGCTGCCGCCGAACTGCGCCAAGCCAGAGCGCACTATCGAGTCGTGCTGGCGAACCATCTGCATGGCCTCGCGATCGCCCAATTGTTGGGTAAGGCGCGTGGAGTCGACCATGTCGGTGAAGAGGATCGCTCGGAAGGCGCTTTCCACGTAGGGCTCGCCCGGGGGGTGAGTATTGAGCCGTCCGAAGAACCCTCGAATGCTCGCCTCGTCGACCTCGACCACGTTCAGCGGAAGCATCCCGTGCGAGGCCCTGTGGGCTGCCTCGACGGACTCCTTGTCGGGACCCTCGATGAGGCAGAAGCCGCTGCCGGCCTCTTCTTCGAACCAGTAGGTGACGAAGCGTACGCCGAACCTCTCCTGCACCTCGAGATCGTGCAGGTGAGCGGTTGCGATATCGGCAGCCGTCGCACCCGGAAGGTCGTGGCGATCCATGTAAAGCGGCATCGCAATCGAACTGTACTCCGCCACGGCGCACGGATAGCGCGGCATCCTCATCGAGCTGGGTATCGCCCGTCTCGGGTGGCGAGTCGCGGGGATTTCGCATCGCTCGCGCAAGCGAGAGCCCAGCTGAGTGTCTGATTAAATCCTCCTCAAGGGTTCCTGCGGCGCCCGGCGCCGGGCGCCGCGTGTTCTACGGTGGGTGGTGTCGTGCGTGTACGTTCCTCACGCCGCCGGCGACGGGATGGGCTCTATCGGCGGGCCCGTGCGTTGGAGCTCAGTCTGCTGCCGGACGACCTGCCCGTGGTGGAGGGCCTTGAGCTGGCCTCGGCTTACCGTCCGGTGGCCGATGGTGGGCAGGCCGGTGGCGATTTCTACGATGCCTTCGTGCTCGCCTCGGGCGTGTGGCTGGTGGTGGGCGACGTCTGCGGGAAGGGCACCGAGGCGGCGGCGCTCACGGCGATGGTGCGGCATAGCATCCGTGCGCTTGCCTTCCAGCTGCGCAGCCCGGCGGCGTTGCTGCGCACGGTGAACGACGTGATGCTCAGCCACGAGCTGTTCGGTCGCTTTGTCACGGCGGTCGTCGCGCGCGTCGATATCGGGGTGCCTGAGGGAGGCGCAGGCGTGGTGTCGGGGGAGGGGGCGGCGGGTGTGCCTGGGGAGCCGGGTGTGCAGGAGGTGTCTGGGGCTCCCCGGGCGCAGGGGGCGCCGTGGGTGGCGGGCGCGCAGGGAGCGTCTGGGGCTCCGCGGGCGCAGGGAGCGCGTGCCACGATCGCCAGCGCCGGTCACCCCGCGCCGCTGCTGCTGGCGCCCGATGGCGCGGCCCACGCCGTGCCCGTGGAGGGCGCGCTGCTCGGCGTGCTCCCGCGGCCCATGCTCGAAGACGTGCACGTTGAGCTCGCCGCGTGCGCCTCGCTGATCCTCTACACCGACGGTCTCGCCGATGCGGGCGCGCCCTCGCACGCGCTCTCCACGGCCGAGCTCTGCCAGGCGCTGGGCCCGCACGGCGGCGCGCCGCCGGGGGTGCTCACCGAGTGCCTTGAGCAGCTGGCGCTAGCGCGCGGGGCGCCGCTGCTGCGCGACGACATCGCGATTCTCGCCGCGCGCGTCGCCGGCTAGTCGGGGCGTCGGCAGCTAGCCGCGACAGGCCCGGGGGCGGCCTGCCGTGCCCGCGAGTGCGTCGCGCCCCGCGTCGGGTCGCAAACAAATTGTGTCCCGCTTTTACCACTGCCGTCGGACATATAGGGCAACATGCTTGCTCGCTACTCCGATTCCCACGGTCGTCTGCGCGAGGTGCTCGCGAAACCAGGCAGCGGTGGCAGCGTGCTGGTGGTCGACCGCGACGTCCTCACCCGCGGCGAGGAGCGGCTCGTGGCGCACCTGGCGGCCGACGAGCCGCGCATCAATGCGGCGGTGGCCTGCAGCGACTACCTGAACCAGAGCGTCCGCCGCTGCCGGCTGCTCACGCCCGAGGATCTGTGGGTGGCGCCGTTCGCCGAGGAGCGCCGCCCCGTGAGCGCACCGGGCGCCGGAGGAGGCGGTGATGGAGGGCGCCACCGCGGGGGCGGCGACGCTGTCGGGACGCGCGGCGGCGCGGCCGATGGCGGAGGCGTGATTCGCAGCGGGCGCGGCGGCAGCGCTCGCGATGACGCCGGCGAGGACCCCAGTGGCGAGGTGTGCGACAGCCACGGCAACGTCTACAGGCTGGGTCTCACTGCCGAGGGTATCGCGGTCCCCGACCTGCGCTGGCGTCTGCTCCCTGCCGGCGGCGCCCCCGAGCAGTCGCGGCCGGTGAGCCTGCGCGACGTTGTGGCAGCCCTGGAAAGCTACCAGCCGGTGTGCGCCCTCACGACGCGGGCGCTGGCGGAGCACCATGAGGATGCACGCGTCGCCACGGTGACGCTACGCCACGAGCTCGAGCGCCTGCGGCGCAGTCCGATCGTGCTCAACCGCAAGCTGCGCGATGCTGTGCTCGGCGCGATCGAGGCACAGGAGATCAGCCTCAGCGAGATCACGATCCGTTGCGGGCGCTACAAGCGCGACGAGCGCGGCCGCGTGCAGGGCGACACGAGCTGGCTCGCCCGCCGCATCGGCCTGCGCCCCGAGTCCGGCAGGAGCATGCCGACGCCCTGGGTGCACAGCGACGTGCTCGCGCTGATCGCGCGCGAGGGCCTGGGGATATCGCCACGCGAGGTGGAAGTGGCATGAGAACAACCCGCGTGCCCAGAACAGCCCGCGCACCCAGCATGAGAACGACCCGTGCGCCCACGCCCAGCGAGGAGGGGTCCCCTCATGCGCGAGGCTAGCGGGCGCGAGCAGAGCCCAGGCGGCGTGAGCGCGGGGGAATCGCGTGAGCAGAGGCCTGGCCCGGGCACGGCGCCGGTGATCCTCGTGGTGGAGGATGACCCGGAGGTGGGCGCCGCGATCGTGGAGCAGTTGCAGGCCGACGGCTACCTCGCCCGCGCCGCGCACACCGCGCAGCACTTCGACGTGCTGGTCGCGGGCGGGGCCCCGGCGCTGGCGCTGCTCGGCTGCCTCCCTCCGCCGCCGCGCGGCGCGCTCGATCTGCTCGCGGCGATCCGCGCGGGCGAGACAGGCTGCCCGCCCGATCTGCCCGTGATCATGCTGGGCGCGCCAGCCCATCAGCTCGACCTGCTGCGCGCGTTCGGGGCGGGCAGCGACGACTTCCTCGCGCACCCCTCGCAGGACGCCTTCAACCACCTGGAGCTGCGTGCGCGCCTGCAAGCGCTGCTGCGCCGCTGCTCTGCGAGCGCCTCGGCGGCGCTGCCGAAGCTCGAGGTGGGGGCGCTCTCGATCGACACGCGCGCGCGCTCGGTGCTGCTGGGGGGTCGGCCGATTCGGGTGCGCCCGCGGGAATACGCCCTGCTTGTGCACCTAGCTCGCGAACCCACGCGCGTGTTCACCAAGCAGGAGCTGTTGCGCGCCGTATGGGGCTTCCAGGACGGTGCCCACACGCGCACGCTGGACAGCCATGCCTGTCGCCTGCGCGGCAAGCTCGCGCGCAGCGGCGCTCAGGGTCAGTGGATCGTGAACGTGCGGGGCGTCGGCTATCGCCTCACGTGAGCGTGCGGATCCGGAACGCCCCTCGGGAGCATCGCGCCGTCCGACCACGCCTGGATTTGTTGGGAGGAGGGGCCGGCAGAGCCGGCCAGGTTGCCGCGCAGCTGCCGGATAGCGGTCCTGGCACCCCGCCGGAAGAGTTTCGTCTCAGGCGCGGCGTATGGTGGCTAGCGGGGGGTGAGGAAACCGACCCAAAGGAAGAAGATCATGCCCTACTCAGACATCAACCGCGTCGTTCTCGTGGGCCGCCTCACGCGCGATCCGGAACTGCGTTCGCTGCCCTCCGGGCACACCGTCTGCAACCTGCGCCTGGCCTGCAATGGCGTTCGCAAGGACGGCGAGACCTACCAGGAGAGGCCCAACTTCTTTGACGTCTCCGCGTTCGGGGCGTACGGGGAGAACATCGACCGCTACATCCACAAGGGATCGCGTGTGGCCGTGGACGGGCACCTGGAGTGGCGCGAGTGGGAGACCTCCGAGCAGACCAAGCGCCAGGCCGTGAGCATTGTGGCCGAGTCGGTGCAGTTCCTCGACGGCGCCAACGGCGCCGGCGCACAGGCAGCTGGCGAGGATGGCGCGCAGGGCGATGGCGAGCTCGCGGGCGTCGGCGCGGGCGCCGGGGAGGAGATCGTCTTCTAGGCCGACAGTGCGCGCCCGCTCAGGCGGGCCCGCAGCAGAGCGCCCATCGGACCGGTGGGCCGGCGGCGGGGCGGTGCAGATAGACTGCCCCGCCGCACGCTACGTCTTTTTCCACCGCTGCATACGACGTCTTCCACCGCGCAAGGAGCCATCATCCCGTGCCAGTGAACCCGAAAGCCATCGGCAAGACCTACGAGCCCACGCTGTATGCGGTGGGCCGCGAGAAGATCAAGGAGTACTCGAGGGCAGTCGGCGAGACCAACCCGATCCACCTCGATCACCTCGCCGCGCGCGAGGCGGGCTACGCCGATGTGGTCGCGCCGCCAATGTTCGCCGTCGTCTACAGCGCACCCTCGGTGGGGCCGCCGATCTTCGACCCCGACATCGAGTTGAACTTCGCGATGATGGTGCACGGCGGGCAGGAGCTCGAGTGGGGCCCGCTGGTGGTGGCGGGCGATGAGATCACCACGACCGCCGCCGTCAAGGACATCTCCGAAAAGGACGGCCGCGGCTACTACGTGTTCGAGTCGATCTCGCTCAACCAGCGCGGCGAGCAGGTATGCCGCGGCACCTGGACCAACATCGTCAGAGGAGTGTGAACTGAAGACATGGCCGATCTCTCCGTGGGTGCGCAGATCCCCGAGGTGCGCGTGACGCCCGATAAGTATCTGACAGCTCGCTACGCGGGCGCGTCGGGTGACTTCAACCCGATCCACATCGACGAGGACTTCGCGCGCGCCGTGGGCCTGCCGGGGCGCATCCTGCACGGGCTCTGGAGCATGGCGCAGGTTGCCCGTGCCCAGACCGACGCTGCAGGCGGGCCCGAGCACCTCAAGCGTCTGAAGGTGCAGTTCCGCGGCATGGGCGTGCCCGAGCAGGAGGTGATCGTGAGCGGCACCGTGCGCGAGGCCGGCGACGGGCGCGTGACGATCGACACGGTGGCCGTGCAGGAGGGCAAGGAGATCATCCGTAACGCCGAGGCCGAAGTAACGCTGTAGCGCGCCGCAGGCCGCCCATGGCTGTGGCGCCATGGCCGTCGGGTTCGCCGGACCGAGCCGCAGGCCATGGGCCGTCGCGCCATTGCCGTTGGGCCCGGCGAGGTCCGTGCCCGCGCCTGCAGGGTCCGTGCCCGCGCCTACAATCAAGACATATGCTCACAGCCAGGCAGGAGCGCATCCTGCGCCACGTGGTCGATGGCTATCAGCGCACCGGCCAGCCGGTCGCCTCGAAGGTTATCGCGGCCGATCCCGCGCTCGACTGCGGGGCCTCCACGGTGCGCCACGAGCTGGCGCTGCTGGAGGAACTGGGCCTGCTCGACCACCCGCACACCTCCGCGGGGCGCATCCCCACGGACGCCGGCCATCGCTACGTGGTGGACAGCATGCTCTACACCGGCCAAGGTCTTGAGCCGGCGCCGCGCCTCGATCTGTCGGTCACCCGCCAGGAGGTGGAGGAGGCGATGCGCGCCACCAGCGAGACGCTCTCGCAGGTCACGAACCTGCTGGCGGTCGTCTCCGCGCCAGCGGCCAACACTGCGACGATTCGCCACGTGGAGGTGCTGGCGCTGCAGCCGCACGTGGTGATGGCGGTCATCATCACCTCCGCCGGCGGCGTCTCCAAGGTGCTGGCGCAGCTCGACCGCCCGATCGACCTGGGCCTGCTCGCGTGGGCGGGCGAGTATCTCAACGAGCGCCTCGTGGGCCTGAGCCTGGGTGCGCGCATGCTGCACCAGCGTCTGAGCGACCCCTCGCTGCCAGCGACCGAGCAGGCGTTCCTGGAGCCGCTGGCAACGGCGATCGGCGCGCTCGGCTCCGACGCGGAGGACACGCTCTACGTTGAGGGCACCGCGCGCCTGTTCGCCGACAGCCATCTCGCGGGGGTGACGCAGATCGACGAGTTGATGGGTCTTTTGGAGCGGCGCGTGGCGCTGCTGGATGTCCTGCGCGCCGCGCTCAGCAAGCCCGGCATCTACGTGCGCATCGGCCAGGAGAACCCGCTGCCGGCGATGCGCTCGCTGGCGCTGGTGGCGGCGGGCTACGGCGTGGCGCAGCGCCGCCTTGGTACGGTCTCGGTGATCGGCCCGGTACGCATGGACTACGCCCACGCGATCCCGACCGTGCGCGAGGCTGCCTTCGAGCTCTCGCGCTTCGTCGAAGACGCCTACGGCGAGAACTGACATCCTGGCTTAGAGTGCCTGTCGAGATGAACGCACGTCTGGATGCAGCCGATGGCCTTCGCGGAGCTTTGTCCTCGGGGCTCTACTTGACACCACCAAGCCTTCGGGTGGGTGGGTTCCGATTCCGCGCTCCGCTCGACCCTCGACCGCCCCGGTCGCACGCTCATCGCGACAGGCACTCTTAGATGCCGCGCGATCCCTACGAGGTGCTGGGCGTCCCCCGCGACGCCGGCGAGCAGCAGGTCAAGAAGGCCTTCCGTGGGCTCGCGCGCGAACTGCACCCCGATGTCAACGCGCACGACCCGCAGGCCGAGGATAAGTTCAAGGAGGCGGCGGAGGCGTATGAGATCCTCTCCGACCCCGAGCGCCGCGCCACGTACGACCGCTACGGCCACGACGGGCTGCGCAGCGGCGGCTACGCGCCCAACTTCGAGGGCTTTGGCTCGATCAGCGACCTGTTCGAGGCGTTCTTCGGCGGTTCGAGCCCGTTCGCAGGAGGGCGCGGCGGAGGACCGGGTCCCCACCCACCCGCGCCGGGCGGCGACATCGCGGTGGCCGTCGAGATCGACCTGCTGCAGGCCGCGCACGGCGCGAGCATGACCGTCTCCTATGAGGCGATCGAGCGCTGCGAGCACTGCCACGGCAACGGTGCCGAGCCGGGCACCCCGATCGAGACCTGCCAGCGCTGCGGCGGCGCCGGTCAGCTGCAGGGCGTCACGCGCACGCCCTTCGGCCAGATGGTGCGCACCGTCGCCTGCGATGTCTGCCACGGCGATGGGCGCGTGGCGAGCAAGCCCTGCGGGGAGTGCCGCGGTCGCGGGCGGCGCAGCGCAAAGCAGCGGCTTGAGGTGGACATCCCCGTGGGTATCGCCGACGGGCAGCGCATCCGCATCTCCGGGCGTGGCCACGCCGGGCAGGCAGGAGCGCCCGCGGGCGATTTGTATGTGCTCGTGCGGGTTGCTGCCGACGAGCGCTTCGTGCGCGAAGGCGACGATCTGTTCACAGTGCTCGACGTGCCAGCGCCGCTCGCGGCGCTGGGGGGGACGCTTGACGTGCCGATCCTGGAGGAGGACTCCACCGTGGCGCTGGAGGTCCCCGCGGGGACCCAGCCGGGGGAGGTGATCGTTTTGCGCAGCCAGGGCATGCCGGGGTTGCGCCGGGGACGCAAGGGCGATCTGCGCGTGGTCGTGAACGTGGTCGTCCCGCGTCGCCTCACGGCCGAGCAGCGCGAGCTGCTGGAGCAGCTGTCGGAGACCCTCACGGAGGAGAACCTGCGCACCGAGGACTCGATGTTCGCCAAGCTGCGCCGGGCACTGCGCCACCAGGCCGCGTGATCCGCTTGGTCGCTGTGCCTGCCAGACTGCGTGACGCTGCGTGATCCGCTTGGCGCTGCGCGTGCGCCGCGAGGACGCCGAGCTGGCGCTAGCCGAGCTGCTTGCGCTCGCGCCCGCGGGGGTGGAGGAGCTGGAGGTGGACGATGCGCTTGTCGAGTTCGCGGTGTATGGGGCGCCGGGAGAGCTGCCGCAGCTGCCGGACCTGCGCGCCGCCGCGGGGGCGGCGCTGGTGGAGGTCTCCACCAGCGAGCTGCCCGACGACTGGGGCGAGCGCTGGAAGCGCTTTCACCAGCCGATCGTGGTCGATGCGCCCGCGGGAGCTGCGGAGGCGCAGGGTTCTGGGGGTATGTCGGGCTCTGCAGGGGTGCCGGCTTCCGCGGATTCCGGCCGCGCCAAGCGGGTGCCCTCCCTGCGCGTGCGCCCGCCATGGGAGCCGGCGATCGATCTGCCCGGCACGAGCGAGATCGTCATCGACCCCGGGCAGGCGTTTGGCACGGGCGCGCATCACACCACGCGCATGTGTCTTGAGCTGCTGCTCGCACTGGCCGCGCGGGAACCTGCGCGTGGCCCGGTCGTGGACGTGGGCTGCGGCTCGGGCGTGCTGGCGATTGCGGCGGCGCGGCTCGGCTTCGCGCCGGTGCTGGGACTCGACCATGAGAGCGAAAGCGTGCAAGCCACACGGGACAACGCTCGCGTGAATGGCGTCGATGTCGCGCCCCGGCGCTTCGATCTGCGCCGCGAGCCATTGCCGGCGATCGACGGTCAGGCGGCGCCGATCGTGCTCGCCAATCTCGTGAGGCCACTGCTGCTGGATCTTGCCGGCTCGCTTGCGGCCGACTCATCTGCCGATCGGCCGCGGCATCTGATCGCCAGCGGACTGCTGCGCCAGGAGGCCGACGAGGTTGCCGCGGCCTTCAGTGGCCGACTCGGCCTGCACGAGCACGAGCGTCGCCACAGCGGGGAGTGGGCTGCCGTGTGGCTGCGCCCAGCCTAAGCCCGCGTCTCGTCGTCGGACCGCCGGGTCCGCCTAGGCTGGCGCTCAGGCGGGCTGTGAGCTCTCGGTGGCGGCGAGCGCCATCGAGCGGAACAGCAAGTCGAGCGCGGCGGGAGCGCCGTCCTTGATCTCCAGCAGCGCACGCGCCGCGGTGAGCGCCGCGCCGATCGTCTCCAGCGCCTCGCCCACACCGCCCGGCTCGGGGTCGCGGCAGGCGGCGAGCGCCATGTCGATCATCGCGGCGGCCTGCTCGGGCACGCCCGCGAAGATCGCCGGCCCGCTGAGACTGCCGTAGCCGTAGACGCGCGCCAGGCGTCCGTCGAGTGAGATCGTCGGGCCGCGCCGGAGGGCCGTCACCGGTGGCAGACCCCGCCCGTCGACGAGCCCCGCGATCGTGCCGCCCACAAGTCCCCGCAGCGCCGCCTCATCCAGGCCCGCATGCACGGCGACGCGCAATGCCAGATAGAGCCCGCTGGCGGTCCGTCCGTAGGGCGGATCGGAGGCGAACACGACGCGCTCGACCGGCACGCGCGCGAGCAGCTCCACGACGTCGAGCGCGAAGAAGCAGGAGATGTCATACAGCACGCCCGGGTGATCGGATAAGCGCGAGGTGAGGATGCCCTGGTCGCAGATAGCGCCGTGCGCGAGGATCAGCGCCACCTCGGGGTGGCGCAGCGCGACGTTCGCCAGCCCGTCCGCCACCGGCGGCATGCCGCGCCCCGCGTGGATCAGGATCGGCACGCCTGCTTCCCCGGCGAGCGCGAAGATGCCGTCCATCTCCGGCCCGTCGAAGGAGAACGCCTGCGCGCGCGGATGCAGCTTGATCCCGCGCGCCCCTGCGGCCAGGCAGCGCTCTCCCTCGGCGATTGGCTCTTCCGCGGGGTCCAGGCGGGCGAAGGGAATCAGCCGCCCCTCGCTTTCCGCCGCCCAGGCGAGCACGCGGTCGTTGGGCACGCGGTAGCTAGGTCGCCGCTCGGGGTCGTGCAGCGGGAACACGCACGCGCGGCGCGCGCCCGCGTCGTCGAGCATGCTCAGCAGCTGCTGCAGGCTGAGCGAGCGCCCGTCCTCGTCGAGGCCCAGATGGGTGTGCGCGTCGAACACTTCCGCGCCGTCGGGTAGCAGGCGCTGGGCGTCGGTGAGGAACGGGGCCAGCGCGTCGCGGTAGAGGGAGGCGCTCACAGCGGGCGCGCCTCGCGCAGGCAGGGGTAGAGGGAGGCGCTCACAGCGGGCACCCTATTTGTTTTGCTCAGCTAGGAGTAGCGCTCGTCGAGGCTCCGCCAGTGCTCCATGTCGTGGCCGGGCACGATCAGCGCCTCGGGCTGTTCGCGATCATACGCCTGGATCATGGTGAGGCTGTGCTCGAATGCCTCGGCGTCTTCCGAGCGCCATGGGCGCTTGCCCTCTCTGAGGGTCGCCATCGTGTAGACGGCGTCGCCGGCGATCAGCGCCTCGCGCGTGCTCAGGCGCAGGATCACCGACATGTGGCCGCGACTGTGCCCGGGCGTGAAGGCGAGCGTCACCGATCCGTCGCCGAACACGTCGAGCGTCTGGGCGAAGGCGCCGCGCGCACGCGCGGAGGGGGCGGTGAAGTCGAGCTTGCGGTAGCTCGGTCGCGGATCGATCTGGGCGCTGCTGTAGCCGCGCAGCGTTCCGCCGCGACCGCGCGCGGACTGCCACTCGGGCGCGGCCACGAGCACTGTGGCGGCAGGGAAGTCGGCGAGCGCGCTGGCGTGGTCGAAGTGCAGGTGGGTCATCACGACCAGACCGACGTCCGCGGCGTCGATTCCGCGCGCCTTCAGCTGCGCGGCGGCCGTCTGCTCCGGACGCATGCGCAGATCGCGCGCGAGCACGCGGCCGACGCGGCCGAGGTTGCGGTTGCGCTCGGGGCCCGAGCCGGCGAGCGACCCATGAAAGCCGGTGTCGATCAGGATCGGCCCGGCGCTGGGATGCTCGACGAGGAAGGCCACGATCGGAACGTCCATGTTCTGCGCGGCCGGCACCCCGATGCCGAGCGCCTTCAGCGTCGCCGTGGGGCCGCTCTCGCGGTGAAACCAGCCGCTCGGCCCGCGCATTTCGGCGCACAGCAGCGGGTGCAGGACGACGCTGGCATCTGCCTGCCCGCCCGGTAGGGGCAATGCGGCCGGAGCGGCCTTGGGTGTGGCCGTGGAGTCGTCGCTCATCCCAGCAATATGCCAAGCTCGCGCTATGACTGCTGCCAGGCACCGCGATGACCTGCGCGCGCAACTGCGCGAGCTTGAGGTTTTCGCCGGAGAGATGGCCGACTTCGACGTGTCGCGGGCGCCCGCTCACCCCGCCGAGCTGTTCCTGCGCTGGCTGCAGGAGGCGATCGACGCCGGTGTGCGCGAGCCCCACGCGATGACGCTTTCCACCGTGGATGCGCAGGGCAGGCCGAACTCGCGCGTGCTGATCCTCAAGGGCTTGGGCGACGGTCGCTGGGAGTTCGCCACGGGCAGGGGAAGTCGCAAGGGCAAGGAACTGCACGAGAGTAGCTGGGCGGCTCTGAGCTTCTACTGGTCGGAGCTCGGGCGCCAGGTGCGCGTGCGCGGACGCGTGCTGGAGGCCGGGGCGCAGCGCAGCGCCGAGGACTTCCTGGCGCGCTCCCGTGGCGCGCGCATAGAGGCGCTGGCCGGCACGCAGAGCGAGGTGCTGGGCGATCCCGGCGATCTGCAGGAGGCGCTGCGCGAGGCCGGCATTCTGATCGAGCAGGATCCGGGGGCAGTGGATGAGGAATGGGCGCTTTACGGCCTCGTGCCTGAGGAGGTCGAGTTCTGGCAGGCCCACCCGGAGCGGCGGCATGTGCGCCTGCGGTACCTTTTGCACGAGAGCGCATGGGAGCGCGCGCTGCTGTGGCCATGAGCGATGCCGGCGCGAGCTCCGCTGGGGGCGGGGGTGCTCCGGATGGCGCTCAGGCGGCTTATCACGTCGATTTGCGCCAGTTCCCGCACAACGCCTGCCGCTTCAACCTCACGCGGCAAGAGCTGTGGAGCACGATCGTAGAGCCGTGGGCGCGTGAACAGTGGATCGAGATGGGGGAGCGCAAGTGGAGCCCCCACCAGGCCAAGCTGACGATCCTCGAAGGCCCGCACATACCTGTCGAGCAGCTGTCGATGGGCCGGGGCTGGCGCGTTGCTCAGCGCCAGGCGCGCGACGTCACCGAGCAGCTGCTCGCGACGGCAAGGGAGGCGGCGAACTCTCAATCGCGTGCCCCCGCCACGCAAGGAGGGGAGACCGGCGCGCCGCGGGACGAGGGCCCACAAGCCGACGATCGCCCCGTGGTGTCCGGAGACGACGGTCTGCTCGCCGACTCGCTCGGCCTCGAACTCCTGGGGGCGATCGGGACTGGCGAAGCTCCCCTGGGACGGGCCTGGGAGCTTGCCTGTGCGCGCCATCCCGAGCGCACCGCCGGGCAGTGCCTGATGCTGGCAGAGCGCGCGGTCTGCTCGCTCCTTGACGCGGGGCTCATCGCTCTGACTCGCACAGACCCCAGCGAAGGTCCGCAAGGCGAGGTGCCCGCCGCCGAGCTTCAGGGGGTCCTGCGCGCCAGCGACAGCTGGAGCGGGAGCGGCGTCACTCTGGCCCGTCGCTAGACTCATGCCCTTCGCTTGGTGGGCGTAGCTCAGCTGGTAGAGCTCCGGGTTGTGGTCCCGGCGGTCGCGGGTTCAAATCCCGTCGCTCACCCCTAAGAAATGCCTGCAAATGAGCACTTTTCGTGCTCGCAACAAACGCCACAAGGCCCTCCAAGGTACCAATGGGGTACCAAAGTGCCCTTCCAAAAGCGCCTCCAGACGGCCTCTCTGGGCGTCCGAACTCGGCCCTAACGTGGCGCCCATGGGCGTGCGCACGCCAATCCCGGTGCCGATCGCGATCGATGGCGCCATGGTGCGCTCCGAGACACTCTTCGCGGGCGTTGGCGCCTACGCGCTGATGCTCTCAAGCGTCCTGCCCGACCACGCGACCGAGCTGCACTCGACCTACCTGGGCCATCCGGGCGCAGTGACTCGCGTGAGCCACCTGCTGCTCGCGCCCGGCCTGGCCGAGAGCGAGGCTGTCGAGCGCTGCACGGAGTCGGTGCCCGTGATGTTCGCTCGGCGCCGCTGCCTGTATGACCACCTCCAGCGGCTTCAGGATTGCCTTGAGCGGTGCGGGCACCCCGGAACCCAGATTCCGCTCGAAGATGCCGCGCTGCACGCGGTCGAGATGTAGCGCGACATGTTGACGAACGGCAGCGCACGACGAGGTACGCCCCCCGTGACCGGCGCGCTGCGCGCGCCTTCCCGCACAACCCAACCTCCAGCCCAATGCAGGAGGGGTCGGGCCTCCCGGCCCTCCGGCGTCGCTGCGCTCCGCGTAGCCTCGCTTCAGCCCGGGGAGTCGCTGGCGACGAGTCCGTACCTGCCCGTGGCCTGCGCCGGCTCCGAGGACACCTCACCGCGCCGACGAGCTTCGACGCGCTCGCGCCCCGCGTGTCCCGCCAGGCGCTCTCTTCCTGACACACCAGCTTGTCGCCATCTCCGCGCCCTGTCACGACGTATCGCTTCGTTCGTGTCGGCGCGCCGAAGGCGAACCTGCCGCTGTGCGTCGCTGTCGCTCCGCTTGCGGCACACAGTTGCACCAAGGTGCCACGAAGCGCTTTGCGTGGTGTTCTGGCGCCCTATGACCGCATCTGAGATGGAGGCGTGCGAAGTCGTGACCGGACCCGCGGTCAAATTGGAGGGGGGTCTTCGACCGGCTTTCAACGACATAGACGTGGAGGATTCTCATTCAATCGACACAAGGAGGTTGTCGTGGAGACAGCGCATGATGCGCTCAGTCGGAGGTGGCTGCCCGATGTCGGGGCAGCAGGCGGCGCTGGACCGGAGCCGCCCATGCAGGGGCCGCCCAGGCTCGCAGGGCCGTGCATAGGCACAAGGTGGGAATCATGAACGCCCACACCAACGGCCACCAGGGCACGTACACGCCGGGTGGCTCACGGCAGCTCGATGGGCCGCTTCTGCGACCCGAGGAGGCCGCCGAGCTGCTCGCCGTCAAGACGAGCTGGATCTACGACGCGGTGCGGGGCGGACGCCTGCCCTGCCTTCGCGTCGGCAGGCACGTCAGGTTCACCCGCGCCATGCTGGAGGAGTGGCTGCAGGGCAGGTAGCACCGTCCCTGCTGGGACAGCCGTGGTGGCGGTCGGTCGGTCAGTGCGAGCTGCCGACCGGCTCGCCGTCGCGCACTAGCGCGAGGTGTGCGCCGAAGACGTCCGCAAGCGCGGCGATCGTCCTCTGCGTAGGGTTGCCAAGGCCGCGCTCGTAGTGGCTGATGTCGGCCTGGGAGATGCCCGAGCGCTCAGCGAGCTGCTGCTGGGTGATGCCTGCTTCCAGGCGCAGCGACAGGAGCTGCCCGGCGAGGTCGAAGCGGCGCATCTCGGCATCGAGATGGGCGCGCTGCTCCTCGTCGTAGCGCGAGCGAAGCTCCTCGGTGTAGTCGCTCAGGCGTGTACCCATGCCAGCAGTATGGCGTATATCCTATACGCTGTCAACCACGTCCACGGCGGCGCCGCGAAGGGGGCGCGTTGGCACGCCGTCGCCTAGCTTGCTCGGCCTGCCATTCCTTCAGGTAGCCGCGCGCCCGCTCGATCTCCCGCTGTTGGTGGCGTGCGTTTGAGCGCGCGCCCTTGTCGTAGCCGCTCAGCAGCAGGATCAGCCGATTGCCGTGCGCGTGGAAGAACACGCGCAGCAGGATCTTCTCGGGCGAGGACTCCGGCAGGGCGATGTCGGTGGGGCCGTGGCCCGCTGATACCTCGCGCTCGTCGTGGCGTAGGCGAAACTCAGCCAGGCCGCCCCCGAGCTGCTTGCCCCACTCCGAACGGCAGACTTCGAGGCCCTGACGAGCCAGGACGAACGTCAGCGCGGCCACCAGGGCGTTGCGCTTGTCCTCGCTGAGGGCATCCAAGAAGCGCCGAACCGGCTCAGCGCCGTCAGCGCGGCGGAAGAACTCGATCTCATAGCCCGGTGGTGGGGTCTCCCCGGTCATTCGCCGCCGGCCACCGCCTCCGCGACGGGCGGCGCGACCATCAGCTCGCTCGTCGGTGAGGCGAAGGCGGCCTCGATCCACTCAGCCTCGTGCGGGCTGGGCGCGTAGTCGGCATAGATCAGCGTCGTCTTGAAGTCGCGGTGGCCCAGCATCTCCTGTAATGCGCGCATCGGCACGCCATGGGCCGCCAGCTGCGTCCCGAACGTGTGGCGCAGGTCGTGGAAGCGAACATCGCGCACCCCAGCGGTCTGCAGCGCCGTCTTGAAGCGCTTGAGCAGCTTCGAGCGGTCGATCGGCTTGCCGGTGTGGGGGTGGGCGAACACAAGGTCGTCGTCCGTCGGCCAATTCGTTTCGCGGTGCAGCCGATCGAGCTCGCGGGCGAGGCGATCCGCCAAGGGCACGCTGCGCGAGGAGCGCTTGGACTTCGGCGTGCCGAACTCTCCGCGCACGAAGCTGCGCCGGATGCGCACCCGCCCCGCCTGCCAGTCCACGTCGCGCCAGCGCAGTGCCAGCAGCTCGCCCTGGCGCATCCCGGTCATCGCGGCCGCCATGTACATCGGGTGCTCCACTCGGCCCAGGTAGTCGCCGGGCACTCCACGCAACAGCGCCTCGACCTCCTCGACCTCGAGAAAGCGAATGTCCGGGTCCACCTCGTCGATGCGCGGTTTGTCCACCAGGGTCACCGGATTGGCCACCACCCATTCCTGGCGGCGCGCGTACTCGAAGATGCGATGCAGGATGCCCAGCGCGTTGCGTACCGTCTTCGGCGAGCTGCCCTGGCGGGTCATGTGGGCGGCAAGCCCCTCGGCCTCGCGCCGCCCAATGCGATCCAGCTGACGCGAGCCGAAGTACGGCGCCAGGTGCACGCGCACCACCGACTCGTAGGTCATCAGCGTGGAGCGCTTGAGTCCGCGCGCGGTGGAGTTCGCCACCAGCAGCTCGCCGGCCTCGGCGACCGTCATTCGCTCGCGCCGGGCTCGCGCGACAGTGACGGCACCGATCTGCTTGCGCAGCTCCGCCTCGGCCTGGCTGCGAGTCAGCCCGTCGCGCGTGGAGGGCTGACGCCTGGGGCCGAGCTTTCGCTTGACCTGCGAGGAGCCAACCCACCACTTGCCGTACCACGTCTCAAAGCCGGCGGCATCACGACGCACGAACAGCGCTCCCGTCCCACGCGGGCGCCGCGGTCTTGAGCGTGAGGCCGAGCCGCTGAGCTTGGGTGGATTCACCTGTTTGTCACTGTACTCAAGGCTGAGTGTCCCCATGTGTTCAAAGCATACTTCATTGTGAAGACGCAAAGGTACCACAGGTGGTCTCAAAGTGAGAAAATTGTGCTTAATTTAACTTAATCAAAAATCGCTGTTTTGCAGGTATTTTCACCTAACTTAATTTCACCTGAGCACCTTGTGGTCCCGGCGGTCGCGGGTTCAAGTCCCGTCGCTCACCCCTCAGCACGCTGGCCACAGTGTGTGTGCGCTTGCAACAAGCGTTACAACAGCCTATGGGTGACCCGTGATCGGTGGGCGCTCGGTCTGCTGGCGTCGTTTGAGTCTCAACGGGCGTCGGCTGGCAGCAGAGTGAATACGTCGGTGCCGGAGGCGGGTTGCAGCGCGCGAAAGTGCCGTTCGTCGAGCGTTGCGATTCTGGTGGTCTGCAGGCGTGCGGCAAGTGCGAGCAGCGAGGCGTCGGTGAGGCCGAGCTCCATCGATTCGTGGTGCTTGGCGTGGGCGATCGTCTCGTGGATCGCCGTCGGCCACCATTCGACGAGGTAGGCGCCGCTGTCCAGGTCCTCGCGCAACGCGCGGGCTGCGGCCGGGCCGCCCTGTCTGAGGACAAGATGGTCGAGCTCTGCGACGACGAGGGGGGTGGTGATCAGCTCCTCCTCTTGAGCCTTCATCCACTCGCGTACGTGCTCGTGGTCGGCGTCGCGCCGGTCCATGAACGCGAGCACCACGGATGTGTCGAGGACGATCAGGTCAACTCTCGCCGAACCCGGTCTGCGTCAGGTAGCGGTCGACGTTCCGGGAGAGGTCGCCAGGGCCGTCGAATACCCCGGCTGCGCACGGCTTGGCTCGCATGGCCGGTGCGGCGGCGTCTGCGAGTGCGTGGCGGATGATCGCCGCCTTGGTGGTGCCCTCTGCCGTGGCCCGGCGTCTCAGTGCACGGTCGATCTCGGCGTCGATGTAGATGCTGGTCTTCTTCACAGCCTAAATTTACCACCTGCCACCTACCACCTCTTGCATCGGTGGCCATGTACCGGTGGCCTGCTGGTCTGCTCGGTTCGCCGCTTCTGTGGAGTCGCGGTTCTGGAGCTCGGCGGTTCTGGAAGGTGGCGTCAAGTGCGCTGGAACGCCTCGCGGAGTATGGTGATTCGTAGATCGGGTTTGAGGACGGGAGAGCGATGACGATCACCGAGGCTGTGCTGAACGAGACGCGGCGTCAGACGCTGCGGGCGCTGTGCGACACCTTTGTGCCGTCGCTGGCGACTGAGACGCACGATCAGCTCGAGCGGGACTTCATGGCGCGCGCGGCCAGCGACGTGGGCGTAGCCGAGCAGATCGAAGGGGTGATGGCCGAGTCCATGACTCCCGAGGAGATCGCCGAAGTCGCCGGTCTCATGGACGCGCTCGGCGCGATGGGCTTCGCCGATGCGGACCTTCACACGCGTACGCAGACGGTACATGGCTTCGCTGCGCAGGACGCCGGCGCCAAGCAGGGGCTGCGGGCGCTCAAGGGCCTGACGCTGCTGTTCTTCTACGGGCTGCCAGACGCAGCCGGGCGCAACCCCAACTGGGAGGCGCTGGGCTTTCCCGGAGCCAAGTCGGCGCCCCCCTCCGCTGAGCAGGCCCCGAAGACGATCGCCGTGCAGGAGGTCTCCGGCGAGGCGGCGAGCCTGTCGTGCGATGTGTGCGTGATCGGCTCGGGCGCCGGCGGTAGCGTGATCGCGGCCGAGTGCGCGAAGGCGGGCAGGAGCGTGCTCGTCCTGGAGATGGGTGCCTATCGCAACGAGTCGGACTTCTCTAATCTAGAGGTTCCGGGCTACTTCGAGCTGTACTACGGCGGCGGCCTCGCCGCCGCCGAGTCGGGGTCGATCTCGATCCTCGCAGGCTCGACGCTTGGAGGCGGCACGATCGTCAACTACATGAACTGCGTGCGGACGCCCGAGTCGATCCTGGCCGAGTGGGAGAGCCACGGCCTGAAGGGAGTGTCCTCCGGCTCGTTCGTGGAGGACCATATGGACGTTGTGATGGGGCGCATCGGTGCCAACACGGAGGCGACGCGACAGAACCGCACCCACCAGAAGCTGCTGCACGCCTGCGATGAGCTGGGCTACGAGCACCGGGCGATCTTCCGCAACGCGTCGCTCGAGGACGACCCCGAGTTCTGCGGCCACTGCCTGCTTGGGTGTCAGCGCGGGTGCAAGCGCTCGGCCATGAAGACCTGGCTGCAGGACGCCTCGGACAGGGGCGCGCGCGCCGTCGTGAACTGCCACGCCGAGACGGTCCTCGTCGAGGAGGGACGGGCTAAGGGCGTTGAGGCGACCATCACGCACGCCGACGGCTCGACCACGGCGTTGAGGATTCACGCGCCGACCGTGGTGGTGGCATGCGGCTCGATCGAGTCGCCCGCCCTGCTGCTGCGCAGCGGCATCGGCGGGCCGGCGGTCGGCAAGCACCTGCGTCTGCACCCGGCGTTCGTGGCGTGGGGCATCTACGACGAGCCGATCGAGGGCTGGAACGGCCAGGTCCAGTCGGCGCTGTCCGACCACTTCTACGACATCGAGGGCGGCTACGGCTTCCTGATCGAGGCGGTCGGGGCATTCCCCGCATTCACCTCGCCCGCGTTCCCCTGGCGATCGGGCGAGCAGCACAAGCGTTTGATGAGCACACTGCGCTGGATGGCGCCGTTTATCACCGTCGCCCGCGATCACGGCTCGGGGGAGGTCGTGCTCGACGACCTCGGTCGTCCCGTCGTTCGCTGGGGTCTCGAGGACGAAGTGGACGCGCGCCTCGCCGTGCGTGCGCATGTGGAGCTGGCGCGACTGCACCACGCCGGCGGCGCGAGCGAGATCGTGACCGCGCACGCCAACGAGCAGCACTGGCGCCGTGGCGAGCCCTTCGAGGACTTCCTCGCCGGGCTCGAACAGGCCAGCTACGCGCCCAACGACGTCGCCTGCTTCACCGCGCACCAGATGGGCTCCTGCCGGATGGGCGCCGATCCCGCGACCTCCGTCGCCGACGGGCGCGGCGAGCTGCACGACGTCAAGGGCGTATGGATCGGAGACGCCAGCGCCTTCCCCACCGCACCAGGTGTAAATCCGATGGTCACGATCATGTCGCTAGCGCACCGCACCGCCGGTGTAATCCTTGACTGAGAGCGCGTCTATAAAGACGCGTCATCGCGCGATGTGGGCCTCGGGTGACTACACCGGCATGGCGGAGACATGCCTGCTTTCACCAACACGCGCACGCCGGGAGCGATCGGTTGCCAACGTTGCGGTGGGGTTTGTCCTGCTTATCATCCCGGGGATACTGCTCTCGCTGCGCTGGTCGGTCGTGGCGCAGGCCGCGGCCATCGAGCAGGAGGGGTGGTGGCCCGCGCTGAGCCGCAGCGCGCAGCTCGCCTCCCGTCACTACCTGCACATTCTCGGACTGCTCTTGCTCACCGGCCTGCTGACGGTTGTCGTGATGCGTGGCGCCGCCGCGATCCCGCTGGGCAGCAGCTCGGGCATTGCCTCCGTGGCCCTCGGGATCGCCGTGCACACGCTCACCGCGTCCTTCGCGGCGCTCGCGCTGGCACTGCTCTACTTCGATCTGCGCTCGCGCCAAGCCCAGCCGACCGCACAGTCAAGGCCCAAGTCTCAGCACGTGCGCGACCTCGACTGACCCCTGGCATTTGCGCTCCATCGCTCCGCCCGCGGCGGCCGGCCGGTGTCATGCGGGACTCTGCGCGCCGAGGCTGGGCACGGAGGCCCAGCGCCGTGCGTCCGGTGCGCAACACAGACGCGCGGACGATCTCAAAAGATCCACGTCCATATCGTCGCGCGTCCCCCGGGCGCCCCTCCGCCGCCGTTTCCGGGAGAATGATCGGCGATGCGCGTAACCGCGAAGGCCGACTACGCCGTGCGAGCCACTGTCGAGCTGGCCGCCGGGAGCCAGGATGCCCCCCGCAAGGTCGATGAAGTGGCCCAGGCGCAGGGTATTCCGCTGTCGTTCCTGGAGAACATCCTCACGCAGCTGCGCTCGTCGGGCATCGTGCGCAGCCAGCGTGGACCCGAGGGGGGCTACTGGCTGGCGCGGCCCGCCAACGAGGTCACGCTCGCGCAGGTCATCCGTGCCGTCGAGGGCCCGCTCGTGGGTGTGCGCGGCCAGCGCCCCGAGGAGATCGAGTACGCCGGCTCGGCCGAGGCGCTGCAGCAGGTGTGGATCGCGCTGCGCGCGAACCTGCGCAAGGTTCTGGAGCGGGTCACCGTCGCCGATGTTGCCGCAGGGAAGCTGCCCAAGGACGTCATCGCGCTGACGCGCGAAGAGGACGCCTGGCACACCCGCTAAGGGGCCGCTGAGCTACGCGAGGCGGCGTCCTCAGTCGCTCGTGTGCTGAGCACACTTCGCTCCCTGCGTCCTTGCCTCGCTTGCTCATCGACCCCTTAGCGGCAATGGCGATCAGATCGCGAAGGGCGGCGGGTGATCAGGCCGCGAACACCCGCGGCTCGGGCACCCGCACGGCGAGGATCTGCCCCTCCTCAAGCTCCTGCTCCTGTGCGGTCTCGCGCGTCACCTGCGCCCACACGTCGCGCCCGTCGTGCAAGGTCAGCTCCACGCGCACCTCAAAGCCCAGGTGCACCACCCGGCGCACCAGCGCCTCCGTTGCGCCGCTGTCGCCGTCGGAGAGGATCTGGATGTCGTGCGGGCGCAGGAAAGCGTCGCCCAGCCGGTTCACCGGACCGACGAAACTCATCACGAACTCGTTGCGCGGCGCCTCATACAGTTCGCGCGGCACCCCCGCCTGCTCGATCCGCCCCGCGTTCATCACCACGATCTGCTCGGCGACCTCCATCGCCTCCTCCTGGTCGTGGGTGACGAAGATGGTGGTCACGTGGATTTCCTCGTGCAGCCGGCGCAGCCACTCGCGCAGCTCCCCCCGCACCTGCGCGTCCAACGCGCCGAAGGGCTCGTCCAGCAGCAGCACCTCCGGCTGGGGCGCCAGCGCGCGCGCCAGGGCCATGCGCTGCTGCTGCCCGCCCGAGAGCTGCGAGGGATAGCGTCCTGCCAGGCCGTCCAGCCGCACCAGCCCCAGCAGCTCCGTCACGCGCGCCGCGATCTCCGCCTTTGGCCGTCTGCGCACCTTCAGGCCGAAGGCCACGTTGTCCGCCACCGTCATGTGCTTAAACGGCGCGTAGTTCTGGAACACGAACCCCACCCCGCGCGTACGCGCGGCGGCGCTCGTCACGTCCTGCTCGCCGATCCACACGCTGCCGCTGTCCGGAGTCTCCAAGCCGGCGATGATCCGCAGCAGCGTCGACTTGCCGCTGCCGCTCGGGCCGAGCAGCGCCGTCAGCGCTCCGTCGTCCACGCGCAGGCACACATCGTCCAAGGCGGTGAAGTCGCCAAAGCGCTTGCCGATGTCCCTTGCCTCGATCGCCATCTCTGCTCTAGACCGCCGTCCGTGCGTGCGTCCTGCGGGCCAGCAGGTTCATCGCCACCAGCGTAGCCAGCGCCAGCAGCGCCAGCACCACCGCGGCCGTGTAAGCGCCGGTCGGGTCGAAGTTCTCAAAACGATCCTGCACATACAGCGGCAGGTTCTGCGTCTGCCCCTCGATGCGCCCCGACACCACGCTCACCGCCCCGAACTCGCCCAGCGCCCGCGCGGTTGTGAGCACCACCCCGTACACAACCCCCCAGCGGATGGCCGGCAGCGTCACGCGCCAAAACGTCTGCCAAGCGTTCGCGCCGAGCGTCGCCGCCGCCTGCTCCGAGTCGGTGCCCAGCTCGCGCAGCACCGGCACCGTCTCGCGCGCCACGAACGGCAGCGACACGAACGCCGTCGCCATCACCATCCCCGGCACGGAGAAGATCACCTGGATGCCGTGCTCGCTGAGCCAGTCGCCAAACCACCCCGCCTGCCCATACACCAGCACAAGCGCCAGCCCCACCACGATTGGCGAGATCGCAAACGGCAGATCCACCACCAGCCCCAACAACGTCCGGCCGCGAAAACGCCCGCGCTCCAGCAGCAACGCGATGCCGATCCCGAACACCGTGTTCAGCGGCACCGCGATCGCCACCAGCTCGATCGACAGCCAGAAGGCATGCACCGCGTTCGGTTCGGTCATCGCCGTCCATACCGGCGCCAGCCCGTGTTCGAAGGTGCGGTAGAAGATCATCGCCACCGGCAGCAGCAGGAGCAGCGCCAGATAGCCCAGCGCCAGCGTGCGCAGCCCAAGCCGCGATGCCCTGCGCGACACGCCCCGATCCGCTGCGGAGAGACGCCGCGGCGGGGGTGCGCCTGCAGCAGAGAGTCCCGGAGGAGAGGATGTGCTCCTAGCGGAGGACATGCTTTGACCTAGCGCGCGAGAGAAGCGTGAGCGCAGCCAGCACCACCAGCGCGATCACCATCAACAACACCGACACGGCCGCCGCCGCACCCAGGTTTTCGTCCTGGATCTGCCCGAAGATATAAACCGAGCCGACCTCCGTCTTGAACGGCAGGTTGCCCGAGATCAGCACCACGCTGCCGAACTCGCCCACCGCGCGCGCGAAGCTCAGCGCCACGCCCGAGATGATCGCGGGCGTCAACGCCGGCAGCACGATGCGCCGGAACACCATCCAGCGCCCCGCCCCCAGCGAGGCGGCGGCCTCCTCCGCCGAGCCGTCGAGCTCAAGCAGCACCGGCTGCACCGAGCGCGTCACGAACGGCAGCGTCACGAACAACAGCGCCATCGCCACCGCCGTGCGCGTGAACGTGATGTCGATCCCAAACGGCCCGTTCTTGCCATACAACGCCAGCAGCACCACCCCCGCCACCACCGTCGGCAGCGCGAACGGCAGATCGATCAAAGCGTTCACGTAGCGCTTACCGCGGAACTCGTCGCGCACCAGCACCCAAGCGATCAGCGTGCCGAACGCGCCGTTGATCACCACCACGATCGCCGACACCGCCAGCGTCAACTTGATCGCCGCCTGCGCCTCGGGGCTGCTCACCTCGCGCCAGAAGGCCCCCAGCCCGCCGTGCGCCGAGCGCGCAAGCAACGCCGCGATCGGCAGCACCACCAGCACCGACAGGTAGATGCCGAGCGCGCCGCGCCCCAGCACCGTGCCGGCCAGCGCGCCGGCGCGTCCGCCGACGGTGCCCGGGGACGGCGGGCGCCGCCCACCAGGCGACGAGCCGGGCCGCCGGAGGGACGAGGGGAGCCACCGGCGGCCCGCGTGGCGCTCCAGCGCCAGGGTGGATGGGTCACTTGGCAGTGCTGACCCCCAGCGACTGCTCGATCTTTGCCACCGAACCCGTTTCCGGTTCGAAGAACTGCTTGCTCACCTGCTTCCAGCCGCCCAGCGATTCGATCGTAAAGAGCTGCGGCGGAGTCGGGAACGAGCTCGCCCCCGGCACGCCCGAGATCACCGGGCGGTAGCCCTGCTTGACCCACAGCGCCTGGCCGGCGGGGGAGAGGAGGTAGTTCACGAACTGCCCGCTCGCCGCGGTGTTGCCCTTGCTCAGCACCGCGATCGGGTTCTGGATCAGGATCGTGGCTTTCGGCACGAGGTGTTCGATCGCCGCGCCCTTTATTTCGGCGGCGATCGCATCGTCCTCGTAGTCCAAGAGCACGTCGCCGCGCCCTGCCAGGAATGTCTGCAGCGCGTTGCTGGCGCTCGAATCCTGGCTGACCACGTGGTGGAACAGCTGCACGAGATATTCCTGCGCCTGCGCCGGCGTCTTGCCTTCCTTCAGCTGCGCGCCATAGGCGGCCATGATGTTCCAGCGCGCGCTGCCCGAGGTGAAGGGGTTGGGGGTGACAACCTGCACGCCGGGCTTGATGAGGTCGCTCCAGTCGGTGATGTGCTTGGGGTTGTGCCCGCGCACGATGAACACCACCACCGAGTTCGTCACAAAGCCGTGCGTCGCGTTCTGGTTCCAGCTGGAGGACACCAGACCGGCCTTCACGAGCTTGGTCACATCCGGTTCCAGTGAGAAGTTGACCACGTCTGCGTGCAGCCCGTTTGCCACCGCGCGGCTCTGTTCGCCGGAGGCGCCAAAGGACTGCGTGAAGCTCACGCCCTTGCCTTCGGGGGTCGCCTGGAAGGCGGGGATCAACTGGGCGTAGGCCGCCTGCGGGGTGGAGTAGGCCACCAGGGCCACGCTCTTGCCGGAGCTGCTCGAGGACCCGCCGCAAGCGGCGAGGCCAAGCGGCAGGGCCAGCAGGGACAGGACGGCGAGGATGGAGCGGATTTGACGTGTGGGCATGGTCACTTTCTGCATCGGGGGCATCGAGAACATGAAGATTGAGGCAAAATAGCATAAAGGGAGTCAGGATTGGCTAGTTTGTGGGGAAACGGCGTCTGGCGGGTGCGGGCGGACGGCTGGTGGGGGGCGGATGGCTGGTGGGGAGGGTGCCGGCCTGTGGGGGAGGGTGCTGGCCTGTGGGGAGTGGCGCCGGCTTGTGGAGGAGCGTCTGGTGGCCCGATTTGGCCCGCGGCCTGCCATTCAGTAAACTTTCTCCAGCCGCCCACAGGGGATTCTCGACCCCAGTGCCTGGTTCGGCCCATCTTCGATCGGCATCGTTAATCCACACCAAGGAGCCCCCCAGCCGCCATGGCAACCACCCCTGACGTAACCACCGAGGCCGCCGAGGCGGCAGTGCAGGCAATCGCCGGCGCCGCCAACAAGGACGTCGTCTTCTCGATGGCCCTCTCGCAGGACCAGAAGGACATCCGCGACTGGGTGCACGGCTTCGCCGCCGACGTGATGCGTCCTGTCGCCCACGAATGGGACGAGAAGGAGTCCACGCCCTGGCCCGTCATCCAGGAGGCCGCCAAGATCGGCCTCTACGGCTTCGAAGGCCTCGCGCAGTTCTTCGCCGACCCCACCGGCATCACGCTGCCGATGGTCAACGAAGAGCTCTTCTGGGGCGACGCCGGCATCGCGATGGCGATCATGGGCACCTCGCTCGCCGTCGCCGCCATCTTCGGCCAGGGCTCAGGCGAGCAGATCGGCGAATGGATCCCGCGCTGCTTCGGCAGCGCCGACGATGTGAAGGTCGCCGCCTTCTGCTCCTCGGAGCCCAACGCCGGCTCCGACGTCTCCGCCATCCGCACGAGCGCCAAGTTCGATGAGGCTGCCGGCGAGTGGGTCATCAATGGCCAGAAGGCGTGGGCCACCAACGGCGGCATCTCCGACGTGCACGTCATCATCGCCAGCGTCGATCGCGAGCTGGGCGCGCGCGGCCACGCCGCCTTCGTCGTGCCGATGAGCGAAGCCAAGGGCATCTCCCAGGGCGCCAAGGTCTCCAAGCACGGCCTGCGCGCCTCGCACACCGCCGACGTCTACCTCGACGACTGCCGCGTCCCCGCCGGCTACGTGCTCGGCGGCAAGGAGAAGCTCGACGAACGCCTCGCCCGCGCGCGCGAGGGCAAGCGCAACAAGTCAAACGCCTCGATGGCCACCTTCGAGGCCTCGCGCCCCGTCGTCGGCGCCCAGGCGCTCGGGATCGCGCGCGCGGCGTACGAGTACGCGCTGGAGTACGCCAAGGAGCGGGAGCAGTTCGGCAAGAAGATAATTGAGAACCAGTCCATCGCCTTCACCCTCGCGCGCATGAAGCTGGAGATCGATGCCTCGCGTCTGCTCGTGTGGCGCGCCTCGTGGATGGGCCGCAACCAGGTCCCCTTCGAGAACGCCGAGGGCTCGATGAGCAAGTGGAAGGCCGGCGAGGTCGCCGTGTGGGTCACCGAGCGAGCCATCCAGATCCTCGGCGGCAACGGCTACACGCGCGAGTTCCCCGTCGAGCGCTGGCACCGCGACGCGAAGATCTATGACATCTTCGAGGGCACCGCGGAGATTCAGCAGCTGGTGATCTCGCGCGCGATCAGCGGGATGCACATCAAGTAAAAGCGAGGCGGCGCTTTGCCGGGGCTGATGTGTTTTGCTGCCCGGCTGCTTCTACGAGGCCCTTGCTGCGTCTACGAGGCCCGCGCGTTGCGCCAGTGCGCGCGGCGGGACTCTTCTCGGCGAACAGCTCCTCGGCCCTACCAGGCCTGCGTCTCGCCACAGTGCGGGCACGCCACCGTGGTGGACACGGCCGCGGCGAACACCATCCCGCACAGGCACGCATACGAGGCCACGTCCAGCGGTCCGCCCGCTTCGCGCACCCTGCTCGCGGCCACGTCGGGCCGGCTCGCCGTGGCCCGGGCCGGGTGGCGGCGCTCAGCGCTGCTACGACGCACGACGGCGCGCCCGCTCGCGCGGCGTTCCCTGGTCGGCAGGGGGATCCGGGGTGTCATCGCGCGGCCATCTCTCCTATAAAAACTCGTCCCACCGCCCAAGGTTTCGGCGCCCAGTGGCGTTTCCCTCGGCACGCGTTTGAGATACTTGGCTGCGATGGACCCATCGCGCAAGCGCACCATCCGCCTCGTCGTCGCGCTCAGTGCTGCGCTGGTGCTTGCCACGGCGCTGATCTACACGAGCTTCACAGCGGCTTCGCCGGCCCTTTCGCCCAGCCAGCTCTTGCGCCAGGCGCAGCCGGGGCGCAGCTATCAGCTCACCGGCACCGTGCTCGCACACTCCGTGCGCCACGAGGACCAGACGCTCGACTTCTCCGTGGAGGACCGCGCGGGTGGAGCGGTCGTGCCCGTGTCCTACACCGGCGCCGTGCCCGACCCCTTCCGCGAAGGGCGCGAGGTGATCGTGACCGTGCGCAAGGGCAGCGGCGCGATGTTCGTGGGCGAACGCGACTCGCTCATCACCAAGTGCCCCTCCAAGTACAAGGTGGCGCCCAGCAGCGAGAACCAGAACTACTGATGGGCGCGGCGAGCCCAGGGGCGGCGCAGGCAGGCGCGAAGGGATCCGGATCTCACGCCGAGCGCCCTGGGGCGGCGGGCTGATGGCCGCCCTCGGCTATGCCTGCCTCGTCGTCGCGCTCGCCGTGTGCGCCTACGGCATCTGCGCCTCCGTCTACGGCGCCCGCACGGCGCAGGCGCAGTGGTGCCAGAGCGGCCGCCGCGCGGTGTATCTGCTCGCCGGTGTGCTGACGCTCGCATTCGTGGTGCTCGAGCAGGCGTTCCTGCGCAGCGACTTCGCCTTCAACACCGTCGCCGACACCTCCAGCCGCACGACCCCGACCTTCTACAAGGCCGCCGCCGTGTGGTCCTCGCAGGAAGGCTCGCTGCTGTTGTGGGCCTGGCTGATGTCCCTGTGGTCCTCGCTGGCGCTGTTCCTCACGCGCCGCCGCCTGCAGGAGGTGGCCGCCTACGCGACGGCCGTGCTGCTCGGGCTGGGTGGGTTCTTCATCTCGCTGATGATCTTCTACGCGAACCCCTTTTCGACCACCGACCCGGTGCCGGCGGAAGGAGTGGGCCTCGATCCGCTGTTGCGCCACCCGACGATGATGATCCACCCGCCGATGCTCTACTCGGGCTATACGCTCTGCGCGATCCCCTTCGCGTTCGGCATCGGCGCGCTGCTCGCGCGACGCGTGGACGCCGACTGGCTGCGCTCGGTGCGCCGCTTCGCGCTCGCCGCGTGGCTGTTCCTGGGAATGGGCATCCTGCTGGGGGCGCGCTGGAGCTACAGCGAGCTCAACTGGGGCGGCTACTGGGGCTGGGACGCCGTGGAGAACGCCTCGCTCCTGCCCTGGCTGACGAGCACGGCCTTCCTGCACTCGCTGATGATCCAGGAGAAGCGCGGCATGCTCAAGGTGTGGAACGTCTCGCTCGTGCTGGCCACGGGCACGCTGGCGATCATGGGCACCTTCCTGGTGCGCTCCGGCATCCTCAACAGCATCCATGCCTTCGGCGGCGCCACGCTGGGTGTGCCCTTCCTGGTGCTGATCATCGCGATGATCGCCGGCTCGATCTACCTCGTAGTCTCGCGTCGCGGCATGCTCGCCAGCGAGCATCGGCTCGATTCGCTGCTCTCGCGCGAGAGCATCTTCCTCGCCAACAATCTCGTGCTCGTCGGCCTCTGCTTCGTGATCGCCTGGGGCACGTACTTCCCGCTGATCAGCGAAGCCCTCACCGGCACCGCCGCCTCGGTGGGGCCGCCGTGGTTCGACCGCTACACCGTGCCGCTGGCGCTCGTGCTCGTGCTGCTCTCGGGCATCGGCCCCGTGATCGCATGGCGCCGCGCGACGCTCGCCAACGCGCGGCGCAACTTCATCGCCCCGCTCGCCACGGCGGCACTCGCGCTGGTCGTGCTCGTGGCCGCGGGCGTCACGCAGAAGCCGTTCGCGCTGGCGATGTTCTGCTGCGCGGCCTTCGTGCTCGGCAGCCTCGGCCAGGAGTTCGTGCGCGGTACGCGCGCGCGCATGTCAAGCGCCGGTGAGGCCCCGCCCGTGGCGCTGCTCGCGCTCGTCGCGCGCAACCGCCGGCGCTACGGCGGCTACGTGGTGCACCTGGGCATGGCCGTGCTGTTCGTGGGCGTCGCCGCGAGCAGCTCCTTCCAGCACGTGGTCGAGCTGAGCCTCTCTCCCGGCCAGTCGGCCCGCGTGGGCAGCTACAACGTGCGCTATGTGCGCCCCACCGCGGCGATCACGCCCCGGTATGACCCGGCGCACACCGGCGCGACGCTCAACCTGGGCGCGCTGCTGGACGTCACGCAGGGGGGCCACCACGTCGCATTCCTCGAGCCGAGCGAGGGCTTCTACGACTCCCAGGAAGCCGCGCAGGGCAGCGTCGGCCACTTCATCGGCGGCACCGCCGTGAGTCAGGTCGCGATGAACGCGAGCCTCACGCGCGACGTGTGGAGCGCCGTGGCGCCCGACATCAGCACACCCCGCCTGCAGCACATCGTCGAGCTCGGCAACCACACGATCTCGATCAACCGGCCCGAAGAGGGCATCGTGGCGATCGCCGTGATGGCGCACGAATACATGCTCGCCCCGCCCCCCGCGCAGTTCAAGCTGATCGTCTCGCCGCTCGTGATGTGGATCTGGATCGGCGGCCTCACCGTCTTCGCGGGCGGCCTCATCGCGCTGTGGCCCGCCCGCCGTCGCGCCGCCACGCTGCGCTCGCGCACGCGCGTGGGCGCGGACCTGGAAGCCGCGCGCGAGGCCAAGTACCGCGAGCTGCGCGATCTGGAACTGGACTACCGCACGGGCAAGCTCTCAGAAGAGGACTTCCTCGCCACCGACGCGACGCTGCGCAGCGAGGCGCTTGAGATCCTCGATCGCCTGGAGGAGCTCGATCGCCTGGAGAGCGAGGCTCTGGAGAAGGAGGAGGAAGGGGTGGTCGCGTAGGGTCGCTGCCACGGCGAGGTTCTTGACGCGGACCCCGCTGAGGGGGTCCGGTCAACCAGGATCGCCTGGCCCCGGCGGCGCGCGATGGGGCGGTGCGGGCGGCGCGTTGCGGGGCGGCGCGCTACAACCCCCGCCGCGGCGCTATTCCCAGGGCTTCTTCAGCAGCAGAATCGTGTTTCCGACAAAGAGCAAAGCAAACACGACGGTCCAGCGATTGAGGTTGCGCTCGACCATCGACCCTCCCCCCAGCGGGCCGGCGCCGCTGCCCACGCCGAAGGCGCCCGAGAGCCCTGCATCCTTGCCCGAGTGCATCAGCACGAGCAGGATCAGCACGACCGAGATGACCACCTGCAGGACCGAGAGAATCGCTTCCATGCGCCAAGCCTAGCGGGAAGTGCGGGGGGAGGGAAGCGCTGTCATGCGGCCCGGCACTCGGGGACATGGCAGGCCGTGGCGACGGGGGTGTGGACACGGTGTATGCGGCTACGGGCACGGCACCTTGGCGGTGCTGTTGCTGCTCGAGCCGTCGGCGTAGGTGAATTCGGCGGCGAACGGGAAGCCACCCGCGGGGCAAGTGCGCGGCACGCTCAGATGTCCTTCCCGGCGCGTGCGGGCGGAGAAGCCGATCGTCACCGAGAAGCGCTGAATGGAGGCGTCGGGTTCCAGCGGGATGGTGGGGATCGGGGGGATGCTCATCACGAGCTTCTGCCCGTAGGGGGCGTGGTCGGGCTCGAGCACGCCGCTGGCGACCACGCGCTCCTGCAGGGGGCTGAGCCCTTCGCCGGCAATCTCCAGCGTGGGGCGGCCGCCCTGGTTGGGGCCGCGCCAGGCGCTGAGCGTGGTGCTCTCGTTGAGGTTCAGCGACCCCAGGTGCGCCACTGCCAGCGCGTTGCCGCTACCGATCAGCGCGGAGCCGGGACAGTTGCGGCCCATGTTTGCTTCCAGGCTCGCCTTCGAGCAGGTGCCCACGCCGCGCGGATCGATGCCCAGGCCGGACGGCAGCTGCACGACCGCGTGGCTGAGCGCTTCGGGCACGCCGCCCTGTTCATTACTGAAGTGCACGCTCATCGTCACCGCCGTGACGGCGCCCAGCCGGTCGGGCGCGAAGGACGGCTTGATGGTTGCCACGGTGGCCGCCCGCGCGTCAGCCGCGGGGAGGGCGGCGCAGAGGACCGTGGCCGCGGCGAGGATGGCCGCGGCGAGGCGTGGGGTGCCGAGGTCGAGGGTGCGTGCGAGCGGGCGGCGCATGATGCCTTCCGTCTCGCTCCCACGCACCCGTCCTCGCCGTTTCCGCTACTTCTTCTTCTTCTTCTTGGCCTTCGGGCAGGGCAGACTGAGGTTGGTTTCGCTGTTGGTGCCGTCCTGGAAGGAGATGTCCGACTGCACCGGGAAGCCGCCCTTGGGGCAGCTGTTGGGGAGCACGAGCCCCTGCACGTGTATGCGCTTGCGCTTGCCGTGGATCTTCTTGTAGTAGTAGACGTTGGGCGCGCCGACCGAGATGTGCGCGCTCTCCACGGTCGCGTCGCTGGCACCCGGAAGGGTGGGGATCAGCGGGATGTTGAAGTGGAAGCCCGGGCCGTAGGGCGCGGGGAACCTGACCACGTTCGCGGTGAACGCCAGCTGGATCGAGACCGGCGAGACGGCATCGACATACATGAGCAGTTCTTCGTGGCCCGGCTTGTTGTTGCCGATGAAGAAGTCCAGCGTGAAGGGCTCTTCGATGATCTGCGCGCCGAGCTTCAGGGCGCCCATGCCGCCGCCGAAGCCGGCGACGGAGTCCTTGGGGCAGCCTTCGGGACCCTGGTTGCCTTCGAGGATCGCCACGCTGCAGGTGCCGGTGCCTTCCAGCTCGACCTTCAGGCCGGCCGGCCCCTTGATCGTGAAGCCCACGATCGGCGTGGGTATTTCGCCGGGGATGGTGGACATGATTTTGGCTTCCCCCGAGGCATTGGTGGGGGAGCCCAGCACGTTCGGTGTAAACCCGCCGTGCACCGTGACGATCTCTCCCGCCGATGCGGCGGCTGCGGCGATAAGGCAGATGCACGCGGCAAGTGCGGCGATGGCAATCCCACGAAATCTAGACATACCTCTCCATCCCTTTCTCAGACAACAGACGACTTTGACCCTCTGGGGCGGACTCTACATCTTTTGTGGCGCTCGCCACAACCTTATGAACCCGGCGGTGGGCCGGACGGAGCGGTGCACCATCCTGGCTGCCTGGCCAAACGTGTGCGCGCATCGGCTACTCTTCGTCTTGTGAACGCCGCTGCCCCCAGTGTCCCCATCGCTCCCAGCGCCCCTCGCGCCCCGCGCCTCCCGCCCGGCCCGCGCATGCCCGTCTCGCTGCAGACGCTCGGCTGGGCGCTGCGCCCGATGCCCTTCATGGAGCGCTGCCGCGCGCGCTACGGCGACGTCTTCACGCTGCGCATCCGCAACGAAAACACGTGGGTGTTCCTGGCCGACCCCGAGGACGTCAAGCGCGTGTTCACGGGCAATCCCGAGGTGCTGCGCGCGGGTGAGGCCAACGCGATCCTCGAGCCGGTGCTTGGGTCGCGCTCGGTGCTCCTGCTGGACGAGCCCGAGCACATGCGCCACCGCAAGCTGATGCTGCCCTCCTTTCACGGCGAGCGCATGCAGGGCTACGAGCAGCTGATGGCCGACATCACGCGCGCGGACATCGAGCGCTGGCCGGTGGGAGAGCCGTTCGCGCTGATGCCCCGCATGCAGGCGGTCACGCTCGAGGTGATCATGCGCGCGGTGTTCGGCGTCACCGAGGCCGACAGACTGGAGCACCTGCGCGATGTGCTGCGGGGCGCCATCAGGTGGCTCACCAATCCGCGGCAGCTGGCGCTGCTCGTGGCGCTCGGGCCGCTGCGCATCCAGCGCAACCGCCGCTTCCGCGCGATGCTCGACCCGGTGGATGAGGCGGTACTCGCGGAGATCCGCCGCCGTCGGGGGGAGCCCGACCTGGCCGAGCGCGAGGACATCCTCTCGCTGCTCGTGCAGGCGCGCTACGAGGACGGCGCGGGCATGAGCGATGAGGAACTGCGCGATGAGCTGCTCACGCTGCTGGTCGCCGGGCACGAGACGACGGCCACCTCGCTGTCGTGGGCCTTCGAGCGGCTGCTGCGCCACCCCGCGAAGCTTGAGCGCCTGCGCGCGGAGGCCGTGGCAGGGGAGAGCGAGGAGTATCTCGACGCCGTCGTCAAGGAGACATTGCGCATGCGCCCGGTGCTGCCGATCGTGCTGCGCAAGCTCACCGAACCGATGGAGCTCGGCGGCTACACGATCCCCGCGGGGGTCGCCGTGGCGCCTTGCATCCACCTCTTGCACCGCCGCGAGGACTTGTATCCGCAGCCCCGCGCGTTCATGCCCGAGCGTTTCCTTGAGCGGCCCGCCGGCACGTACACGTGGATCCCCTTCGGCGGCGGCGTGCGGCGCTGCCTGGGGGCGAGCTTCGCGCTGCTGGAGATGAAGCGCGTGCTGCAGACGGTGCTGCGCGAGGTGGAGTTGCGGGCTGCGGAGCCCGCCTCGGAGCGTGTGGTGCGCCGTTCGATCACGCTCAACCCGCAGCACGGCACGCGCGTGGTGGTTGCGCGCCGCGGCGCCCCGCCTGTGCGTGAGCGGCCGCTTGCGGCCGTGGCCGCCTGAGCCTCCCCGGCGGTTGTGGGCGCCCCAGGCGTTGCCCTGCGGTTGTGGCGCCCTGGGCGCGCCTGCGGCCATGGCCGCCTGAGCCTGCAATAGATTGTCCAGCGGCTTTGGCCGTATAACCCTGTCGGCGCGCGGGCAGGAGTGGCTGCTTTACGCTGGAATTACAAAGTCTTTAGCGATTCTTGTTTGCCTGCCGATATGACTGGGGAAAGGGGGCTGGCCCATGAGCGTGGGCCCTCCGGTGCACCGCGATCATGGAACGCCACAACGACGACATCGGCCCGGAGGGGCCGCCGATGACTGAAAGCGCCCCTGAGGGCGCTGCGCGCCGCCGGCTGCGGCGCGCGATGCTCTCCGCGCTGGCGGGGAGCGGCCTCACGGCCGTGGGTCTCGGCGGTGCGCTGCCGGGCGGCGCGCTCGGGGCCGAAACGCCCACGGGCACGGCGGGCGCGGGGGAAGACACGCCACCGCCGGCCACCGACACCGCCACGACGCCCAAAGTGAGCACGCCGGCGCCGGCGGCGAGCGAACCGACGACCACGACCTCCACCACGACGACGGAGTCGAGCACCTCCTCCGCACCACCTGCGGCGAGCGGGTCGGGGCAGTCGGGAACGGGAGCCGGGGCCGGGACCGGCTCCGGCGCAGGGGGGAGCCATGGGCAGAGCGAAGCCGCCCCCGTCGTCGTCGTGCAGCGCAAGCAGTCCGCCGCGCCCAGGCGCAAGGGTGCCAAGGCCGGGGGCAGGCGGGGGAAGGGCAACGCGAATGGCGGCGGGCAGACGGGCAACGGCACGCCGCAGGGTGGCGCGCAGGCCGGCGGTACCGCCGCGGGCGGCAAATCGGGTGTTACGGGACCCACGACGGCCCCTCCGGGCACGCCGAACGGGGTTGCCGCGCCGTCGCCGCTCGTGGTCCCCGACCAGGCCGGCACCCTCGCCTCCGTGCTGGGCCAGTCGGCGGTCTCTGCGCAGGCGCTGCAGTTCTACCGCGTGCCGCTGTTCCTGCTGCCGATCTACCAGGCCGCCGGCAGGCAGTACGGCGTGCCGTGGCAGATTCTTGCGGCGATCAACGAGGTGGAGACGGACTACGGCAACGACCTCAACGTCTCCAGCGCCGGCGCTGTCGGCTGGATGCAGTTCATGCCCTCCACCTGGCTGCAATACGGCGTCGACGCGCTGGGAGCGGGCTATGCCGACCCCTCCAACCCCGTGGACGCGATCTTCGCAGCCGCGCGCTACCTGCACGCCGCTGGCGCCTCAGCCAGCATCCGGCGGGCGATCCTCGCTTACAACCACTCCAATGAATACGTCGAATCGGTGCTGCTGCGCGCGAAGCTGATCGCCTCATATCCGCAGGCGGTGATCGCCAACCTCACCGGGCTTGCCGAGGGCAACGTGCCGGTGGTGGGCGCACAGGTCGCCCAGCAGCCGGCGGCGCCGCAGCTGCCGAGCATCGCCAGCGCCACGGCGGGCGCGGTGGCGTTGGCGCCCTACGCCGCCGGTATCGGCACCGAAACGGTGGCGGTCCCCGCCGGCAGCACGGGCGTCGAAAGCGCCGCTGCCACGAGCGCGGAGGGCGGTCTGAGTGCTGCCGCCCCTACCTCTGCCGCCTCGACGCCCGCCAGCCCGACTCCTGCCACCCCGGCTCCCGCCGCCCAGCCTCCTGCCACCACCCCGACTCCCGCGGGCCCGCCGTCCAGTCCCCCGCCCGCGCCAGCCGTCGTGGGGCGCAGGGCCGTACACGGCAAGCACACCGAAAAGCTGCGCTTCGCGGACCTGCTCGGTCCGTTGGGTGCGCCCGTCACGGCCGTGCAGGACGGGCGCATCGCCAAGCTGGGGCACTCGCACAAGCTCGGCAACTACCTGGACCTGCAGGACATCTACGGTGACGTCTTCACCTACGCGGGCCTGGGCAGCATCGCCCACCGCTACCACATCCCCGCGCCCCCCACCAAGGCCAGGGCGAAAACGGAAGCCGGGTCGCTCACCGGCGCGCAGAGCGACGCCGAAGCCCAGGCCCAGTCCGCGGCCGAAGAAGCGGGCACTCCGCCCGCGGGTATGGGCCGCGCGCGCCTGTTCGCGCACCCCGGCAACCCCGTCGCCAAGGTCGCGGCGGCGCAGGCCGGCACGCTTGGCGCGCAGAGCGACGGCCACGGCGGCAAGTGGCTGCCGTTGCGCAAGGGCTCGCTCGTCGCCCAGGGCACGATCCTCGGCCATCTCAGCGAAACGCCCGTGGCGGCGGCCGGGCAGAGCACCTCGCCACTGCAGGCGTGGTCGGTGGCGCACGTCGGCGTGTCAGTGCCGGCCCAGAGCGCAAGGCTGCGCTTCGCGATCCGCCCAGCGGGGGACAGCGCCACCGTCGATCCGCGGCCGATCCTCGCCAACTGGCGCCAGCTCGATACCGCCCTGCACCCCAAGGGCGCGCGCGGGGACGTGAACCTGCGGGGCGCCACCGTCGCGCAGGTGTTCCTCATGAGCCAGGGCGAACTGGAGCGCTCGGTGCTCTCAGACCCCGGTATCGCGATCGACGAGTGCGGCCGCCAGGACATCGCCGCAGGCGCCATCGACGGACGCGTGCTGGCGGTGCTCGAGTTTCTCTCGCGCAGCGGTCTGAAGCCGACCGTGGGCGCGCTGCGCTGCGGCTACAGCGCGCTGAAAGCAGGGGACGCCGCCGTGCACGACTACGGCTATGCGGTGGACATCACCGCGGTGAACGGCGTACCGATCGCTGGCCACCAGGACAAGGGGTCGATCGCCGAGGTCACGGTCCGCGCGCTGCTCACGCTCAAGGGGCGCTTCGTGCCGCATCGCATCGACAGTCTGTTGCAGTACCCGCATGCGCCCCACACCCATGCCTCGGCCGGCTACAAGGACCGCATCCACGTGGACTTCCGCCCCCAGGCCGGCCCGCTCGCGCCCACCTCTGGGCCCGCGGCCATGGTGGTGCCCAGCGCCACTGCCACGGCCGCGCACTCCGCCGGGCCAGGCGCCACCGCGCCCTCGCCATTTGCGCTCGGCGGCGGCGAAGGGTCCGCGGCGACGGGCGGGCTGAGCGGCGGGGAAGCGCTTGCGGTCAGCGCCGAAGACCTCACGCCCGCGCAGTGGAGCCAGCTCGTGGAACGCATCGGCGCGCTCTCGGAGCCCACGCTGTCGAGCAAGCCCAGCTCGGCGGCGATCCGCGATCCACAGGCCAATGTGGGCAACGCCGAACTGGGCGCCAGGGCGCTGCGGCAGGGCAAGTAGCGGCGCGATGCAAGGAGCCGGTGCGAGGGCGGGGCGGCGGCCAGGCGCCGCCGCCCGTGAGCTGCCCTCTCTGCGTCTCTACGCGCCGGCCGCCGCGCCCGGCGAGACTCGCCGATAGTGCCCGAAAACGCTGCGCAGCACGCTCTGGCACTTCGCCGTGGCGGCCTTGAACTGGGGGCTGCTGGTGTTGAGGTTCGTGGTGTTGAACACCGGGCCCTTGCCCGAGGTGTTCGGCGTGGGTAGCTTGACGCCGTTCTTGCTCATACAGGCCACGTACGCCGTCAGGGCGTTGCGGTAGGCCGGGCTGCTCAAGCGCCCCGCGCCACCCGGGAAGCGCCCTGTTCCGCCGCCGCACTTCTTCAGGGCCGCCTGGAACTGTTCGCGGGTCACACCGTTGGGGAGCTTCCGTTCGCCGCCCAGGAAGCCCGGTCCGCCCGGGCCGCCACCGGCTCCGCCTGGCCCGCCGCCTGGCGCGCTCTGGCCGGGTGTGCGCTGGGGCAGCGTTATGCCGTTGCGCTGCAGGCATTCGCGCATCGCCGCGAACCTGCCCGCTCCGCCGTGCGCGGTCGTGGAGGTGTTGGCGGCGTTCGTGGTGCTGGTGCTCGTGCTCGAAGAGCCGCCGCAGGCCGCCAGGCCGAGACACGCGAGCAGCGCGAGCAGCGCCGTTGCCGGCACCATCAGCCTGCGGGTGTGGGTGTGTTTGTTGTGCATCGTCTTCCTTTTCATTGAATTACTTACCGAAGAGGGCCGGTTCGCCGCCGCCTGCGCTGCTGCTGCTTCTGCCGCCAGTGCCGCCACCGGCGCTACCGGCGCCCGAGGCACCGCTTGCCCCAGAGCCGCCTCCGCCGCCCAGGAACGCTCCGATGCCCCCGGCTTCGGAGCTGCCGCTCACGCGCACGGTGCTCGCCTGGATCGAGCCGTCGGAGCTCTTCGTGCCCGCCACGACAACGCTATCGCCCGGGTGCACGCCGTGCACCGAGGTGCTCACCTGCTTGGTGATCTTCGCCGCGTGGGCCAGCACCTTGATCGTGTTGCCTTCAAGCGTCGTCACATACAGGTCCGAGCCGCTGATGTTGGCGACCTGGCCGATCGTCGCGCCGCCGCCCGCACCGCCGAAGCCGCCTGCAAAGCGCCCGGCGCTGCCCGCGGCCGCGCCTCCGCCCGCCGTGCCCGAGGCACCCGATCCACCGGCGGCGGCCGTGCTCAGCAGGCTCGCCAGACGTCCGCCGCCACGCGTGCTGCTCGTGCTCGACACTTCTCCCTTCTCCACCTGCACCCCCGCGATGAACCCGCCCGCGCCCACCAGCACCGCGAACAGCAGCGCCGTCAGCGGCGTCAGGAGCTTGCGGCGAGGGCGCCTGTGGAGGGGCTCTTCTTCGTGCAGTTCCTCCTCATCCGCCCACGTCTCCTGCTCGTCCTGCTCGTCAACTGCTGGATCACTCATGACGCAGTGCCTCGATTGGTCTCAGGCCGGCCGCACGGCCGGCGGGGTACGTGCCGAAGAACAGGCCCGTCGCCACAGCGGCGCCGAAAGCCAAAGGGATGCTGTAGCCGGCGATCACCGGCTGCACCCCCGCGATTTCAAACTGCGTGCCGATCACCCCCACCAGCAGCCCCAGCAGGCCGCCGATGCTCGACACCAGCACGGCCTCCGTGAGGAACTGCCCGAGGATGTCGCTGTGACGAGCGCCGATCGCCTTGCGGATGCCGATCTCGCGCGTGCGCTCGGTCACGCTCACGAGCATGATGTTCATCACGCCGATCCCGCCCACCAGCAGCGAGATCGCCGCCACCTCGCCGAGCAGGGTCGTGAACACGCTGCTCGTGCTGCTGGACGCTTCCAGGATCGAGCCCTGGTTGATGACGTTGAACCCCGGGTTCGCGGCGGTCGTGCCCAGCTCTCCCTCGAGGATCGAGCTCACCTCCGATTCGGCCGCATCGAGCTTTTCCTGGGATTTGGCCTGCACCGTGATTGAGTCGATCGGGCCGTAGCCCGTCAGCTGGTCCTGCACCGTGCTGATTGGCGCCATCGCCACATCGTCCTGGTTCACGGCGCCGCTCGCGCCCTTTGACTTCGTCACGCCGATCACCTCGAAGGTGGCGCCGTTGATCTGGATCGACTGCCCGATCGGACTGGTGCCCGGGAACAGGTTTTCTGCGACCGCCGGCCCGATCACCACCACCGCGGAGTGCTTCTTCACGTCCTCTTCGCCGAAGCCTGCGCCCTGCGCGATTTCGTAGTCGTGCGTCGTCAGGTACGCGGGCGTCGTGCCCACGAAGGTGCTGGGCGAGTAGCTCGTGCCGTTGAACACCATCGTCGCTTCGCGGGCGTTGACGACCGGCGCTGCGCTCTGCACGTCTGGGGCGGTGTTGGGGTTCTGGAGCGCCAGTGCGGCCTTTTCCGTGAGCGGCGCCGTGGCCGTGGTGGCGCCGGCGCCACCGCGCTGAAAGCCGCGCGTCACCAGCAGCACGTTCGTACCGAGGCTCTCGATGCGCTTCTGCACCGTCTGCGAGGAGCCGTTGCCCACGGCGATCAGGACGATCACCGAGGCCACGCCGATGCCCAGGCCGAGGATCGTCAGCGAGCTGCGCAGGCGGTTGGCGAGCAGGCCGTCGATCGCGATGCGCAGGGTCTCGGTGCCGATCATGGCCGCACTCCGGCGTGGCGCGACTTCTGCGCGTGCACCCGTTCCGGGTCCGCGCCCGCCCCGCGTGTGCGCCTGTCATCCACGATCTTCCCATCGCTGAGCGTGATCACCCGTTTGGCCTGGTCGGCCACGTCGGGCTCGTGTGTGATCAGCACGATCGTGCGCCCTTCGCGGTTCAGGCGCGTGAAGATGCGCAGCACGTCCTCCGTCGAGCGCGAATCGAGATTGCCCGTTGGCTCGTCCGCCAGGATCAGCGCCGGGTTTGTGACGATCGCGCGCGCCACCGCCACGCGCTGCTGCTGGCCTCCGGAAAGCTCGCTCGGCAGGTGCTCGGTGCGGTTGAGCATCCCCATCGAGCCGAGCGCCTCCCGCGCCCGGCGCCGGCGCTCGCCGCGGCCGATGCCCGCGTAGGCGAGCGGCAGCTCGACGTTCGCCAGGGCGCGCGTACGCGGAATCAGGTTGTAGCTCTGAAAGACGAAGCCGATGCGCCCGTTGCGCACGTCCGCCAGCTCGTCCTCATCTAGTCCCTTCGCGTCCACGCCGTCCAGCAGATAGCGCCCGCTCGTGGGCGTATCCAGACAGCCCAGGATGTTCATCAGCGTGCTCTTGCCGCTGCCGCTGCTGCCCATGATCGCCACGAAGTCCCCGCGCTCGATGCGCAGCGTGATCCCGCGCAGTGCGCGTACCTTTATGTCGCCCACCTGGAAGACCTTTGTCAGGCCGCTCACATCGATCACCGGCCGCTGCGCGCCGCGGGCCATCAACCGGCCCCCCCTCCTCCTCCAAAAAATCGGGCGCCCCCGCCGCCACCCAGCCCACCGCCTCCGCCCAAAGCGCCGGCGCCGAAGCCGGCGCGGCCCAGGCCCGTCGTGCCGCTGCCCAGGGAGGAGCCGGTGGCGATCGTGATCACGACCTCTTCGCCGGGCTGCACGCCGCTGAGGATCTGCGTCGTGGAGTCGCCCACCATACCGGCGATCACAGGCTGCTGGATGTGCTTGCCATCGCGTAGGACCGTCACCGTCTGCGCACCCCCGCGGCCGCTGATCGCCGAGCTGGTCACGTTCACCGCGTTTTCGACCTGTTCGGTGACGATCTGCGCGCTGGCGGTCATGCCCGGGCGCAGACCGCTAGCTGTCTGGTCGAGCTTGAGGGTTACGTCGTAGCTGACAACGCCGCTGCTGGTCGTGGAGAGCAGGGCGGTGCCGGTCACGTGCGCCGCCAGCTTTTCGTCGGGCAGCGCGTTGACGGTGACCGTCGCCGGCTGGCCCACCTTCACCTTCGTAATGTCCGACTCGCTCATCGGCACCACCAGGTTCATGCTGCTGGTGTCCACCAGCACGATGAAGCCCGAGGAGCCGCCGGCTGAGACGTTGGCGCCGGGAGCTTCCTGTGCGATCGAGGCCACCGTGCCGTCACCCGGCGCGTACAGCCGTGTATCGGCGAGCGCTTCTTCGGCCTTCGTCACGTCGGCGCGCGCGCTTTCGAGCGCGGCTTCGTCGCCGGCGATGTTCGCGGCCTTCGCTTCGGGGCTCTGCTTGGGCTGGGAGGCGGTGGAGGTTGGCTTGGACTTGGCTGCGGATGCAGGGCGTTCGCTGCCCGTGGAGGGGCTTTCGGCTGAGGGGCTTTCCGCGGAGGTGTTTTCGGGGGAGGTGCCTGCGGCGGAGGTGTTTTCGGCGGAGGTGCTTTCCCTGCTCGCCGCGGCGAGGCGGTCTTCCGCCGCGCGCCGGTTGTCTTGCGCCACCGCCAGGCTGCGCTGCGCCGCGTCGGGGTCGAGTTCCGCCAGCAGCCGGCCCTCCTGCACGTGCTCGCCCACGTGCACATACACGGCCGCGAGCTGCCCGGGCGCCTTGAAGTTCGCGTTGCTCTGACTCGCCGCCTTGACCGTGCCGCTCGCGCTGACTGTGGACTGCACCACGCCGCGCCCGACCGTGGCCGTGCGCGTGGAGGCGGCCGACTGCGCCGGCGGTCCCACCACCAGGAAGGCCGCCACCAGGGCGGCCACGCACAGCGTGGCCAGTATGTATAGGAGCCAGGGTGCCCCCGCGCGTTCGCTCATGCTTTTGTCTTTACGGCGCTCGTCGGTGTAAATCCTGTATCGGCCCACTAACGGGGGACTAAGAAGTTGAGCAAGCGCGCATAAAGGGGCACTGGGGATTTGCTGAGAGTGGCGTGCCCGGGGACTCGCGCGGGTCGCGTTCGGGCTCAGAGTCCCGCCAGTGGCTCAGAGTCCCGCCAGCGTCACTCCCACGAGGATCAGCGACATGGTCGAGGTGACGAGCACCGTAACGGCGGCGGCCCCGTCGAGCATGCCCTTGCTGCGGTGCTCGCCCATCAGCCTGTGCGAGCGCGACAGGCGCCAGATGAAGAACAGGTTGATCGGCAGCAGCAGGCCGTTGACCACCTGCACTCCCACCAGCAATCCGATCACGGGCACCCCTGGGATCACAGCCACCACCGCCGCCACCACGATCATCGCGGTGATCACCCCCACGAACACCGGCGCCTCCTCGCGGCGGCGGCCCACTCCCTTTTCATAGCCCAAGGACTCCGACACCACGTAGGAGGTGGCGATCGGCAGGATCGCCGCGGCCAGCAGACTGGCCCCCAGCAGGCCGATGCCGAACAGCACCTCCGCGTAGCTGCCCGCGAACGGGGTCAGCGCCTTGGCCGCATCGGTGGCGGAGCTGATGTTGTGGATGCCGTGCGTGTAGAGCGTCGCGCCGGTGGCGATGATGATGAAGGCGGCGATCACGTTCGCGAACACCGCGCCGGCCATCGCCTCGTTTTCCTCGTGGGCCAAATGCTCCTCGCGCACGCCGCGCTCGACCACGGCCGACTGCAGGTACAGCTGCATGTACGGGGTGATCGTCGTGCCCGCCGTCGCCACCAGCAGCAGCAGGTAAGTCGGGTTGGTCTGGATCTGCGGCGTCACGATCGCCTTGCCCACTTCGGCCCAGTCCGGGTGCGCCAGGATCGCCGCCAGCGGGTAGGCGAAGAAGGGGATCGTCAGCCAGATGAACACGCGCTCCGCCGAGCGGTAGCTGCCGCGCACGATGATCAGCCAGATCCCCACCGCCGCGATCGGCACCGTCAGCTGCGCCGGGATGCCCGCCAGGCTCAACGCCGCGCCGACGCCCACGAAGTCCGAGATGCAGATGCCCATGTTCGCGACCAGCACCGCCGTCGTGGCCAGCACCGACCAGCGGATGCCGTACTCCTCGCGGATCAGGTCCGCCAGGCCCTTGCCCGTGACTACGCCCATGCGCGCCGCGAGCCTCTGCACGATCACCAGCGAGATGGTGATCAGCACCATCACCCATAAAAGGCCGTAGCCGTACTTGGCGCCCACCGAGGAGTACGTGGCGATTCCGCCCGCGTCGTTGCCCGCATTGGCGGCTATCAACCCGGGCCCGAGCAGGCCCAGGATCACGAACAGGCGGACCCTAGCCGGGCTCAGGCGCGCAGGCAGACGCGCCCGGCCACGGCTGGCCGAACGGATACGACGCATGACCGACGGTACTCGGACCGCCATCGAACTGGCCGCCTGGAACGTTCACGGGCGGGGAGTCTATTCAGTCCGCTCAATCCTCGCCCAGCAGCCCGAAGCGCCGGCGCCAGCCGCGCGGGAGCATCGCCTCCAGCACGTCATCCACGGTCACCACGCCCAGCATGCGCTCCTGCTCATCCACCACCGGCACGCACGTCAGGTTGAAGTCCGCCATCAGCCGCGCCACCTCCTCGAAGGGCGCATCGGGGCGCAGCGTGGGCAGATCGTGCTTCACCAGCTCGCCGAGCTGCTGGTGGGGCCCGGCGCGCACGAGCGCCGCGATCGGCACGCTGCCCTCCAGCTTGCCCTCGGCGGAGTCGACGAACACCGCCGTCAGCACCTCCGGCTCGATCGTGCTGGCACGCACGGCCTGCAGTGCATCTCGCACTGTCGTGAACTGTGCCAGCGCCACGAAATCGGGGCTCATCAGGCCGCCCGCCTCGGCCGGGTCATAACCGAGCAGGGCGCGCACCTTCGTGCGCTGGCTCACCGGCAACATCGCCAGCAGCGGCTCGCGCCGCTCCTCGTCGAGCTCCCCCAGCGCATCGGCGGCATCGTCGGCGGCCATGCGCGCCAGGATCTGCGCGACTTCGGCGTCGCTGCGGTCCCCCAGAAACTCGCGCTGGTGATGGTCGTCGAGCTCCTCGAACACATCTGCCTCCAGCTCGCGATCGTCCGCGCCCACGGCCTGGATGATCTCCTCGCCCTGCCGGCGCGAGGCGGCCTCCACCAGGTCGGCGATCTGCGCCGGGTGCAGCTTCGCCAGCCGCGGGTGGGGGAGGCGCAGGCGCAGCGTGGGCACATGGCCGACGAACGGCTCCACGCCCGCCCAATCCAGGAATTCGCCCGTGGCGATGCGCTCGCCCAGCAGCCTCGGCAACAGCCGCCGGATCCCGCCGCGCGGTCCGGTGTCGACTCCCACCACGCGCCAGGCTCCCGCCACGTGCGCCAGCTCGATCTCGTTCGCGCGCACCAGGCGTGCACCCTCGAGGTTGATCAGCTGGCGGTCCAGCACGTCGCGCTTGAGCAACACCTCCTCGCTACGGCGCTCGAAATGGCGCAGGTCGAGCTTCGCCTTGCGCAACACCACTCCGTGCTGGCCCACCTCGGAGACACGCTCCACGGGTAGATAGGAGGTGCGCCCCGCCACCGTCACCAGGAAGCCCGTGATCGGCGGATAGCCCGCGCCGCCCAGGCGCACGATGATGTCGTTCACCTTGCCCAGGCGCTCGCCGTCGCTGTCGCGCAGCGGGCCGCCCACCACCGAGGAGAGATGCAGGATCGGTGGGGTCTGCGCCGGCTGGGTGTTGGCCTTGGGCACGCTCAGGACATCGTATGCCCTGCGCCCGCCATCCCCCTGTACCCGTTTATCCCCCTATTGCCCCCATGCCCGTTTCACCCATGCCCCCCTGCCCGTTATCCCCCGCTGAGATTCGTCGGGATCGGCTGTCCCGGCGGCGGCGGGTCGTCGAGCAGCAGGCGCGGCACCGTCACCGGGTGCAGCCCGCGCGCCAGCAGGCCATGCACGATCGCAGGCAGCGCGGCGATCGTCTGCGAGCGGTCCCCGCCCCCGTCGTGCATCAGGATGATCGCGCCCGGGTGCGCGCCGGCCAGCGCGCTGTGCACGATCGCCTGCACCCCCGGACGCGTGTAGTCGCTCGTGTCTGTGCTCCACAGGATCATCAGCAGGTGCAGGTGGTGCAACTCGCGGAAGGTGCTCGCGTTGAAGGAGCCGTAAGGGGGCCGGAACAGCCGCGGCGTCGGCCCGTTAAGCAACTGGATCCGATAGATCTGGTTGATCAGCTGTTCGTACTGTTCGTGTGGCGGGAGCGTCGCCAACGGCGGGTGCGTCTGCGTGTGATCGCCCACGACGTCGCCTGAGCCCAGCTCTAGCAGCGTGCCCTGCGAGAAGTAGCGCTCCATCTCGCCGATCGCGAAGAACGTCGCCTGCACGTGCAGGCGGTTGAGCGTTTCCACAAGCTGGACGGTGTACGGGCCGGGGCCGTCGTCGAAGGTCAAGGCCACCTCGTCGCCCTTGCTGCCGCCCTGCACCACCGCCGGGGTGTAGGCGAGGACCGAGTCGATCGCGCGTTCCTGTTCGCTGGCAGCCTGTGCCTGTCCATCCGCCGTCGGTCCATCCGCCGCCAGCGCGCGGTCGAGCGGGCCCGTGAAGGCGGACGCAGCGGAGGTGGAGGCGGGGGAGAGCACCTGTGCGGACCCAACGGCGTGTTCGAGTACGAAAGTGGGCGTGCCCTGCACGTGGTACTGCGCTGCCAGCTGCTGTGCTCGTGCGATCTGGGCCTTGACGGTCGGCGAGGCGCGTTGCGAAAGGGCCAGGTTGACGTGTGCCCCGGGGATCGCGCCCGCGAGCGCCCGCAGGTAGCGGTCGGTGACATAGCCGCTGTTCTCGGCCGCCTGGTGGTCGTACATCAGGTCCACGAACTCCCACAGGTGGTTCTGCTCGCCCATGGCGCCCGCCATGCGGGCGGCACGCAGTGAATCGCCGCCAATCGAGTCCAGGCTGCGGAACTGAAGCCGCACGCGGCCGGAACGCACGTAGCGCGAGACGATCGTCGGCAGCGCGTGCTGGGCGAACTGCGCGCACTGCGGACACTGCAGGTCGCCGAGCTCCACCAGCGTCACCGGGGCCTGCGGGTTGCCCAGGCTGATCCCCTGCTGGGGGATGCCCCTCAGCAGCGCCAGCGTTCCGGGCGCGCCCGGCACAGGCTTGCCCGGTGCCAGTTCGGGGGCGCTGCCGCCGCTCAGCACGGTTATCGCCACGGCCACCACGGCGATCGTGCTGATCAGCAGCGCGCCGAGTCGGTAGCGGCGGCGGGTTGCCTGGGGTGGCGGCGCGGAGGGCGTCGCTCGCTCGGAGGGCATCGCTGTCTTGTAGCGCACCCAGCGGCCGAGGGCAGCAGCACGCGGGAGACTGGGAAGGCGAGGGGCCCGGCTCGTCCGCCTCCGGCGGACTGCGCCACCCTCTAAGTTGAATCCCCGTGCTGCCCTTCTGGCTGTCGATCGCCGTGCTCTCGCTGGTGCAGGGCGTTGTGGTGGCACTGCCCTCGCCGCGCGCCGTCGCCTCGCTGGCGCGTCTGCGCGCGCGGTTGCGAAGCCCCTGGTGGGGTGCCGTACCGCCGGCATCCGTGGTGGGGTTCGTGCTCGTCGCGAGTGCGGCTGAACACGCAAGCGGCCAAGCGCTCACCTACCTGGCGCTCGTCGCGGTGCCGCTGCTGGCGGCGCTCGCGCTGGGGTGGTTCGTGTGGGGTGGGCGCACGCCACGCCCGGCGGCCGCGCTGCTCGCAGTGGCGCTGTTCGCACTGGCGTGGGCGGATCAGGGGGGCCTTGTGGGGCAGGGTGCGGCGGTGGCGCTCTCGGCGCTCAGCTGCGTCGCGCTCGGGACGCTGCTCGGCGCTGTCACGCCGGTGCGCTGGCTGGTTGTTGGCATCGTGCTGATGGCTGCAGCCGACACCGCGCTGGTGGTGTCCGATCTGCTGCAGCGTCCCAACGACGTGCTCAACGCCGCGCACCCTGCGGCGCACCTGCCGCGCCTGCAGTCAGCCGTCTTCGGCGACGCCGTGATGGGCTACGGCGACCTGTTCGTCGCGGGCCTGTTGGGCGGGCTGCTGGCTGCGCTGGGCGATCGCGCGCGCCAGCTGCGCGGGGCGCTGCTCGTGGCGGCGCTGGCGCTGGGCTTTGACCTGCTGTTCTTCGCGGTGGATGAGCTGCCCGCCACCGTGCCCGTGGCGCTGGCCACGATTCTGAGCCTGAGCACGCTGGGTGCGGTAGGGTTGCGACGTGATGGACGTCACCTACGACGAGGCGCAGCTCACCCACGGTGAGGCGCAGGTGGGCGGTGGCATTCGCCTGCACTACGTCGAGGCGGGCGAGGGGCCGCTGGTGGTGCTGCTGCACGGCTTCCCCGAGTTCTGGTACTCGTGGCGCAACCAGATCCTGCCGCTCGCGCGCGCCGGCTACCACGTGGTCGCGCCGGACATGCGCGGCTATGACCTCTCCGACAAGCCCGTCGGCTGGCGCGAGTACGACGGCGATCGCCTCGCGCACGACATCGCAGGGCTGATTCGCAACTTCGGCGATGAGCGCGCCTACCTGGTCGGGCACGACTGGGGCGCCGCCGTCGCCTACATGACGGCGATGCGCCACCCCGAGCTGCTGCACAAGCTCGCGATCCTCAACGTCCCCCACCCCGAGCGCATGCTCGCCGGTTTTCGCACGCTGCGCCAGCTGCGCAAGAGCTGGTACATGTTCTTCTTCCAGATCCCCGGGCTGCCCGAGAAGATGTTCTCGCGCGACGATTTCTCGTTCGCCAAGCGCTCTTTTCGGGCGGATTCGCCCGGGTCGTTCAGCGATGCGGACCTGGAGCGCTACGTGCAGGCGTGGTCGCAGCCGGGCGCGCTCACGGGCATGATCAACTACTACCGCGCCGCCCTGCGCCGCTCGCCACGCGCCGCCGCTGAGGGCCTGGTGCCGATCCAGACGGAGACACTTGTGATCTGGGGGATGCGCGACCGTCACCTCGGCAGCGAGCTGGCCGAGCCGCTGCCCAAGTGGGTGCCCAACGTGCGAGTCGAGCGCCTGCCCGAGGCCACGCACTGGGTGCAGCACGATGCGCCCGAGCGCGTGAACGAGCTGCTGCTCGAGTTCTTCCGCGGCGACGCGGCTGCGTAGTCGTTTCAACTGCTCGACCTCGCCAAGTTGGATAATTATGCTGCGCCCCATGCTTGCCGGGGTGAGCACCATCACCGAGTTTCACGTCGCGCTGGCGATTCACGTCGCCACCGTCATCGCCACTTTCGGCGTGATCTTCGCGCGGCCACTCGTTTTTGCCGCTGCCAACCGGCAGGACCGACGCAGCCTGCCCCTGCTGCACCGCATCGAGTACACGATCGAGCGCGTGCTGGTGGCACCCGGTGCGGTTGTGGTGGTCCTCACCGGGGCCTACATGGCCAACTGGGGCGTAGGACGCTGGGGCGACTTCTACGTGTGGTGGGGATTCAGCGTCGTGGTGTTCATCGCAGCGGCGCTGGCAATGGTGATGATCCCCACGGCCAGGCGGGCCGAGGCGGTGGCGCGGCGCGACCTGGGCGAGGGTGCGATCGGACTGAGCGATGAGTATCTCGCTCTCACGCGGCGGCTGGCGCTCGTTAGCGGCGTGCTGTGTGTGCTCGTGCTGGTGACGATGCTGTTCATGGGCCTGGAACGCCCGCTGTAGCCATGGTCACGGCGATCGTCGATACCTACTACGTCGTCAAGTCGATCCACAACATGACCGTGCTCATCACGTTCGGCGGAGCGTTTGCTTACCCGATCGCGTTCTTCGTGGCGGCCCGCAACGATCCGCGCAGCCTGCCCGCGTTGCACCGAATCGAAAACACGGTCGAGCGACTGCTGATCGTGCCGGGGGTGCTCGTGGTGATCCTCACGGGGATCGACATAGCGAGCATCGCTCACCACTGGGGCATGTTCTTCGTACAGTGGGGGCTCAGCGCCTCGGTGGTCATCGGCGTGCTTGTGCTGGCGGTGATGATCCCCGGCGCCGAGCGGGCGGCGGCGCTCGCCGAACGCGACCTCGCGGCAAACGGGGAGGCGAGCGTTGTGAGCTTCAGCCTGGAGTACCGCGCGCTCGCGCGGCGGCTGCTGATCGTGGGGGGGATGCTCAGCGGACTCGTGCTGATCACGATCCTCTTCATGGTGCTGGCGTTCAACCCGTAGATCCGTGTGCGCCGACGGCCGCTAGCGCCGCCGTCAGCAGCTGGATGTCACTCGACCGCCGGCCCGACCGGCTGCAGCGGCTTGCCGATCTCCCGCTGCAGGCTGAGGAACGCGATCGTCCCGATAATCGCCGGCACCCACAGCGAAACGACGCGGTAGACGACCACAGCCGCGAACACCTCGCTGATCGGGCGCACCCCGAACAGCACGAGCATCCCGAAGAGGCCGCCTTCGACCGCCACCAGGCCCGCGGGGATCGGCAGCGAGTTGGCGAGCATCCCCACCAGGTAGGCCATCGCCACCGCCCAGAAGGCGGGCGGATGCGCGAAGGCAGCCAGGCAGGCGTAGAGCGCGAGGTTGTCAAACAGCCAGTACCCCACGCCTCCCAGCAGGCGCGGCTGGCGGGTGCGGATCAGCCTCACCGCTTCGCCCACCCCGCCGCTGATGGCGGTGAGCGCCACGGCGCTACGCCCGTGAATGGGCTCATGCGTGGAGGGATCCCGATCGACCAGTGCCTGCCGTCGCCGCGCCCAGCTCGCCAGTGCGAGCGTGCCGATGATGGTGGCGAGCGCCAGCAGCGCAGGCAGCAGCGTCAGCAGCGGATTGCGCGAGCCTGGCAACAGCCCGAGCCACATCGGTATGCCGATTAGCACCACGGCGGCCACGTTGACGGCGCTCGTGAGGACGAACAGCAGGACAGAGCGCCTGGCGATGCGCTCCACCGAGACGCCCTTGCTGCGCAGCACCCAGGCGCCCAGCGCCAGCCCGCCCATCCCGCTCAGCGACACCACGGAGTTGACCGCCAGCTCGGCCAGCGGCAGACGGACGCGCAGATGGCGTTCGATGCGGTTGAAGACGAGCCCGAACAGCACCACGTAGCCCGCGCACGAGAGCAGCTCCAGCGCGATCGCCAGTGCCACCCAGCCGGCGTTGGCGTCGCTGATGCGCTCCGCCACCGAGCGCAGGCTCGGCACGGCCGTCAGCAGCCCTCCCAGCAGCAGGAAGAAGACGGCCAGGCTGATGAGGCCGTTGCGCAACGTGCGCGAATGCACCGCCAGCTCGGGGTCGCCTGCTGGCGCGGCGTCGCCGGCGACCTCCGTGTCGCTCGCTTGGCCCGAAGAGATGTCTTGCAAGCTACCCACCCACAGCCAGCCTAGACCCGGCCGGGGCCGAACCCGCTCAATAGGCGCGCGCGACGATCGCCTGCAGGCCGGGCTCGTCCTCGCCGTCGGGCACCGAGCCGTCCTCGCGCTGGATGCAGCGCACGCTGACGCCGCGATCGAGCAGCGCCCGCTCACCCTCGGTGCCGAGCGCGCTCCAGGGGATCCTTGCCGCACCCGTCTGCCCCGCCTCGGCGGCCTCCTGCACGCTCTCGACATCCACGGTGCTCGCGTCGCGGAAGCGCGTGGCCTCTGTGAGCATCGCCGTCTGGATCTCCTGGAGCAGCGCCGGGACGAGCGCGGCGGCCTGCTCGATCGCCACCGAGCGGGGCTGGAGCTCGTCGCGGCGCACGATCGCCACCTTGCCCTCCTTCAGATCGCGTGGGCCGACGTCGATGCGGACGGGCACTCCCTTCAGCTCCCAGTCGGTTGCGCGCCGTCCGAAGCCCGTGTGTACGGCGTCGTCGAGCTTGGCGCGCACGCCGGCGGCGGTGAGCGCGTTGGCAAGCTCCCTTGCGCGGTCGAGCACCTCGCCCTCATCGCGCACCACAAGCACCACCGCCTGGATCGGCGCCAGTCGCGGCGGCACGCGTAGTCCGCGCTCGTCGCCGTGGGCCATGATCAGCCCGCCGACCATGCGCGTGGAGGAGCCCCACGAGGTGGTCCACGCCAGCTGCGTCTCGCCGGCGGCATCGGCGTAGGCGATGTCAAACGCGCGCGAAAAGTTCTGGCCGAGCTCGTGGCTGGTGGCGAGCTGCAGCGCCTTGCCGTCGCGCATGATGCCCTCGCACGTGAGCGTGTTGATGGCGCCGGCGAAGCGCTCCGCCCTAGTCTTGGCGCCGAGGTAGACGGGGGTCGCTAGCTCCTTGCGGAAGAAGTCCTCGTATACCTCCCGGTGGATCCGCCGGGCGTAGGCCGCCGCGTCGGCGGCGTCCGCGTGCGCGGTGTGCCCCTCCTGCCAGAGGAACTCGCTTGAGCGCAGGAACAGCCGCGGGCGCAGCTCCCAGCGCACGACGTTGGCCCACTGGTTGAGCAGCAGCGGCAGGTCGCGGTAGGAGTTGATCCAGCGCGCCATCTGCTCGCCGAAGAGCGTCTCGCTCGTGGGCCGCACGATCGCGGGCTCGGACAGCTCCTTGCCACCGGCGATCGTCACGACCGCCAGCTCCGGGCTGAAGCCCTCCACGTGCTCGGCCTCGCGCTGCAGGTAGCTCTCGGGGATGAACAGCGGGAGGTAGACGTTCTCGGCGCCCGCGTGCTTGATGCGGGAGTCGATCGCGGCCTGGATGCGCTCCCAGATCGCATAGCCGTAGGGCCGGATCACCATCGTGCCGCGGACCGGGCCGTTCTCCGCCAGGGCGGCCTTCGCCAGCACGTCCTGATACCAGGCGGGGAAGTCGCTGCTCGGGTCGGTGAGGGGGGACTTGGCCATCGGTGCTTCTGTTGCGGCGGGGGCTTGCGGTGAGCGGAGGCAGCGTATGGCTTCGCGATGGCCTGTGCCATTCCCCGCGGATCAGCTCACCTCGCGCAGCGCTCCGGTATGCACGTCGTAGACGAAGCCGCGTACGTTCTTGTGGGGGATGAAGGGGCTGCTCTCGATGCGCGCGATCGATCGGCGCACGTCATCCTCGAGGTCAGTGAAAGCCTCGACGGACCACTCCGGCTCGATGCCCACGTCTGCTTTGATCGCGCGCTTGAACTCGTCGTCGGTGATCGTGAGCATGCCGCAGTCGGTGTGGTGGATGAGGATGATCTCCTCCGTGCCCAGCAGCCGCTGGGAGATCGCCAGCGAGCGGATCGCGTCGTCGGTGACCACGCCGCCCGCGTTGCTGATGAGGTGCGCGTCGCCCTCACGCAGGCCAAGCAGGCCATAGGGGTTCAGGCGCGCGTCCATGCACGCCAGGACAGCCACCCTGCGGGCGGGGGACGCAGGCAGGCCTGCCTGCTCGAACGAGGCGGCGTAGGTCTCTGCGTTGGCGAGAAGCTCGTCGGTGCTGCTCATCACGGAGGTCGGCCTTCCTTCGGCGAAGCCGCTATCTTCGAGGAAGCCGCTATTATATGTAATTGCAATCGAGTTTACGGTCTTTATCGAGGAGACGAACATGACTTTGCAGCTCGGCGACACGGCCCCCGACTTCGAGGCAGACACTACCGAGGGCCCGATCCACTTCCACGACTGGCTCGGCGACTCGTGGGCGGTGCTCTTCTCGCACCCCAAGGATTTCACGCCCGTCTGCACGACGGAGCTCGGCTACATGGCGAAGATCAAGCCCGAGTTCGACCGGCGCGGCGTGAAGATCATCGGCCTCTCGGTGGATCAGACGGGCAAGCACGCGCAGTGGGCGAGCGACATCGAGGAGACCCAGGGCTACGCGCCCAACTACCCGATCATCGGCGATGGGGACTTCAAGGTCTCCAAGCTGTACGGGATGCTGCCGGGGGGCACCGAGGGCGACTCCGACGCGCGCACCCCGGCCGACAACCAGACTGTGCGAAACGTCTTCGTAATCGGGCCCGACAAGAAGATCAAGCTGATCCTCGTCTACCCGATGACCACCGGCCGCAACTTCGACGAGGTGCTGCGCGTGATCGACTCGCTGCAGCTCACCGCGGAGCACAAGGTGGCCACGCCCGTGAACTGGCAGCCCGGTGAGGACGTGATCATCGCCGGGTCGGTCTCCGACGAGCAGGCCAAAGCCACCTACCCGGATGGCTGGAAGACGCCCAAGCCGTACATTCGCATCGTGCCGCAGCCCAGCTGAGCAGCTGCTGATTGAGAAGCTCTTCTTGCTATGCGGATGAGAGGACTCGAACCTCCACCCAGTCACCTGGACACGGACCTGAACCGTGCGCGTCTACCAATTCCGCCACATCCGCATGATGGGCAAGCCGATGAGGTAGCGAAGATAGCGCACCGGCCCGCGGCGGCAGGCGGCCATGCCGTGGCAAGGGCGCCATAGGCTTGCGCTGAGGGGCCGTTTTCGGCTGCGCGACACGCCGTTAGGGCGACTCGATTGCTCTGTTCGCCGCGTTGCGGGCGTGGACGGCGCTTTGATAGCCTCGACAGCATCGCTTGACGCGCCGCCATCGTCTAGGGGACTAGGACGCCGCCCTCTCACGGCGGTAACACGGGTTCGAATCCCGTTGGCGGTACTTACGAAATGCCTGCAAATCGCAGGGTTTTGGTAAGCGTTCAGTGGGTTGGGCTGCTCAGGTGAGTAGCGGAACGGGGTCGCCGCGGGCGTGGGCGTCGAGCGCGTCGGTGAGGTAGACGAAGAGTGATCGGTTTTGGAGGCGGCAGGTGGTGTGCGCGGAGAGCAGCCGCTCGATGCGGCGTTCGCCGCCCTCGGACTGGCTGCCGAGGGAGAGCTTGCGGTAGATGACCGCGCCGCGGAGCGCGCGCTCGGCGTGGTTGTTGGTCGGCTGCACGCCGGGGTGGCGGGCGAAGGTCCACAAGGCGGGCCATGCCTTCAGGAGGTTTCGCGCCATGCCGCGGCAGTACTTGTTGCGCGCCCGTTTCGAGGCGTAGCCGGCGATGATCGGCTTGAAATCGCTTTGGAGGCCGCGGATTGTGCGCTTCAGCTCTGAGCGGTCGTTGGTGTTCTGGAAGACCTCCCAGGCCCAGAACACTCGCTCGCAGAGTTGGAGTCCTGCCTCGCCGAACTCTTTCTCCGCTGCTAGGCCCTCAGCGTGCGCGGCGAAATCGCGCTTCAGGTGCGCCCAGCAAAGCTGGCGGCGCGCCAAGGGCAGGTGCGCGTAGGCCCACCAGCGGTCAGACGTCACGATCGCCTTGGTGTCGGTGAGGAGGGTCTTGGCGTGATCCTCATGACGGTCTGGGGCGACGTATAGATAGGCGTAGCGCTGATCGAAGATGCCCCACAGCGCGCGGCGCTCCCCCGCGGTCCGCCAGCCGGTCTCGTCCATGTTCACCGCGTCAGCACCGTGAAGCGCCTGCAACAGGTCGGCGTGGGGCACGGCGAGCGCGTCGCTGGCGCGAGCGAGGAGCGCGTCCACCGTCCCGGTGCTGATCCTCGAGCCGAACAGCTGCTCGCACAGCTCCACCACATCACGCCGAGAGATACGGTTGCGGATCGAGAGCGTCGCGACGGCCGCCTGAAAACGGGGGCCAAACGCGCTCTGGGCGACCTCTGCCGGCAACTCGCCGCGCGGGCGCTCACCACAGCCTGGGCAACGTACTCGGTGACACTGGTGCTCGGTGAGCCTGACTTGGATCACGGGCAGCTCCTCAACCTGCCAGCGCACCGTCTCGCCCACCCTCAAGCGCTCGTTCCGCGCGAAGACGTGCCCGCAGCGACAGCGCTCGGGCCAATGCTCGATGACGTCGTCCACGGCCCACGCCGGCAAAAGCGGCCGGCCCCTGCCCTCATGCCCAGGCTGGGCGCCCTGTTTGCGACCTGATGGATCCTTGCCACGCCTCGGCGTGCTGGCGGGCGGATCGGCGCTCGGGGGAATAGAAGAGTTGCGCGAGCTGCGGTTCAGCCGACGCTCGAGCTGGGCGATCCGCTCATCCTGGCGCGCGACCCGCACAGTCAACGCCTGGATCTGAGCATCCATCCGCAGAAGCACCTCGACGACCGCCTCACGACCAGCGTCATAGATCGCTTCCGCCTCCACACGCTCCACACCAAGAGGTTCGACACGCCCCGACTATGTCCCCCAGACCCACTGAACGCTTACGGGTTTTGGTAAGCGTTCAGTGGGTTGGGCTGCTCAGGTGAGTAGCGGAACGGGGTCGCCGCGGGCGTGGGCGTCGAGCGCGTCGGTGAGGTAGACGAAGAGTGATCGGTTTTGGAGGCGGCAGGTGGTGTGCGCGGAGAGCAGCCGCTCGATGCGGCGTTCGCCGCCCTCGGACTGGCTGCCGAGGGAGAGCTTGCGGTAGATGACCGCGCCGCGGAGCGCGCGCTCGGCGTGGTTGTTGGTCGGCTGCACGCCGGGGTGGCGGGCGAAGGTCCACAAGGCGGGCCATGCCTTCAGGAGGTTTCGCGCCATGCCGCGGCAGTACTTGTTGCGCGCCCGTTTCGAGGCGTAGCCGGCGATGATCGGCTTGAAATCGCTTTGGAGGCCGCGGATTGTGCGCTTCAGCTCTGAGCGGTCGTTGGTGTTCTGGAAGACCTCCCAGGCCCAGAACACTCGCTCGCAGAGTTGGAGTCCTGCCTCGCCGAACTCTTTCTCCGCTGCTAGGCCCTCAGCGTGCGCGGCGAAATCGCGCTTCAGGTGCGCCCAGCAAAGCTGGCGGCGCGCCAAGGGCAGGTGCGCGTAGGCCCACCAGCGGTCAGACGTCACGATCGCCTTGGTGTCGGTGAGGAGGGTCTTGGCGTGATCCTCATGACGGTCTGGGGCGACGTATAGATAGGCGTAGCGCTGATCGAAGATGCCCCACAGCGCGCGGCGCTCCCCCGCGGTCCGCCAGCCGGTCTCGTCCATGTTCACCGCGTCAGCACCGTGAAGCGCCTGCAACAGGTCGGCGTGGGGCACGGCGAGCGCGTCGCTGGCGCGAGCGAGGAGCGCGTCCACCGTCCCGGTGCTGATCCTCGAGCCGAACAGCTGCTCGCACAGCTCCACCACATCACGCCGAGAGATACGGTTGCGGATCGAGAGCGTCGCGACGGCCGCCTGAAAACGGGGGCCAAACGCGCTCTGGGCGACCTCTGCCGGCAACTCGCCGCGCGGGCGCTCACCACAGCCTGGGCAACGTACTCGGTGACACTGGTGCTCGGTGAGCCTGACTTGGATCACGGGCAGCTCCTCAACCTGCCAGCGCACCGTCTCGCCCACCCTCAAGCGCTCGTTCCGCGCGAAGACGTGCCCGCAGCGACAGCGCTCGGGCCAATGCTCGATGACGTCGTCCACGGCCCACGCCGGCAAAAGCGGCCGGCCCCTGTAGGCGCCGTCTGAATACTCCCCACCCTTGGCCGGTTGAAAACTGACCCCCCTTGTCTGGGTGGGAGCCTGGCTCGGTTAGCCATGCCGAGGCCAGGAGGAGGAGTTGATCGCTGTGGAGCAGTGGGCGGAGATCCGCCGGATGCACTTCGTGGAGGGTCTTTCGATTAAGGGGATCGCGCGGAAGACGGGCCGGGATCGAAAGACGATTCGTAAAGCGATCCGCGGCGCAGAGCCTCCCGAGTATCGGCGCGCGCCGGCCGGCTCGAAGCTCGATCCCCATCGTGAGCAGATCGCTCGGCTGTTGCGCGAGGTGGAGGGGATCAACAACACCCGCATCCGGGAGCTTATCTCGGAAGCTGGTTATGCGGGATCAAAGACGATCCTCGATGACTATCTGCGCGAGCTGCGCCCAATCCTCTGTCCGAAGCGCACTTATCAGCGCACGGTCTATCGACCCGGTGAGCTTGCGCAGTTTGACCTGGTCGAGCCGCGCAGGGAGATCCCGGTCGGTCACGGCCAGACACGCCGCGGCTACGTGGTGACGTGCGAGTTCGGATGGTCCAGGGCCGCCGCTGGCGCGCTGGTGTTCTCCAAGCGTTTCGAGGATCTCGCGTGGGGCATGAGCCGCTGCCTGAGCTTCCTCGGTGCCTTCCCGGAGACGATCGTCTGGGACCGCGAGGGAGCGATCCACGACGGTCACGGGCACGCCAGCGAGGACTTCGCGGCTTTCTGCGGTCGCTTGAAGCTCGGCTGGCGGATCCTTGCGGCACGCGACCCCGAGTCCAAAGGCGCGTTGGAGCGCACCCATCGCTTCATGCGCACGAGCTTTGAGCCGGCGCGCAACTTCGCGAGCCCGCTGGACTTCCAGGACCAGCTCGAGCGCTGGTTTTCAGAGCGCGCTAACCCGCGCTTTCACCGCGGCATCCGCGCGGTCCCCTCGGAGCGTCTGATCGAAGAGCGCCAGCGCATGCGCGCGCTGGCGGACCCGATGCCCTCTACCGCGCTGCGCAGCGTCCTGCGCGTTCCTGCGCAGCCCTACTTCCGCTTTGACACGAACGATTACTCCCTCGACCCGCGATTCGCCGGCCGCCGCGTTGAACTCGCGATCGGCCAGCAGGAGATCATCGCGAGGGCGCTCGACTCGGGCGAGCTCTGCGCCCACCACGCCCGCTCGTTCGCGAAGCATCTCACCTTCACCGACCCCGCCCATCAAGCAGAGCTCGACCGCCTCCGCGGCAATCGCCGCCGCGGCCCCGAGGTCGACGTCGAGCTGCGCCCGCTCGCGCGCTATGACGCGCTGATCCCGGCATGAGCAGCACCTCCGAGCTCACCCATCTCTTCCGCGCGCTGAAGGCGCCGGCGGCCGCACGGGCAATGCCCAGGCTGGCCGAGCGCGCCCGCGAGGAGTCCTGGTCCCACGAGCGGTTCCTGCAGGCGGTGCTCTCCACCGAGATTTCCTCGCGCGAGTCCCACGGCGGAGAGAGCCGCATCAAGGCAGCGCGCTTCCCCTCACGCAAGACCCTCGAGGAGTTCGACTTCACCTTCCAGCGCTCCGTCAAGAAGCAGGTGATCGAGCACCTCGGCCAGCTGGACTTCCTGCACGGCAAGGAGAACGTCGTGTTGCTCGGACCGCCCGGGACCGGCAAGAGCCATCTCGCGATCGCGCTCTCGATCCGCGCGTGCCTCGCCGGCCAGCGCGTCGCCTTCGCGACCGCGACTGAATGGGTGGGGCGCCTCGGCGAGGCCAAGCGCCAGGGCACCCTTCAGGCCGAACTCCGACGTCTGGGATTCATCCCGCTGATCGTCATCGACGAGGTCGGCTACATACCGTTCGACCCCGAGGCCGCCAACCTCATGTTCAGCCTCGTCTCCGCACGCTACGAGCGAGCCTCGCTGATCGTCACCTCGAACAAGCCCTTCTCGGCCTGGGGAGAGATCTTCGGCGACGAAGTCGTCGCCGCGGCGATGATCGACCGCCTCGTCCACCACGCCGAGATCCTCTCACTGAAGGGCGACAGCTACCGCCTACGCGACAAGGACCTCGGGCACCCACCCCCACACGACTGAGCGACGGGCGCCCACTCCGCTACGCCCTACGTGCTCCGCTACACGGGCACCCCACCACGCACAAAGGGGGGTGACTATTCAACCGGCGAAAGAGGGTGACTTTTCAACCGGCCTTGACAGCCCCTGCCCTCATGCCCAGGCTGGGCGCCCTGTTTGCGACCTGATGGATCCTTGCCACGCCTCGGCGTGCTGGCGGGCGGATCGGCGCTCGGGGGAATAGAAGAGTTGCGCGAGCTGCGGTTCAGCCGACGCTCGAGCTGGGCGATCCGCTCATCCTGGCGCGCGACCCGCACAGTCAACGCCTGGATCTGAGCATCCATCCGCAGAAGCACCTCGACGACCGCCTCACGACCAGCGTCATAGATCGCTTCCGCCTCCACACGCTCCACACCAAGAGGTTCGACACGCCCCGACTATGTCCCCCAGACCCACTGAACGCTTACGAGTTTTGGTCGGTAAATAGGCGTAATGCGCCAGTGGAGCAGGGGAGGCCCGCAAGGTCGCAAAGCGCGGGGAGTTCTTCGTTACCACATGGGCGGCGTGTGGGTCGCTCTGGCCGTCGCCCGCCGCCCTATACACTACGAGCCGTGAGCCTGACCTCGGCACTCCAGGGCCCCATGCTGAGGCTTCATCAGCTGCTCTACGAGCGCAGCGACGGGAGGGTCGGCCAGGGGATGATCGGCGTGCCCACGTTGCTGCTGCGAACGACCGGCAGGCGCAGTGGGGCGCAGCGTTGCAACGCGCTCGTCTATGCGATGGACGGCGCGGACTACGTCGTCGTCGCGTCCAACGGCGGTGCCGCGCGCTCGCCGGGGTGGCTCTTCAACCTGCGTGCGAAACCCGCCGTCGAGCTCCAGGTCGCACGCAAGAGGTTCCCTGCGACGGCGCGTGTCCTGGAGCCGGGCGACGAGGACTACAGCCGGCTGTGGCAGCTCGTCAACGAGAATAACCACGGCCGCTACGACGTTTACCAGGCCGGCACGGCACGCCCGATTCCACTGGTCGTTCTGAGCCCCGGCTGAGGAGCAGCATGCAGATCGAGTGGTACGGCCAGTCCGCGTTTCGCCTGAGCGCCTCCGAGGTCACCGTCGCGATCGACCCGTTCGGCGATCTCTCCGGCCTGGCGAGTCGCGGCATGCAGTTCGACTATCCCGCCATCGAGGGCCTGGAGGCGCAGCTCCTGCTCATCACCCACGAGCACGCCGACCACAACGGTGTGCAGGCCGTCGCCGGCGACCCCGCCATCCTGCGTTCCACCGCGGGCCGCCTGGAGTCGCCCGTCGGAGAGGTGCTGGCCGTCGCCTCCGAGCACGACGAGGTGGCCGGCACCGCGCGCGGCCCAAACACGATTTTCGCCTTCGCGCTGGACAGGGTGCGAGTCTGTCACTTCGGGGACTTCGGCCAGCGCGCGCTGCGCGAGGAGCAGGCGCTGGCGATCGGCGATGTCGATCTGCTCTTCATCCCCGTCGGCGGTGGCCCCACGATCGACGCCCAGCAGGCCGCTGCGATCGTCGAGCGGCTCTCGCCGCGCTGGGTAATCCCCATGCACTACCGCACCCCGCGCATCGGCTTCCTGGAAAGCGCCGACGCCTTCCTCGGGCTCGCCGAGCACGTGGAGCGCCTGCCGGGGCCGGTCTTCGACACCGCGCGCCTGCCCGTTCACGATGCCCCCGTGACGGTCGTGCCAGCGGCCCCCTAGATCAGCGGCCCCCTGATCAGCGGTCCCATAGATTCGAGGCCTTGCAGGTGTGACTGCCGGTGTGGTGGCCCCCAGTGTGGTCCGCTACTGCTGCAGCCCAAGGACTGCGAGCAGTTCATCCCAGTCGTTCATGCCCGCGCTCAATTCGTTGCCTTCGAGCTTGCTTTCCAGGCGCGTCGTCGCTTCGAGCGTGCCCCGATCCGCCGGCTGCAAGTAAGGCGTCAGCAGGCGCGGGGAGATGCTGTGCCCTTCGGCTGCTTCCGCGCGCCTGTCGAATGCCTGTGTCGTCGCAGGCGCCGTCTGAAAGCCGCCCGCGCGCCAAGCGCGCACGTCCGCGCAGATGCTCGGCAGCGGCAGGGCCGCCAGCGCCAGCAGGCTCTTCGCGTAGCCCGCCGCGACGCGAGTCAGCTTGGCGTTGCTCCAGCGCAACCCCCTCACCGCTGCGGCGAACGCGTGGATCGGCCCCGCATCGGCTCCATAGCTGACCGACCACAGCGCCCCGGCAATCTCATAGCTGAGCTTGTGTCCTTCTTCGCTCTGCGGCGAGCCCGCGCCCGCGTTGGGGCATTCCCGGTCGAGCCGGCGCCTGAGCTGTACGATGCGCGCCTGCGTGCTCCGCACGCGCGCCTCGCTCGCGCGCGCGAGCGCCGCGTTGGCCACGATGTAGGCGTGCGTCGCGGCCACGTCCTGTGGCGTCGCGCTCGCCGCCGCGGGCGCAGTCAGGCCGAGGGCCAGCACGGCAAGCGCGATCGGTCGGTGACCTCGAAGCATCTCTCCTCAAGAGTATCCCGGCGCGGGCGTGCTCGCCGCCGCCTGCCCGGGCGCCCCGGCGACGGGGCGCGCCCCCTCGACGTCCCGCTGCGTCGCGCGTCCCATGCACGCGCCGCCCGCCCGCCCCCCTTGCCACGTCGTCTAAAGGTTAATTGATAATTACAAACTAAATGACACCAAAATCTCTCCGGCTCGCTGCAGTCAATGGATCGCGGCGGCTTCGCGGCCTGTATTGGCGGGGTTTGCGGGGCTGTGGAAGGGCGCGCCGCGCGCGCGGCGGCCGGCAGTAGGAGACGAGGCTCGACTTTTGCGCACCAAGCCGTGAACCTCTAGGTCAGCATCGCGCAGTGCGGCCGGCGCCCCTCGAACGGCGGATCGAACGGGTGCTCGCCAGGTTCTCAAGGCCCTTCGGGGCACGGTCAAGGCCCCTCCGGGCACGGAATAGTCGAAACTTATCAACATGATCGGTAGGCACGGATAGACATGGCTTCCAAGGACAAGACGCGCTCGAGTGCCGCGACGCGCTCGACCCCACCGTCGCTGCGGCCCGGTCCGAACGGGCTGCCCAGGGGCCAGGTCACCGAGATCCAGCGCGGCCGCATGCTCACCGCCACTGTGGAGGCCGTCGAGGAGGTCGGCTACGCGCGCCTCACGGTCGCCCAGGTGATCGGCCGCGCGAAGGTCTCGCGCAAGACGTTCTACGACGTCTTCATCGATCGCGAAGACTGCTTCCTGGCGGCCTTCAACGAATCGATCGCGCGCATGGCGACAGTCTCCGCCGAGGCCTTCGAGCGGGAGTCCAACTGGCGCGAGAGCACGCGCGCGGGCCTCACGGGGCTGCTGGGGTTCCTGCAGTCCGAGCCCGCGCTGGCGCGGCTCTGCGTGATCGAGGCGCTCGCGTCGGGTCCGCGCGTGCTGGCGCGCCGAGGCGAAGTGCTCAAGCAGTTGGAGCGCACCGTCGACCTGGGACGCAAGACGCCGGGCGCGCGCCGCGGCGCCAAAAGCGAGCCCGCGGACATCACCGCCGAAGGCATCGTCGGCGCCGTCTTCGCCGTGCTGCACACACGCCTGCTGGTGGGTGGGCGTAAGCCCCTCACAGAGCTCGTGGGTCCGCTCATGAGCATGATCGTGCTGCCCTACCTCGGCGCGCGCGTCGCCAGCAACGAACTGTCGCGCCCCGCGCCCAAACTCCCTAAACCCAGCAAGGCCGCCACGCCGCTCCGTCGCGATCCACTGGAAGGTCTGGAGATGCGGCTCACCTACCGCACCGTGCGTGTGCTCACCGTGATCGGTGAAAACCCCGGCGCCAGCAACCGCGAGGTCGCCGAAGGCTCAGGCATCTCTGACCAGGGACAGATCTCCAAGCTGCTCACGCGGCTGGAGCGGCTGGAACTGGTCGCGAACACCGGCGAAGGCCAGATGAAGGGCGGCTCCAACGCCTGGCACCTCACCGACCGCGGCGAGCAGGTCGAGCGCGCCACGCGGCCGCGCTAGGGAGCGCGCTACGCGGCCGCGTTGAGCGCCGCCGATTATTCGCTTCCGGTGCAGTCCTTCAGACCGTAGCGTTCCGCCAGGCTCGCGTTGCCGGCGATCGAGCGCTTCAACGCCGCGACCGCCGCTTCCCCGGCCGAGCTTTCCTGGTTGGCCACCGAGTATGAGATGTTGGCCACGTCCGCCACCTCTTCGCTGTAGGCGTCCAGCGCCTTTTCGATGCTTGCCGCGTCGGCGGGCGGGCGGGGGAGGGTCTTGAGCTTCTCCGCCGCCGTGCGCGAGAGCGCCACCACCTGATTCGCCACCACCACGAATGCCTTGTCGTATGCGGCGCTCGGCAGGCCCTTGAGCGCTTCCTCGCGCGCCTTCAACGGCTTCTCCCCCGAGCTCAGTGTGCGGCAGAAGCCTTCCGCCTGCGCCACGAACCGCGCCCTACTCGGCGCCGGCGTCCCGCTAGCCGCGGATGTGGCCGCGCCGCCGCTGCCCGTCTGCGTGCTCGTCGTGCTCCCGCAGCCCACCGCGCCCATGGCGAGGGCGATGAGAGCAAGCGGAGCAAGGACGGTCACGGCCAGGCCGCGCGCGGTCGTCGGGCGGTTGGCCATTGCTGGATGTTCTCACACGGCACGACCGGACCTCTTCTCTGTGGCAGGGGCGCGATCTCCCAGCGGGATCTCAGGGAGCGCTGAGGGGGCTCTCACCCTTGGGTCCTAGCTTGCTCCCGAGTCCACAACCAGCCCCAGGTTCACAACCACACCCGAGTCACAACGGGCTCCCAAGTCCACACCGAATCCCGCCAGCCACATTCCAGAACGGAGCAGGCAGCATGTCGATACACACCACCCACACCCCTCATCCCTCCACTCTCGCTCCCGTGCTCGCCGCGTGCGGGTTGGCCGGCGTCGGCTATCTCGTCGGCTGGAGCCGCGGCTCGCGCTGGACGCACGATGCCATGTCTCACCCCAACCGTCTCGCGCCGCAGGGTGCGCCGCACTGGTCATGAGCGCCCCTGGCGCGGCATCGCAAGCAGTCGATATGCCGCGGCGCCGCGGGCGCGCGCGGCGCGTCACGCGCGTGCATTGGCGCACGCTCCCGCGCCCCCTCCCCGAGCTCGCCGGCCTGATGGCGCTCGCCGCGCTGCTCAACCTGTGGGCGCTCTCGCGCAATGGCTGGGCCAACGACTACTACAGCGCCGCCGTGCGCTCCATGAGCTCCAACTGGTACAACTTCCTGTTCGGATCCTTCGATGCCAATGGGTTGATGACCGTCGACAAGCCGCCGCTCGCGCTGTGGGTGCAGGCGCTCTCCGTGCGCCTCTTCGGCTTTCACTCGCTCAGCATCCTCGTGCCGCAGGCGCTGATGGGCGTCGCAAGCGTCGCGCTCGTCTACGACCTCACGCGCCGGCTGTGGGGCCGGCCGGCCGGCTTCGCCGCCGGGCTCGCGCTGGCGCTCACGCCGATCACCGTCGCCATCTCGCGCCACAACAACCCCGACGCGCTGCTCGTGCTCTGCTCGGTCACCGCCATCTGGTGCCTCGTGCGAGCGCTGCAGGACGGTCGCACGCGCTGGCTGGTACTCGCCGGCGTCAGCGTCGGGCTCGGCTTCGAGACCAAGATGGCCGTCGCGCTGATGGTCGTCCCCGGCATCGCCGCCGCCTGGCTGTGGATCGCACCGCGCGGACGCCTCGCCGCGCTGCGCCAGCTGCTCGCCGGCGGCGCCGCGCTCGTGCTCGTCGGCGGCGCCTGGCCGCTGCTCGTCACGCTCACCCCCGCCGCCGATCGCCCCTGGATCTCCGGCACCAGCGACAACAGCGTCTGGTCGCTGATCTTCGGCTACAACGGTTTCGCCCGCCTGCAAGGCCAGGCCGGCGGCCCCGCCGGTGGCTTCGGCGCCGGCACCGGGCCCTTCGGCGGCAGTTCCGGACCGTTGCGCCTGCTCAACGCCAGCCTCGGCGGGCAGGCCGGCTGGCTGCTCGGCTTCGCGCTCGTCGCCGGGGTTGGCGGGATCGCCGCCACGCGCCTGCGCCGCAAGGACCCGCGCAGCGGCTGGCTGATCGCGCTCGGCGGCGCCTTCCTCACGACTGCCATCGCCTTCAGCTACGCGCAGGGCATCTTCCACCCCTACTACGTCTCGCTGCTGGCACCGTTTGCCGCGGCGCTCGTCGGCGCCGGTGTAGGCCTCGTGCTCGCCCGCGGCCGTCTGGCGCGCGTGCTCGCGCCGCTCGCGCTTGCCGGCGGCATCGCCACCGAGCTGGCCGTGCTCGGCGCCGGCCCCACGGATGGGCTCGGCTGGCTGCCGGTGGTGCTCGTGATCGGCGGTGCCGGCCTGGCGCTCGCGTTTGCCGCCGGAAGGCTCTCGCCGCGCGCGCACCAGGTTGCACTGGTCGCCGCCCTCGGTCTGCTGCTAATCGCGCCTGGTGTCTGGGCCGTGCAGACGCTGGGCCACGCCACCAGCGGCACCTTCCCGGCCGGCGGCCCCGCCAGCGCTGGTTTCGCCGGGGGCGGCCCCGGCGGCGGCGCACCGCGTGGTGGAGGTCTCGGCCGAAGGTCAGGCGCCGGATTCGGTGGCGGCTTGCCGGGCGGTGCACCGGCTGTCGGTGCGCAGGGCCTCCTGGGTCCGCCGCCGGCAGGAGGTGCGCCTGCAAGGATCGGCACGCCCGGCGGTGGTGCACCCGGCGGCGGCGCATCAGGCGCTCCCGGCGGCGGCAACGAACGCCAGCTCAACCAGGCCCTCGCCTACATCCGCAGCCACGGCGGGGGCACCCTCGGCGTCTCAAGCCAGCAGGGTGCCGCCGGTGCGATCCTCGCCTCCGGCGCGCACATCGCGGGGCTCGGCGGCTTCTCTGGCCGCGAGAGCCAGGTCTCGCTCACTTGGCTCAGCAGTGCCATCGGCAGTGGCCGTCTGCGCTGGGTGCTCGACGAAGGCGGCTCCGGACCCGGCCTGCCGGGGGACACGCGCGTTGGTGCGCGCACCGCGCTAGCGGCCGTCGCCGAGGTCTGCGCACGCGTCAGCACGACGACGGGCGCCTCGGGCGGCGCGGGCACGACGGGCGGCACAAGCGCCTCCGGCGCCCTCTACGACTGCCAGGGCAAGGCCTCGGCGCTTGCCAAGCTCACATGATGCTCTCAGGAAACACACAGGCAAAGGGCGAATAATGGGCGCATGAGCGAGATGCGCACATGAGCGAGGCCAACGGCTCCCACCGTGTGCTCGTCGTCGATGACGAGCCCAACATCGCGGACGTGATCTCAATGGCTCTGCGCTACCAGGGCTTCGAGGTCACGTCCGCGTCCACCGGCAGCGAGGCGCTCGCCGCCGTGAAGAGCTTTCGCCCGCAGCTGATGCTGCTCGACGTGATGCTCCCCGACATGGAGGGCTTTGAGGTCGCCCGCCGACTGTCAGCAGAGCACGAGCGCGTGCCGATCATCTTCCTCACCGCGCGCGACGCCACCGAGGACAAGGTGCGCGGGCTCACCGTCGGCGGCGACGACTACGTCACCAAGCCCTTCAGCCTGGAGGAGCTCATAGCGCGCGTGCGCGCCCTGCTGCGCCGCTCCGGTGTCGCCGAGGCCGAGTCCAGCCGCCTGGCCTTCGCCGACCTGGAGCTGGACGACGACGCGCACGAGGTCACGCGCGGCGGTGCGCTGATCGAGCTGACGGCAACCGAATACCGCCTGCTGCGCTACCTGATGCTCAACCCCCGCCTCGTGCTCTCGCGCCCGCAGCTGCTCGAGCACGTCTGGGACTACGACTTCGGCGGCGACGCGCGCGTGCTGGAGACCTATGTCAGCTATCTGCGCAAGAAGCTCGACGCGCACGGCCCGCCACTGATCCACACCGTGCGCGGGGTCGGCTACGTCCTGCGCGTGCCGCGCGCGGCGTGAGCATGCGCTCGCTGCGCGCCCGCCTCACCGCCGGACTGCTCGCGCTCACCGCGATCGGGCTGCTCACGCTCGGCGGCATCACCTACGCCGAGCAGCGCTCCTTCCTGTTCGACCGCCTCGACCAGCAGCTGCACGCCGCCGTCGGCCCGATCTCCGCCACGCTCGACGGCCGCCGCCTGTTCCCACCGGTCGCGGCAGGCTCCGGTGCGGGGGGCTCCGGTGTGGGGTCGGGCGGCTCGGCTCCTGGCGCAGGGCGCCCCGGTCCGGGCGGCGGCCCCGGCTTCGGCCTGCCGCAGGGCACCTACGGGCAGCTGCGCAACGCCTCCGGCGCGGTCATCGCCACCACCACCGTGCAGCGCTACGGCTCCAAGACCACCACCGCGCACCCCGCGATCCCCGCCACGCCGCCGATGGGCACAGTCTTTGCCGTGTCCGGCAGCGGCGGCGATCACAGCAGCTACCGCGCGCTCGCCGTGCCCGACATCCGCCGCGGCGGCATCAACATCGTCGCGATCCCGCTCGCCCAGACCGAGGACACGCTGCACCAGCTGCTGCTCGTGGAGGGGCTCGTGATCGTCGGCGTGCTGCTCGTGCTCGGCCTGCTCGCGCTGCTCGTCGTGCGCGTAGGCCTGCTGCCGCTGGAGCGCATGGGCCACACCGCGGATGCCATCGCCGCCGGCGATCTCTCCCACCGCGTGCAGCCCGCCGACCCCCGCACCGAGGTGGGCCGCCTGGGCCTCGCGCTGAACGCCATGCTCGACCGCCTTGAGCGGTCCTTCGCCGCGCAGAAAGCCGGCGAGGAGCGCCTGCGCCGTTTCCTCGCCGACGCCTCGCACGAGCTGCGCACGCCGCTCGCCTCGATCCGCGGCTACGCCGAGCTGTTTCGCATCGGCGCCGCACGCGACCCCGCCGACTCCGAGAAGGCGATGCGCCGCATCGAGCAGGAGGCAGCGCGCATGGGCGTGCTCGTGGAGGACCTGCTCACGCTCGCGCGCCTGGACGAGATGCCCGCCGGCGAGCACGGCCCCGTCGATCTCGCGTCGCTAGCGGCCGACGCTGTGGATGACGCGCGCGCCACTGCGCCAGATCGTGTCATCGAGCTGCACAGCGCGATCGCGCCTGCCACCGTCAGCGGCGACGCCCACCAGCTCGCGCAGCTGCTCGCCAATCTTTTGCGCAACGCGCTCATGCACACACCCGCCGGCACGCCGATCGAGGTGGGGCTGGAGCGCGTCGGCGAGGAGCTGCGTCTGGAGGTGCGCGACCACGGACCGGGCCTGCCCGACGGCGATCCCGCCGCGCTGTTCGAGCGCTTCTGGCGTGCCGCTCCCGGGCGCGAGCGCGGTCGTGCGGGGGCGGGCCTGGGGCTGGCGATCGTCGCTGGCGTCGTTGAGCACCACGGCGGTCGCGTGCAGGCTGTCAATGCGGAGGATGGCGGCGCATCATTCATCGTTCTACTGCCACGACCCGACACCAGCACCGACTCAAGCATCGCTCTCATACCTGCCCTGCGTTGACGCGCCTCGTGGGCCGTGGTCGGACCTTACGCGGCCTGAGCCCGCTCGGCTCCAGCCTCGTCGTCGATTTCAAGTGGGGGTGCGAGCAGGTAGACGGCTGCCGCAAACCCGACGATCATGCCGACCTCGAACAGCGTGCTTGCTACGCCATCGGCGAAGATGTCGGCCTTGGCGCCCGATGCTCCGAACCTTTCCCTGGGGAATTCTTCTATAGCTCGGACGATCGCGTAGATGTGCAATCCCAGCAGGCCCGCCGCGGCGCCCAGCAGTCCAGACACAGTCAAGAACGCCAGTCCGCCGACGCGGCCTTCCGCCAGGTCGGGAAGCCAGCGATCGACCGCCCCGATCGCCGCGGCGAAGCACCCCAAGAAAACGACAATAGGTATCCACATGCGGCGCATTGTCTCGGGTTAATCGGACGACTCCCGGACAATCGCGTTGCGCCCAACCTGCCGCCTCTCCCAACAACGCGGCCCCATCGATTAAAAATAAAATCATCCTTCGCTGGCGCGCAGAGCGGCGCCCACCGCGCCCGAGAGATCTCCCAGCTCGGTGGGTAGCACCACGGGCGGGTGCTCATCGACGAACAGGTGGGGCTGCATCTGCCTGACCACCTCGTCGATGAACGGCGGCCCGAGCGCCTCGCCCAGGCCGCCGCCGATCACGATCGCCTCCAGGTCGAGCAGGTTCTGCGCCGAGGCGAGCGCGATCGACAGCGCCCATGCGGCGTCGGCCAGCAGGCTGCGCGCCAGCTTGTCGCCCTGCTTGAGCGCGCGTGCGTACACGCCCGAGGTCAGGCGCGGCTTGCCGTGCTCGCGCATGATCTCGAACAGCGCCGTCTTGTGCCCGCGTTCCATCAGCTTGTGCGCGCGCCGTTCCATGCGCGCGCGGCCCGCGTATGCCTCCAGGCAGCCCCGCCGCGCGCAGCCGCACTTGCGTCCGCCCGGCCGTACGATCGTGTGCCCGATCTCGCCCGCCGCGCCCCTGCCGTCGTGCAGCTCGCCGTCGAGGACGAGGCCGCCGCCGACGCCCGTGCCGAGCCACACGCCGAGCATGTTCCTGTAGGGGCGCCCGGCGCCCGCGCGGTGCTCGCCCAGCACGCCCACGCGCACGTCGTTGTCGATGCTCACGCGCACCGCGCCCTCGCGGCCGTCGCCCAGCGCTTGGGCGATCAGCGGGCCCAGCTTCACGCTGCCCTCGAAGCCGGGCACGTTGTTGGCCTGGTCGACCACTCCGCCATCGATGTCGATCTGCCCAGGGCTGCCGATGCCCACGCATGCCACCGCGCTCGGCGTCGCGCCCGCCTGCCCCAGCGCCGCGTGGATCGTGCCGAGGATCGCCTGCACCACGTTCTCGGCCACGCCGCTCTGGGGGGTTGGCACGCGCTCCTTGCCCACGACCTGCAGGCCGCGCAGCGCGACCGTCTGGATCTTCGTGCCGCCCAGGTCGACGCCGACGGTCACGCGCTCTGCCCCGGCATCGGTCACGCCGCTAGGATAGCCCCCGTGTCACTGCGCGAGCGCCCGGCCTGGACGGCTCTCAGCAAGCACCACGAGGCGATCCGCGGCGTGCACCTGCGGGCGCTGTTCGCCCAGGACCCCACGCGCGGCGAGCGCCTGGTGGCGCAGGGGGCAGGGCTGTATCTCGATTACTCCAAGAACCGCATCAGCGACGAGACCGTAGGCCTGCTGCTGGAACTGGCCGAGCAGTGCGGCCTGGCGCAGCGCATCGAGGCGATGTTCAGCGGCGAGCGCATCAACGTGTCTGAGGACCGCTCGGTACTGCATGTGGCCCTGCGCGTCCCTGAGACCGAATCGCTTTTTTTGGGAGGAGAAGATGTTGCCGCGCAGGTGCACGGAGTGCTCGCGCGCATGTCCGCGTTCGCGCGCCGCCTCCGCGCGCACGAGTGGCTCGGCCACGCGGGGACGCCGATCCGCAACGTCGTGAATATCGGCATCGGCGGCTCTGACCTGGGTCCCGTCATGGCGTATGAGGCGCTTCGCCACTACAGCGAGCGCGAGCTGCGCTTTCGTTTCGTCTCCAACGTCGATGCCACGGACTTCGTCGATGCCACACGCGATCTGGTGCCCGCAGAGACGCTGTTTATCGTCTCCTCCAAGACGTTTACCACGCTTGAGACGATGACCAACGCGCGCAGCGCGCGGGAGTGGCTGCTGGCGGGTGTGGGGGGCGAGGAGAGCGCCATCGCCAAGCACTTTGTCGCCGTCTCCACCAACGCCGCGAAGGTGGCGGAGTTCGGCATCGACACGCAGAACATGTTCGGTTTCTGGGACTGGGTGGGAGGCCGCTACTCGATGGACTCCGCCATTGGCCTCTCCACGATGCTCGCCATCGGACCCGAGCGCTTCGCGGAGATGCTCGCCGGCTTTCACGCGATGGACGAGCACTTCCGCCACACCCCCTTCGCGCAGAACCTGCCCGTGCTGATGGGGCTGCTCTCCGTCTGGTACGGCGACTTCTTCGGTGCGCAGGCGCACGGGGTGATGCCCTACGAGCAGTACCTGAAGCGCTTCCCGGCCTACCTGCAGCAGCTGACGATGGAGTCGCTGGGCAAGCGCGTCACGCTCGCGGGCGACGAGGTGGACTACGAGACGGGGGCGATCTATTGGGGGGAGCCCGGCACCAACGGGCAGCACAGCTTCTACCAGCTCCTACACCAGGGCACGAAGCTCATACCGGTCGATCTGATCGGCTTCGCGCGACCGCTCAATCCGCTGGGCGAGCATCACGATCTGCTGATGTCAAATGTCTTCGCGCAGGCGCAGGCGCTGGCGTTCGGCAGGACCGCCGAGGAGATCCGCGCGGAGGATCCGGGGACGCCCGCGGCGGTCGTGCCGCATCGCGTGATGCCCGGCAACCGGCCCACCAACACGATCCTCGCCGAGCAGCTGACGCCCTACTCGCTCGGGACGCTCGTCGCCCTGTATGAGCACAGCGTCTTCACGCAGAGCGTGATCTGGGGGATCGACGCGTTCGACCAGTGGGGCGTGGAGCTGGGCAAGGCGCTCGCGCAGCGCATCGCTCCCGAGCTGCTGAGCGCCGCCGAGCCACAGCTGGCGCACGACAGCTCCACCAATGCGCTCATCCGGCGCTACCGCGCGATGCGCTGAGGAGACTCGCAGGGGGCGACGGGCACCGGCACGGCGCTGCGGCTACCGTTGAAAGATGCCCGCGCGCAGCGACGCATCGGTGAAGCGCCTCACGCTGATCGCCTGCATCCTCGGCTCGGGCATCGCGCTGCTCGATGGCACCGTCGTCAACGTCGCCCTTCCAACAATCCAGCGCGACCTCGGCGGCGGCCTCGCCGCGCAGCAGTGGGTGATCAACGCCTACCTGCTCACGCTCGGCTCGCTGATTCTGGTCGGGGGATCGCTGGGGGACCTGTTTGGCGAGCGGCGCATCTTTGCGCTCGGCGTCGGCGGGTTCGGAGCGGCCTCGCTGCTGTGCGCGCTTGCACCGTCGATCGAGGCGCTGATCGCGGCGCGCGCGCTGCAGGGGGTGGCCAGCGCGCTGCTCACGCCCAGTGCGCTGGCGGTGATCGTGGCCACCTTCCCCGAAGAGGAGCGCGGACCGGCGATCGGCAGCTGGACCGCCTGGGGGGGCATCGCCACCGTGTTGGGGCCCCTGCTCGGTGGCGTGCTGCTGGCGCACTTCTCGTGGCGGGTGATCTTCCTCATCAACCTGCCGCTGGTGGCGATCTGCGTGGCGCTGATCCTCACGGTGATCCCCCGCTCAGAGCCGCGGCGGGCAGCGCCGGTGGGGGAGCTCGCGGTGGCAGGTGGACCGGACGCCATTGCGCAGACCGCACGGCGCATCGACGTCCCCGGCGCGCTGCTCTGCGCGCTCGGCCTCGGCGGGCCGGTGTTCGCGCTGATCGAGCAGCCGCGCCTGGGCTGGGGCAGCCCCGCGGTGTTCGTGCCGCTGATCGCCGGCATCGCGCTGTTCGTGTGCTTCGTGATCTACGAGTCCCGCGCGCGCGATCCGATGCTGCCGCTGGCTCTCTTCCGGCGGCGCAACTTCTCGGCAGGCAACGCCGAGACGCTGGCGATGTATGCGGGCCTGTCGATCCTGTTCTTCTTCCTGGTGCTCTTCCTGCAGCAGATCGGCGGCTACACCCCGCTGCAGAGCGGCCTCGCCACGCTGCCCGTCACGGTCGTGATGTTCGCCTGCTCCAAGCGCTTTGGTGCGCTTGCCGACAAGCACGGCCCGCGCTTCTTCATGGGCGCCGGTCCGCTGGTCGCGGCCATCGGCCTGCTGTCCTTCCAGCGCATCGGCGTCCACGTGGACTACGTGGCGGAGGTGTTGCCAGGGCTGCTCGTGTTCGCCCTGGGCCTCTCGATGACTGTCGCGCCGCTCACGGCAGCCGTGCTCGCCGGGGTGCACTCCGGGCAGGCCGGCATCGCCTCCGCTGTCAACAACGCCATCGCCCGCGTCGCCGGCCTGCTCGGCACCGCCGCGGTCGGTGCCGTCGTCGCGGCTTCCTTCGTCGCGCACCTCGACAGCAACCTGGCCGGCCGGCCGCTCGGCCCTCCCGCGCAGGCAGCCGTCGCCGAAGCAAAGAAGCTGCCGCTCGGGCTGCCAGATACCGGCAACCTTAAATCCATACAAGCCCGAGCCGTCACCGAAGCGGCCTCTCAGGCTTCGCTTTCGAGTTTTCATCTCGGCATGGCGATAGCCGCGCTGCTGGTCGCCGCGGGCGGGTTTGCCGGAGCGCTCGGCGTGCGTAACCCCGAGCGCGTCGTGCGGGCAGAGGAGTGCGAGGGGGGCCAGCTCGTCGGCGCCGCGCTCGACGCCGCCGGCTGCCAGGAGTCCGAGCTGCCTCAGCCCGTTTCCGCGTAGGCGCGCATCGCTTCGATCAGCGGTCCCAGCTTTCGTCCGCGCGCGGTCAGGCGGTACTCCACCGTCGGCGGGCTGGTGGGCAGCACCGCGCGCGCCACGAGCCCCGCCTCCTCCAGGTCGCGCAGACGCTCGCTGAGCATGCGCGGGGAGATGCCCTGCACCGCGCTTGCGAATTCGTTGAAGCGCAGTGCGCCGGCGAGCGCCGCGTAGATGATCGACAGCTGCCAGCGCCGCTCCAGGAGATCCGCCGCGCGACGGACCTCCTCGGGGATCGGCTCAGTGCTGCGACAGCGCACCATCGCGCTCGGGCCGGGGCTGGGGCGGCGTGCCATCGTCAGGGCTCCTCTTGCGCGCGGCGCGTCTTCAGGACGACGCCACGGCCTCGCGTGCCGGCTCGAGCGCCCGGTCGAGCACTTCCTGCACGGTCATCACGGGGTGGAAGCTCATCTGCTCGCGCACTTCCTCGGGGATCTCATCCAGATCGCCCCGGTTGCGCTCGGGCAGGATCACGTCCGTCAGCCCCGCCGCATGCGCGGCCAGCGCCTTCTGCTTGAGCCCACCGATCGGCAGCACGCGTCCCTGCAGCGTGACCTCGCCGGTCATGCCCACGGTGTGCTTCACCGGTCGGCCGCTGAGCAGCGAGGCCAGCGCGGTGACCATCGTCACCCCGGCTGAGGGCCCGTCCTTGGGGATCGCGCCCGCGGGCACGTGCACGTGGAACTCCTGTCCCTCGAACGCGTGCTCGTCGATGCCGAGCTCCGGGGCGTGGCCGCGCACGTAGGAGAGCGCGATGCGCGCTGACTCCTTCATCACGTCGCCCAGCTGTCCCGTCAGGACCAGACCGCCGCCGCTGCCGTTGCCGCCCGGGCTCTTCATCGCCGTGGCCTCCACGAACAGCACGTCGCCGCCCGTGCCGGTCACGGCCAGGCCGGTCGCCACGCCGGGGACCGCTGTGCGGATGGCGGACTCCTGGAAGAACTTCTGGCGGCCCAGGGCGTCGCGCACGACGTCGGGGTCGATCTGTACGGGCGCCTGCACCGTGCCCGAGGCGATCTTCGTGGCGGTCTTGCGCAACAGCGTGCCCAGCTCGCGCTCGAGGTTGCGCACGCCCGCCTCGCGCGTGTACTCGGCGATGATGGTGGTCAGCACCTCGTCGCTTATCTTCACCTCGTCCTCGCGCAGGCCGTTGCGGTCGCGCTGGCGCGGCCACAGGTAGCCCTTGGCGATCGCCAGCTTCTCCGCGTTGGTGTAGCCGTCGAAGCGGATCACCTCCATGCGGTCGAGCAACGGGCCCGGGATGGTGTCGGCCACGTTCGCCGTGGCCAGGAACATGACCTGGCTCAGGTCCAGCTCCACATCCAGATAGTGGTCGCGGAAGCTGTGGTTCTGGGCAGGGTCCAAGACCTCAAGCAGAGCCGCAGAAGGGTCTCCGCGCCAATCGGCGCCGACCTTATCGACCTCGTCCAGCAGGATCACGGGGTTCATCGTGCCCGCGTCGCGCAAGGCTCTCACCAGGCGCCCGGGCAGCGCGCCGATGTACGTGCGCCGGTGCCCGCGGATCTCCGCCTCATCGCGCACGCCGCCGAGGGACATGCGCACGAACTCGCGGCCGGTGGCACGGGCGATCGACTCGCCGATCGACGTCTTGCCGGTGCCGGGCGGCCCGATCAGCGTCAGGATCGCGCCCGACTTCGGGTCGGCCTCGATGCCGCGGTCCTCGCGCAGCTTGCGCACCGCCAGGTACTCCGTGACGCGGTCCTTCACGTCCTCCAGCCCCGCGTGATCCGCGTCGAGCACCGCGCGTGCCGCCACGGGATCGAGGTGCTCCTCCGAGCGCTTGTCCCACGGCACCGCGATCAGCCAATCGAGGTAGGTGCGGATCATCGAGCTCTCGCCCGTCTGATCGCCCATCCGCTCCAGGCGGCCCAGCTCCTTCAGGGCCTGCTCCTTGACCTTCTCGGGCATCTCCGCGCTCTCGATCTTGTCGCGATACTCCTCGGTTATCGAGCCCTCGTCCTCGCCTAGCTCCTTGCGGATCGACTCCATCTGCTTGCGCAGGAAGTACTCGCGCTGCTGCTTCTCCGCGCCGTCCTGCACGTCCTCGCGGATGCGCTTGCGCACCTGCAGCTCGGCCAGGGACTCGCGCTGCAGCTTCACGGCCAGCTCCAGGCGGGCGGTGACGTCCAGCGTGCGCAGCAGCTCCACCTTCTGCTCGTAACTGAGGTTGGGGGAGTAGCCGGCCGAGTCGGCCAGCGGCCCCGGCTCGACGATTGCGCGCAGGAACGCCGCGATGCGCCCATCGTCGCCGCGCAGCTCGAGGATCTCCTCGACGATCGCGCGGTATTCGCGCTCCAGGTTGCGCGTGCGCCCGTCCACGGGCACCTCATCGGGGCGCTCGTCCACCTCCACGCGCAGCTCCCCGCTTGGGCCCGTCTGCGCGGCGCCGATCAGCGCGCGGTGCTGGCCGGAGATGGCCACCGCGCGGCCCCCTCCGGGCAGGCGGATCTGCTCGTCCACGTCGGCCACCGTGCCGACCTCCAGGAACTCGTTCTCGTGGCGGGGCACGAGCACCACGCGCTCGTCATCGCCGACGTCCACCGTCAGCGTGATGCCCATGTTGGGGAAGACGACAGTGTCGTCGAGGGGGATCAGGCGCAGCACCTCCTTCGATCCGCGCGCGGGGATCGGGCTGCTGCTCTGGGGCGTGCTGCCGTTGGGAGGGGTGTCGCTGTTGGGGGAATCCGGGCTTGAAGGCATTGGTATCTGCTCCATATGAGCTTACGAAAGTATAGGTAGTATAGCCGGCTCCGAGAGGATGTCAAGAGGGCATTTCAAGGCTCACTCCAACGGGTCGAAGGTCACCTCCACGTTCTCCTGCTCCACGCGCTCCTCGACCCCCGCCGCGGAAACCATTGCGCGCTTGTCCGCGTCCAGCAGTGGCGGCGTGAAGAAGCTGCGCGGCCACAGTCGCCGCGCGCGCACCACGTTGATCTCCGCCGCCACCAGCGTCAGCTGGCCGCCGAGGTAGAGCCACGCGAGCAGGCCCAGCACGAACGCGAACAGGCCAGAGGTCTCCTGGGCGCGACGCACGACGTGCGCCACGTAATAACCGCCCACGTACTGCAGGATCTGCCACAGCACCGTCGCGAACAGCACGCCGGGCAGCAGATCGCGGGTGGGCACTGCCGCCACGGTGAGCAGCCGGAAGGCGGCGAAGAACAGCAGCAGGTTGGCCGCCAGCGCGAGCAGCACACCGCCGACCGTCGCCACGGTGCCACTGGGAATCTCCGCGCTCACCGCCCCCGCGAGGAGCGTCGAGAGGACGCTCAGCGTGCCGAGCGTGGCGATCAGCCCGAGGCCGCGCAGCCGCGAGGTCAGGAAGTTCGGACGGTCCTTGCGGGGCACGTGCCAGACCTGGTTGAAGGCGTTCTGTGCAGCGCTCGTGATGCCGAGCGCACCCAGTAGCGAGCCGATCAGGCCGATCGCCAGTGCCGCGGCGCTGCCCTTCAGCGAGTGCACGTTGTTCTCAAGCTGCGTGCCGATGATCGGGAACTGCTTGAGCGTCGAGTGCAGCACGCTGCTCTGCGCGCTCGCGTTGCCCTGCAGCACGAAGCCCAGCACCGTCACGAACACGAGCAGCAGCGGGAACAGCGAGACGAACGCGTAGTAGGCGATCAGGGCCGCCAGCTGCCCTGCCTGGTCGTCGCCGAACTTCTTGATCACCGCGGCCGGGAAGCTCAGCCGGCGGTGATGCTGCTGGAGCTCGTCCAGCTTCAGCAAACGCTCTTGGATACTCATTGCAAGGGGGGGGAGGGGGAGAGTTGCTCCGACATGTCGGTGTGTCTACCCCATCGACCGGCAGAAGAACGGACTCCGCCGAGCGCTTCGCGCTCGTGGCCTACCGCAAGCGCAAGGCGCTGCTGAGAGCCGGCCGCCATCGCCTGCGTTACGAGGAGCTGGAGGAATGCTTCGGCCAGTCGGTGATGGAGATCGTACGCTGGCTGCGCGCCGGGGGCGCCTTCGACAGCCCGGTCCACGCGGCGGCGGCGCTGGAAACGCGCTTTCGCTCCCGCGTGTTCGACCGCCACCGGGCGCTCGCGGGCCGCAGCGGGCAGCAGCAGGCGCTCGCGCAGGCGCGGGGCATGGGCGGCAACGCGCAATTGCCCGACCCCGGCTGCGGGGTCGAGGAGCTGGTGATGCAGCGCCTGGAACTGCGCAACGTCTCCCACGTGGCGCCCCGGCTGACGGACGACCAGCGCCTGCTGGTCGCTTGCCACGTGGGCCTGCAGATGCGCCCGCGGGAGTTCTGCGCGCTGTTCGGATGGTCGCCCGAGAAGTACCGCAAGGTGTCCTCACGCGCCCGCGCGAGCCTGCGCGCGCTTACGGACGAGTTTGCGGAATACGAGCTGAATGCCCCCGCCGAGGAGCGTGGGGGCGGACAAAGAGACAGGGACGCGCCTGTGCAGACCCCACCTCCCTCTCACGGGCGCGTCCCTGGCAGTCGCGCCGCACGGGGAGGGCTGTGATGCTGCCGCGGCGCCGGCCGGATGCGGTTCACCGCGTGTATGCGGAGGACGAGGCGGGGGAGGGGGTGGAGGGGCCGGAGGCGGAGGGCGAGCCGCTGGCGCCGCCGTTCGCGGGCGAGCCGCTGGAGGCGCTGGGGTCGCCGCGCGCGGAGGACGATCTGCCGCAGCCGCCGTTCGCGGGTCTTGCCACGGGCCTTGGCCGTCGCAACCGCGTGGCGGCGATGGCGCTGCTGGGGGCGGTCGTTGGGGTTTTGGTCGTGCTGCTCGCGCATGGAATGCATGCTCCCGCGGTCGGCGGCGGGGTGGCGAACATTCCCCGGGCGACGCCCATAGTGAGTGTGCCGGCGCCCCTTGCGAGGCGCCGCCCGGCTCTGGTGGCAAGGCGGCGCGTTGTGGTCGAGGTGCACCGGGCGAGGGTTATGCCCGAGGCGCACAGGATGCAGTGCGCTCGTGCGGGCGCTCCGGCCGCGATGCGCGCGGTGGCAGCTGCCGCGGCCGGCGACGTGGCGAGTGTGACGGCGGTGCAGCAGTCGGCCGGCTCCGAGTTCGGATTCGAGCGGTGAGGCGGATGGCGCTGCGCAAAGGACACCCGCCCGCGCCGCCGCGCCCGCGCGTGAGCGTCGTCACACGGCCCATGTGGCGGCTGCGGCTGACCGGCGCGCTGCGTCGGCATCTGCTGCGGACGCTTGTGCTGGCGGCGCTGCTGCTGGCGACCCATCTGGCGACGGACATCAAGTGGCAGCACAGAGCACCCCATACACCCACAGCAACAGAGCAAAGGAGATGACCATGACGCACTTCGATCCCCCTGCCCCCGACCCGACCGCACCTGGCCTGGCGGGCGCCGGGCACCACCGATCGCCCGTCACCAAGCCCCCGTTCGGCAGGCGCCTGCGGCGCAGTCCCGCCGCGCTGGCCGTGCTGTTGCTGGGCTGCGCCTTCCTGGCGAGCGCGAGCCCGCCGCTGGCCGCACCGGCGCTGGCTGCCACCACCGCCACGGCGGCGCCCGGCGCGAGCGCGAGCACGACCGCCGCGGGCGGCAGCTCACTGGAAGCGGCCGCCACCAAGGCCGGGGAAATGGGGCGCAAGGTGGCAATGAGCCTGATCGGGCTGGCGCTGGCGGTGGCGGGCATCGTGCTGGCCTTCCGCCGCGACTTCAAGAAGGTGGCGGGGGTGCTGGTGGTGGGCCTGCTGGCCGTGCTGCTCGCCACGCCGACGGGCGTCAGCGTGTTGCAGAACACCGTCACCGCCCTGTTCGGGTCGGCCTGAGCCTCTCAGAGCGATGGCGACCGAGATCCGCTCCTACCGGAGCGTGTTCGACCTGGAACGGCGCATCTACCAGGTGGACCGCGTGCGACTGAACCCGAGCGGGGTGCCGGTGCGCGGGGCGGTGTACTGCCTGGTGCTGGTGGCGTTGGCACTGGCAGCGGGGAAGCTGCCGCTGCTGGGGGCGCTCGTGCGGGTGGCGCCGTGGTACCTGCGCGTGCTGGCTGGGCCGATCGGCGGCGCGGCGCTGCTGTGTGTGCTGCGCATCGACGGTCGGCCCTTCCATCAAGCGGCGGGCTCGCTGCTGTGCTTCGCCACCGGGCCACGGCTCGTGCACGGCGACGGTGCGGTGGCGGCGCCCGTGCGGCGCTGGCGGCCGGGAGAGATGGTGGTACTGCCCGATGGCTCTGAGGCGCGGCTGCGACGGTTGCGCTGTATCGGTCCGGCTTCGGTGCGCGTTGCCGTGGCGCACGAGCGCCTGGAGTGGCGCCGGGGGCGGGGGCGCCGCAGGCGGGTGACGGTGCGCGAACTGCCCGGCCGCGGCGCGCCGCGGCGGCCGCAGGTGGTGGTGCTGGATCGAGGCGCGCACCTGAGCGTGCTCGGCGGGGGCGCGCGTTTGCGGGTGTTCGGCGGGGGCGGGTGAAACCATGGGGCTGCGCTCGCCGCTGCGCTTCGTTTACGGCAACTGCGTGTTCGCAACGGGGCTGGACGACGGCTGGGCCGCGTTCGCGCTGGGCACCTCCTCGTATGAGTGCCTGCCCGAGGAGGAGAAGCGCGCGCGCTTTCAGGCGCTGGCCGAGGCCATGGAGGCGGCACAGGCCGACGTGCAGATCGTCCGCGTGAGCGAGGGCTGGGATACGGGGCGCTACGCGCGGGAGCTGGATTCGATGCCCACCGTGCACGCGCACGCACGGGTGCGCTACTCGGGGGAACAGGTGCAGCGCCTGCGCGAGCTCGACGCGTCGCGGCCGGTGGTGTTCCTGCTTGTGAGCCTGCGCGAGCCCGAGCGCGATGTCGCCAGCTTCCTCGCGCGTGCCGCCGAGCAGCACCCGCGCGCGTGGCTGGACGGCGTGCGCCGGGCGCTTGCGGGGCGCGATCGGCGTGTGCTGGGCATGGCTGAGCTGGAGCAGGCGCAGGTGCGCGCCGAGCAGATCGAGGCGCGCCTCGCCGACTGCCTGCCGTTGCAGCCGACGCGCGGAGCGCAATTGCAGTGGCTGGTGCGCCGCGCGTTCTGCCGGGGGCTGGGCGAGCCGGTGGTGGAGGGGCTGCACGAGCCGCGGGCGTTGCTGTTTGAGCGCGGCGGCGGCGCGGGGCCGGGAGGCGCGGGGCTCGGCGGTGGGCATGGGGCGGGCCGGGGTGGCGGACGGGATGGCGCGGTGGTGCTCGCGCCGCTGGAGGGCGACGTGGTGCGCTGGATGGACTGCGTCGTAGAGCACCGCGGCCGGGCGTTGCGCTGCGAGTCCGAGCTGGGCACGAGCTGGCAGGCGCAGCTGGTGGCGGGGGCGCTGCCCGATCGGGCCGCCTTCCCGGGGGCCGCGGTTGAGCTGATGTCGGCGCCGGTGGAGCGCCTGCCGTTCGCGATCGACCTGTCCTTGAACGCGCGCTTCCTGCCCAACGAGCTGGCGCTGCGAATCGCGCGCCGGCGCGTCCAGGACGCCGATCAGATCGCCCGCGCGGAGTCCGACGGCGAGCAGGGCGTATCCGATCTGGGCGAGCGGCGCACGCGCGAGGCGCGCGAGCTGCTGAGCCACCTGCAGTCCTCAAGCCGCCCGCCGCTGCTGCGCGCGACGCTGGCCGTGGCGATCGGCGCGCGCGAGCCGCGGGAGCTTGAGCGGCGCGTCGATGCCTGCCGGCGCGCATATGGCGAGGTGCGCCTGCACCGCCCGCTGGGCGGGCAGCTGGAGCTGTTCTGGCAGCACCTGCCGGGGCAGCGCACGCGCGTACGCGGCTACGACGACACGCTGACACCGCAGCAGGTGGCGGCGATGATGCCGACCGCCGCGCACGAGGTGGGCTCGCGGCGGGGCTTCTACCTCGGGCACACGCTTTCGGGCTCGCGCCGCCCGCTGCTATTCAACCTCAGCGAGGGCTCCGAGCGCGACCGCAACACGGCGATCCTCAGCGTCGGCGCGCTCGGCGCGGGCAAGACGACACTCGATCAGAAGCTCAAATACGAGGCCTTCCTGATGGGCGCGCGCGTGGTGGACTGCGACCCCAAGGGCGACCACCGCTTCCATCTGCTGGAGGAGGTGGCGCCGCATGTGCAGCAGATCGAGCTACGGCCGGATACGGCACTGCGCGGGATGCTCGACCCGCTGCGCGTGGCGCCCGCGCATCTGCGCCAGGACGCGGCGGTGTCGTTTCTGCGCGCGCTGTTGCCCAGCCGCGCGCAGGCATCGTGGGAGACGGCGATTGTGGGCGCGGTGGATCGGGTGCTGGGCCGTGCGCGCGGCGACGGCGGGGCCACCTGCGGGGCGGTCGTGAGGGCGCTGGCCGAGGGCGATGAGGTGGATGCGCAGGTCGCCAAGACGCTCGCGGTGTATGCCAGCTCGGGATTGACGCAGCTGGGCTTTGCCGATCCTGCCGTGACGCCCCCGGTCGTCGGCGCCAGCCAGGTGATCTACCTGCCGATCCGTGACCTCCCTGGTCCCGAGCCGGGGGTGGCGCGCGGCGAGTACTCGCAGAGCGAGCGCGTGGGCGAGCAGCTCGTGCGCCTGATCGCGATGTTTGCGATGCATCTTCTTGAGGCCGAGCGCGGGCGGCTGAAGGTGTTCTCGTTTGATGAGGGATGGAGGTTGCTGGGCGACCCCGTGGGGCGCACTTTGCTGGCCTACTTGCAGCGCATGGGCCGCTCCGAGCTGGCGGTGCCGATCGTCAGCACGCAGCTCGTCACCGACGCGCTGGTGGGGGAGAGGGGCTCGCTTGAGAACCTGCTGGGCGCCACCTTCGTGTTCGGCATGCGCTCGCACGATGAGGCCGGCCGTGCTCTGGCGCTGCTGGGCTTGGATCCCGAGGACCGTGTGCTGCGCGAGCGGCTGCTCGGCTTTGAGCGGGGCCGCTGTCTGTTTCGCGATCACCACGGGCGCGTGGAGGCGGTGCAGGTGGACGTGGTGGCGCCGGCGCTGTTGCGGGCGTTCTGCACCACGCCGGGGGCGCAGGAACAATGAGGACGCTCGCCGGGTGGGCTGCCGTCGGGGCGCTTGCACTGGTGTTTGTCTTCTGGAGCGAAGGAGCCTTCGCTGCGACCAAGCCCCGTGCGCCGAGCGGGCCGCCGCTGACCGCGGGCGCGTCCGGCGGCTCGAAGGAACAGAGCGTCCAGGTCTTCCGCGGCGATCCGCTCGTTGAAAACGGGCTCGGCAGTCCGATGTGCAGTGAGCCCGCGGCCCTCGCCGGCCTCTCCGCGCTGACGCGCAGCAACTGCGCCGGCTCGGGCTGGGTGGCCGCGGCGGCGCCCACCTCCAACTACGCCTTCGACGTCAACGCCGGCGGGGGCTTCCTCGGCTTCAGCCTGCAGTCGCTGTTTCAGCAGTACCTGCTCGCGCCTGTCTGGATGGCGCTCGTGTGGGCCGTGCATGCGCTGCTCTCGATGCTCGAGTGGGCCTACACGATCGATCTGCTCGACAGCCCGGAAACGAGCGGCCTCGGCGCGGGGCTGCGCCACACCCAGGCAGTGTTCACGCAGCCGTGGCTGGTGCTGGTGCTGGCAATCGCCTCCGTGCTCGCCGCCTATCACGGGCTGGTGCGCCGGCGCGTGGCGCAGACCGTAGGGGATGTGCTGCTGATGGGCGTGATGATGCTCGGCGGGCTGTGGGTGATCGCCGACCCGACAGGCACCGTGGGCGTCGTGGGCCGCCTGGCCAACCAGTCGAGCCTGGGCGCGCTCAGCGCGATCGCCCAGGGCAGTCCGAGCGACGGGACGCGCACGTTCACGGACGGCATGCGCGCGGTGTTCGCGCAGAGCATCGAAGGCCCCTGGTGCTACCTGGAGTTCGGCAACGTGCGTTGGTGCCGTGACCCCTCGCAGCTCGACGCGGCGCTGCACAGCACCGCGATGAAGTACGCCACGGGCGCGCAGGCTGCGGTTGGCTGTGACCTGAACAACGAGTTCTTCCACATATGCGCGCAGCCGGGCAGCGCGCGGGGGCACGAATACGAGAGCAGCGCCGAGCTGCTGCGCGCGGCGCGCACGAACGGCGAACTGTTCCTGGCGCTGCCGGCGGGCAGCCCCGAACGCAACCTGATCGGCAAGACAGGCGGGCTCCTGACGGAGCTGTGCGGGGGTCAGGGGACAGAAGTGGGCAGCTGCCGCGGACCCACCGCCGCGCAGGCCAACTTCCGCGGCAGCGCCGGCACCGAACAGCGCGCCGCGGGTCTCGCGCTGATCGTAGCCGGCAACCTCGGCATGCTGCTGCTGCTCGGCTTCATCGCCCTGCACCTGCTGGCGGCGGCGCTGATGAGCCTCTTCTATCTGCTGCTCGCGCCCGCGGCGGTGCTCGCCCCCGCGCTCGGCGACGGCGGACGGCAGCTCTTCCGCGGCTGGGCCACGCGCCTGCTGGGCGCGCTCGTAGCGAAACTCGTTTATTCGCTCGTGCTCGGCGCGATGCTCGGCATCGAGCACGTCCTGCTGGGCCTGCCCGGGCTGGGCTGGTGGCCGCAATGGCTGCTCGTGTGCGCCGCCTGGTGGGGCGCCTTCGTGCACCGCCACCGCGCACTGGGGGTGGTTGAAGGCAGACGGCCGCGGTATGTCTTCCTGCAACGACCCTACGAGCAGCACAGGGTGCGCGTGCGCTCATGACCGAGCGCCTGCCGATCGCCGGGGCGCTCACGGCGGGGGTGGGGGCGCTGCTTGTTATGCCGCTGCTCCTGGGGCTGGTCGTGCTCGCGGCGGCCAGTGGCGCGCTGGGCGGCGCGTCGGGGACGAGCACGGGTGCGTCCGCCGTCGCACAGGCGCAGATCCCGCCCGAATACCTGCGTCTCTACCAGCAGGCGGCGGCGCGCTATGGCCTTGACTGGTCGATCCTCGCGGGCATCGGCAAGGTCGAGTGCGACCACGGGCAGGACCCCGATCCCTCCTGCACGCGCGAGGGCGCGGTCAACTCCGCGGGCGCGGGCGGGCCGATGCAGTTCCTCGCCTCGACCTGGGCTCGCTATGGGGTGGACGGCGACGGCGACGGGCGCAGCGACCGCTGGGACCCCGCGGATGCGATCTTCGGCGCCGCCAACTATCTGCGCGCCTCGGGCGCACCCGGGGACTACACCAGGGCGATCTTCGCCTACAACCACGCCGGCTGGTACGTCGCCGAGGTCGAGCACTGGGCGGCCGTCTACCGTGGGCCCGCGCTGCCACAGGCGAGCCTTGCCTCGACTTCTGGGGTGCAGTTCGTGGACGGCGAACAAGCCGTGCTATCGCCCACCGACGGGCACCTGGCGCTGATTCCCACCGAGGTCCCGGCTGTGGTGCAGGCGATGATCGTGGCCGGCAACGAGCTGCAGGAACTGCCCTACGGCCCGGCCGGCCATCCGGACCCGCGCGGCGCCACGAGCGAGGACTGCTCCAGCACCCTCAACTACGTGCTCTACCGCTCCGGGGTGCGCCCGATCGCCGAAATCGTGAAGGACAACCCGCTGGCACAGGACTACATCGACTGGGGCCTGCCGGGGCCCGGGCGGTGGGTCACCATCTACGCCACCGCAAGCCCCACCGCCCACGTCTTCATCGTGATCGCGGGACTGCGTCTGGACACCAGCCACAACGGCACCGACGTGGGCCCCAACCGCAACGAAGACGGCCCCCGCTGGCGCATCCTCGATCACATCCCGACGTGGGCGCACTGGTCGGTGCGCCATCCACCGGGGCTATAGAGTCCAGAAGATGTCCGTGCGCAAGGTCGAGCATCTGCTGATCGGCGGGGGCCTGGCGAGCGCCAACTGCGCGCGCTGGCTGCGCGAGGCCGGCGGCGAGGGGGAGATCATGCTGGTGGGGCGCGAGCCCGATCCCCCCTACAACCGCCCGCCCTGCTCGAAGGGCTACCTGCAGGGCAAGGAATCTCGTGAGGAGACGTGGTTTCGCCCGCAGGAGTGGTGGGGAGAGCAGCGGATCGATCTGCGAATGCGCACGAGCGTGACGAAGCTCGACGTGGGTGCCAAGGAGGTGACGCTGTCCAACAAGGAGACGGTGGCCTACGAGAACGCGCTGATCGCCACCGGCGCGAATGTGCGCAGGCTTAACGTGGAGGGGTGTGAGCTTGAGGGGATCCACTACCTGCGCACACTCGGCAACTCCGACGCGATCCGCGCCGACGCGGCCGGCAAGCGCGTGGTGTTGATCGGCGGCTCCTACATCGGCTGCGAGGTGGCCGCCTCGCTCACCCTGCTCGGCAGCTCGTGCACGATCGTGATGCAGGAGGGGGTGGCGCTCGAACGGGGGTTCGGTGCGCAGGCGGGGCGCTTCTTCGAGGAGCGCCTACGCGAGCACGGCGTGCAGATCCACGGCCACGACGAGCTGGAGCGTTTCGAGGGGACGGACGGGCGCGTGGGGGAGGTGCTGACCAAGGCGGGCCTGCGCCTGCAGGCCGACGCGGTGGTGATCGGCGCGGGTGTCCTGCCCGACACGACGCTCGCGCGCGCCGCCGGCCTGGATCTGGACGAGCAGCGCGGCGGCGTGCTCTGCGACAGCCGGCTGCGCAGCAGCGCGCCGGGCGTGTGGGCGGCCGGGGACATCGCCTCCTATGAGAGCGTCGTGCACGGCGGCTCAAGGCTGCGCGTGGAGCACTGGGACGTGGCCTTCAACCATGGCAGGACGGTGGCGCTGAACATGCTCGGACAGGACACCCCGCACGATGTGGTGCCGTACTTCTTCTCCGACCTCGCCGACTGGGCGTCGCTCGAGTATGTCGGCCCGGCGCAGGGTTGGGATGAGGAGATCGTGCGCGGTGCGCTTGACGGGGATGGCTTCTCTGTCTGGTACCTGAAGGATGGACGCGTGCTCGCGGCGCTCTCGGTGGGGCGCTCGGAGGATCTCGATCATGCGCGACGGCTGATCGCCGATGGGGCGCGGCTGGGCGAGGAGCGCGCTGCGCTCGGGGACCTGAGCTCCGAGCTGGACGCCGTTGGCCGCGCGGGACTGTAGGCTTCAGCGCATACGAAAAGGTCGGTGGTCAAGGGAAGTCCGGTGTGATTCCGGCGCGGACCCGCCACTGTGACCGGGGATGCCCAGCGCGGCGTGCTGCTTGAGTGAACGGGTAAGCACGCAGCCACCGCTCCGCCGTCGGCGGGGTGGGAAGGCGCGAATGGGTGGGCCCGGGAGCCAGGAGACCTGCCTCCGACCCAAAGCCCACAAGCCCTCGAGGAAAGGGGTGGCTCAAATGCTCCCAAGTCGTTTCAGTTCGCGTTCCCGCTCGATGTTGCCGCGTCACGGGGGGCGTTCCCGCTCGCGCGTGGCGCCCGCCGCCATGCTGCTCTCGCTGCTCGCCCTGCTTGCCCTTGCGGCGGCAGCGCCTGCCGCCGGCCCGGCCACCGTCACGGTCGAGGTGGAGGGGTTGAATGAAACCAAGGTTCCGCCCACACAGGTGACCACGACGACCACACCCATCGTCAAGGACGGCAACTCCGAACACGCCTGTCCGGGAACGAACGCTGCCGGGGCGCTGCAGGTCGCGACCGCCGGCAACTGGAACGGGACATGGTACGGGGGAGAAGTCAAGGAAGGGAAGTTCACAGGGCTCGGCTATTCGGTGGAAGAAATCAACGGTGAGAGCTACCCATTCAGCGGCAGCACCTTCTGGGATCTCTGGATCAACGACAAGGCCAGCGAAGAAGGGGTCTGCGATGCCGAAATGAACCCCGGCGATCACGTGCTCTTGTTCCCGTGCCACTACGAAGAAGGCAAGGAATGCCCGACCCCGCTCGGCATCGAAGCGCCCACCACGGCCAACGCCGGCGAAGCGGTTGCCGTCACCGTCAAGCAGTACAACACGAAGGGCGAAGCCTCTCCCGCTGCTAACGCCACCGTCTCCGGCGGCGGGGTGAGCGCCACGACCGACTTCGAAGGCCACGCCACGCTGCGCTTCTACGGCGACGTGGGCAGCTTCGCGCTGCACGCCTACGGCTCGCAGGAAGGCCCGCCCGCTGTGCGCACGCAGACCACCATCTGCGTCCACGAAGGCAACGACGGCACCTGCGGCACCACCGCGCTGAGCACTTCGCCCCTGACGCAGTCGGTCTCCAGCAGCGGGTCGGGCACCGCCAAGTACAGGGGCCCGTTTGCGGTCGTGGCGAAGGCCAGCGGGATCGCCGAAGGCCACGTCTACCCGCCCGGCAAGGCCCCACGGCTGCTGAGCGGCACCGTCACCTCCCACAGTCCGGTCACCTTGATCGACATCGAGCTGCGCCGCAGCTACCGGGGCCGCTGCTCGGCTTACGACGGCACCACCGGGCGCTTCGTCAAGGCGCGCTGCGGAAAGGGCAGCTTCTTCGCGGTTGCAAGCGGCGGGAGCAGCTTCTCCTACCTGCTGCCCGCCAAGTTGGCGCCTGGGCGGTACGTGCTGGACCTGCGCGCCACCGACGAGGCGGGCAACGTGACGACGCTTGCGCGTGGCAGCACGCGCACCGTCTTCTATGTCCGTTAGGTCTCAAGGCGGCCCGTTCGTACTCGCCCTCGCCGTGGCCTGCCTCTTGGCAGGCTGCGGGTTGGGGGCTGGCACTGCGCCCTCGGGCGTCAACCTGACCGTCTCCAGCGGCTTCGGCGCCACGGTGCTGGTCTCCTCGCAGGCGCCGCACGTGAGCGGCAGCGAAACGGTGATGCGCCTGCTGATGCGCAACGCCACGGTCGCCACGCGCTATGGCGGCGGCTTCGTGCAGAGCATCGACGGCCACTCCGGCGGTCAGAGCCAGGGCGAGCCGGTCGACTGGTTCTACTACGTCAACGGCATCCTCGCGCCCAAGGGGGCGGCCGACACGCCGGTGCACTCGGGCGATCGCATCTGGTGGGATCTGCACGACTGGAGCCAGACGGAGGGAGTGCCCGCGGTCGTGGGTTCCTTCCCCGAGCCGTTCGTGCACGGGGTGGAAGGCCGGCGTCTGCCGGTGCGCGTGGAATGCGCGCAAGCGCAGGGAGCGGCCTGCCATACGGTCGCCAAACGCCTGCAGGCATACGGCGTGCCCGCCGCGATCTCCACGGTGGTGCCGGGGGAGGAGCCCGACATCGCGCGCGTGCTCGTAGGCGTATGGTCGAAACTTCTCACCGAGCCTGCGGCGCTGAACATCGAGCATGGCCCGCAGACGAGCGGCATCTACGCGCGCATGTCCGCCAACGGCCACACGCTGGCGGTGCTCGATGCCGCTGGGAGCACGGTGGGCACGCTGAGCGCCGGCGCGGGCCTGATCGCCGCCACGCGCTACGCCGAAGGTGGTCCCATCTGGATCGTCACCGGCACCGACGCGGCGGGACTGCACTCCGCGGCGGAAGCGTTCGACGCGGCCGCCCTGCGCAACCACTTCGCCGTCGCCCTCGCCGGCCCGGGAGCGGTGCTGGCGCTGCCCCAGCCGAGTCGATGAGCAGAGCGCTCTTCTACCGGCGCCTGCCCAGTCCGCTGCACGCGGCGCGCGCGGGCATCGGCGCGCTGTGGGCGCTTGCATTGAGTGTGGCCGCGCTGCTGCTCTACCACCCGCTGGCGCTTGCCACGCTCGTGCTTGCGCTGCTCCTCGCCGGCATCGGTGCGGGGGTCGGGCGCGAGCTGCGCCGGGCGCTCTTCACTGCCCTGGTCGTGGCCTTGCCGATCGTGCTCGTCAACGTGCTCGTCGCACGCGAGGGCCTGACGGTGTTCGCGCGCCTGGGCGATCTCGGGCCGTTCGGGCAGGGCGATCTGACGGTGGAGGCGCTGGTGTATGGGGCGGTGGTCGGCTTGAAGGTGGCGGTGTTGATTCTCGTGAGCACGCTTGCCAGCCTTGCGATCGACCCCGACGAGATGCTCGCGCTGGTGCGCCCGCTCTCCTTCCGCTCCGCGCTCACGGCGTCGCTGGCCACGCGCATGCTGCCCGTGCTTTCCGCCGACGCGCAGCGTCTGGCCGAGGCGCAGCGCACGCGCCCACAGGAGGCCGCGAGCGGGGGGCACTTGGCGCTGCGCGGGGCACGCGGGCGCGTGGCGCTGCTCAGCGCTGTGCTCGGCGGCTCACTCGACCGTGCGATGGATGTGGCCGCCACGCTCGAGCTGCGCGGCTACGCTGCCGGCACACGGGGGGCGGGGGCATTGCCCAGAGGGAGCGGGCGCCTGCGCAGGCCGTGGTCGCGGCACGACCTGGCGTTCTCGGCCTCGGCCATCTCCGTGGTTGCCCTGGCGCTCGCGGGACGCCTCACGGGGGCGGCCTATTTCGATGCCTACCCTGAACTGCACATGCGTATGGGTGCAGCAACCATCGCGCTGTGCGCGGCACTGCTCGCGAGCGTGCTGCTGCCGATGGCCGACCGACGGGGCATCCAGCCGTGAGTGTGCTCGCCCTTGAAAGCGTGCTCGCCCTCGATGGCGTCACCTACCGCTACCCCGACACGGAGACCCCTGCGCTCGATGACGTCAGCCTGGAGCTCGCGCCCGGTGAGCTGTGCCTACTGGCGGGGCTCTCGGGGCATGGAAAGTCGACGCTGCTGCGTGCCGCCTGTGGGCTGGCGCCGCACTTCCACGGCGGGCGCTTCGCGGGCCGCGCCCTCGTGTGCGGTCTGGATACGCGCGAGCACGGCCCCGCCGACCTTGGTGGTTTGGTCGGCATGCTCGCGCAGGACCCTGAGACGCAGCTCGTGATGAGCTCCGTGCGCGCCGAGTTGGCGCTGGCGCTCGAGAGCCGCGGGCACAGTCCCGCCGCGGTGGCACGTGGCGTGGAGGAGGTCGCGCTGGCGCTCGGCATCGACCACCTGCTGGAGCGCTCCACGCACGATCTCTCCGGCGGCGAGAAGCAGCGCGTGGCGCTCGGCGCCGCGCTCGTGGGCAAGCCCAGGCTGGTGCTGCTCGACGAGCCCACCTCGCAGCTCGACCCGGTCGCGGCGGATGAGCTGATCGGATTGCTGTGGCGCCTGAACCAGGAGTGGGAGACGACGATCCTGCTCTCCGAGCATCGCCTGGAGCGTTGCCTGGCCGTGGCCGACCGCGTGATCGCCCTGCGCGCCGGGCGTGTCGCGCACGACGGCTCCCCTGCCACCTTCCTGGAGTGGTCCGCCACGCAGGCGCCCGCGCTGCAGACGCCGGGCGCGAAGCTGTTCTCGCTGGCCGGCCTCTCGCCCGCGCCGGTGGGGGTCAAGCAGGCGCGCGCGACGCTGCGCCGCCATGGGTTGCTTCCGCACGAGCAGGCGTCCGCGGTAGTTGGTCCAGGTCGCGTCGCAGCGAAGGCTCGCGCCGGATCGCCTGCCACACCGGCCCTCCGCATGCGCGGCGTCTGGCACGAGCTGCGTAATGGCCCGGCGATTCTGCGCGGCGTCGATCTTGAGCTAGCGCCGGGGGAGACAGTTGCGCTGATGGGGCGCAATGGCGCTGGCAAGTCGACGCTGCTACGTCATGCGGCTGGTCTGCTGAAGCCGACGCGGGGGCGCATCGAGTGTGGCGGCAGGGTGGCGTTGCTGTTGCAGAACCCCGGCGACTATTTCCTGCACGACCGTGTTCGCGAGGAGCTGTCCGTGCACGCGCTGGAGCAGGCTGGGCTGGCCGGCTTCGCCGAGCGCAACCCGCGCGATCTCTCAGGAGGAGAGCGCCAGCGCCTGGCCCTGGCGATCGTCACCGGCGACGGCGAGGCCCCGGCGGTGGTGGCGCTCGATGAGCCCACGCGCGGCATGGACCGCGAGGCCAAGGGGGCGCTCGCCGCGGAGTTACGCAAGCGCGCCGGTCAGGGCCAGGCGGTGCTGGTGGCCACGCACGACCCCGAGTTCGCCTGCGCCTGCGCCGAGCGCGTCGTATTGCTCGCGGACGGGCGCGTGATCGCCGATGGGCCCGCGGCCGAGCTGCTGAGCGGTGGCTGGTACTTCGCCACCGAGACCGCCCGCATCCTTGGCGGCGCGGGTGGCGCGCTGGCGCCCGAGCAGGGGGCGGCCCTGCTGGCACGCGACATCGAGCCGTCGGCCAAAGTTCCCGCGGGGGCGTCCGCGTGAGCTGGCCACTGGCAACCTTCACGATCGTCGGCGCCATCCTCCTCTGTGGCTGGCTCGCCTACGAGCGCCGCCGCCCCTCGGCGCGCGTCGCGGCCGTTGTGGCCACGCTGGCCGCCGTGGCAGCGCTGGGGCGCGATGCCTTCGTGGCGCTGCCCGAGGTCAAGCCGATCACCGCGATGACCTTCGTCGTGGGCTATGCGCTCGGGCCGCTGCCCGGCTTCGCCGTGGGCGCGCTCGGGATGCTGGCCTCCAACATGGTGCTCGGCCAGGGGCCCTACACACCGTGGCAGATGGCCGCCTGGGGCCTCGTGGGCCTGGCAGGAGCGGCGCTCGGCACGCTCAGCCGCCGGCGGCTGGGGCGCGTGGGCCTGGCCTTCGCCTGTGCGCTGGCGGCGCTTGCGGCCAAGGAGATCATGAACGTCTACCAGTGGACGATCGGCGCCAGCCACACGCCCGCGGCGCTGCTCGCCGTCGCCGCCACTTCGCTGCCCTTCGACGTCGTAGACGTCGTATCCACGTTCCTGTTCGCGCTCGCCTTCGGACCCGAGCTGGCACGCGTGCTTTCGCGTCAGCGCACGCGCATGGACGTGCGTTGGGAGACCGTCGGCGCGGCCACGCTGGCGCTGCTGATGATCGCCAGCTTTGCGCCTGCGCGATCGCGGGCGGCCGTGCCGGTCAGCCGTGAGGTCGCCTACATCGCCTCCGCGCAGAACGCCGACGGCGGTTTCGGCGAAGCGCGCGGGCGCTCGAGCAGCGAGCTGTACACGGCGTGGGCGGCGATCGGGCTGGCCGCCGCCGGGCGCAACCCGCTCAGCTTCACCTACCGCGGCTACACCGCCGTCGATGCGATGCGCCGGCAGGTCGCCACGCTGGAAGGACCCGGCGACATGGAGCGGACGATCCTCGCGCTGCACGCCTGCGCGATGCCCGCCGCATCGCTGGGCGGGCGCAACCTGCTGGGCGAACTGCTGCGCTCCCGCGCGAGCGACGGCTCCTTCGAGCACCTCGTCAACATCACGACCTTCGCCGTGTTCGCACTGCGCGCGCTGGGGTACTCCACCCGCGATCCCGCCGTGCGCGCCGCCGGCAGCTGGCTCGCGCGCCAGCAGAACGGCGACGGCGGCTTCGGCTTCGCCGGGCGAGGGGGATCGAGCGATATCGATGACACGGCGGCCGCGCTGCAGGGCCTGATCGACTCCGGCCAGGGGGGTGGTCCAGGGGTCTCGCGCGCCGTGGGCTTCCTGCTCGGTGCGCAGAACCCCGACGGTGGCTACCCGCAGCAGCGCGGCGGCCGCTCCAACGCGCAGTCAACCGCGTGGGCGGTGCAGGGCCTGACCGCCGCGGGGCACAACGTGGGCGGGGTGCGGCGCGGCCGGGGCGGGCGCTCGCCGCTCGAATACCTGCAGAGCCTCGTGGCGCCCAACGGCAGCGTGTACTACTCGCGCATCAGCGCGCAGACGCCAGTGTGGGTGACCGCGCAGGCGCTCACCGCGCTCGCCGGGCGTCCGTTCCCGGTGGGATAGGCGCTACGCCAAAAATGTGCGGATCCATAACGATCCTTCAGCGGTTCTTTAGCGAGCCTCCTACCCTGTAGGGATGTCCGCATCGGCTCACCGCGCCGGCCGTCCGCCCGCGCCGCCCGGTGGCCGTCTGTCGCCTTCGCCGGCCGGCCGTCCGCCCACTTCCGACGCCAGAGCGGGGGTGGGCTCCGCGCTGGCCATTGCCGCCCTCTGTCTGGCGGGCCTCGCAGCCACGTGGGTGGTGGCCGCGCTGGTGCCAATAACACACGCACGCGACGCGACCACGCTGTACGACTTCACGCGCATCGGGCTCGGCCGCCCGCGCGTGGATATGCTCGCCAACCACCTGCTGGATCTGCTCGAACCCGGCCTCTACACCGTCTGGGCGCTGATCCTGATCGGCATCGCGCTGCTGCGCCGGCGCCCGCGCCTGGCGCTGGCGATCGCCGTCGTGCTCCCGCTGGCGCCCCTCAGCGCGGAGGTGCTAAAGCCGCTGCTCGCGCACCCGCACGCCTACTCCGGCGTGAAGGACATCACGGCGGCCTCCTGGCCCAGCGGCCACGCCACGGCTGCCACCGCGCTCGCGCTGTGTGCGCTGATGGCGTTCCCCTACGCGCTGCGCCCGATCGTCGCGGCGCTCGGCACGGCCTTCGTGTTCGGCGTCAGCTGCTCGCTCTTGATCCTCGCCTGGCACATGCCCAGCGACGTCGTCGGCGGATACCTGCTGGCGGGATTGTGGGTCTCGCTGGCGGTCGCCTGCCTGCGGGCCGGGGGGCGACGCGCCCGCGGTCGATCTGCCGATGCTAGCCGGGATGACGCTCGCGGAGAGCTAAGTCGACGAGGCGCTCGCGGCGGCGCTCCCACCGTCCGGCCCGTGCGCGCCGGGCTCCCACAGTGAGTCGCCCCGCTCGTTGACCGCACGGCTGAGGATGAACAGCAGGTCCGAGAGCCGGTTCAGGTAGCGCACCACCTCGGGGTTGCCATCGTCCTCGATCGCCAGCACCCTGCGCTCCGCGCGGCGGCACACCGTGCGGCACACGTGCAGATGCGCCGCCGCCAGGTTGCCGCCGGGGATCACGAACGAACGCAGTGGTTCGAGCGTGGCGTTGACCTCGTCGCAGGCCCCCTCCAGCCACTCGGTGTAGGCGGGGGAGATGCGCAGCCGCGGGCGCGGCTTGCCCGTGTCGGCTTCGCTCTCGGAGGGCACGCTCAAATCGGCGCCCACATCGAGCAGATCGTTCTGCACGCGCCGCAGCCAGCCCTCGAAGCGCGGCGGCAGGCCTGGCTGGGCCAGGGCCACGCCGAGCGTTGCGTTGAGCTCGTCCACGGTGCCATACGCCTCCACGCGCGGGTGCAGCTTGGAGACACGGCTCATGTCGCCGAGATGGGTATCGCCGCCGTCGCCGAGCTTGGTGTAGATGCGGGTTAGGTTGACGGTCATGGGAGCCCCACCATGGCCTTCGCCAAGCGCTCATGGGGGCCTCCGAGTCTCGCACAAGCGGCCACCGGGATGGCGGCCGTCCTCTCGATCGGATACGTTCCCGGCCTTCACATGCGGGTAGGCGTTCCCAAGGAGACATCCGCCGGCGAGCACCGTGTGGCGCTCGTTCCGGAGGTCGTAGGCAAGCTCAAGGCCAAGGGCCTGGAGGTGGTCGTGCAGAGCGGCGCGGGCGCCGACGCCCTGCTGCCCGACGCCGCCTTCGGCGAGGCGGGCGCGCAGATCACCGCCGACGCCAAGGAGATCTGGAGCAGCGACATCGTCGTCACGATCGCCCCGCCCACTGCCGCCGACATCGCCCAGCTGGGGGCCGGCTCGATCCTGATCGGCTTCCTCGCACCGCTCACGAGCCCGCAGACGACCAGCGCGCTCGCGCAGGCGAAGGCCACGGCCTTTGCGATGGAGGCGATCCCGCGCATCTCGCGCGCGCAGTCGATGGACGCGCTGTCCTCGCAGAGCAACGTCGCCGGCTACAAGGCTGCGCTGCTCGGCGCCGAGAATATGGGGCGCTTCTACCCGATGCTGATGACCGCCGCCGGCACGATCCCCCCCGCCAAGGTGCTGGTGCTGGGCGCCGGCGTGGCGGGCCTGCAGGCGCTCGCCACCGCCAGGCGCCTGGGGGCGCGCGCCACGGGCTACGACGTGCGTCCCGAGGTGGCCGAGCAGGTGCAGTCACTGGGCGCGATGTGGCTCGACCTGGGCCTTGAGGCCGCCGGCGAGGGCGGCTACGCGCGCGAGCTGACCGAGGCGGAGCGCGCCCGCCAGCAGCAGGCGCTCACCGACGCGATCAAGGGCTTCGACGTCGTCATCACCACCGCGCTCGTGCCAGGGCGCCCCGCGCCGGAGCTCGTCACCGAGGAGGCCATCGAGGGGATGAAGCCCGGCAGCGTGATCATCGACCTCGCCGGAGAGTCGGGTGGCAACTGCGCGCTCACCGAGTCCGGGCAGACCGTCGTCCGGCACGACGTCAAGATCGTCTCGCCGCTCAACCTCCCCGCCACGATGCCCGAGCACTCCTCGCAGCTGTTCGCGCGCAACGTGCTCGCGCTGCTTGACCTCCTTGTCGCCGAGGACGGCACGCTGAAGCTCGACTTCGAAGATGAGATCGTCGCGGGGGCTTGTGTGGTGCGCGAGGGCGAGATCGTGCACCCGGGCGCCAAGGCGGCCGTCGAGGCGAAGGCATAGAGGAGAGGAGCCCGAGATGATCCTGGCAATAGAGAGCGGCCCACGATGATCCTGGCGAGCGTCCTCACCACCAACCTCGCGATCCTCGTGCTCGCGGGCTTCATCGGCTTCGTCGTCATCTCCAAGGTGCCCAACACGCTGCACACGCCGCTGATGTCCGGCACCAACGCGATCCACGGGATCGTGCTGCTTGGAGGGCTGCTGCTGCTCGGGCTGCCCGGCCTCGACGGCCTCAGCAAGGGACTGCTCGTGATCGCCGTCGCCTTCGGCACGATCAACATCATCGGCGGCTTCCTCGTCACCGATCGCATGCTGGAGATGTTCAAGGGAGATCGGAAGAAGGAGGGGCCCGGCTCGTCGGCCTCACGGCCGACTGCGCCACCCTCCAAGCCGAAGCCCAGGGCGGCCGACGAGGACGAGAAGGAGGGTGGCTCGTGAGCCACACCCCGCTCGCCACCAGCTTCCTGCAGGGCGAAAGCTTCATCTACGTCCTCTACATCATCGCCTTCGCCCTCTTCATCCAGGGCCTGCGCGGCCTCGCCGGCCCCACGACGGCCGTGCGCGGCAACCGCATCGCGGCCGTCGGCATGCTCATCGCCGTTATCGCCACGCTGCTCAACCCCGGCGAGGGCAACTGGGGCCTGATCGCGCTCGGCCTGGCGCTCGGCCTGGCCGTGGGGGTGCCCGCGGCGCGCAACGTGAAGATGACGGCGATGCCGCAGATGGTGGCGCTGTTCAACGGCGTCGGCGGCGGCGCGGTGGCACTGATCTCGTGGGTGGAGTTCCGCCACCTCGGCTCCACCTACGGCTCGCACGCGCTCTTCACCACCGAAGGCGGCGTCACCGTGAGCGTCGGCGGCGTGCCCACATACGTGGCCATCTTCTCCGTGTTCGCCGCGATCGTTGGCTCGATCTCCTTCTGGGGCTCGAACATCGCCTTCGGCAAGCTCCAGGAAGTCATCCCCGGACGTCCGATCTCCTTCGGCTCGGCGCAGCAGATCGTCAACCTCATCCTGCTCATCCTCGCGGTTGCCGCGGGCATCGCGCTCGTCAACGGCGCGCACTCCGAAGTGCTGTTCATCGGCATGCTGATCGTCGCCGCGCTGCTCGGCAACGCCGTCGTGCTGCCGATCGGTGGGGCGGACATGCCCGTGGTGATCTCGCTGCTGAACGCCTTCACCGGCCTCTCCGCCGCCGCCACGGGCATGGCGCTCAACAACCCCGCGCTGATCGTCGCCGGCATGATCGTCGGCGCCTCGGGCACGATCCTCACCAACCTGATGGCCACCGCGATGAACCGCTCGATCCCCTCGATCGTCGCCGGCGGCTTCGGCGGCGGCGGGGCTGTGGAGGGCGCGCAGGGCGCCGGCGAGCACGGCGGCACGGTGCGCTCCACGAGCGCCGCCGACGCGGCCATCCAGCTGGCCTACGCCAGCCGCGTGGTGGTGGTGCCCGGCTACGGCATGGCCGTCGCGCAGGCCCAGCACGCCGTGCGCGAGCTCACAAAGGAGCTCGAGGCCAGAGGCGTCGATGTCAGCTACGCGATCCATCCCGTCGCCGGGCGCATGCCGGGGCACATGAACGTGCTGCTCGCCGAGGCCGACGTGCCGTATGACCAGCTCAAGGAGATGGACGACGCCAACCCCGAGTTCCAGCGCACCGACGTCTCACTCGTGATCGGCGCCAACGACGTCACCAACCCGGCGGCCAAGAACAACGCCAGCTCGCCGATCTACGGCATGCCGATCCTCGAGGTCGCCGACAGCCGTTCGGTGATCGTCATCAAGCGCTCGATGAACCCCGGCTTTGCCGGCATCGAAAACGAGCTGTACTTCGATCCCAAGACCGCCATGCTGTTCGGCGACGCCAAGTCGGCGGTCTCGGAGATCACCGCCGAGCTTTCGCAGCTCTAGGCGTCCGCTGGGCAGCGCAGGGCTGCACCCCGGCAGGCCGCGACGGCTTGCGTAGTTTCCACGCAGCCGTCTCTCCGGCACATTGACTTTTCAGTTGCCCCTGTTCATCAGGCGGCAAGTCGTGTATCCTGCTCACAACTGAAAACGATGGACGGCCTTAATTCTGCATGTCAGCACGGGAAAAAGGCCCCGTCGTCGAGGGTTGCGGGAGAGGCGATCGGCGAGGCAATCGACGATCAGTTGGTGGGTCGGCAGGCGGGACCGGGTCCTTCCTGTCGCGGGTGCTTGCGGCGCTGTTCACGGTCCTGGCCCTGGCTGGCCCCTGCGCGGGCTCGGCGCGCGCGATCGTCGGCGGCGGCAGCGCCCCGATCGCGGGCTTTCCCTTCCAGGTGGCGCTGTATGAACCCCACGCCGGCTCGGTCGCGGCGGGCTTCTTCTGCGGCGGGGTCGTGATCGACGCCACGCACGTCGCCACGGCCGCGCACTGCGCGATCGACGAGAGCACCGGCCACGTCACCCCGCCGCGCGAAATCGCGGTGCTCGCCGGCTCGGCACACCTTCCTGGTCCCGGCGAAGCGCCGCCATCCGGCGCAATCGAGGACCCCGCCGCGGCCACCTCGCTCGACCCCTCCTACGAACCCGCCACCAACGACTACGACGTCGCCGTCATCACGCTCGCCCGCCCGCTGTGGCAGGGCGCGGCACCCACCCGCGACGGGCGCTCGAGCATCGCCCCGATTCCGATCAGCGCCGCACTGGCATCCGCCTATGCCGGCCCCGCCGCGAGCGGCGGCCCGCCGATCCTCGCCACGATCAGCGGCTGGGGCGACATGCGCGCCGAGTCGCCGGGCAGTCTCGGTGTGAACGGCGCCTATCCAGCCGACCTGCAGGTCACGCAGTTGCCGCTCGTGAGCAGCGGCGCGTGTGCCGCTTCATATGGCGGCCCCCTCTCCCTCCAACCAATCACCTCTCGCATGATCTGCGCAGGCGCCCCGGGCGGGGGCAGGGACTCCTGTTTCGGGGACTCCGGCGGGCCGCTGGTGGTCGAAAGCGGGGCCGGCCCCGCTGGACGCCCGGAGGATTACGTGCTCGCCGGGCTCGTGAGTTTCGGCGAAGGCTGCGCGCAGGCCGAAAGCCCGGGGGTGTATGCCGCGATTGCCGACCCCGCGATCGCCGCTTTCCTCACTTCCGACCCGCCGCAGACGCCGCTCGCGCAGGAAGGCTTCGCGCGCTCCAGCGGCGCGCACGCCTGCACACGGCGCCAGCGGCTGTGCCGCGCGCCCGCCTCCGCGGGGCATCATCACCACCGCCATCATCGCCACCGGGTGCACAAGCACCACCACCGGAGCCGGTGAGGGTCCAGCGCGCGTGAGGATCCGCTGCGGACAGGCGGCGTCGCCGTAGTCTCGCCGCTCGGCAAGGGCCGCTCGCTCTGAGAGACTGGCCTTCGTGATCGCGCGCGCCCAGGCCCTTGCGGCCCTCGCCGAGGAGGAGTTCGACGTGCTCGTCGTGGGCGGCGGCATCACCGGCGCGGGCGTCGCGCTGGACGCTGCAACGCGCGGCTACAGCGTCGCACTGATCGAGCGCGCCGACTTCGCCTCTGGGACATCCAGCCGCTCCAGCAAGCTCGTGCACGGCGGGCTGCGCTACCTGCAGAACTTCGATCTGGGGCTGGTGCGCGAGGCGCTGTTGGAGCGCCAGCTGATGGTGGCGCTCGCGCCGCACCTGGTGCACCCGCTGCCGCTGGTCGTGCCCTCGTTTGACGGCGCGCATCCCGATCGGCTGATGGGGGTGGGGCTGAACTTGTATGACGTGATGTCGGTCGATCGCGAGCGCCTGCGCACGCGCCGCGGGCGCCGGGGGCGCTCCGAGCGCGCCGCCGGACAGCAGGCGCAGGCCGCGGGCGCCGCCGCCGGGGATGGGGGGCCGGCCGGCGAGGAGGCCGACGCCTCCTGGAGCCCGGCGCGCCACCGCACGATCTCCGGCGAGGAAGTGATCGAGCTGCTGCCGGCGCTGGCCGCGCGTGAGCCGACCAGCGGATATCTCTTCTACGACTGCCAGACCGACGACGTGCGCCTCGTGCTCACCGTGCTCGGCGAGGCCGAGCGCTTCGGTGCGCTGATCGCCAACCGCGTGAACGCCGCCGCGCTCCTCACCGATGCCGGCGGCCGCGCGCGCGGCGTGCTTGCGCGCGATGGCGAGAGCGGCGCGGAGTTCGAGCTGCGTGCGGCCAGCGTCATCAACGCCACGGGCGTGTGGGCCGATGCGCTCAGCCCCGAGGAGCTGCGCAGCGAGTCCGAACTGCGCATCCGGCCCAGCCGCGGCACGCACGTGACGCTGCGCCACGAGGACCTGCCGCTGCTGGCCGGCGCGATCGTGCCCGCGGGTGGGGGTCGGACGATCTTTGCGCTGCCCTGGCTCGGGCGCACGCTGGTGGGCACCACCGACAACGACTACGACAGCAGCGAGCTCGAGCACGTGGCGCCTGCTGGGGAGGAAGTCGACTATCTGCTGCAGGCTGTCAACGAGTTCTTCGCCACCACCCTGCAGTCGCGCGACCTGACGGGCGCGTACGCCGGCGTGCGCCCGCTGATCTCCACGGGGGACAGCAAGAAGTCAGTGGACATCTCACGCAAGGCCGAGCTGTATGAGACCTCCAGCGGCATGATCACGATCACCGGCGGCAAGCTCACCACCTGGCGGCGCATGGCGAAGATGACCGTCGATCGCCTCGTCCTACGCGAAGCCCGCGACGCCCCCTGCCGCACGCACGAAATCCCCCTCGGGCAGGGCGCCACCGTGGAGGAGCTGCCGCGCGTGGAGGGCGTGCCGGAGGACTCCTACGCCGCGCTCGCCGCGCGCTACGGTCACGCCGCGCACGACGTGCTCAAGCTCGCGCGCGAACGTGGCGAGCTGGCGCAGCCTGTGGTTCCCGGCTTGCCCGATCTGCTGGCCGAGGCCGTGCTGGCGGCGCGTAGCGAGCAGGCGCGCAGCGTCGGCGACGTGCTCCTGCGCCGCACCCGCCTGGGGCTGCTGGCCGCGCATCAGCTCGGCGGGGAGCCGGTGCAGCGCGTCGCGCAGGTGCTCGCGCGCGAGCTGGAGTGGTCCCCGGTGCGCGCCGCCGCCGAGGTGGAGCGCTTCGCCGAGGAGGCGCGCGCCGAGGGGATCGCGGGGGAGTGAGCACCCCGCATCACCGCCTGCGCGCCGGGCCGCACGAACTTGCGCTCGGCGGGCGCCCGCTGCTGATGGGCATCGTCAACGCCTCACCCGACTCCTTCAGCGACGCCGGGCGCTATACGGACCTCGATGCACGACTGGAGCTTGCCCGCCAGCTCACAGCCGCTGGCGCCGACATCCTCGACGTGGGAGGAGAGTCGGCCGCTACCAACCGGCCTGCTGTGGCCGCCCGGGAGGAGATCGAGCGCGTGGTGCCGCTGATCGAGCGGATCGCCGCGGAGCTGGAGCCTCCCCCGAGCGGCCCGCTCATCTCGGTGGACACGTACAAACCCGAGGTGGCCCGCGCGGCGATTGCGGCCGGGGCGAGCATCGTCAACGACGTGAGCGGCCTGCGCGACCCGGAGCTGGCCACTGTCTGCGCGGACACAGGCGCGGCGCTGGTGGTGATGCACACGCGCGCAGCCCCCAAGCAGCGCTTGCAGGACCCCGATCTGTACCCCGACATCGTGCAGGACGTGCTTGCGTTCCTGCAACAGCGCATCGAGCTGGCCCAGGCGCATGGCCTCGCGCGCGAGCAACTGCTCGTGGACCCGGGACCGGACTTCGCGAAGACCCCCGCGCAGACGATCGCGCTGCTGCGCGACCTTGCCCGTCTGCACGAGCTGGGCCTGCCGCTGCTGCTGGCGGCCTCGCGCAAGGACTTCATCGGCGCCCTCACCAACACAGCCCCGCGCGAGCGCCTGCCGGGCACGCTGGCCGCCGTGGCCCACGGCACGGACGCCGGGGCGCACATCCTGCGCGTGCACGACCTCGCGCAGGTGCGCGACTTCCTGCGCGTGCGCGCGGCGCTGCGCGGCGAGATCGAGCCGCAAAGGGATCTGGCGCTCGCCGAGGAAGACCGCTACCAGTGCCCCAGCAGCCCTGAGCAGTAGGCTGTCTGGTGCAACGGGTGCCGGTCGCTGGCCAACAACGCGACCGGACGCCAACCGCCCCCACAACACCGAGGAGAATGAACATGGCTGTACTTGAGCGCTCCGAGCTGGAGGCCAGCCCGCTGGCCGACCTGCACGCAATCGCCGACCAGGTGGGCCTCGACGGATTCCGCCGCCTGCGCAAGGCCGAGCTGATCGACGCGATCCTGGCCCGCACGGGCGGTGGCGAGGAGACGACTGCCGCGCCCGCCGAGCGCGCTGAGCCCGAGGAGGGCGAGCGCGAGCCGGGGGCAGTGCGCCGCCGTCGTGGCGGCCGCGGGCGTCGTTCGCGGAGCACCGCGGAGCGCGAGCCGGATGCTGATTTGGATGGGGAGGAGGGGGGGCCGGTGAGTGCCGCCACATCCGCTCCGCGCCGCAGCCGTGGCCGCGAGGAGCGACCGGCGCGCGCGTCTCGTGCGGACCGTGAGGAGCGTGGCCGCGACCGGGGGGAGCGCGAAGAGCGCGGCGATGGCCGCGATTCAGCCCCGGAGCGCGTGGCCGAGGGCGTCGTGGAGCTGCTGGGCAACGGCTCGGCTTTCCTGCGCGTCTCGCCGCCGGAGCCGAGCGACGAGGATGTCTACATCAGCGCTGCCCAGGTGCGCCGCTGCGAACTCGTCAGCGGCGACCGCGTGAGCGGCCCCGTGCGCACGCCACGGCGCAGCGAGCGCTACCCGTCGATGGCGAAGGTGGACACGATCAACGGCGTCTCCGCCGAGGCCGTGGCCGAGGGCCCGCGCTACGAGGACCTTCCCGTCGCGCACCCCGACAGGCGCCTGGAGCTCGACGCGCTCGACCCGACGCTGAAGGCGATCGAATGGCTCACCCCGATCGGACTCGGCTCGCGCGTGGCGATCGTCGGCCCCGCGCGCGCGGGCAAGACGGAAGCACTGCGTCGCATCCTCGGCGCCCTGGCCGGTCGCGAGGGCCTGGAGGTCACTCTTGTCCTCGCGGGCGTACGCCCCGAGGAGATCGGAGACTGGCAGCAGGGGGCGCTCGCTCCCGCGGTGACGCTCACTCTGACGGCCTCGCCCGACGTGCAGGACCAGGCCGTGGAGCACGCCGTGGACAGCGCCCGCCGCGTGGCGGTGCGCGGGGCAGACGCCGTCGTGTTGATCGACGGCCTCGACGGCCTGCACCCGCACGTCGCCCGCCGCGTGCTCGGCGCCGCGCGCAACCTCGCGGAGGGCGGCTCGCTGACGGTGATCGCCACCGCCTCACAGGCCCTGGGCGGCGAGAGCACCGTGATCACGCTCGACGCGGCGCTCACGGGCACTGGCCGCTTGCCAGCGCTGGATCTCACATCCAGCGGCACCCTGCGGCCCGAGCTGCTCGTCGGCGAGGACGAGGCGCAGGCGATCGTCAGGGCACGCGCGGCGGCGCTGGCGGACTGAAACTCGCCGCTAGCGGCGGTTGTACGCGACGCGGTTCCACGACGGCTCGGGCGCCAGCTCGATCGGCTCGCCGCCCGCCGCCGAACGCGATCCGCTCGGCTGCACGTATACGAAGCTGCAGGTCTCCGGCACGAACGCCACGCTCAGCTCGCCCTCGTTCACGCGCTGATCGAGCCACGCCCCGCGGAACACCAGGCGCCGCAGCCAGTGCACGAGCGAGCGCTCCGCCGGCCCGACCAGCTCGGCCCAGCACTCGTTCACGTGCTCACCCAGCGCGGAGGCCGGGTCCTGGATGTCGCCGTTGACGGCCAGGTTGACGAGGTCTTCGAGCTCGTCCTCGCCGAGGCGCCCGCCGACGAAGCCCAGCTTCAGTGCGGCCTGCTCGCAGCGCTCCGCGAAGTCGCCTTCGTTGAACGTGAAGCGAAGCTCTCCGTATTCGAGGACGAAGTCCTCACCCGAGTTGTAGTTTCCGCGGCGCGTCTTATCCATGACGATGATTGCCGGGGGGTCGTTTGATGCCCGGGCGTCGGAATCATACGGCCGGTTCCTGCTTTCGCTCACATGCTGCACGGGAACTTGCAGGGGCGGACGGGAAGGCCCCCGCGCTCAGGCGGTCTTCCACTCCTCCAACAGGGAGGGCGCCATGCGGGCCATATACCACCCATATGCTCCGCGACCTTCGAAATGGGCCGGATCGAACTGCGAGGCAGGCGGTAGCTGTCTGTAGCGCTCACGTAGGCGGAGGCCGGTCGCCAGCCACTGCTTCTCGTCGCCGCAGCAGTAGGGGAAGCTGGTAGCCATCAGGCCGACGGCGGCCAATATCTCGGGATCGTCGGTCTGCTCGCCGCCTAGGCGGTCGAAAATGCTGGCGAAGCGGCCGGCAGGAGGGGGGTCCTCGGGCAGGCCCGTCAGATACCACGGCTCGCAGCACGAGTACCAAGTCAGGAAGAGAAGCCGAAGGCAAGTCTCTCGGTCGTCTTGGCCGTCCTCCCATCGCTCAAGGAGCGCGGCGTACGGGCGTCCCAGCGTTGGTTCTTCCTTCCCGTGGGTATAGAGACGTTCTATATCTGTGATCTCATCGAGTTCCATTCAGTAGAGATTATCGGATCTTCAGTGGTGGATGGCTGGCCAAGGCCCATCATTCTGTGTTGTAGCGTGGTGTCTTGTTCACGCCGCCATTCTGGATCACACCATTGCTAACTTCGACCCAGATCTCGGTTCCGTCGGGCTGCTGCTGGGCGTATAGTTCCTTGCCATTCTGGTTTCTGACATAGTTTTCGGGATTACTGCCCGCTTCTTTGAGGAGTTCGCGGTTCTCTGGCGTGTCGGGCAGGTGACCGTCTCGATTGGCCATGATATGTCCGTACTGGGCTTTGTTGGGTGGGAATCCTAGGCCCTCCTCGCCCGGAGGCTCCTCCGATATGGGGGCGTCATCACCTCCGAGGATACCCGCCAGGAAGAAGAGGACGCTTCCGGCGTCGTGGGACGCTTCGTATTCGGTGGAGCAGAGGTAGGTTGGCGTGTCGTTGAGGTAGTTGTAGCTGCCGCCGAAGGTGCTGTTGGGGCCGCCGAGGTCGCTGCGGAGCGATGCGGTGCCGCCAGCGATGGGTTCGGTGAGGCCGTCCACGAAGCCGACGGCTCCTCTCGCGATCTGCTGGGCGGTTCAAAGTGCCATTTTCGAAGATCCCTTCGGAGTAATGCCAGCCGGGGGCTTCTTTCGCCAGGGACACGTACGGATCGACATATAGTGGATACGCAACATCGTGCTGCCGATGCGGCACGCTCAAGAGCAGTCGATCTCCAACCACAGACATTGCAACGGGCACGCTTCGGCCCTGTGCGTCGATTGCGGTCGGTGCAGGGACCGTAGCCAGCGTCTGCCCGCCGCTGGTGATGAGAATGTGCCCGCTCTCCGCCCGTAGCGTCGCGTGGGCCGGCAGTGCGAATCGATACGCCAGTTTCTCCGGGCTCAAACGCGAGCGCAGGACTGCGAACAACTCGACGCCGTCCAGGGTGGGCTGGACACCCGTATCCGTGTCGAGCGCCGTTTCGGGGAAGAACACGCGACTTCTGCCCATGTCCGTCCCGCTCACGTCCCGCCCTTCGGCGTACACGCGCAGCCCACTCGACCACAGGCCCACGCCGCCCGCCAGCCGTCGCGAGATCGACACCCGTGCACCGGGTTGCGCGGCGTGAAGCCGTCGGCCGTCGCGCTCAGGCTGAGGTCGACGGGTCGCTGCCGTCCGCGACGTCCCGCGAGCAGTGGCTCGGAGGAGTAGACAAACTCAGGACCACGCGGACCGCGGATCAGCGCCTTGTAGGCGCTCAGGTAGCGAACGTGATGCCGCGCAAGGAGACCCATGTGCACAGGGTTCCTGCCGGCCGCGCGAAGCTCGGGGGCGAAGTCCCGCGCCAGCAGCCGCTGGGATGCCGCTGCCCCCAGCCCGTGGAAGGCCATCCGCGGGCTGCCCCCGGCGCGTGCCCCCGACGCGCCGCTTCCAGACGCGACGGCCAGCGCGGCCGCGGCGAAGGCCCGGCGACTGCCAGGGCGCCCAGGAGAAGCAGTGTCCGGCGCATGTGGGCTCCGATCTCGTCTAGGACTCCCGGCGCTCCACGGCGTGCGCGCCGACCCATTTCGTCTTCGTGCTATCAGACGTGTTCAGGCTATCCAGCGGGCTGGGCGATGCAACCATGTCGCTGGCGGGCCGGCCGGCGACAGGGGCCAAGCCGGCAGGACCAGGCGAAACGGCGTTCGCCCGCTGTGGGCGCCTCTGTTTCTGTTGACGACGAAAGGCATCCCTCTCTCACATTCCACGCCGCCCGGGGCGCGGCTGCGGAGGCCGTGCCCTCCGCGACGGGCGCGGGTGCGTATACCCTGCGGCCTGCATGGCGCGTCTGAGTGAGCACGGCCTGCGGCGGTCCGTGGGGGTACCGGGGCTGTTCGCCACGGCCTACGGCAATGTCGGGTCCTCCATCTACTACGCCCTCGGGCTGGTGGCGGCGCATGCGCTGGGGCTCACGCCGCTCGTGTTCCTGTTCGCGGGGGGGCTGTTTGCGCTGATCGCCAAGACGTACGCCGAGGGCGCGGCGATGTTCCCCGAAGCGGGGGGGTCCTCTTCGTTCGCACGGCATGCCTTCAACGAGGTGGTCTCGTTCTTCGCGGGCTGGGCGCTGAGCCTCGACTACATCCTCACGATCGCCATCTCCGCGTTCTTCGTGCCGCACTACCTCAGCGCGTTTCCGGGGTTGCACGGACTCAACCACAACCCCGGGGACATCTTCGGGGGGCTGATCGTGGTGGTCGCGCTCGCCGCTCTGAACATCCGCGGACTGGGGGAGTCGGCGAAGCTCAACTTCATTCTTGCCATCACCGACCTCAGCACGCAGGTGCTGCTGGTGATCGTCGGGTCTGCGCTGGTGCTCAACCCCTCGCTGCTGATCCACCAGGTGCACCTGGGGTCGGTGCCCACCTGGCACGAACTGATCTTCGCGCTGTCGCTGGCGATGCTCGCCTACACCGGCATCGAGACCGTCTCGAACATGGCCGAGGAGGCGCGCGACCCCGGGCGCGAGGTGCCCAAGGCGATCAACCTCGTCGTGCTCGCCGTGCTCGGGGTGTACCTCGGGATCTCTTTCGTTGCCCTCTCCGCCCTGCCGGTGGAAGCGGTGCACGGGCACCCCGGCCAGTTTCAGACCCTCCTCGGCGTCGAAGGCGCCGGCGGTTTCCAGAACGACCCGGTGCTCGGCATCGTCTCACGCCTGGGGCTGCACGGCGCGGTGTTGCACATCGCCACCTACTACGTCGGCCTGCTCGCCGCCACGATCCTCTTCATCGCCACCAACGCCGGCATGATCGGCATCTCACGCCTGTCGTGGTCGCTCGCCGAGCACCGCCAGCTGCCGAGTGTCTTCTCGCGCCTGCACCCGCGCTATCGCACGCCGTGGTTCACGATCGTCTTCTTCTCGGGCCTGGCGGGTGTGCTGATCCTGTACGGCAACACGGGTGTGCTGGGCAACCTCTACTCGTTCGGGGCGATGCTGTCGTTCACCACCGCCGCCATCGCTGTGGTGGCGCTGCGCGTGAAGGAGCCCGATCGCGAGCGGCCCTACCGGATGCCGTGGAACGTGAACATCCGCGGCTACTCGATCCCGCTCACCGCCGTCATCGGCGGCCTCGGCACCTCGCTCACCTGGGTGGCCGTGATCGTCTACCACACCGAGGCGCGCATCGTGGGCATCCCCTGGATGGTGTTCGGCATGTGCGGTTACCTTTATTACCGCCACCGCCAGGGCCTCAGCCCGACGGCGCAGTACACGATCCCCCGCCCCGAGCGCCCGGCAGACTTTCAGGAGCTGGCATACCGCACCGCGCTCGTGCCGATCTTCGGCGCTGACGTCAGCGCCACCGCGCTCTCCAGCGCCGCCAAGCTGATCGGCGAAGAGGGGGTGCTGTATGCCGTGTTCGTGCTGCCTGTCCCCAGCCAGCTCTCGCTCGAGTCGGGCCTGGAGGACGAGGAGGCGCAGGGGCGCTCTGTGCTCGAGGGCGCGCGCATCAAGGCGCGCCGCGCGGGCTTGAAGATCCACACCGGCCTGATCCGCACGCGCCACCCCGGCGCCGCGCTCGTGGAGGAGGCGCAGCGCGTCGGGGCCGACGTGATCTACTGGTCCACGCTGCACGCGCCCGCTGGGGAGCAGCGCGTGGGTCCCACCGCCGCGTATCTGCTCAGCCACCGCCCGTGCCGCGTGATCGTGGAGACCGAGAACCGCCCGCGCGCGCCGCGCGAGGGGGAGCGGGCGCTCAGCGGCGCGCCCGCGTAGGGGCCGGCCGGGTCCGTGCCGGGGCGCCGGCGTAGCTACTGCAGGCCCACCACGATGCGCGCGCGCGTAACGCCGTTGCCGAGCGTCTGCCCGCCGCCGCCGCTCAGCGTGCCCAGCGCGTGCAAGCTCGGCAGCGCCGTCGAGGCGCCTTCCGCGCCGCCCAGCCCGAGCGTTTCGATCAGGCTCACCGCCGTGGGGAATTCCACGAACAGGCTCGGCTGTAGGCCCCCGCCGAGCGTCTTTGCCGCCGCCTGGTAGCTGGCTGAGCTCGACAGCGTCGTCGCGGGACTGAGCGCTTCCTGCACCGACGCCGGGCCGGCGCCGATCGCAAAGCGTCCCTGCCCCGCGCCGATCGCCACCACCACGGGGAAGCCCGCGATGCGCACCGTCACCGCTGCTTCGGCTCCGGGGATCGTCGTCTGCGCCACTTCATCGCCCGCCTGTGTATATGCCTGCGCGAGCGCGCCCACGGCCGCGCGCGAGGCGGCCGGGTTGGTCGAGTCCGCCACCAGGCCCGCCTGCAGGTTCAGCAGGCCGCTGCCGCTCACGAACACCGCCGCCGGCCCCATCCAGCTGAGCAACTGCTTGTCGATATCAAAGCCTGGCGCGAGCAGTGGCGCCACCACGCCCTGCAGGCTGAACGTGCCGAGCTTCAGACTGCTCGCGAGCGTGCCCAGTGAGCGCAGCGTCGCCGCGCTCTGCCCGAACGTCGCGCTCGTGTCGCCCACGCCCAATGCGAGCCAGGAGCCGCCCGGCAACCCGCCCACGAACTGCGCCGCCGCGCTGCCCGGAAACAGGCCCGTGCTCGTCTGCGCGCCCGCCTTGGCGATCGTGTCGATATCGATCGTCACTGCCGTCGCCGAGGGCAGCAGCGTGATGTACGCCTGTTCGGCGTTGCCCGTCAGGCCGCCCAGTTCAGGCAGCCCCGCCGCGCGCAGGTACACGCTCGCCAGCGCGCCCTTTTCCGCGCCCGCCGCGAGCTTCGCGTAGCCGGCCGCCTGCGCGAGCGAGCTGGCCGCGCCCGCCTGCTCGGTTTCGATCGCATTGCGCAGCGCCGCCTCGCTGCCGAGCACCGCGAACTTGCCCACCATGCCCCATGCCTCGCCGCTGGAGGAGACCTCGTAGGAGACGCCGCGATAGCTCGCCGCGTGCGCGCCCGCTTCCTGCGCGCGCGCCTTCAGGAATGCTTCGGCCTTGCCCTGGTCGGTCGTGTCGAGCACGATCGCGCCCGTGGCCACGTTGCCACCGAGCAGCGCCTTCAGCAGCCCTTCGCCTGCTCCCGTCACGCTCGCGCTCGACAGCAGTTCGCCAAGGCTGCCCGTCAGCGCTTCGCCGGCCTTTGCGCCATTCACCGCCGTCAGGAAGGCGCCCGCGTCTTCGCCGAGCCAGGGCTTCACTTCGTTGTCGTAGTTGAGCTTGCGCCCGCCGGGGGCGAGCAGAGTCAGCAGGCCCGCGAAGGATTCGCTTGAGCCCGTCAGCTTGTTCGCGTCTGCCACGGCGTTGGTCTTGAGGCTGCCGCTCGGCATCACCATCGCGCCCACGTACGCCGGCGCCGAGGCCGGCACCACCGTCGCCGGGTCGGGCGGTGGGCTGCTGGAGGAGCCGCAGCCGGCGAGCGGGATCGCAACGGCCGCGAGCGCGGGCATCAGGGCGCGCCATGCGCGTCTGTGGGGGCTTGGGCGCAGCGGGAGCGATACGGAGCGCAAGGCTTGATCGTACGCAAGTTCGCCGTCATTTCGCGCACCTGCAATCCAGCCTGCACTTTTCGGAGCCGCCGCCGGGTCCGACGGGGGAAGGCGGAAAGCCAGGATTTGCAGGCATTTCTGCTCGTTTTGGAGCTTCTGGATGCAAAAGTGGGAAAAAGTGTGGTGTTTGGCTTGCAATGTGGGAGGAAGTGGGATACATTGCGACGCAGCGAGCCGGGGTGGAGAGGCTCCTCCCACCTCTCCACTCCGGCTCGGTATTTAGCTCAGCGGCTATGGACCAGCAGCTCAGGAGCGACACCAGTGGCTTTCCGCGGCACCTTTGACCACACGCTCGACGCCAAGAACCGGCTCACGGTTCCCGCGCGCTACCGCGCCACGCTCGCCGAAGGAGTCGTCCTCGCGATGCCCGTCGACCTGGAGCCCTGCGTCGGCGTCTGGCGCCCCGAGGACTACGAGCGCTACACCGAACGCGCGCTGGCGGAGCTGCCCCCGCTTTCCCCCCGTCTTGCCGAGCTGGAGCGCTTCTTCTACGGCTCCTCGCACGACGTCGAGCTGGACGCCGCTGGGCGCATCATGGTCCCCGGCTTCCTTTCCGAGCACGCCGCCCTGGCCAAGGAGGTGATCGTCGTTGGCGCCGGCGATCGCCTGGAGCTATGGGACAGCGCCCGCTGGAACGACCACCGCCCCGCGCTGCTCAGCGGCGTGGCGGAGATCACCGCCCGTGTTGACCACACTGCTTGACATGCCCTCCACCCACATCCCGGTGCTCGCCTCCGAGCTCTTGGGCCTGCTGCACCCGGCGCCCGGCCAGACCGCGATCGACTGCACCTTCGGCGGCGGCGGCCACGCGCGCATGGTCGCCGAGCGCCTGGGCCCCGCTGGCACGCTGATCGCGATCGACCGCGACCCCCATGCGCGCGAGCACAGCGAAGAGCTGGCCGAGGAGGTCGCCTGCGAGGTGCGCTTCATCGCCGGTGCCTACGCCGAGGTGCTGGAGGATCTCGCGCAGGAGGGCGTCCGTGCGGACCTCGTCTACTTCGACCTCGGCATGTCCTCGATGCAGATCGACACGCGCGAGCGCGGCTTCTCCTACTCCTATGCCGCCCCCCTCGATATGCGCATGGACCCCGCGCAGGAGCTGACCGCGCGCACGATCGTCGCGCAGTGGGACCAGCGCCAGCTGGCCGGAGTGCTGCGCGACTACGGCGAGGAGCGCCACGCCGGCGCCATCGCCCGCGCGATCGTACGCCGCCGCGAGCAGCACCCGATCGACACGACGCTCGAACTCGTGGACGTGATCGCCTCGGCGATCCCCACCCCCGCGCGCTTCGCCGGCGGCCACCCCGCCAAGCGCACCTTCCAGGCGCTGCGCATCGCCGTCAACGACGAGCTCGCCCAGCTCGCGACCGGCCTGCCTGTCGCCTGGCAGTTGCTGCGCGAGGGCGGCGTGCTCGCCGCGATCTCCTTCCACTCGCTGGAGGACCGCGCCGTCAAGCGCTTCCTGTCAGAGCGCGCGCAGGGCTGCATCTGCCCGCCCGACCTGCCCGTCTGCGCCTGCGGGCGCGAACCCGAGGCCTCGCTGCTCGCGCGGCGGGCGATCATGCCCTCCGCCGAGGAGATCGCCCACAACCCCCGTTCCGGCTCCGCGCGCCTGCGCGGGGCGTGCAAGCTGATCCACACCACCACAGGAGGTACCACGGCATGACGCCCCCCGCCGCCGCAGCTGCCATTCCAGCTCCCCGTCCCACGACTCGGCCCGGGACCCGCCCCGCGCCCGCGCGCCGTGCGCGCCCCGCTGCTCCCGCGCGGCGTGCCGTCCCCAAGCCACAGGCCGTCGAGAGCTCCGCGCGCCTGCTCGACCGCCTCATCCGCAGCCGCACCTGGATCGTGTTGATCGCCTTCGCCCTGATCGGCATCGTCGCCATGCAGCTGTGGCTGCTCAAGCTCAACGGCGGTATCGGCCGCGCGATCGAGCACGAGGGTTACCTGCAGCGTACGAACGCCACGCTCGCCGCCGAAAACTCCTCCTACTCCGCCGGGGACCTGATCGAGCAGCAGGCCGCCGCCGCCGGCATGAGCATCGTCCCGGCCGGCAAGCTCGTCTTCCTGCATGCGCACGCAGGAGTCGATGAACGCCTCGCCGCATCACGACTCGCCCAGCCGGTGCAGGCGCCCATGGAATCGTCAACCACCACGGCGAGCACGCAACCAAGCGCCCCGGCCACGCCCACCTCAGCCGGTACCGAAACACCCGCCGAAGGCAACAACGCGGCAACCCCTCCCTCCCCCCAAACAACCCCCGCCGAACCGCAGGGCTAGCCCGTGCCCGGAATCCAGCGCCGGATCGGGGGGCTTTTCGGGGTGCTTTTCCTGTTGCTCGTGCTCGCCGCCGGGCGCACGTTCTATCTCGGCACCGTGCACAGCGCCACATTGCGGCGCGCCGCCGCGAATCAGCAGCTGACCTATGAACACGTCCCCGCCCAGCGCGGCACGATCACCGACCGCAACGGCGTCGATCTGGCGATCTCCGAACCGGCGCAGGAAATCTCCGCCACGCCGTATCTGATCAAGAATCCGCTGCAGGCCTCCGCGGAGCTCGCGCCGCTGCTCGGTCTCTCCCAGGCCCATCTGCTGGCGCTGCTCGGCGAGCGCCGCGGCTTCGTCTATCTGGCGCGTGCCCTCCCCGAAGCGCGCGCCCGACGCGTGCTGGCGCTCAAGCTGGAAGGCATCGCGGGCGCCCCCACGATGCGCCGCGTCTACCCGCGCGGCCCGCTCGCCGCGCAGGTGCTCGGCAGCGTCGGCACGGAAGGCAAGTGGCTGTCGGGGCTTGAGTATTCGCTCAACGGCCAGATCGCCGGTCGCGCCGGCGAGCGGCGGGTCGTCAGCGACGCCATCGGCCAGCCCGTCTCGATCGAGAACGTGCAACGCATGGTCCCCGGCGCGCAGGTCGCGCTCACCCTGGATGCCAACATTCAGCAGCGCACCGAAGACGTGCTCGGCGCCGTCGGGCGCGTGTTTCACCCCAAGGACGCCACCGCCATCGTCATGAACCCCAACACGGGCGCGATCCTGGCGATGGCCAACTGGCCGCAGGTCAACGCCGACGATCCCGCCGGCGCCTCGGCGGAAGACCTCGAGAACCGCGCCGTCGGCTTCGACTACGAACCGGGCTCGACGTTCAAGTCCGTCACCGTCTCCGCCGCATTGCAGGAAGGCCTCATCACGCCCGCTACGGGTTTTGAAATCCCCGACCAGATCCAGGTCGCCGACCGCACCATCCACGACGACACCGAACACCCCGGTGAGTCTTTGACAACCGCGCAGATCCTCGCGCAGTCCAGCAACGTCGGCGCGATCAAGATCGGCCTGCTGGAGGGCGCCCCCATGTTCAGCCGCTGGGTGTCACGGTTCGGCTTCGGCGCGCCCACTGGCGTCGATCTGCCCGGAGAGGAGATCGGGCTCGTGCCGCCGCTCGCTAAATACTCGGGCTCGTCGATGGGCAACCTGCCGATCGGCCAGGGCGAGGACGTCACCCCGATCCAGATGGCCAGCGCCTACGCGGCGATCGCCAACGGCGGCATCCTGCGCCCGCCGCGCATCGTCGGCGCCGTCGATGGCGTGCCCGTGCGCGCGCCGCACGGCCGGCGAGTGATCTCCACGGCCACCGCCGCCGAGGTGCGCCAAATGCTGGAAGGTGTACTCGCCCCGGGGGGTACGGCGAGCGAGGTCTCGATTCCGGGCTATCGCCTGGCGGGCAAGACCGGCACCGCCAGCAAGATCGATCCGCTCACCGGGGAATACTCCAAGAGCGCCTACGTCGCCTCGTTCATGGGCTTCGCCCCCGCTGCGCATCCTCGCCTGCTGTGTGCGGTGATCATCGATGAACCGCAGTCGGGCTCGATCTACGGCGGCGTCGTCGCGGCCCCCGCGTTTGGGCAGATCATGTCGTTCGCCCTCCCTTATCTCGGCATCCCGCCGGGCTGAGGGGTCGGCCGGCTGGGCCCGGGGGGCCGGCGAGGGTTGGGCGGGCGAGCTGTGAGGGGGCCGGGGCGGAAACTAGACTCAGCGGCGATGAAGCTCGCCGAGCTGGTTCCCATGGGTGCCCCCGGGGCGGACACCGTTGACCCCGGGGCGGGCGCCGTGGAGGTCGTTTCGCTCGCGTATGACAGTCGCGCCGTCGGCCCCGGCGCATTGTTCTTCTGCGTTCCGGGTGAGCACAGCGACGGCCATGACTTCGCCCCGCAGGCCGTCGCCCGCGGGGCCGTGGCGCTCGTCGTCGAGCGGCCGCTGGGTCTGGGAGTGCCCGAGGTGGTCGTCCCCTCGGTGCGCGCCGCCATGGGCCCGCTCGCCGCGTGTTTCTTTGGCGATCCCAGCGCGCAGATGCGCGTCGTAGGAGTCACCGGCACCAACGGCAAGACGACGACAGCCTTTCTAGTGCGGGCCCTGTTGGAGGCCGTCGGCGAGCGCTGCGGCCTGCTGGGGACCGTCACGTCCGTAGTGGCGGGGGCAGAGCGGCCCGTCACCCGTACCACGCCCGAGGCGATCGACGTGCAGGGGATCCTGGGCGAGATGCGCGCCGGGGGGGATCGTGCGTGTGCGATGGAGGTCTCCTCGCACGCGCTTGAGCTGGGGCGGGTCGATGGGGTTCATTTCGCCGCAGCCATCTTCACCAACCTCACCCAGGACCACCTGGACTTCCACGCCTCCATGGAGGAGTACTTCCAGGCCAAGCGGCGCCTGTTCGTGGGGGGTGCCGAGCGCCCGGGGTTGTGCGTGGTCAACGTCGATGACCCCTATGGGCGGCGGCTTGCCGCCGAGCTGCCGGGGGCCGTCACGTTTGCGATCGACGGCGACGCCGACTACCGTGCGCGCGACGTGCGCATGGACTTCGCCGGCTGCCGCTTCACGCTCGTCTCGCCCGCCGGCGAGCGCCCCGTCGCGCTGCCGCTGCCCGGGCGCTTCAATGTCGCCAATGCGCTGGGGGCGGTTGCGGCGGTTCACACAATGGGGGCGGACCTGGATCTGCTTGTGGCCGCGCTGGCGCGCGGGGTGCGCGTGCCCGGCCGCTTCGAGCCGGTGCAGGAGGGCCAGTCTTTTGCCGTGCTCGTCGACTATGCCCACACGCCCGACTCGCTTGAGAACGTGCTGCGGGCGGCGCGCGAGCTGGCGCAGGGCCGGGTCGTGTGCGTGTTCGGCGCCGGCGGCGACCGCGACCGTGGCAAGCGCCCGCTGATGGGGGAGATCGCCGCGCGCCTGGCGGATGTGGTGCTTGTCACCTCCGACAACCCGCGCTCGGAGGAGCCCCAGGCGATCGTGCGAGAGATCGTCGCGGGGATCCATGTCGATCCGTTGCGGGGCGCGCCTGGGGATGCGGGCGGCACGGTGCGGATCGAGGTCGATCGGCGGGCCGCCATCGGGGAAGCAATCGCGTTGGCGCGGGCCAACGACGTTGTGGTGATCGCCGGCAAGGGCCACGAGCAGGGCCAGGAGTTCGCCGGAGGGCGCAAGGAGCCGTTCGATGACGTGTCCGTCGCCCGTGACGCCCTGCGGATGCGCCAAGAGCATGTCGCAGGGGCTGCCGCGTGATCGACTGGGACGCGGCGCGCCTCGCCGAGGTCGGCCGCGCACAGCTGTTGAGGGCCGGGCTCGCGCCGGTGGGCGGGGCCGGTGGCAGGGAGGGGCATGGCCCCACGCGCGCCGTGATCGATTCGCGCCAGGTGCAACCGGGGGATCTGTTCGTGGGGCTGCCCGGCGAGCGCGAGGATGGCGGCGCCCACGCCGCGCAGGCGCTTGCGGCAGGGGCCTGGGGCGTGCTGGTGGCTCCGGTGCACGCCGAGGCTCTTGCCGGTGCAGAGCGTGGGGCTGTGCTCGCGCACCCCGATCCGCTTGCGGGCCTGCAAGCGCTGGCGAGCGCCTGGCGCCTGGAGCTGGGCGCGCAGGTGGTGGCGATCACCGGCTCCACCGGCAAGACCTCGACCAAGGACATCCTCGCCGCGCTGCTCGGCACGCAGCTGCGCACCGTCGCCAGCCCGCAGAACCTCAACACGGAGATCGGCCTGCCGCTGGCGGTGCTCGCCGCGCCGTCCGGCACCGAGGCGCTCGTGCTGGAGCTGGCGATGCGCGGCCCCGGTCAGATCGCAGAACTCACGGCCATCGCACGGCCGGACGTGGGCGTGATCGTGAACGTCGGCCCCGTGCACCTGGAGCTGCTGGGGTCGATCGAGGCGGTGGCCGCCGCCAAGGCCGAGCTGATCGCGGGCATGGCGGCCGGGGGCACGATCGTGTTGCCATACAGGGAGCCGCTGCTCGATCGGTATCGCCGTGCGGATCTGCGCACGGTGACCTTCGGCGAGGGAGGGGACGTGCGCATGATCGCGCCGACGGCGGGCCGGGAGCCTGGCGGCGGCGACCCGGGAGAAATCTCGATCGGCATCGGCGAGGAGCGCATCTCGCTGCGGCCTTCCTTCGCCCAGTCCCATAACCTGCTCAACCTCCTGGCCGCGGTAGCCGCCGCCCACGCTCTCGGCGTGACCCCTGGGGGAAGGCTCGAGGTCGCCTTCTCGGCGCTACGCGGCGAACGCCACGCCGTTGCCCATGAAATCGTGCTGATCGATGACAGCTACAACGCCAACCCCATGTCGATGCGCGCCGCGCTCGACGACCTCGCCGCCAGCGCGCCCGGCAGGCGTGTAGCCGTGCTCGGAGACATGCTTGAGTTGGGGCCGCAGACGCAGGCGTTTCACCGTGAGGTGGGTGCCTACGCGCAGCAGCGCGGTGTGGATCTGCTGCTCACCGTCGGTCCGCTGGCGCGGGCGATGGGGAAGGGGTTCGGTGGGGAGACATACGAGGCGCCCGACGCACGGGCGGCGGCAGCGCTGCTCTCCGAGCATCTGCAACCGGGGGACACCGTGCTCGTGAAGGGCTCGCGCGGCGTCGGCCTGGAGCTGGTCGCCCAAACCCTCGTGGGCGACTCCCCTCCTGCCGCCGGGCCCCGCCCGGCGGGCGGGCAACCATCGCAGCGCGGGGCGCGCTGATGGGCCGCGTTCTCATCGGCGGCACCGCGGCGCTGCTGATCTGCATCTTCCTCAGCCCGAAGTTCATCGCGTTCCTGCGCCGCCGCGAGTTCGGCCAGCAGATCCGCGCGGAGGGCCCCGAGGGGCACCACCAGAAAGCCGGCACGCCGACGATGGGCGGCGTGATCATCCTCCTCGCCATCAGCATCCCGTTCCTGATCCTCTCCAATTACGACTGGCGCTCGGTGGGGGTGTTCGGCGCGGCGCTCGCCTGTGCCCTGCTCGGCTTCGCCGACGACTACACCAAGCTCGTGCGTCGCCGCTCGCTGGGCCTGCGCGCCCGCACCAAGCTGATCGTCACGATCGCCATTTCGCTCGGGCTGTGGTGGGTGGCCAGTCACGAGGCCCACCTGGCGAGCACGCTGCGCCTGCGCTTCGTGGACTATCAGATCGATCTGGGCGTGTTCTACCCCGTGCTGATCTACTTCGTGGTGGCCGGCACCACCAGCGCCGTCAACCTGACCGACGGCCTCGACGGCCTCGCCGCGGGCTGCGTGGCGATCGTGATGCTCGCCTACGTCGGCATCACCTTCGTGGCGCTCGACTACGACCTGGCGATGCTCGCCGGCTGCGTGGTGGGCGCCTGCGTTGGCTTCCTCTGGTTCAACGCCTTCCCCGCCACGATCTTCATGGGCGACACCGGCTCGCTGGGCCTCGGCGGCGCGATCGCCGGGCTGGCAGTGATGACCAAGACGGAGGTGCTGCTGGTGCTGCTCGGTGGCATCTTCGTGATCGAGGCGCTGTCGGTCGTGATCCAGGTGGTGTCCTTCCAGAGCACGCGCCGGCGGGTGTTCCTGATGGCACCGATTCACCACCACTTCGAGCTGCGGGGGTGGTCTGAGACGAAGATCATCCTGCGCTTCTGGATCATCGCCGCGGTCTGCGCCGCGATCGGCTTCACGATCTATCACTCCAGCCTGCGGTGAGAGGCCGCCCACCGTTGCCGCCGGCTGCGCCAGCTTCGACCAGTACAGCGGTTTCGAAGCGCGCGGGGAGCGGTTATCAGGGAGCTTGTGCTGGCACAGAAACTGGACGCCTGACCCATAAACTTCCGGAAATAGAGATCTTTCGGTAGGATCACCGAATGGCCGACGAGCGTGCGCAGGAGCAACTGCTGCCCTCGGAAAACGAGCCCGGAAATGGATCGTCTGCGCACGTGACGACCAACGGCGAGGCATTGGGGGGCAAGCTTCCCGACGCTGGCGCAGCCAAGGTGCGCGGGAGCGTAGCGACGATGGGCGAGCCGCTCTTCGATAGCGGTGCGCCATCACGAGATCCCAACGAGCGCTCTAACGAGACGTTGATCCCCGTTGCCGGGATAGTCCGGCTCAGTGATCGGGAGGTGGCGATCATCGATCACCCTGCTTTCCAGCGCCTTTTTGAGATCTTTCAGCTTGGCCAGGCCCACCTTGTCTACCGCGGTGCAACGCATATGCGCGGAGAGCACGCGATTGGCTGTGTGCACTTCGTGACGATCATGGCGGAGGCGACGGGGCGCCACGCGGCTCGCGCCGAGACGTACGGGCACGAGAGCTGGCAGCGCGGGGAGCCACTATCGGGAGATGAGCTGGCCTTTGCCCGGCTGGGTGCGCTTCTGCACGACATCGGTCACCTGCCGGCGGGTCATACCCTCGAGGACGAGCTTGGCCTGCTTGAGCGCCATGACGGCGACGAGCGAATCAATCTCGTACTTGATCGCACCGAATGGCACGGGCGGTCCTATCGATCGCTGCGCAGCCTCATCGATGCGTCGTATTCCACCGACGCGCGCAGAGCAACAGCTCCGTCCAAAGCAGCCAGGCTCACCCCGAGCGAACTTCTGATTCGCCTCGTATCGGGTGACCACAAGGACGACTGTGCGAGAACGCTCGCCTCGGGCTTCCGGATCGGAGTCTGCCGCGATCTGATCGGCAATACCATTTGCGCCGATCTGCTCGATTACCTGCATCGTGACTGGCTGCATCTGGGCAAGCCGCGACACTTCGATCCTCGACTACTCGATTATCTGGAAATCCGCAAACGCCAGCGCAAGGGCGCCGAACGGGAAGATCGGCTGGTAATCAACCTCAGGGAAGCGCCGCGACCGCGCCCCGACGCTGTTACTGCGATCCTCGATCTTCTCGAGAGTCGCTATCAGCTGTCGGAGGTCGTTCTTTTTCACCGTACGAAGTTGAAGGCCGCGGGCATGCTCGAGCGTGTGGTCGCCGAGTATCGCGACACGTTTCCCGATGAGGCAACCCGCGACGAGGCGCTTGCCGGTTTGGCCAACGAGTTGCTTGAGTGCTCGGATGCCGAGATGCTGGAGTTGCTGCAGCGCAGGCTGCTCGGGCGTCGCGATGGGCCCGGGGTCAAGCGAGCTCGTGTCGACGGTGCGGTGGACCTTGTGCGGCGTCTGCGCGTGCGCAAGCTGCACCGCGAGTTGCGCATCCTCTACGAGGACGATCTGAGGAGCCCGGAGCGGGCATCGGTGATCGCTCATCGCTTCTCCGGCGATCGTACGCTCCCAGGCGAGGAGGCGGCGCGTGATGTGCGGCGGGCAGCGGAGGACAGGCTCAAGGCGATCAGGACCTTGGAGCAGGACTTCGGCCTGAGCCCGGGGGACATCGTCATGTACTGCCCCTCGTGGGGGATGAATCCGAAGATCGCCGAAGTCAAGGTGTACATCGGGGGGGTGGTCGACTCGCTGGCGGATCTCGACAAGAACAACCCCCGGATCACCGAGGGTCATCTGAGCGCCCAGCGGCAGCGCTTTCGGCGTCTGTGGCGGATCTCGTTCGCAATCGCGGAGGACGCCCACGAGCGCTTGGACAAACAGGAGCTGCTCGCTCCTCTGCGCGACGCGATCGACCGCGCTGTGCTGTGGGTTCCAAGCGAGCTTGATCCGACGGCGAAGGATGCCGTCCGGGCGATCGCCGAAGATGTCACGAGGCTCGAGTCCACGCCCTGGTCCGGGCGGCCGGTTGTCGAGCCGGCACTGAACCGAAGCAGGCCCGATCTCGCTTATCCCGGAGGCGCCCCATCGATCAGATCATTCATAGGAGCCAAGCCGAAGACCGCAAGAGGCTCGCAGCGGAGCTGAAGGCGTGCCTTGGCGAGCTGGCGGATGAGCTCAGTGCCAGCCGGGACCTGCCGATAGATGTGCCCGCTCTCTGTCGTGAGCTTGGCGTCGGGTTGCGGATCGAGCTCGGAGATGGAAGTCGTCGTGGGGCACTGATGCAGCGCGGGGACAGGTGGGAAGCTGTCGTCATGCGCCGTCATAGCCGCCCAGCGCCGCTCAGCGCCCATGAGCGTTTCACGGTGGCCCATGAGCTGGGTCACTTCCTGCTCCTGCGCCACGCAGGTTTTCGGCCCGAGCGGGAAGCCGAGTACTGGCTCGGCGAGGATGTTTGCAATCATTTTGCTTCCAAGCTACTGATTCCGGCCGCTTTGCTGATGGACAGTGCCGAGCCCGTAGGTGCCGCCGAGCTCGCGGCCGCTGTGAGTGCTCTCGCGGTGCGGGCGGCAGTCACAGCCGAGCCGGCTGCGCGCGCCCTCGTTGCGCGGCTTGAGACTCCGGTTGCGCTGGGTACGTTTCTGCTCGATCCGCTGGACAGCACACGACGGCTGGGTTTCCGCGGCTGGTGGGTCGAGAACCGCAGCTGGTGGGGGGGGCGTGGAGGGCGTCGTCTGGCGGTCTATGCAGATCACGCTCTGGCGTCTGTCCTGAATGCCATGCCCCAGATGAGGCGCGGCCAGGCGACGACAGTCGCAGTGCCGGGTGCGGCGGCGACTTTCCTGCGTCGTCGCACCAGCCGAACGGCATCGTTCGCGGCACTCCTGGCATAGCCGCGCAGCGCAGGGCGCGCTGCTGTAGTCAATGACGCGCTGGAGATCAGGCGTCTCTCCGGCCGGCTCGGTAAGCCGCAGCGACAGGCCGTGGCCAGCGCGCTCGCCGGCAAACCGGCGCCGGCCTGAGCAGGACCGCTCTCGCGCGCCTGAACTCGCGCTCTCGTGCGCTAAACGCTCGTCGGGCGTTAGAGGCATCCGCCGCCCGCTGTAGAAGTGAGCGAGGATGTCTTCGCACACGCGCGCAGCGAACGCCAAGGCCCGGCTGGTGGGCGCGCGGGTGCGGGGGGCGAAGGCGAAGCGGACAGCCCGCGAGCAGCCGCTTGAGCACCGCATCCTGCTGACGGCCACCCTGTGCCTGCTGGCGTTTGGCGCGGTGATGGTCTACAGCGCCTCCTCGGCACCGACGCTGCTGCAGGGCCAGGGCAACGGCAGCGCCTACCTGCTCAAGTTCGCGCTGTTCGGGGCGGTGGGACTGGTGGCGATGAACTACCTGGCGCGCAATGGGGTGCAGCACGTGCAGCGCTTCACGGGGCCGCTGCTGGTGGTGGCCTTCGTGCTGGTGGCGGCCACGTATGTGCCGCACGTGGGCGTGCGCATCAACGGCGCGCGGCGCTGGATCGGGCCGGGCTTCCTGCAGTTCCAGCCCTCGGAGCTGTTGAAGATCGCGCTGGTGCTGTACACCGCCACGCTGCTGGCCAAGCGTCCCAAGTGCGTACTCGACCTGCGCGACCTGTCGCGACCGCTGCTGTTCGTCGTGGGCGGGGCCTGCCTGCTGGTGGCGGGGCAGCCGGACCTCGGCACGGCGCTGACGATCGCCTTCACCGTCTCGGCGCTCTTGATCGTGGCGGGGATGCCTGTGGGGCACCTCGCCAAGCTCGCGGGCGGGGCACTGGCGCTGCTCGTGCTGTATGCGCTGGTGAAGCCCTATGCGCGCGCGCGACTGACCTCGTTCATCGACCCCTGGGCGCACGCCTCGGGCAGCGGCTTTCAGGCCGTGCAGGGGCAGATCGCGATCGGCTCGGGGGGGCTGTTCGGCGTGGGGCCGGGGCAGTCGGTGCAGAAGATCTTCTATTTGCCCGAGGCGCAGACCGATTTCATCCTGGCGGTGATCGGCGAAGAGCTGGGGGTCGTGGGGGTGTGCGCGCTGCTGTCGCTGTACGGCTTGATCGGTTATGCGGGGCTGCGGGCGGCCAAGCGCGCGCGCAGCCTCTACAGCGCGCTGATCGCCACGGGCATGACGGGGCTGATCCTCTTTCAGGCGCTGCTCAACGTGTTCGCCGTCCTCGGCCTGGCACCGCTCACCGGCGTGCCGCTGCCGTTCGTTTCCTACGGCTCGACGAGCCTCGTGGTGATGCTGTGCGCGATGGGCCTCCTGCTCAACGTGGCCGCGGGCGGCAGCGCGCATGTGCGTGCCGTGGGCGAGGAGCGCAGGAAATCGACTCGTGCCGCCGGAGGGGGCGCGGGCGACAAACGTGAGCGCGAATCGGCAGGATGGGAACATGGGCGCCCAGCGGCAGGAGGAACAGGCGAAGCGGATCGTGATCGCGGCCGGCGGCACGGCGGGGCACGTGGTGCCGGCGCTCGCGGTGGCCGCCGCGCTGCGGGCTGAGGGCGCGCAGGTCGCCTTCATCGGCGGCGAGCGCGCGGAGGCCGAGCTGGTGCCGGCGGCGGGCTATGAGCTGCACACCATCAAGGTGGAGGGGTTGAGCCGCACCAACCCGCTGAAGGCAGCGCGCGCGGTGGCGCGCGCAGGGGGAGCGCTCGCGCGCTCGCGCGCGCTGCTGGCGCAGCTTCAGGCGGACGCTGTGTTGGGCGGCGGCGGCTACGTGGCGGGGCCGGTGGGGCTGGCCGCCCTCACACGCGGCATCCCGCTGGTGCTCACCGAGGCCGACAGCCACCTGGGCGTGAGCAACCGCGCGCTGGCGCCGTTCGCGCGGCGCGTGTGTCTGTCCTTCCCGATCGACGGCCGCCACATCGGGCGCTACCGCATGACGGGCCGCCCGATCCCCGCCTCCACGCACGACCGCGATGGCGCACGCGCGCGCCTGGGGATCGCCTCGCACGAGACGTGCGTGCTCGTGTTCGGCGGCTCGCTGGGCGCGCGCTCGATCAACCTCGCCGCCGTCGAGGCGTTCGCGGGCGCGGCCTTCCACGTGCTCCACATCAGCGGGCGGCGCGACTACCCCGAGCTGGCGCGCCGTGGGTTGCGCGCCGACTATGACCTGCGCGAGTACCTCGACCTCGGCGACTTCGCGGACGCGCTCAGCGCCGCCGACCTTGTCGTCGCGCGCGCCGGGGGGTCGGTGTTCGAGCTGGCCGCGCACGCGCTGCCGGCGATCCTCGTGCCCTACCCGCACGCGGCCGCCGACCACCAGAGCGAGAACGCGCGCTGGATGGCCCAGGGGGGCGCGGCGAGCGTGATCGCCGACGCGCAGCTGAGCGCGCCGCGCCTCGCGCGCGAGGTGGCAACGCTCCTGTCCGACCCTTCGCGCCTGGCCGCCATGGGCGCCGCCGCGCGCGCGCTGGCGCGCCCCGATGCCGCCGCGGATGTGGCGCGCGAGCTGCTGGAGGCGGCGGGGGGATGAGCAGCGCGCCGTGGAGCGATAGGCGCCTGCACTTCGTGGGCGTGGGCGGCGCGGGCATGAGTGGGTATGCGCGCGCGGCGCACGCGCTGGGTGCCCAGGTGAGCGGCTCCGATCGCGCCGACTCGCCCTACCTGGAGCGCCTGCGCGCGGATGGTGTGCTCAGGAGCACGGGCATCGGTCACACCGCGGCGAACATCCCCGAGGGCGCGGACGTGGAGGTGGTGTATTCGAGCGCTATCGACCCCGAGAACCCCGAGCGCGCCGCGGCGCGCGAGCGCGGCCTGCCGGAGCACCCCCGCGCGGAGCTGCTGGCAGAGCTGAGCGCGCTACGGCGCACGATCGCGGTGGCGGGCACGCACGGCAAGACGACGACCTCCTCGATGCTCGTGCACGCGCTGCGTGGAGCGGGCATGGACCCCGGCTGGCTCGTGGGGGCGGAGGTCGGCGGCGGCCTGCCCAACGCGCACTGGAGCGCGGGCGAGTGGCTGGTGGTGGAGGCGGACGAGAGCGACCGCTCGATGCTGAGCCTGCGCGTGGAGATCGCAGTGGTGACGAACGTCGAGCTCGACCACCACGCGACTTACAGGTCGCTGAAGGAGTTGCGCGAGGTCTTCCGCGCGTTCCTCGCGGCGGCGCCGCACGCTGTCGTGTGGAATCGCCCGGAGCTGCTGGAGCTGCGCGACGCGCCGGAGCGGGCGCCTGCGGGTGCTGACGCCGGGGCGGGCGCCGGCGCCGCGCTCGTCCCCTACGACGCCCCCCACCCTCGTCTGCACGCGGGCACAGTGACCTTCGACTGGCACGGGCACGAGGTGCGCCTGGCGGTGCCCGGTGCGCACAACGCGCAGAACGCCGCGGGCGCGCTGGAGGCCACCCGTCTCACGGGCGCGGACATGCCCAAGGCGATCGCCGGGCTGGCCGGCTTCCACGGCGCGGGGCGGCGCTTCGCGCACCTTGGCAGCGGCCCGCAGGGCGCGGCGGTCTACGAGGACTACGCCCACCACCCGACGGAGATCGCGGCGACCCTGAGCGCTGCGCGCACGCTCCAGCCGCAGCGCCTCGTGGCGGTGTTCCAGCCGCACCTCTATACCCGCACGGAGCAGCTCGCGCGCGAGTTGGGGCAGGCGCTGGCGCTCGCGGATGTGGTGGCGGTGAGCGACATCTACGCCGCGCGCGAGCGCGCGGAGGATCACCCCGGCGTGAGCGGCCTGCTGGTCGTAGAGGCGACGGCGGACGCGATGCACGGCCGGGCGGTGTACTGGCTGCCAACCCTCGAAGGAGCGCTCCCCGTGCTGCGCGACATCCTGCGCGCGGGGGACCTGTGCATGGTGATGGGCGCGGGCGATATCGACACGCTGGCCCACCGGCTGGTCGGCGAACCGTGAGCACGCCGCAGGCCCCCCCCGGCGTGCGCCACAACCACCCGCTCGCGCGCCTGGCGACGGTACGCACGGGCGGCCCAGCCGAGCACTTCGCGCGCGCGGGCAATGAGACGCGCCTGCAAGAGCTCCTCGCCTGGGCGCGCGTCGAGCAGCTGCCGGTGGCGGTCGTGGGCTCGGGCTCGAACCTGCTGATAGCCGACTCCGGGGTGCGGGGCCTGGTGGTGAAGCTCGACGCCGATCTGGGAGAGATTTTTTTGGATAGGGAGGGGTCGCGCATGGTGTGCGGCGGCGCAGCCCGCCTGCCGGCGGTGGCAGCACAGGCGGCACGTGCCGGTTTGGCGGGGATCGAGTTCGGGGTGAACATCCCCGGCACCGTGGGCGGCGCGGTGCGCATGAACGCCAACGCTTACGGCGGCGACTTGGCGCGCGTGCTGGAGTGGGCGCAGATCGTCACCGCCGATGGCAGCGAGCGCCGGGGGCCGGAGCAGCTGGGCTTCGCCTACCGCCACAGCAACCTGCAGGCCGGCGAAATCCTCGCCCAGGCGTCCTTCATCCTGGAGCCCGCCGACCCCGCACAGGTGAAGGCAACGCTCGCGGACATGCGCCGCCGCCGCCACGAGGCGCAGCCGCAGGGCATCAAGACGTTCGGCTCGACCTTCAAGAACCCGGACGACCCACGTGCAGAGGGCATGAGCGCGGGCATGCTGCTCTCAGAAGCCGGCTGCAACGGCCTCTCAGTGGGCGGCGCTCGCTTCGCACAGAAGCACGCCAACTTCATCGAGAACACCGGCACGGCCACGACGGCGGAGATCGTGGAGCTGATGGCGCTCGGCCGCGCGCGCGTGCTGGAGCGCTTCGGGGTGGCGCTGGAGCCGGAGGTGCAGACGCTGGGCCCGGTCGTGTTCCCCTGGACATAGGAGTTCGCGCGCGCGGGTCGAAGGAAAGGGGTCAGTGGATCGCTCGCTCGCCCTGCGTCTTCCCCGCCCCGCGGCCATCCCGCTGCCGCGGTTGCCGCAGCGGCCGCTGCGGGCGTTGGCTGTCACGGCGATCGTGCTGGCGCTGCTCGGCGGCGGCTGGCTGTGGCTGCGCAACTCCTCGCTCGTGGCCGTCGAACGCGTGGAGGTCACCGGGGTGGCGGGGCCGGAGGCGCGCGCGGTGCGCGTGGCGCTTGACGAAGCTGCGCTGCACATGAGCACGCTGAACGTGAATGTGGCCGCGTTACGTGTGGCGGTGGCGCCGCTGCACGTGGTGAGCGGTCTGACGGTCAGCACGGGGTTCCCGCACACGCTGCGCATCGCGGTGAGCGAACGTGTGCCCGTGGCCGTGCTCACTGTGGGCGGCGTGAAGACCGCCGCCGCCGCGGACGGCACGCTGCTCGGCCCCGCGCTGCTGCACCACGGCCTGCCGGTGGTGCAGGGCGGCGGCAGCGAAACGCTCGGCTCGGGCGAGGCGAAGAGCCCCGACACGCTCGCCGCACTGGCCGTGCTCGGCGCCGCGCCACCGGCACTCGCGGGCTGGGTGGCGCGCGTATACAGCGGCTCCGAAGGGCTGACGGTGGCGATGCGCAACGGTCTGTTGATCTACTTCGGCGACGCCACTCTCGCGCACGCCAAGTGGCTGTCCGCCGCGCGCGTGCTCGCCGATCCGAGCTCGCAGGGCGCGTGGTACGTGGACGTGCGCGAGCCCTCGCGCCCCGCGGCGGGGCTCCCGGCGGGCGCAGCGAGCGGCAGCGAATCGGGCAGCCCAGCGGTGTCGGGCCATGTCAGCGCCTCCGACCCCACGGCGGCCTCGCTGGCGGCGAGTCTGGAAGAAGCAATCGGCGGGGCGGCGGGAGCAGGCGCGACGAGCTCGGGCGCATCGACCTCTGCGGCGGCGGGCGCATCGACGGGGGCGGCCGCAATCCAGACCGAAACCACATCTTCTGCAGCTGCCGCTCCGGCGGTCACGGCCCCGGCCGAAACCGCTGCATCCACGCCAGCGGGCAGCAGCGAAGCACCCGCTCCCACTCCCACATCCCAGATCGAACCATCAACCTCAACCGGAGGTTGAGGTCATCCTCCATGCAATTCTCAGGCCCTGCTGTAGAGTTGTGCATTCTGCAACGAATCTTGCGAGATTCGAAGTTTGTGTTGACAGGGCGAAGTTCCCTGCATAACGTGCACAACTCAGCCGGTCATGCGAGCAGTGCTCGCGTAACCCTTAACAACTACTCAAGGCTTCGGACAACATCATGGAGACCAGCGCGGGATACCTGGCGGTCATCAAGGTCGTAGGCGTCGGCGGCGGCGGCACGAACGCCGTGAGCCGCATGGTCGACGCGGGTGTGCACGGCGTGGAGTTCATCGCCGCCAACACCGACGCGCAGGCGCTCGCCATGAGCGACGCCGACGTGAAGCTCAACATCGGGCACGAGTCCACGCACGGCCTCGGCGCCGGCGCCAACCCCGACGTCGGCCTCAGCGCCGCCTCGGAGTCGCGCGACGACATCAAGGAAGCACTGAAGGGCGCGGACATGGTGTTCGTCACCGCGGGTGAGGGAGGCGGCACGGGAACCGGCGCCGCGCCCGTGATCGCGGAGATCGCCAAGAACGAGATCGGCGCGCTCACCGTCGGCGTCGTCACGCGCCCCTTTGAGTTCGAGGGCACCCAGCGCTCGCGTATGGCCAGCGAAGGCATCGACCGCCTGCGCGAGGTGGTCGACACGCTGATCGTGATCCCCAACGAGAAACTGCTCGCCGTCGTCGAGCGCCGCACCTCCATGCTCGACGCCTTCCGCGAAGCCGACGACGTGCTGCGCCAGGGCATCCAGGGGATCACCGACCTGATCACGATCCCCGGCCTGATCAACCTCGACTTCGCCGACGTGCGCACGATCATGCAGGACGCCGGCTCAGCGCTGATGGGCATCGGCACCGCCGCCGGCGAGAACCGCTGCGCCGAGGCGGCCAAGCTGGCGATCTCCTCGCCGCTCTTGGAGGAGTCCGTAGAGGGCGCCACCGGCATCCTGCTGAACATCACCGGCGGCAAGGAGCTGGGGCTGTTCGAGGTCAACGAGGCCGCGGAGATCATCCAGAACGCCTCGGACCCCAACGCCAACATCATCTTCGGCGCCGTCATCGACGAGAACCTCGGCGACGACATCCGTGTCACTGTGATCGGCACCGGCTTCGACCACCGGGCGGGCCGCTCCTCACGTCGCGAGCGCGTGGGCCGCCCCGACCGTGGGCCGCGCATCGGCGACCGCGAGCGCTCGTCATTGGAGATCTCCGATGAGGACATCGACGTACCGCCGTTCCTGCGCTGAGGCGCCGCCAGACCGGGCGGCGCGCTGCGTCGGCCATCGACGCTGATTTCTCAGAAACATTTTCTCGAAGTGCGCATGCGATGGCGTATGGACGTACTTCGCTCCGATTGACCCTGGGCATGGCCCTGGCTAGGGTGCGCCGCCTCAATCGGCGAATCCCATCGGATGAGGAGGATCAAATGAAAGGTATGTCCACGCACGGGGGCAGTTCGGCCCGCTCCATCGTGCTTGCGATGGTTGCGGCGGGCTGCATTGGCTGCATGTGTGTACTGGGTGTCGCACAGGCGCTCACCGCCACGTCCAGGGCCGCGGTCCGCCAGCGCGGGGCGGCGGGACTATCGCACTGCGAACAAGGGCTCAACGGATACTGTCCCAAGCCGCCGCTCTACTTCAGGGGTGGCAAGGGCGTTCAGCACAAACCGTGGCTGTTCCCGATCTTTTGGGGCAGCAGCTGGAATACAAAAGGCGCCATGCTGAAGGCGCAGATAGTGAAAATGTACAGTGATTTCTCTGGCTCTGCCTATCAGGGCATACTCACGCAGTATTTCGACTCCAAGGGGCACATCGAAAGCACCATCAAAGTTGTCCAGCCATATGTTGACGAAAGGGTCACCGCGCCAACGGAAGTGTCCGAAGCGACGCTGAAGACAGAGGTCGCTGAAGCGATCGCCGCCAACAGCTGGCCGTCGGCCTTCGATGGCCAGTACATCGTGCTCACGGCGCCGGGCTCGACATACCACAGTACACTCAGAGAGAAGGGGGTCTGTGCCTATCACAACAAAACCGGCACGGCTGAACTGAGTTACTCGTACGTCCCCTATTTCGGGGAATCACCCTATCTTGTTTGTGTTACGGCAAATAACGTCAACGCTTCGACGATGGCGGCGGCATCGCACGAGTACGCCGAGAGTGCAACCGATCCCTTCCTTGCAACCAGCGAAGCGGCATGGAATTCAAAAGGGAACGAAAAGTATGAGATCAGCGACATATGCGAAACCGGCATAGACGAACTGCCGGATGGGTCGTGGGTTCAGGGGCAGTGGGACAACTTCAAGAACGAATGCGCTCTTTCCGATGCATCTCCAGCCTACGTCTACGCAATCGGCGAACCGGCCGAGGCGCAGTCCACGACGGCCACGCTGCGAGGTTTCATCAATCCGGAGGACATCGAAACTACATACTACTTCGATTACGGCACCACACCCTCCTACGGAACGGACACACCTGAAGTAAACGAGATGGCAAACTGGACAACCAAACCGTTTTCACAGATGATTTCCAGTCTCACGCCCAACACCGCTTACTATTACGTGCTCGTGGGCAAAAACAGCACAGGCACAGCAAAAAGCCTGCAAGAGAAATTCAAAACACCTTCGATGTTCGAGTCCAAACAGGACGAAGGCAACGATAAAATCCTCAAATTCGGCGAATTAAAAGTCGCCGGCGCGGTGGTCACGTGCGCGGCGAGCGAAATCAAAGGCCAGTGGCACATCGCGACGAATGCCCAGATCAAACAGACGCAGAAAGAAGCCACCAAAGGGCTCGATCTGCTGCTGCAAGTCAAAAACTGGGGCAAATGCTCGGCCAAAATCGGTAAAGAAGCATTTGGGGCAGAAATCAAAGAATGCGATATCCGCATCGTCCAGGTCGAATCGGAGATCGGCTATGGCGGCGTGGTTTCGCCATGCTTCGTCAAGATCGGCACCGAAGGCAAAGAAGCCCTGTGTGAACTGCAAATCCCGGCAGGCATGGAAACCGAAGCCGAATCGGACGAAGGCATCAATGTCGGGCTCAAGGAGGTCGCGTTCGGCAAAGCCGCGCCGTTGATCCTAAAAGTGAATTTGGCAACGGGTGGATTGGGAGAAGCAAAAGGAGAAGGAATCTTCGTGCAGCAAGCCGGCAAACATCTGCTCTGTCCGGTGCTGAAAACCACCGAAGAAGCAGAACTGGTGGGCATGGAAGTCGAAGCCGAAGGCGTCGAATCGCCTTGACGCTCCTCGGCGCAGGCGCTTGAGCCTTCGCTAGGCTGGGGCGGATGTCCGTGTCCGTCCCAGCCGCCCACGCGCTGCTGCACACACCGCTGTTCGAGCGCCACCAGGCGGCCGGCGCCAAGCTCGTGCCCTTCGCCGGGTGGGAGATGCCCGTGCAGTACCCGTCGGGGATCCGCGCCGAGCACATGGCCGTGCGCGAGGGCTGTGGTGTCTTCGACGTGTCGCACATGGGCCAGATCGAGACGTCGGGTCCGCAGGCCATGGAGTTGCTGCAGCGGCTGCTCTCAAACGACGTTGCCACAATGCCCGTCGGCGGCGCGCAGTACAGCGTGCTCTGCCGCGAGGACGGGGGAGTGCTCGACGACCTCTTCAGCTACCGCCTGGATGAGGACCGCTGGCTGACGGTCACCAACGCCGCCAATCACGCCCAGGACCTCGCGCGGTTCCGCGCGCACGGCGAGGCGCACGGCGAGGGCATGGAGGTGCGCATCGAGGACCGCCTGCACGACTACGCGATGATCGCCGTGCAGGGTCCCCGCGCACGAGCCATCGCGCAGGGCCTCGCCGAGCAGCCGCTGCCCGCGCGCATGACTGCCGCGCCCGGCACGATCGCCGGGGCGAAGGCACTCGTCTGCGGCACCGGCTACACCGGCGAGGACGGCGTCGAGCTGCTGCTGGCGCCGGGCGATGCGCCCGCGGTGTGGGACGCGCTCGTGCAGGCCGGCGCCACGCCCGCCGGGCTCGCCGCGCGCGACACGCTGCGCCTGGAGGCGTGCTTTCACCTCTACGGCAACGACCTGTCAGTCGAGCGAAACCCGGTCGAAGCAGGTCTGGGATGGTGCTGCAAGGAGGACACAGGCTTCATCGGCTCCGAGGCCGTGCGTGCAATGCGCGAGGCCGGCCCGGCGGAGAAGCTCGTCGCCTTCGCCCTGGACGGACCCGGCATCGCGCGCCAGGGCAACCCGATCGTGGGCGGCGGCGAAGTCAGCAGCGGAACGCTCTCGCCCTGCCTGGGCGTTGGCATCGGCATGGCTTACGTGCCCTCCGCGCGGGCCGCCGTCGGTACTCCGCTGCAGATCGACGTGCGCGGACGGCTGCGCGACGCGACCGTGCACGCCAAGCCGTTCGTGGCCAAGGCCGGCTGAGAAACCGCTCGCCTGGCGGCGTTGAGTGGATCCTCGGCTTGTGTTATGATGACATCATGTCAGACACGGGGTTGATCCACATCAGCGTGGCCGACGCCAAGCGCCGCTTCGCGGACGTGCTCGGCACGGTTCGCTACCAGGGCGAGCGCTACGTCGTGGAGCGCAATGGCACGCCGATGGCAGCGCTCGTTCCCCTCACCGACCTGCCACAGACCGCGGCAGCGGCCGAGCGCCCGGGCTTCCTGGCGCTTGTCGGGGCGTTCGCGGACGCGCCGGAGTACTCCGAGTCGCTGGCCGAGGTGGTGCGCACACGTGGTACGCAGCGCTCGCGGCCCGCTCCGCGACTCTGAGAGGGCATCGCGGTGGTCGTCCTCGATACCGATGTCGTGAGCGATCTGATGCGTCCGCGGCCCACCGCCCGGCTTGTGGAACGCCTAGCCGCGATCGATGCATCCGAGCAGGCAACCACAGCTGTGACGATCGGCGAGCTGGCCTACGGCGCCGACCGCGCCAATCGCCCCGAGCTGTACGAACGCGCGATGCAACTGCTCGCCGATGCCCGCGTGCTGCCCTTCGACAAGCGTGCGGCTGAGCTGTACGGGGGGATCCGCGGTGAGCTCGAACGCGCCGGCAAACGGCTGCCCGACCCCGATCTGCGCATCGCCGCGACCGCGATTGCCCATCGAGCCACGCTCGTCAGCGGCAACCTCCGTCACTTCGCGCGCGTTCCCGGCCTGCACTGCGAGGACTGGTTGCGCGGCTGAAGCAGCAAGGGCGCCGCCGGCCGTTGCCCCGCCCACACAAAGCCTTAGAGTGCCATGCTGCGGCCCCCACAAATCCTTCCCTTCAACCCCTCTTTCAGGAGCAACGATGGCTGATCCGAGTTACCCCGACGATCTGCTCTACCACGCCGAGCACGACTGGGCGCGCATCGACGACGGCGAGGCTGTGCTGGGCATTACGTGGTTCGCGCAGGATGCCCTCGGGGAGGTTGTTTTCATCGAGCCGCCCGCGCTCGGCATCGCGCTCGTGCAGGGCGAGCCCTACGCCGAGGTCGAGTCCGTCAAGGCCGTCTCCGATGTGATCGCGCCGCTGTCGGGGGAGATCCTCGCCGTCAACGAGGCCCTAGCCGACACGCCGCATGCGATCAACGAGGATCCCTACGGCGCGGGCTGGCTCGTGCGTGTGCGGCTGTCCGATCCCGGGGAGCAGGGCGCGCTGATGGACGCCGCGACCTATGCCGCCGGGCTGGGTGGCTAGGCTCCTAAGAGTCTTGAGCCGCTACACCGCGACAACTCCCGCCGACCTGCAGGTCATGCTCGACGCGATCGGCGTCGGCTCCGTGCAGGAGCTGTTCGACGCGCAGATCCCGCCGGGTGTGCGGCTCGGGCGGGCGCTCGATCTGCCTGCCGGCATGTCCGAGCAGGACGTCTACGAGCACCTGCGTGCGCTGGCCGCGCGCAACGTCAGCGCCGAGCAGGAGCTGTGCTTCCTCGGGGCCGGGATGTACGACAGCTATGTGCCGGCGCTGATCGACATGCTTTTGGAGCGCTCTGAGTTCCTGACCCCCTACACCCCCTACCAGCCCGAGATCTCGCAGGGGGGATTGCAGGTGATGTTCGAGTTTCAGACGGCCATCTGCGAGCTGACCGGGCTGCCGGTGTCCAATGCCTCGGTGTATGAGGGGCCGAGCGCCGTTGCCTCCGCGGGGTATATGGCCATGCTGCACAACGGGCGCAAGCGCTTCGTCGTCTCCGCGGGCCTTCATCCCCACTCGCTTGCCACGCTGCGCACGTACGCGCATGGCTTCGGTGCCGAGGTGATCGAGGTTCCCCTGCGCGACGGGCGCACTGACCTCGACGCGTGGGCGGAGGCGATCGACGGAGACACCGGCGCCGTGTTCTTCGCGCAGCCGAACTTCTACGGGGTGGTCGAGGACGCCACCGCACTTGCGGCTGCCGCGAAGAGGGCTGCCGCGAAGGGCGCCGCCGCGGGTGATGGAAGCGGAGGCGGGAGGGCCGGCGCGCGGATCGCCACGTCCGGTGCGCCCGTGGTGATCGCCCAGGTCGATCCAGTCACGCTCGGCCTGCTCGCGCCGCCGGGCGAGTGCGGCGTGGACGTCGCCGTCGGCGAGGGGCAGGCGCTCGGCAACCGCCTGGACTTCGGTGGGCCCTCCTTCGGCTTCTTCGCTGCGCGCAGCGAGTTCCTGCGCAAGATGCCCGGGCGCATCGCCGGGGAGACGCGCGACGTCGATGGGCGGCGCGGGTTCGTGCTGACCCTGCAGACGCGCGAGCAGCACATCCGCCGCGCCAAGGCCACCAGCAACATCTGCACCTCCCAGGCGCTCAACGCGCTCGCGGGGGTCGTCTACCTGTCGTGGCTCGGGCGCCAGGGGTTCGTGGAGCTGGGGCGGCTGCTGCTCGCGCGCACGCACTACGCGCGCGAGACCCTTGTTGCGCTCGATGGCGTGCAGGAGCTGCACCCCGCCTCCCCGCCCGCGCCTATCGTACGCGAGCTCGCGCTGCGCCTGGGTGCCGATGTGGGGGCAGTGCGCGAGCGCTGCGCCGCGCAGGGAGTCAACCCCGGCGCCGATTTGTTTGCTTTGACAGGCCGTGAGGAGAATCGCCGCGGGTTGCTCGTCGCGCTCACCGAGCGCCGCACGCGCGCGGACATCGACCGGCTCGCCGATGTGCTGGGTGCCGCCGTTGCCGCCGAGCGGGCGGGAGCGGGCGCTGGGGGCGGCGGAAACGGCGAGATCGCCGCACGGCAGACGGTGGGGGCGTCGTGAGCGGCGGGACCGCCATGCAGCAGGAAGCGGCCCGGACGATCTTCGAGCGCGGCGCGCCAGGCAGGCGGGCCTTTCAGTGCCCGGAGCTGGACGTGCCCGCGGTGGACCCCGCCGAGCTGCTGCCCCCGCATCTCTTGCGCAGCGAGCCGCCCGCTCTGCCGGAGGTGAGCGAGCCCGAGCTGGTGCGCCACTACGTGCGCCTGTCCAAGCGCAACTTCGATCTGGACTCCGGCTTCTATCCGCTGGGCTCGTGCACGATGAAGCACAACCCGCGCCTGCACGAGCGCGTCGCCGCCCTGCCCGGCCACGCGCGGCTGCACCCACTGCAGGATCCCCCGCGCGCGCAGGGGGCGCTTGAGCTGATGTGGAACCTGCAGCAGGCCCTCGCCGAGATCTCCGGTCTTCCTCATGTCGCGCTGCAGCCCTCTGCCGGCTCGCACGGGGAGCTGGCGGGAGTGCTACTCACGCGCGCATATCACGAGGACCGCGGCCAGACGCGCCACAAGGTGCTCACCCCCGACACCGCCCACGGCACGAACCCCGCGACCGTCACGATGGCCGGACTGGAGGTCGTGGCGCTCGCCACCAACGCCGATGGGGGCATCGACCTGGACGATCTGCGCGCCAAGGCCGACGAAGACGTCGCCTGCCTGATGCTCACCAACCCCAATACGCTCGGCCTGTTTGACCCCAACATCGCCGAGATCGCCGAGATCGTGCACGGGGTGGGGGCCACGCTCTACTACGACGGCGCCAACCTCAACGCGATCATGGGCCTCTCGCGTCCGGGGGACATGGGCTTTGACATCGTGCACTTCAACCTGCACAAGTCCTTCACCCAGCCCCACGGCGGGGGCGGGCCGGGGTCGGGGCCGATCGCGGTGTCGCAGCGGATCGCGCCGTACCTGCCGCTGCCGATCGTCACGCGCGAGCAGGACGGGCGCTTCGAGCTGCGCAGCGAGGAGATGGAGGGAGGGATCGAGTCCCAGGCGGGCGGGCGGGTGGGGTCCAAATCCATCGGGCGCCTGCGCGGCTTCCAGGGCAACTACGGCTGCTTCGTGCGCTCCTACGCCTACATCTGCTCGCTCGGAGCCGAGGGACTGAAGGACGCCTCCGAGACGGCAGTGCTGAATGCGAACTACCTGCTGGCGCGGCTGCAACAGCACGGCGTGGCCGAGTATCTGCCGCTCGCCTACGGCAGGTTGTGCCTGCACGAGTTCGTCCTCTCCGGCGGACCGATGAAGCGCGAGCTGGGGCTCAAGACGCTGGACCTAGCCAAGCGCCTGCTCGACCACGGCTTTCACCCGCCGACGGTCTACTTCCCCCTGCTCGTGGATGAGGCGCTGATGGTCGAGCCCACCGAGACCGAGACGCGCGAGACGCTCGACGCGTTCGCGGATGCCATCGCCGTGATTCTGCGCGAGGCGGCGGAGGACCCGGAGATTGCTCGAAATGCTCCTTACACCACGCCCGTGCGGCGCCTGGATGAGGTGGCCGCCGCGAAGAACCCCGTGATTCGGCAGGTCCTGTGAGCGCGACGGCCGGGGGTACAGCGGCTGCAGGCGCGGCGGAGGGCTCACCGCTGCGGATCTTCTCCGGCATCCAGCCCACCGGCAGCAAGCACCTGGGCAACTACATCGGCGCGATCGCCCAGTACGTCGCGGGGCAGGAGCGCGGCGAGGCGATCTACTGCATCGTGGACCTGCACGCCACCACCGTCCCCTACGACCCGGCCGGACTGCGACGCAGCCTGTACGACCTGACGGCCCTGCTGCTGGCGGCGGGCGTTGACCCCGAGCGCTGCATCCTCTTCCGCCAGGGGGACGTGCAGGAGCACACCGAGCTTTGCTGGCTGCTCTCCTCCGTGACGGAGCTGGGGCGCCTGCAGCGCATGCACCAGTTCCGCGACAAGTCGCTCGCCCAGCGCGAGCTGGTCTCGGCCGGGCTGCTGATCTACCCGGTGCTGCAGGCCGCCGACGTGCTCGCCTACCGCGCGCACGAGGTGCCCGTCGGCGAGGATCAGCGTGAGCACCTGGAGCTGATGCGCGACGTCGCGCGGCGCTTCAACGCGCGCTTCGCCGATGGCGAGGAGGTGCTGGTGGTGCCCGAGCACCGCATCCCCGCGGTAGGGGCGCGGATCATGGATTTGCAGGCGCCCGAGCGCAAGATGTCAACCACGGGCGGCACGCCGCAGGGCACGGTGCTCGTGCTCGATCCGCCGGCGGCGATCGAGAAGAAGTTCAAGAGCGCCGTCACCGACTCCGGCAGCGAGATCATACGCGCGGCCGAGAAGCCGGGCATCGCCAACCTGATCGAAATCCTCGCCGCCGTGCGGGGCTCCTCGCCGGAGGCGGTCGAAAGCGAGTTCGCGGCAGCGCGCTACGGCGAGTTCAAGCTGGCCGTCGCGGAGGCGGCAATCGAGTACCTGGCGCCGGTGCGCGAGCGCTACGAGCAGCTGCGCTCCGACGAGCGGGCGCTCGAGGACACGCTCGCGGGGGGGGCCGAGAAGGCGCGGGCGATCGCCGCGCGGACGCTGATCGACGTGCGCGAGCGCATGGGAGTCGGGCCGCCACGTCCCCCCGCTGCGCTACCTTCAGCGCCATGAACGTCGCCTCCCTCGATGGTGTGGCCGCCGTAGACAGCGCCTGTGCGGAGCCCTCGCGGCGATGACAAGCGTCGCCTCACTGGAGCTCGACCTCGACGTCTTCACGGGTCCTTTCGACCTGCTGCTGACGCTGGTACTGCGCGAGGAGATCGACCTGTTCGAGCTACAGCTCGCCGATGTCGTGCTCGCCTACCTGGACCACCTCGAGTCCTCCGGCCAGCTCGACCTGGAGAGCGCCACGGAGTTCATCGTGCTGATCGCCGCGCTGCTGGAGCTGAAGTCGCGCATGATGCTCTCCGGCGAAGACGAGGAGCTGCTCGACATCGAGCCCGGCGAAGCCGCCGAGGAGCTGCTCGCGAAAATGCTCGACGCGCGTCGCTACCGGGCCGCCGCGGCGCACCTGCGGGAACTGTTCGGCCTGGAGGACGGAGTGCGCTTCCGTAGCGCGCCGCTGCCCGCCCAGCTGCGTCGCAGCGCCGCTGCCGAGCCCGAGGAGGGCTCCCAGGACGCGGCTGTGCTGGGGGAGTCGATCGGGCGTCTTTTGCAGGTGCCTCCCGCGATCAGCCTGCGCCACATCCTGGTGCCACGTGTAAGCGTCGCCGAGCGTCTATTGCACCTGCGCGGGCTGCTGCGGCGCGGGCGCTTCACGTTCGATGAGGCCGTCAGCGGGGCCGACCGCATGACGGTGGCCGTCACCGTCTTCGCTCTTCTGGAGCTCTACCGGCGCGGGGAAGCGCGCTGGGAGCAGTCCGAGAGCTTCGGCGAGATCGCCGTGCAGGCCGTCTCCGCCGCGCCGGCGGGCTCGCTCGCGCCGGTCGAGAGGATCGCCGGGTGAGCGACACCCCGGAGGATCGCGGCGCGTCGGCGCAGGAGCGTGTCGCGCGGGAGGAGCCCCAGCCACCGACGCTCAGCGGCATGATCGAGGCCCTGCTGTTCCTCTCCAGCGACCCGCTCAGCCAGGGGGAGCTGGCCGACGCCACGCTCGCTGACGGGGAGGAGGTCGCGGCAGCGCTTGCGCAGCTCGCACAGGAGTACGCGCCCGGGCGCCATGGCCTGCACCTGCGCGAGCTGGCCGGCGGCTACACCTTCGCCACCGACCCCGCCACCGAGGATGCCGCGCGGCGCCTGTTCAACCGCCCGCGCGCCTTCACTCTCACGCCGGCTCAGGCCGAGACGCTGGCGATCGTCGCCTACCTGCAGCCGGTCTCGCGCCCGGAGATCACGCGTATCCGCGGCGTCAGCGCCGACTCGGCCGCCACCACGCTGCTGGAGCGCGGTCTCGTCGAGGAGGCGGGGCGCTCGCAGTTCGGCGCGGTGCTGTATCGCACGAGCACGCTTTTTCTCAAGCTGTTCGGCCTGCGCTCGCTGGATGAGCTGCCCGACGTGGCGCAGTGGGACCCCACGCCCGAGGAGTCCGCCGAGTTGCGCGACCGGCTGCTGCGCGCGGGGGAGGCCCGGGCCGGGGGCGGGCCGGGGGCGGTGGAAGAGTAGGGCCTGTGGCGGCCGCTGGGTCGCGGCCGCGGTCGGCTTGCGGGGGTCAGGCTGCCCGCGCTGCGAGCTGGCCGCAGGCCGCGGCGATGTCGCGCCCGCGCGTGAGGCGCACGGTGGCCTGCACGCCGTGCTGCTCAAGGGCGGCGCGGAAGGCGGCGATCGACTCGCGGCTCGACCCGCGATACGACGGGACCTGCCCGGGCAGGTCGGTGGGGTTGTAGGGGATCAGGTTGACCTTGAACACCGTCGGGTCCTCCGGGCCGACAGGTGCCAGCAGGCGGGCGAGCGCGAGCGCCTGCTCGTAGCGGTCGTTGACGCCGGCGAGCATCACGTACTCCACGAACACCCGTCGGCGCTTGCGCGCGTAGAAAGCGCGGCCAGCCTCGATGACGTCGGCGAGCGGGTAGCGCTCGTTCACGGGCATCAACTCCGAGCGCAGAGCGTCTTCGGGCGCGTGCAGCGACAGCGCCAGGCGCAGCGGCATCGGGCTCTGCGCCAGGCGTTCGATGCCGGGAATCCAGCCGACGGTGGAGATCGTCGTGTGGCGGTGGCCGATGCCGAGGTCCGGCAGGCGCTCGCACGCGGCCAATACGTTGTCGAGGTTCAGCAGCGGCTCGCCCATGCCCATGAAGACGCAGTGGTCCACCGCCTCCATGCGCCTGAAATAAAGCGCCTGGTCGAGGATCTCCGAGGTCGTCAGGTTGCGGGCGAACTGCATCGACCCCGTCGCGCAGAAGCGGCACGTCAGCGGGCAGCCCGACTGCGAGGAGACGCAGATCGAGCGCCTGCCGCTGTGGTAGCGCATCAGCACCGCCTCCAGCGGACGGCCGTCGCCGGTCTCGAACAGGGCCTTCACGGTGCCGTCGCGCGCGTTGGCTTCGTCGCGCACGAGCAGGCAGGACAGCGGCACCTCGCGCTCCAGCCGCTCGCGCAGCGGCGCCGGGATGTTCGTCATCTGCGCGTAGCTGCCGGCGCCGCGGGCGACCCACTCCCACACCTGCCGCGCGCGGAACGGCGGCTCACCTGCCTCGGCGAGAGTCTCATCGAGCAACTGGAGGTCCATGCTCCTATGGTTGCAGCCCATGCGCCTGGCCAAGTACCTCGCCCACGCCGGCGTCGCCTCGCGCAGGGCGGCCGAGGCGATGATCGCCGGCGGGCGCGTGCGCGTGGATGGGGTGGAGGTGCGCGACCCGGCGCGCGACGTGACGGAGGCCAGTCGCGTGGAGGTGGACGGGCGGGTGCTCGGCGGGGCCGAGACGCGGGTCGTCTACGCACTGCACAAGCCCGTCGGGGTTCTCTCGACCGCGCGCGACACGCACGGGCGCCCGACCGTCGTCGAGTTGATAGGGGAGGGGGAGGGGGGGTCGCGTCGTTTGTATCCGGTTGGGCGGCTCGACGCCGACTCCAGCGGCTTGATTTTGCTCACCAACGACGGGGAGCTGGCCAACCTGCTCACGCATCCACGCTACGGGGTGCGCAAGACCTATCGCGTGCGGGTGGGTGGCGGAGCGCTCGGACGGCCGGCGCTTGCGGCGCTGCGCAATGGGGTGCAGCTGGAGGACGGACCGACGGGCCCGGCGCAGGTGCGCCGCGTGCGCAGCGGGGAGCTTGAGCTGACGCTGCGCGAAGGGCGCAACCGCCAGGTGCGGCGCATGTGCGCGGCCGTGGGACACCCGGTGCTGGCGTTGGAACGCATCCGTCTGGGGCCTGTCGCGCTGGGGGATCTGAAGGTCGGGGCGTATCGGCGATTGTCCGTTGTCGAGGTCGCCGAACTGCGCGGGGCGAGGTCAGAGGCTGCGCCTTGACGTGCGGACGCGGGTCCGGCGGCGGCGCTGATGCGCGGGGCGCGCGTGGGTCCGGGGGTCGGCTCTGACAGAATCGGCCCCATGCGTCTTTTCGCCCTGCGCGGCGCCATCAGCGTCGAGCACAACGACTCCCAGGACATCCTCGATGCCACCACCGAGCTGATGGAGGCGATCATGGAGCGCAACACGCTTTCGCCCGAGAACGTCGTGAGCTGCATTTTCACGGCCACCAACGATCTGAACGCGGAGTTCCCCGCCGTGGCGGCCCGGGCGCTGGGGTTCGACAAGGTGCCTTTGCTCTGCGCACGGGAGATACCGGTGCCGCGCGCACTGCCACGCGTGATCCGCGTTCTGATTCACTATTACGCTGATGAGGATCACGAGGCGAGGCACGTGTACTTGGGCGACGCGGCAGGGCTGCGCACGGATTTGGAGTCCGCGCAGTAGTCGTGCGCTCTGCGCGATCGGTGTTGCGCTGGTCGCGGTGGCGCTTGGGGGTGGCTCCACGCGCGTGGCAGGCGCGAGCGCCGCGACGCTGAGCGGCCCGCGGGGGATATTGCTCGCTCGCTCGCTCGCGGAGAGAGTGCTCGGTGTGCCAGCGAGCGCTGGTGTCAGTGGCCGCGGCAGACGCAGCCCAGGACCAGCTATCAGTGGAACCCCAGTCCCAACGGTCACGTACCAGGGTGGCCCGGTGATGCACACCAACCGCGTCTATACGATCTTCTGGAAGCCAAGCCTATTGCCTACGGGCGTGGACTCGTTCCAGGCGAGCCCAGGCTATGAAGACACCGTCAACGCCTATTTCGAACGTGTCGCCCACGACAGCCATAAGTTCAGCGATGCTTATTCGGTTGCCACCCAGTATTACTCGGGCGCGAACAACCACATCGAATATGCCAGCAGCTTCGGTGGAAGCGCCATGGACTCAAACCCATTTCCCGCAAGCGAATGCAAGGATGAACAGCCGGAAGCGGGAGAGTCGATCAAGCTGAAGGTATGTCTGACTACTCAACAGCTCGAAGAACAGATCGCCAGTGTCGTCGAAGCGCAGGGCTGGACGGTGGGGTCGGAAAGCATCTTTTTCCTATACACCCCCGAGGGCGTCGGAAGCTGCTTCGCTGCCGGCGAAGAAGCCAGTAAGGGAGGTGAATGTGCTTATACCTACTACTGCGCCTACCACGACAATTTTACTCCCCACTCCGAAGAGGTTATCTGGGCCAACATGCCCTATGAGCAGACTGAAACATGCGATGACGGTGCAGAACCAGAAGGGAGTGACGCGGGACCAGCCATCGATGCGACCAGCCACGAGCACAACGAGGCCATCAGCGATCCAACCGGGACCAGCTGGTGGGACAGCGAAGGGGGGAGCGAAGAAGTCAATCCAGACTACGGTGAGGAGATGGCCGATCTGTGTGATTTCGCGGAAGCTTCTCTGACGTACGGGTCACTGCTCGAAGGCAGTACCGGCTATGACACCCCGGCAGCCTTCAACCAGGCGATCGACGGCCACCATTATCTCCTGCAGCAGGAGTGGAGCGACGCTGCCGGCGCGCCTGTCGCTGGCAAGACGCCCGGCGCCTGCGCGCAGCTGCTGCTGCCGGCCGTGTTCACGCCGCGGGCGGACGCGAGTGCGAACGCGCCGACGCAGTTCGACGGATCGGCCTCGGGGATCCCCGGCGAAGACCCGGTGGCCCGTTACAGCTGGGAGTTCGGCGACGGTGCCTCGGGCGTAGGCGAAGCCCCGGTTCACACCTACGCCAGCCCTGGCGAATACATCGTCACGCTCACCGTCGAAGACGCCCGCGGCAACACCAACACGAGATCCGAACAGGTCGATGTGGCGGCTGAAGTAACCACCACGACGACCAGCACGACCACGAGCTCGACGCCGAGCACCACCACGACCACTACGACGAGCTCGACGCCGAGCAGCACCATCACAACGACGACGAGCTCGACGCCGAGTACCTCGACCACAACGACGACCAGCGCAACGCCGAGCACCACGACGACCGCGAGTGCGCCATCGAGTACCTCGACGACGACCACGGGCAGCACGACCACTGTGGCGAGCGCCACGACGACAACCACCACGACATCGACTGCCACTGCCGCCACCGCCACCTCGACTACCTCCACTTCCACCACCAGCACGGCCGTGCTTCACCCACCGGCTCCCAGGTCCGCGACGTTCGACCTCGCAAACGCTGCGACGCTGCCGGCGGATACCAGCGCTTTCCCACTGGGTCGGGCCTCGTGTGTCTCCTCTTGCACGGTCGCGGCCGACCTCTACGCACGCGTGCAGAGCAGCGGCCGCCACCATCGCGTGAGCCGACGCGAGCTGGTCGGGTCGGCGCAGGTCGCGATCTCCTCGGGCGCCACGGCGAGGATCGTGGCCAGGCTCAACGCTGCGGGACGCCATCTGCTCGCGCGCGGGAGCAGGCTGGTCGTGCAGCTGACGATCACGGCGTTCACGCCGGCGCGCGAAACGTACACGCAGGAGATGCGCACGCTCACGTTGACTGTTGCCCGGCATCTCGCGCATCGCCGCCGCACATAGGCGTCAGCGTCCGTATCCGCCACAATACCCCCGTGCCCATCGAGTTCTCAGAACGCATCCGGCGGATACCGGTGTACCCGGCGGCGGGCGGCTATGCCGATGCCGCGCCGCCGGTGAGGCTGGCGAGCAACGAGTCGCCCTACCCGCCGCTGCCGGCTGTGCTAGAGGCGATCGAGCGCGCGGCGCGGGAGCTCAACCGCTACCCCGACCCCTCCAACTCGCTGCTGCGCGCGCGGCTGTCTGATCGCTACGGGGTACCGGCACGGCAGATCGCAATCGGAAACGGCTCGTGCGACATCCTGATGGCGGCGGGCGAGGCGCTGCTGGAGCCCGGGGCGGAGCTCGTGTACGCGTGGCCGTCCTTCTCGGTGTATCCGCACCTGGGCGCGGCGAGCGGCGCGCGGGCGATCACGGTGGCGCTGGACGCGCAGGAGCGCCACGATCTGCCGGCGATGCTGCGCGAGATCACTGCGGCGACGCGGCTGGTGCTCGTGTGCAACCCCAACAATCCCACCAGCACCGCGCTGCCGCTCGCGAACATCGCCGCTTTCCTGGAGGAGGTGCCGGCACACGTCTGCACGATCGTGGACGAGGCCTATTGCGAGTTCAACCTGCTCGATGACCCCGACGCGTCTGTCGAGCTGCTGCACAGCCACCCGAACCTGGTGCTGCTGCGCACCTTCTCCAAGGTCTACGGGCTGTGCGGCCTGCGCGTGGGCTTCGCGCTGTGTGGCTCGCCCGAGCTGCCGCGCGCGTTCGATCAGGTGCGCCAGCCGTTTTTCTGCAACGCGATCGCGCAGGCGGCAGCCACCGAGGCGCTCGCCCACCAGGATGCCGTGACCGAGCGCGTGACGCGTACGATCGCCGAGCGTATATCCGTGCAGGAGCGGCTGCTGGCGCTGGGCCTGCACGTGGCCGACTCGCAGGCCAACTTCTGCTGGCTGCACCTCGGGGAGGAGCGCGAGGAAGGTGAGGTCATGGACGGGCTGCTGGCGCGCGGGGTGCTCGTGCGCGGGGGTGCCGCGCTGGGAGACGAGGGGGCGCTGCGCGTCACCTACGGCGCCGAGCAGGAGAACGCCCGTTTCCTGGACGCGCTTGCGGAAGTGCTCGTGAACGGTTCGTGACACCCCTCGACCTGGCAGCCCCGGTCTGCTACAAACTCCTGTAGAGACCACCATGACCGCATCGTCTTCCGCATCCGCCGCAGCACCAGCTCGCACTCGCGTGTGCGCCAGGAGCTGGTCATGGTCGTCCTATCGCGCTTGGCGATTTAGCTAGGCGCTTCGGCCTGCATCCCGTTCGTGAGCGGGAGTCCTGGCCGCACCGGGTCCCTCATTGACGGGGCCGAGCGCCGCTCAACCGGGCCGTCCGCGCCCATAGCCATCGCCTCCAGAGCGCGGCTTTCACGGCGGCAGCGTCGCACCAGACTAAGATTTCCATGCGTTCTTGAAAGGAAAAACAGAATGATGATCGTGATGAAAGAGGGCGCCACCGATGAGGAGATCGGGGCCGTCATTGAGAAGATCGAGCACGCCGGCGCGCTCGCGCACCCGATCAAGGGCGCGCGCCTGACGGTGATCGGCGCGATCGGCGACGTCGAGCAGGACGTCAACATCGAAAGCATCGGCCTGGAGGGCCAGCCGGGAGTGGACAGGGTGCTGCCGATCCTCAAGCCCTACAAGCTTGCCTCTGCGCAGATCCGTCACGGCGAGCGCAGCGTGCTCGACATCCAGGGGCGCAAGATCGGTGGCGACCATTTCGCGCTGATCGCCGGTCCCTGCACCGTGGAATCGCGCGAGCAGACGCTGCAGACCGCGCGTGTGTGCCGCGACGCGGGCGTGGCGCTGTTGCGCGGCGGCGCTTACAAGCCGCGCACATCCCCCTACGCCTTCCAGGGTCTCGGCGTGGAGGGCCTGCGACTGCTGGCCGAGGCCAAGGAGGAGACGGGGCTGCCGATCGTCACCGAGCTGATGGACCTACGCGACCTCGACGAGGTGCTGAAGGTCGCCGATGTGATCCAGATCGGCGCGCGCAACATGGCCAACTTCCCATTGCTCACCGAGATCGGGCGCTCGGGCTGCCCTGCGCTGCTCAAGCGCGGTCTGTCCGCGACGCTCGATGAGCTCCTGATGGCTGCGGAGTACATCCTCAAGGAGGGCAACCCCAACGTGATGCTGTGCGAGCGCGGCATCCGCACGTTCGAGACCGACCACCGCCGCGTGACGCTCGACATCATGGCCGTGCCGATCCTCAAGGAGCTCTCGCACCTGCCGGTGATCGTGGATCCCAGCCATGCGGCGGGGCGGCGCGATCTGGTGCTGCCGCTGTCGCTCGCGGCGGCGGCCGCCGGTGCGGACGGCATCATCGTGGAGGTGCACCCCAATCCCGACGAGGCCGTCTGCGACGGGCCGCAGGCGCTGCTGGCGGACACGTTCGCCGAGTACGCCAGTGCCGTGCAGCGCACCGCGGAGTTCGCCGGCAAGGCGCTCAGCGCGGCGTGAAGGTCGCAGTCCTCGGCGTCGGGCTGATCGGTGGGTCCATTGGTCTGGCCGCGCGTGCGCGTGCCGATGCTGAGGTCTGTGGCTACGACCCGGATCCTCAGGCGCTACGGGCGGCACTCGATGTGGGCGCGATCGACGCGCGGGCTCCGGACATCGCCACGGCGGTCGCGGGAGCGCAGGTGGTGTTCGCGGCTGCGCCCGTGGGCGATCTCGCGCAGACCATCGCGCAAGCGCTTGCTCATGCCCCGGCCGACTGCGTCGTCAGCGACGTCGGCTCGACCAAACTGGCGCTCGAGGGCGCCAGGGCGGATCCTCGCTTCGTCGGCGGGCACCCGCTCGCCGGGGCCGAGCGTGGTGGCGTGGCAAACGCCAGCGAGAGCCTGTTCGACGGCGCGCTCTGGTACCTCACGTCCACGCCCGCCACGGAGCCCATGCTGCTGCGGCGCTTGCGCGAGCTGATCGAGCAGCTTGGCGCACAGCCGCGGGAGGTCGATCCCGACGCCCACGACCGCTTGATGGCAGGCGTCTCACACCTGCCGCACGTGCTCGCCAACGTGCTTGCCGCCCAGGCGCTGGGCGCATTCGCGCAGGAGGGCACCGAGCCCGTACTGAATCCCAGCCTGCGTGACGCCACGAGGGTCGCCGGTGCCAATACCGCGATCTGGAGGGATATTTATCTCGCCAACGCGCCCGCCTTGATCGACGCCATCGACGAGGCAGTGGAGCGGATGCGGGCCGTGCGGAGAATGCTCGCGGAGCGGGACGCCGAGGCGCTTGCCGCTTGGAACGAGCACGCGTTCGCGGATCGCCAGAGGCTGCTGGGCGAGGAGCCTGCCGATCCCTTCGCAGACGCATAGGGTAGGAGCACCATGAACCTGCGCTTCGAGCCCTCCGCGGGGCTGACAGGGGAGCTGACGGCGCCCCCGGACAAGGCGATCTCTCATCGCGCCGCGCTGCTCGGCGCGATGGCCTCCTACCCGGTGCGCATCGAGAACTACCTGCACGCCGCGGACACCACCGCGACGCTGAACGCCGTCCGTGCGCTCGGTGCGCTCGTGGAGGTGCGCCCCGGGGAGGTGATCGTGCGCGGCGCGGGACTGCGCGAGGCGCGCGAGCCCGAGCGGCCGATCGACGTCGGCAACGCCGGCACGCTGATGCGCCTGCTGCCCGGTTGGCTGGCCGCGCAAGCGGGGCGCACGTTCACGCTCGACGGCGACGCCTCGATCCGCCGCCGGCCGGTGGACAGAGTGGCCGAGCCGCTGCGCCTGATGGGGGCCACCGTGACGGCGACCGACGGGCGCTTCCCGCCGCTCCAGATCAGCGGCGGGCACCTGCACTCGATTGCCTATGAGCTACCCGTGGCGAGCGCCCAGGTCAAGTCGTGCGTGTTGCTCGCCGCGCTCGCCGCCGACGGCGTCACGACGGTGGGCGAGCCCGAGCGCAGCCGCGATCACACCGAGCGCATGCTGATGTGCGCCGGTGTCACGATCCACCGCAACGGCCGCCACGTGACCGTCGTCAACGCGGACGAGCTGGTGCTCGAGCAGGTTGTGGTGCCCAGCGATCCAAGCTCCGCTGCCTTTCTGATTGCCGCCGGGGTGCTCGTGCCCGGTTCGCGCCTTTTGCTGCGCGACGTGGGCGTGAACTGGACGCGCACGGGCTTTTTGCGCATCCTGCAGCGTATGCAGGGCATCGTGCTCGGCGAGCTCGAGGATGAGACCGGCGAACTGGTCGCGCAGGAGCCGCTCAGCGACCTCGACGTCGCCCACGGGCAGCTCGAGGGCACCGTGGTCGAACCGGATGAGGTGCCGCTCGCGATCGACGAGCTGCCGCTCGTGGCGCTGCTCGGCTGCTTCGCCGAGGGCGAGACGATCGTGCGCGGCGCGCAGGAGCTGCGCCTGAAGGAGTCCGACCGCATCGCCACTGTCGTCGATGGGCTGCGCGGCCTGGGTGCGAGCATCGAGGCCACCGAGGATGGCTTCGCCGTCAGTGGATCGGGCGGCTTGCGCGGCGGGGCGATCGAGGCGCACGGCGACCACCGCCTGGCGATGCTCGGAGCGGTTGCCGGCCTTGCCTCACGCGAGGGGGTCGAGGTGCGCGGGATGGAGGCCGCCGCGGTCTCGTATCCGGGGTTCGTGGAGGACCTGGAGCGGCTTTGCTGATCGCCATCGACGGGCCGGCTGGCGCCGGCAAGTCTACGGTTGCTCGTAAGGTGGCAGATATGTTGGGCTTCACATATCTGGACAGCGGCGCTATGTATCGCTGTGTTGCGTTGCGCTCGATCGCCTCGCCCGAGCGGGCGGCGGGGCAGCTGGCGCGCGCGGCTCGCATCCAGCTGGGCGAGAGAATCTTGCTCGACGGGCAGGACGTGACAGCGGCGATTCGTGACCCCGAGGTCTCACAGGCAGCGTCGAGAGTGGCCGCAGATCCGGCGGTGCGCGAAGCGTTGGTGTCCCGCCAGCGCGAGCTGATCGCACACGGCAACTGGGTCGCCGAGGGCCGGGACATCGGCACGGTCGTGGCGCCAGACGCAGAGCTGAAGGTATTTTTGACCGCCAGCCCACAGGTGCGTGCACGCAGGCGGGCGGCAGAGCTCGACGTCGATCTCCAGACCGTGCTCGCAGAGCAGGAACTGCGCGATGGGCGCGACCTGACACGCGAGCACAGTCCACTGGAACCAGGGCCCGGTGCGGTGATTGTCGATACGACGGGTCTGACCGTGCAGGAAGTCGTCGATCGGATCGTGAGCAACGTATGAAGGTCGCAATCGTCGGCTATCCCAACGTGGGCAAGTCCTCGCTGATCAACCGCCTGACCGGCACGCGCGAGGCGGTCGTGCACGAGCGGCCCGGCGTCACGCGCGACCGCAAGGAGCTCTCCTGCGAGTGGAATGGCCGTGGCTTCACGCTGATCGATACCGGCGGCGTGGACTTCCAGGACGAAGACCCGCTCGCCGGCTCGATTCGCGAGCAGGCTCGCGCGGGGCTCGCCGACGCGCAGGTGGCGGTGCTCGTTGTCGATGCGCGCGCCGGTGTGCGGCCGGGCGATGAGGAGATGGCGGAGGAGCTGCGCCGCTCTCCCGTGCCGGTGCTCGTCGCCGCCAACAAGTGCGACTCGGTCTCCGAGCTGCATCAGGCCGCCGAGTTTCACCGCCTTGGCCTCGGCGAGCCGCTGCCGGTGTCGGCCGCCCAGGGCCTCGGCTCGGGCGACCTGCTCGACCGCATCGTGGCGCTGCTGCCCGAGGGCGAGGAGGAGCCCGACGCGGACACGATCCGCCTGGCCGTCATCGGGCGTCCCAACGTCGGCAAGTCCTCACTGGTGAACCGCTTCCTCGGGGAAGAGCGCGTGATCGTCTCGCCTGTGGCCGGAACCACGCGCGACGCAATCGACCTGCCGCTGCTCGTGGGTGAGCGCAAGGTGACGCTGATCGACACCGCCGGCATGCGCCGCCAGTCCAAGGTCAACGACTCCGTGGAGTACTACACCGCGCTGCGCTCCCAGCGCGCCGCCGAGCGCGCCGACGTGGCGCTGGTCGTTTGCGACGCCGCCGACGGCGTGACCGCGCAGGATCTGCGCATCGCGGAGCTGGCGATGAAGGCCCACTGTGCGACCGCGCTCGTCTTGAACAAGTGGGATCTGCACGAAGGCGGCGAGCAGGCGCTCGACCACGAGCGCGCGCGGGTGGCGGAGAAGCTGCGACTGCGCCCGCGCGTGCTCACCGCCAGCGCCGCCACCGGCCGGCACGTTTCGCGTGCGCTCACCGAGGCGCTCACGCTCGGCGACCGTACCTCCCGGCGCATACCGACCGCGGAGCTCAACCGCTTCCTGTCGGAGACAGTGCAGGCGCGCCAGCCGCCCGTGGGCATGAAGGGTGGCTCAAGCCAGCACCGCCTCAAGCTGATCTACATGACCCAGACGGGCGAGCGACCGCCGCGTTTTGCAATCCAGGTCAACTCGCACAGGCGCGTCACGCGCGACTACGCCTACTTCGTCGAGAACCGCCTGCGGGCGCGCTACGGGATGGATGGCGTGCCGCTGATCATCGACTTCGTGGAGCGCGGCGAGCGTTCGCACGTGCGGGCTGCGTAGAGAGCCGGCGGCGTAGGAGCCGGCAGCTGGTTCGAGCAAACTGGTTCCAAGTACACTCTCCGAGCTTTTCCCTCCCCGCCGTCACGACCTGGAGCGATCCCCACGCCATGAGCAAGCTTTCCGACAACGAGTACCTGTTCACCTCCGAGTCCGTCACCGAGGGCCATCCGGACAAGATCGCCGATCAGATTTCAGACGGCGTGCTCGACGCCGTGCTCGCCGAGGACCCTTACGGTCGCGTGGCCTGTGAGACGCTTGTCAACACGGGCCTGATCGTCGTCTCGGGGGAGATCTCCACCGACACCTATGTCGACATCCAGGACATCGCGCGCGAGACCGTGCGACGGATCGGCTATGACAATGCCGCCTACGGATTTGACTGTGATACATGCGCCGTCATTAACGCGATCGACAAGCAGTCGCCCGACATCGCGCAGGGGGTGGACGCGGCCTATGAGACGCGCCACGACCCGGCCGACGAGGACGAGCTCGACGTCGCCGGCGCGGGCGATCAGGGGATGATGTTCGGCTACGCCACGCGCGAGACCGAAGAGCTGATGCCGCTGCCGATTGCGATGGCGCACAAGCTCGCCAAGCGCCTGGCGGAGGTGCGCAAAGGAGATGTGTTGCCCTACCTGCGCCCCGACGGCAAGACGCAGGTGACCGTGCGCTACCAGGACGGCAGGCCGGTGGAGATCGAAAAGATCCTGATCTCCACACAGCACGCCGATGGCATCGACGCCGAGGCGCTGATCAAGCCCGACCTGTTCGAGCACGTGCTGCGCCCCGTGCTGCCGAGCGAGCTGTATGAGGAGAAGAAGCTGCTGAAGAACTTCCTCGTCAACCCCACCGGCCGTTTCGTGATCGGCGGGCCGATGGGCGACTGCGGGCTGACGGGGCGCAAGATCATCGTCGACACCTACGGCGGGATGGCCCGTCACGGCGGCGGCGCCTTCTCCGGCAAGGACCCCTCCAAGGTGGATCGCTCCGCCGCCTACGCTGCACGCTGGGTGGCCAAGAACATCGTCGCCGCCGGCCTTGCCGAGCGCGCGGAGGTGCAGGTCGCCTACGCGATCGGCGTGGCTCACCCGGTGTCGGTGATGGTCGAGACGTTCGGCACCGAGAAGGTCGGCCGCGCGCAGATCGCGCAGCTGGTGGACGAGCATTTCGACCTGCGCCCCGGGGCCTTCCGCGAGGAGCTGCGTCTGCACCGGCCGATCTACCAGAAGACCGCTGCCTACGGGCACTTCGGCCGCGACGACCACGACTTCACGTGGGAGCGCACCGACCGCGCCGCGGCGCTGCGCAGCGCCGCCGGGCTCTGACCGCCTCCCCCAATAGGGTCAGCGGCGATGTCCATCGCCAAGGTCGAGCCCATGACCACGGCCCGCGCGCTGCGCGGGCCGTTCGACTACCGCCTACCGGCGGAGCTGCGCGAGGGCATCGGCGTCGGCTCGATGCTCGTCGTGCCGTTCGGGCGCCGCGAGGTGCTCGGGGTCGTCACGGGCCTCGCCGAGAACAGCGAGATCGCCGACGAGCGCCTGCTCGCCCCCCTGCGTGCACTGGAGCTCGGCGTGCCCGTCGATCTCGTCGCGCTCGCCGAGTGGATCGCCGCGGAGTACTGCTCCACCCTCGCGCGCGCGCTGACGCTCGTACTGCCCCCCGGCGCAGCGCGACGCCTCTCCGGACGCAAACGCCGTACGCCCAAACGCGCCGAGCATCTGCCGGTGGGCGCGCGCGGCCTTGGCCTGCCCCAGCTCACCGCCGCCCAGCAGGCCGCGCTGCAGCCGCTGCTGGCGGCGCTTGCGGAGCGTCGCACGGCACATCGCCTGTTGCACGGCGTGACCGGCTCGGGCAAGACCGAGGTCTACCTGCGTGCGACCGCTGCCATCCTGGAGCAGGGGCGCGGGGCGATCGTGATGGTGCCCGAGATCGCGCTCACGCCGCAGATCGTCGCCCGCTTCCTCGAGCGCTTCGGAGACACGGTCGCCGTCATGCACTCGCGCCTGTCGGCCGGCGAGCGCTACGAGCAGTGGCGGCGCCTGCGCTGCGGCGAGGCGCGCGTCTGCGTGGGGCCGCGCTCTGCCGTGTTCGCGCCGATCGAGCCGCTTGGCCTGATCGTGCTCGACGAGGAGCACGACGCCTCCTACAAGCACGAAGGCGACCCTCGCTACGACGCCCGCGTGGTGGCCGCGCGCCGCGCGCGCGACTGCGGTGCGCTGCTCTTGCTGGGCAGCGCCACCCCGCGGCCGGAGAGCCATCACGCCGTTGCTTCGCTGCGTCTGCCCGAGCGCGTGGACGGACGCCCGCTGCCTGCGGTTGAGGTGCTCGACATGTGCGGTCTGCCGCCGGGCTTGCACCCTCGCACGGCGCAGGTGCTCGCCGAGGTCAGACAGGCGGGGCGCAAGGCGATCGTGCTGCTCAACCGCCGCGGGTGGTCGAACTTCCTCTCCTGCCGCTCGTGCGGGGAGGTCTGGAGCTGCCCCCACTGCGACGTGGCGCTCGTGTTGCACCGCGCGCAGGGTCAGCTGGCCTGCCATCACTGCGGCTACCGCCGACCCTTGCCCGAGCGCTGCGAGTGCGGTTCCAGCACGCTCGCGCGTCACGGAGCCGGCACCGAGCGTCTGGAGCACGATCTCGCCGCGGCGCTGGATGACGGCAGCTTCCCCGTCTTTCGCCTCGACGCCGACACGGTCGCGAGTGCCCGCGGCGTGGCCACGCTGCTGCGCCGCTTCGAGGCGGCCCCCGCGGGTGTGCTGCTCGGCACGCAGATGGTCGCCAAGGGGCACGACTTCCCCGACATCGCACTCGGCGTGGTGCTCGACGCCGACGCCACCCTGCGCTTCCCCGACTTCCGCGCCGAGGAGCGCACCTTCGCGCTGATCGCCCAGCTCGCTGGGCGCGTGGGGCGCGGCGGGGAGGGGCAGGTGCTCGTCCAGACCATCGCGCCGCAGGCGCGCTCGATCCAGCACGCAGCGCGCCACGACAGCGACGGCTTCCTCGCGGGCGAGCTGGAACGCAGACAGGCGCTCTGCTACCCGCCGTTCTCGCACCTGGTGCGCATCGTCTGCTCGGCCGCCCAGACCCCGCCCGCGCGGGCGGCGGCGCAGGCGATCCGCGAGCGCCTGGCACTCGCTGCGCCCGGCGTGCTCGGCGACGTGCTCGGCCCGGCCGCGTTGTTTCGTCTGCGCGAGCGCGAGCGTCAGGTGCTCGTGATCAAGGCCTCCGAGCGCGCGCCAGCGGTGCGCGCCATCGGCGAGGCCGTGCAGCAGACCTCCGGCACGCGCACCCACTCCGGGGTGAGCTTCAGCGTGGACGTCGATCCGCAATAAAATCAAGAGACGATGGCCAGCACCGACCGCACTCTTGAGATGGAGCCCGAGGAACCTCTGGAGCCCGAAGAACCCCGCGAGGTCGAGAAGCCCCGCGAGGTCGAGGAGCTCGAGGACTCCGAGCCCCCTAAGGAGCTCGATCCCGAGACGATCGCCCGCCGCGACGCGGCGCTGCGCTACGTGCGCAAGCTCGGCGACCCCGTGCTGCGCGCCACCGCCGTGCCCGTCGAGCGCTTCGATGAGACACTGCGGGCTGAGATCGAGCGCATGGGTGCGCTGATGAGTGACGCGCTCGGCATTGGCCTGGCCGCCAACCAGATCGGCGTCTCCCATCGGGTGCTCGTGTATCGCACCGACTCTGAGCACGAGATCACCGCGCTCGTCAATCCCGTGCTTGAGTGGGCCAGCGAGGAGACGGAGATCGCCGAAGAGGGCTGCCTCAGCCTGCCCGGCGTTCACATCGAGGTCGAGCGCCCGGCGCAGGTGCGCGTGCGCGCGCAGGACGCCACCGGGGGCGAGGTCGTGGTCGAGGCACAGGAACTGGAGGCGCGCGTGATCCAGCACGAGATCGACCATCTCGACGGCGTGCTGATCCTCGACCGCGTGTCTCGCGGGGTGCGCAAGGAAGCGATGCGCGCCATGCGCGAGGCGCAGCGGGAGGCCAGCGTCGCCTAGCGGCACGAACACGGGGTTTGTGGGCACCGGGAGCCCCGCATCCACCGCCGGCACGGTCTTCCTCGGCACGTCCGAGTTCGCGGCCTCCGTGCTGGAGCAACTGGCCGCGACGCCCCATCGCCCGACGCTCGTCCTCACCCGGCCTGACCGGCCGCGCGGGCGGGGACGCAAGCTCGCCTCGCCCCCCGTCGCCGACACGGCGCGCGCCTTGGGCATCGCGCTGGAGCAGCCCGAGAGCGTCAACGAGCAGGGCACGCGCGAGCGCATCGCAGCTGCCGCACCCGAGGCGGTGATCGTCTGCGCCTTCGGGGCGATCATCAAGGAGCCGCTACTCAGCGATTGGGAGATCCTCAACGTGCATCCCTCGTTGCTGCCGCGCTGGCGCGGGGCGGCTCCGGTCGAGCGGGCGATCATGGCCGGGGACGCCGAGACGGGGGTCTCGATCATGCGTCTCACCGCCGGCCTTGACAGCGGACCCGTGTGCCTCATGGTCAGCGAGCCGGTCAAAGCAGACGACACCTATGGCTCGCTCGCGCCCCGGCTGCGGCGGCTCGGCGGGGAGCTGCTGATTCGGGCGCTGGACGAGCACCCCGAGTTCATCGAGCAGGAGGAGCAGGGCGTCACATACGCCGAGAAGATCGGCCCCGAGGACCGTCTACTCGACCCCGACCGCCCGGCGGTGGAGCTAGAGCGCACGGTCAGGGCGCTGCAGCCGCACGTCGGCGCACGCCTCGCGCGAGAGGACGGCAGCTTCCTGGGGGTGCAGCGCGCGGCCGTCGTTGCGGATGGACCGCCCTCGGGAGTGCTCGTGGCCGAGGACGGACGCCTGCTGCTCGGAACGCCCGACGGCGCCCTGGATCTGATCTGCGTGCAGCCTCCCGGTGGCCGCCCGATGGATGCTGGCGCCTACCTACGCGGCCACGCCCACCGGCCCGCGTGATGGCCTCGGCACGCCCGGCCACGGCTGTCAAGGTCGCCCCGGCGCGCCTGTGCGCCTACACGGTCCTGCGCCGCGTGTTCGAGCGCGGGGCCTACGCCGATCAGGCGCTGCACGCCGAGGCGCGCGCGCTGGACGCCCGCGACCGGGCGCTGGCGATGCGCCTGGCCTATGGCGCGGTGCAGCGGCGCGGCACGCTGGACTACCTGATCGAGCGGCTGGCTGAGCGGCCTGTGGGGCGCCTCGATCCTCCCGTGCTGGCGGCGCTGCGGCTGGGGATGTACGAGTTGCTGTATCTCGACGGCGCGCCCGATCACGCGGTGGTGGCCGACGCCGTCGAGCTGGCCAAGATCGCCGACCACGGCGGGCGCGGCGGACGTGGGCACGGGCTCGTCAACGCGGTGCTGCGGCGCGCAACGCGCGAGGGGCAGGCCATGCTCGGAGCACTCGACGACAGCACACCCAAGCACGCCGCGATCATGCACTCACATCCCGAGTGGCTCGCACAGATGTGGTGGCGGGACCTTGGCCCGCAGGATGCCCGCGCGCTGATGGCCTACGACAACGAGCCGGGGGAGGTGGCGCTGCGCGCCAACACGCTCGTGACCGACGCCGCCGCACTCGCGCGCAAGCTGCCCATCGCCACGCACACAGACCCGCGGCTGCCCGAGGCACTGGTGCTCGACGGCCCTTTCGACGCGCACGCCTCGCCGCTGTGGGGCGCGGGGGCCTTCATCGCGCAGTCCCGCGCGGCGATGCTCGTCGCGCACGTGCTCGACCCGCAGCCGGGGGAGCGGGTGCTCGACCTGTGCGCGGCGCCGGGCGGCAAGAGCACGCACATCGCTGCGCTCATGCAGGGGCCGGTAGAGGCGGGGAACGAAGGCGCGGGCGGGGCGGGGGGCGGCGGGCCGGGCGAGGTCGTCGCGGTCGAGCGCAACCCCCGCCGCGCGGCGGAGCTGCAGCGGACCGCCAAGCGGCTGCACGCCACGAACATCCGCGTGCAGCTGGCCGACGCCGCGCTCCCGCGCTCAGGCGAAGCCCAGTTCGACTGCGTGCTCGTGGACCCGCCCTGCTCGGGTCTCGGCACCCTGCAGGCGCGGGCGGACCTGCGCTGGCGCGTGACACCGGAGAGCATTGCCGAGATGACGCGCGTGCAGGGGGCGATTCTGGACGCCGGCGCCCAGGCGCTCCGTCCGGGCGGCGTGCTGGTCTACTCTACGTGCACCATCTCTACGAGCGAGAACGAGCAGCAGGTGGCGGCCTTCCTGAAGTCCCATCCCGAGTTCGCGCCCGCTGCTGAGGGACCCGTCATGACAATGCCCCACCGCGACCACACCGCCGGCTTCTTTATCGCGCGGCTGCACAAGAGCTGAGAGGGACGCATGGACTCCGCCGAGAAAAAGACCCCGGGCGGCGCCGAGGTCAACCTGGGGCCGTTGTGCCCGCACTGCGGCGAGCCGTGGCTGCGTTCCACCAACCTGCCCGGCCGCTACCGCTGCGTGAACTGCCTGCACCGTTTCGAGCTGGCCTCGGTGTGCCCCAACTGCGGTGAGCACTCCACGATCGTGCGCATGTCATCCACTGCGATCGTGAAATGCAACAACTGCGGCGATTCCATGCTCCAGCCGATATGACCGCCATGACAGCGGTGCGCGTCGCCCCCTCGATCCTCTCCGCTGATTTCGGGCGCCTACGCGAGCAGGTCGGCGAGGTGCTGGCCGCGGGCGCGCGCGTGATCCATGTGGACGTGATGGACGGCCATTTCGTGCCTCCGATCACGCTAGGGCCGCTTGTCGTATCGGCGCTGAGCGAGCAGGTGCACGACGTCGGGGGCATGCTCGACGTGCACCTGATGATCGAGCGCCCCGAGCGTCACGTGGCCGACTTCGCCAAGGCAGGCGCCGACTCGATCACGTTCCACATCGAGGCCACCGCCCACGCTGCACGCGTCGCCGAGTTGATTCGTGAGCACGGGGCGGGTGTCGGCGTGGCGATCAACCCCGCCACTCCCGTCGAGCTGCTCGGCGAGATCGCGCCCACGCTCAACTTGGCGCTCTGCATGACTGTAAGCCCAGGCTGGGGTGGCCAGGAGTTCATCGCCGGCTCGCCCGCGAAGATCGAGCGGCTACGGGCGCTGATCGGCGACGCTCCGGCGCTTGAGGTGGACGGCGGCATCGACCCAGACACGGCGCCGCTCTGCCGCGTCGCGGGTGCGTCGCTGTTCGTGGCCGGCTCCGCTGTGTTCACCGCCCCGGATCCGGGCGCGGCCTACCTGGCGATCGCCCGCGCGGTGGATGCCGCCTGAACCGGTGAGCGCCCTGCGCCGCTGCTGCGGTAGAGCACACCCAGCATGAGCACCAGCAGCGCCGTGGCGCCGGTATAGCCGATCTCAGTGCGCAACACCTGTTCTTCCACGGCCGGTACGAACATCCAGGCGACGAACACCGTCGCCGCGAGCCCCCAGCAGGCGGTGGCGATACGCGCGCGGTCGCGCGCCAAGGCGGCCTGGTTCAGTGCGCCGGAGACCAGGTGCAGCCCCATGCCGATGCCTACCAGCGCGAGGCCGTAGCGCCCGTAGGTGTAGTGCTGACCGAAGAGGTGCGACATCACAAACGGCCCGATCGCCAGCAGCCCCAGCGCGACGGCCGCGGCAAAGGCAGTGATCGCGCGCACCGTCACGCTGATCGCCCGCGCGAAAGCCTCGTGACCCTCCGTGGCCTCAAGGCCAGCGAGGTGGGGCAGCAGCGTGGTCTGGATCGCCTGGAAGAGCTGCAGCGGCGCGCGCGCTATCAGCAGCACGTTGAAGACGATGCCCGCGAGCGCTTCGTTGCTCGACGTGGCGGCCACCGTCAGCACGGCCGCGTTCAGCAGCGTCTGCTCGGAGAGCATGATCCCCGACACCGAGAAGACGAAGCCAGCTCCCCGCCGCAGCGAGAGCTCGTCGTGCGTGGCCTCCTGGATGCCCTCCGCGCCGGGTCCCGCCAGTGCGGCGTCGGCCTCGTCGGCAGTGAAGACGTCGGGCGTCAGCTCGCGCCGTTCCTGGCCGCTGCGCGCGAACGCCGCGGGCACCACTGCCAGCGACACCAGCGGCGCGGCTGCGATGCCGAGCGCCACAGCTGTCTGCCCGCTGGCGATGCCCAGGGCGACGGCCAGCGCGAAGCACAGGCGCGAGACCGACTCCATCAGCACGAGGCCGCCGTACAGCGCGAAGTACTTGTGGCCCGCGAGCCACCCGCGTGCGAAGTAGCTGGCGGCGTAGGCCAGCGTGCCCACGACGAGCACGTAGTAGAGCGCGGAATAGTGCTCGAAGACGTCGTCGATCAGCACTTCGTGGAAGGCCAGCGCGAGCAGCAGGAACGCGAGGGCGAAGCTCAGCTGGATCACGATCGGGACGCGCATCGGATGCCGCGAGTGCCCCCTTGCCGCGCGGTCGGCGATCGTGCGCGAGAGCAGCTGTTCGGTGGGGCGGTAGATCACGGAGATGATCACGAACATCACCGACCACAACAGATCGACCTGCTTGGCCTGCGTTTCCCCGAGGACGTGGCTGGCGATCGAGAAGTAGGCGAACGTCAGCAGGCCCGTGGAGGCGATGCCGATCGAGAGGATGCGCGCGCCGCTGCCGTAGGAGCGGGTCGCGTCTGCCCCGGTGCGCCTGTCTTCAGAGCCGGACAAGCAGCATCGTCCACGGGAAGGGCGAGCGCACCTCGGTGACCCTGCCGTGGCGCGTGAGCAGCGCGACGAAGCTGCGCCGCGAGAAGTGATTGAGGTGCCCGGGCGTGTTGCCTAGGTCCGACCAGTAGGCGCCGCGCGCCATGTTGAGCATCCGCCACAGCGGCTCGCGCGGCACGGAGACGAGCAGATGGCGCTGCGCGCAGCGCGCCATCTCGGCCACGGTGTGCTCCGGGTCGGGCACGTGCTCCAGTACCTCGATCGCGCACGCCAGGTCGAACTCGTCGTCCGCAAACGGCAGGTTCTCGGCGCGCATGACCTTGTACTCGAGGTTGGGCGCCTGACGCTCTGACCATCCCTGCTGGATCGAGTCCTCCTCCAGGTCGATGCCCACGACGCGCTTGCTCTCGCCGAGGCGCAACGCCCATTCGTGCACGAGCACACCCTCGCCGCAGCCGACGTCGAGCAGCGACTGCGGGTCGGCGAGCGCGAACAGCTCATCGAGCGAGCGCTCGAACCCGGCCATCATGCGCCGCACCAGCGGGTTGGTGGAGCCGTACTTGTCGTAGGTGTTGCCGGTGATCGTGCCGTCGGAGGAGACGGTGACGCCGGAGCTCAAACCCGCACCGCCTCTTCGGGCTGTGGCTGCTCGTCGGGTCGCGATCCCGCGGGCTCGCCAACCGCGCCGGGCTGGGATGGCGCCGCGGGAGCCGGGCCGACCTCCGAGCCGCGTTCGTAATGGGAAGGCGCGACACCCAGTTGCAGTTCGATGCGCCGCACCCGCTCGAAGGTCTTCTGCGTCATCACGCGCTGCGCGGCGAGCAAGTCCCCTATGACTCCAAGCGCCCACAGCACGATGGCCGCTATGAACAGCACGGCCCCCAGGATCAAGGACTGCACGTGGCCCTTGCCGGACCCTTCGGCATAGGCCACGGCGAACCGGATCCACACCGCCAGCGCGGCTACTCCGATCACGGCGGAGAGGCTCCAGAAGACCCGCAGCGGCTCGTACTGCGCGTAGATGCGGAAGATGGAGATGGCGTTGCGTCGCACGTAGGCCCACATCGAGGGGAACAGGCGCGACTCGCGCGTGGCGGCGTTGGTGCGGACGGGGACGTGGTCGGTGGCGACGAGCATCTTGCCGGCCTGGATGATCGTCTCCAGCGTGTAGGTGAACTTCGAGACGACGAGCATCTGGATGGCGGCCTCGCGGTTATACGCGCGGAAACCGGATGTCGTGTCGGGCAGCGACGTGGAGGAGGCCTGGCGCACGACCCAGGACCCGAGCCGCTGCAGCGATTTCTTCAGCGGCGAGAAGTGCGCGATGTCGGCCACCTCGCGGTCGCCCACGACCATGTCGGCGCGGCCCTCCAGAATCGGTGCCACCAGGCGGGCGACGTCGGGGCCGTAGTACTGGTTGTCTGCATCGGTGTTGACGATCACGTCGGCGCCGAGCTTCAAGCACGCATCCAGCCCGGCCTGGAAGCCGGCCGCGAGGCCCTTGTTGTTGGTGAGGCGCACGAGATGGTGTACGCCTTCGCGCCGCGCGACCTCGACCGTGGCATCGGTGGAGCCATCGTCGATCACCAGCCACTCGACCGTGTCAAAGCCCGCAACCTCGCGCGGCAGGTCTGCCAGCGTCGCCGGGAGGGTCTGCGCCTCGTTCCAGCAGGGGATCTGGATGATCAGCTTCACGGGCAGGCGCATCCGTCGCGGCGCGGGCGGGGCCGGGTGATGGGCATAGGCCGCATGGACGCAGGATAGGCTCTGGGGCTGATGCAAGGCGCAACGCTCACGCGGCCGCAGGCCAGGCGGCTAGATCATGGGCGCCTTTCCCGCCTGCGCGCCGTGCCCGCATCGACCTGGGCGAAGCTGGGCTTCGGCGTGCTGTGTGCGGGCGCCCTGATCGGCTACCTGGCCTTCCCCACATACCCCACATACGACAGCTACTACGCGCTGATCTGGGGTCGCGACGTGCTGCACCTGCACCTGCCCGTGTTTCAGGTGTATCGGGCGCCCACGGAGCACCCACTGGCGATCGCCTTCGGTGTGTTCGCCGCGCTGTTCGGGCAATCCGGGGACCGCGTGATGATTCTCGGCGCGATCGCCTCGTTTGTAGCCCTTGTTGCAGGGGTCTACCGACTGGGGCGCCTCACGTTCGGTCCGCTCGTGGGCTGGATCTCGGCGCTGATCCTTTGCACCCGCTTCGATTACGAGTCACTGGCGGCGCAGGGCTACCTCGACTTCTCCTACATGGCGCTGGTCGTGTGGGCGGGGGCGCTCGAGGCCGCCAAGCCGCGTCGAGGCACACAGGTCTTCCTCTTGCTGGCGGCGGCGGGCCTGCTGCGCCCGGACGCCTGGCTACTTGCCGGCGTGTATTTCCTCTGGTGCGCTTGGCCGACGGTGCGCGCTTGGTGGAAGGCCGAGCAGCCTGGCCAGCAGGTGCGGGAGCTGCCCCCCACAGCGGAACCCCAGTCTCCACCCCCTCGCGCGTGGCGCACGCTCGCGACCTACGCGGCGCTCACGCTCGCCGCCCCACTCCTGTGGGCGCTGGTGGACCTGGCCGTGACGGGCGACCCGGCCTACTCGCTGCACTCGACGGCGGGGCTGGCCGAACAGCTGGGGCGCACGCAGGGGATCTCCAACATCCCTGGGGCGGCTTGGGAATTCATGGTGCGCCTGGACAAGCTGCCGCTCGTGCTCGGCGGCATCGTGGGGGCGATCCTGGCATTCCTCTTGACACCCAAACGCGCGCGTGTGCCACTGGCACTGCTGCTCTCGGGCCTGCTCACGTTCCTCCTACTGGGCGCGGCGGGCACGTCGGTGATCGACCGCTACCTGCTGACGCCGGCCGTGCTGGTGATGCTGTTCGGCGCGGTGGCAATCGGCGGCTGGTCGATGCTCGAACCCGGCGGCACGCTGCGGCGCGTGTGGATGGCGGGCGCGGCGCTGCTCGTGGCGATCGGCGTGGCACAGGCGGTGGCCACCGTGAGCGTGACAGGGATCGAAAACGAATTGGCGTTCCGCGACGATTCGCACAACGCACTGGCGCAGGTGCTGAAGGACCCGCGGGTGCGCGCGGACCTGCGCAAGTGCGGGCCGCTGTCGCTGCCCAACCACAAGCTGATGCCCGACGCGCGCTGGCTGCTCGACGCCCCGCCGAGCGCGATCGTCGCGCGCAGCCAGGCGCGCACACTCGCACGCACGGGCAACGCGACGCTGCGCGAACGCGCCACGCACGGCGTGGCCGTGTACCCCCTCGGCGAAGCGGTGTTCCGCCAGGCGCTCGTCGAACAGAGCGACAACCCGCTCGACCAGGTGCCGATGCGGGGCTTCCGACTGATCCTGACCAGCCAGTACTACGCGGTCTATGCCCGCTGCGCATAGCCCCACTGTGGAGGAGCCCGCGGGAGCCGCGGGGACGGCGTCGGCTGCGCTCCCGGCCGCGCGCGGGTGGCGCCTCTGGCTCGCCCCGGGCGCGATCCTCGCGGGCGCGCTGGCCCTGCGCCTGTGGGGCATCAAGCAGGGGCTGCCCTACGCCTACAACTCCGACGAGAACGACCACTTCGCGCGCAAGGCGATCGCGATGTTCAACGCAAATGGCCTGAACCCGCACTACTTCGCCAACCCGCCGGCGCTGACGTACCTGCTGCATGGCATCTACCGCGTGTGGTTCGGCAGCGGCGCGGCGGCGCAGCGCGCGTTCGAGCTGCACCCGAGCGAGGTGTACCTGCTCGGCCGGATCGCCGTGGCGCTGCTCGGCGTGCTCGCCGTATGGCTGCTGTATCTCGTTGGCAGGCGCCTGTTCGGCCGCACCGTGGCGCTGCTGGCGGCGGCCCTGGAGGCGGTGGCGTTCCTGCCGGTGTTCTACGCGCACCTGGTGCTCAACGACGCGGCCACGCTGGCGCCGCTGACGCTGGCGCTGCTGGGCGCGGCGGGGGTGCTGCGCACGGGGCGCCGGCGCGATTACGTGCTGGCGGGCATCGGCCTGGGGCTGGGCTGCGCGACGAAGTACACGGCGGGTATCGTCGTGCTGCCGCTACTCAGCGCCGCCGCTTGCCGCTACCTCGAGCACCCCGAGGCCCGCAGACGCACGCTGACCGACCTCACGCTGGCGGGCGGCCTGGCCCTGGCGAGCTTCCTGGTGGCGAACCCGTATGCGCTGCTCGACTTCAGCGCCTTCCGCGGCGAACTGAACCACCAGTCGCAGCTGGCCGGCGAAGCGCAGGGCAAGCTCGGCGCGGGGCACACGGGGGGAGTGCGCTACTACCTGTGGTCGCTGACGTGGGGCCTGGGCTGGGCGCCGGCGCTGGCGGCGCTGGGCGGCGTGCTCACGATCTGGCGCAAGGACAAACGCCTGGGCTGGATGCTCGTCCCGGCACCGCTCTTGTTCCTCGCGTTCATGGGCCTGCAGGGGCGCTACTTCGGCCGCTGGCTCTTACCGATCTTCCCGATTGTCTGTTTGCTGGCGGCTTGGTTCGCCCTCGATGTCAGCGGGAAGCTTTGCAGGTTTTTTTGGGGGAGGGGGAGGGGGTCGCGTAGCGGCGGGAGCGCGCGCGACGGTGTCGCCGGCGCACCGGTTCCCCCGACGCGCGGGCCGCGCCTGGCAGCCATCGCGCTGGCGGCGGTCGTGCTGTGCGCGCAGGGTCTGATCTACAGCGTCCATTCGGACCTGGTGCTCTCGCGCGCGGACACGAGAACGCTGACGCGCGAATGGATGGTGGCGCACATACCGAAGGACGCGAAGATCGTCGCCGAGCCGGTCTCCCCTGACGTCTGGGCGAGCGACATCGGGCACTTCAACCCGGCCACGCCGGATGGGGCGCGCTGGAGCAAGTACCCGTCGGAGGAAGAGGTGTTCTTGAACGGCCAGCTGGTGGGGCCGACGGGCATCACCGTGGGGATCGAGGACTACGAGCGTACTTTGCGCCCCGCGTTGATCGGCTACTACGAGCGCGAAGGCTACTGCTGGGTGATAGTGGGCTCTATGCAGCAGGGGCGGGCGCTGGTGGAACCAAACGCGGTCCCCGAAGCCGTGGCCTACTACAAAACCCTCGCGCGCGCTGGCAAAGTCGTCTACCACGTCTCGCCGTACGCGATGGGCGCGCACCCGGTGGCGTTCAATTTTGACTGGAGCTTTGATTTCTATCCGCTCGCTTACCACCGCCCGGGGCCGGAAATGACGATCTACCGCCTGAGCGGGGGGCGGTGCGCGGCGGCGGCCCCGGTATCCTGAGCTTGGAATGACGATCGGCACAGAGACCGACCGCGTGCACTTGGAGCGCGCGATCGAGCTGGCGCAGCGGGGGACCGGCGCGGTGAAACCCAACCCTGTGGTGGGGGCCGTGGTGGCGCGCGATGAGGAGGTGCTGGGGGAGGGCTGGCACGAACGCTACGGCGCGGCGCATGCGGAGGTGAACGCGATCGAGGCGTGCGGGATGACGGATCTCGGCGACGCAACTCTCTATGTCTCCCTTGAGCCCTGCTGCCACGAGGGCAAGACGCCGCCTTGCACGGAGGCGATCATTCAGGCGGGCATCAAACGCGTGGTGGTGGGCTCGGATGACCCGACGGAGAAGGCTTCGGGGCGGGGGCTGGGGATCTTGCGCGATGAGGGCGTGGAGGTGGTGATGGCGGACGGCGAGCAGGCCACGCGCGCGCGGCTGCTGAACCAGGCGTTTCGCAAGGCGGCGCGGGTGGGCCGGCCCTGGGTGCTGTTCAAGTCGGCGATGACGCTCGACGGCAAGGTTGCGACACGGGCGGGGGACAGCAAGTGGATCAGCGGCGAGGACAGCCGCGAGCGCGCGCACCTGTGGCGCTCGGAGGTGGATGCTGTGGTGGTGGGCATCGGCACGGCGCTCGCCGACGACCCGCAGCTGACGGCGCGGCCCGCGGGCGAGCCGGCGGAGCTCGAGCGCCAGCCGCGCAGGGTGGTGTTCGACTCGCTCGCGCGGCTGCCGCCGACCTCCCAGCTGGTGGGCGCTGCCACGGAGATCCCTCTGACGGTGGTGGTTTCGCGCGCGGCGGCGCGGGTGGACACGGACGCGCTGGAGGCGGCGGGTGCGCAGGTGCTCGTGGCGACCGGCGAAAACGAGCCGGCGCGCGTGCGCAGCGCCCTGGATCAGCTGGGCGCGGGGGGCGTCTCGGCGGTGCTGCTGGAGGGCGGGCCGCACCTGGCGGGGGCGTTCTTGGACGCGGGCGAGATCGACGAGATCCGGCTGTTCCTGGCGCCGCTGTTGCTGGGCGGTAAAACGGCGCGCGACCCGCTGGAGGGCGAAGGCGTGGAAAGCATCTCGCAGGCGCTGCGCGCGCTGACGTTCGAGTGCGAGCGCGTGGGCGATGACCTGTTGATCTCGGCGCGGCTGCGGGAGTGGTGAGGTGTTCACGGGCCTGATCGCAGACCTCGGCGAGGTGCGCAGCGTGCAGCGCGACGGCGGTGGCGCGACGCTCCGCATAGCGACGAGCCTGGCATCCGAGCTGGGCGAGGGCGACTCGGTATCCGTGAACGGCGTTTGCCTTACGGCCACCCGTGTGAACGGCGAGCATTTCGAGGCGCAGGCGATGGAGGAGACCCTGCGCCGCTCTGCCCTGGGCGCCCTGGATGACGGCGCGCGTGTGAACCTGGAGCTGGCCTTGCGTGCGGACGGACGCCTGGGTGGGCACATCGTGCAGGGGCACGTCGATGGCACTGGAGCGGTGGCCGATATCCGCGGGGAGGGTTTCGCGCGCGTGTTGGACATCGACGCTGAGGAGCCCCTGATGCGCTATCTGGTGGAGAAGGGCTCCGTGTGCGTGAACGGCGTGAGCCTGACGATCAGCGGGCTGCACGAGGGTGGGTTCTCGGTGTCGTTGATACCGGAGACCCTGGAGCGCACCAACCTGGGTCAGATACAACGGGGCGAGCGTGTGAACCTGGAGGTTGACATCCTCGCCAAGCATGTAGAGCGCCTGATGGAGGCCCGCCCATGAACACGCATGGCGGCGCTGGATCTGCGTCCTCGGTCGCTCGTGTGCGTAGCACACTTCGCTCCCTGCGTCCTTGCCCAGCTTGCCCTGCGTGTCCATGCCGCAAGCTGCAACTAAAGTGATCGCATGAGCAGCTCCGAGTCCAACGTCAAGACCGCGTCCCCCTTCGCGACGATCGAGGAGGCGCTGGATGAGATCCGCGCGGGCAAGATGGTGGTGGTCTGCGACGACGAGGACCGCGAGAACGAGGGCGACCTTGTGATGGCTGCGCAGTTCGTGACGCCGGAGGCGATCAACTTCATGGCCACGGAGGCGCGCGGCTGGATCTGCCTGGCTCTGACCCCGGCGCGCTGCGACGAGCTGGGCCTGGAGCTGATGACGGCCAAGAACGAGTCCGCGTTGCAGACGCCGTTCACCGTGACGATCGAGGCGCGCGAGGGCGTCACGACGGGGGTGTCCGCGCATGACAGGGCACGCACGATGCAGGTGGCGATCGACCCGTCCAGCAAGCCGGATGACCTGGTGCAGCCGGGGCACGTGAACCCGTTGAAGGCGAAGGCGGGAGGGGTGCTCGAGCGCACGGGGCACACCGAGGCGTCGGTCGATCTGGCGCGCCTGGCGGGGCTGATCCCGGCGGGTGTGATTTGCGAGGTGATGAACGAGGACGGTTCGATGGCCCGCGTGGGCGATCTCGCGGAGTATTGCGAGCGTCATGGCCTGAAAATGGTCACGATTGCGGATCTGATCGCCTACCGCCGGCGCAACGATCGCCTGGTGGAACGCGTGGTGGCGACGCGCCTGCCGACCGCTTACGGCGAGTTCAGCGCCGTGGGCTACCGCTCCTTGGTGGACGACAAGCACCACGTGGCGCTGGTCAAGGGCGACGTCGCGGGCAAGCCCGACGTCCTGGTCAGGGTGCACAGCGAGTGCCTGACAGGCGACGTGTTCCACTCCCTGCGCTGTGACTGCGGCGAGCAGCTGGACAGCGCGCTGGCGATGATCGAGGCGGAGGGCGAGGGCGTACTGCTGTACCTCGCGCAGGAGGGCCGCGGCATCGGCCTTTTGAACAAGCTCAGGGCGTACCGTCTGCAGGAGGACGGCCTGGACACGGTCGAAGCCAACGAGCGTCTCGGACTGCCGGCCGATCTGCGCGACTACGGCATCGGCGCGCAGATCCTCGCGGACCTGGGCCTGAGCTCGATCCGCATCCTCACGAACAACCCGAAGAAGATCCGCGGCCTGGAGGGCTACGGCCTGTCCGTCAGCGCGCAGATCCCGATCGTGCACCCACCGAACGAGCACAACGCGGCGTACCTGCGCACGAAGGCCCAGCGCATGGGCCACACGTTGCACCACCAGGGCATGAACCTCGACGCCGAGCTGCTGCACTCAGAGCGCGAGCACGACCGACGGCGCGACCGCGAGGCGGGCGAGTGACCTTCGCGATTGTCGTCGCCCGCTTCTACCAAGATTTGGCCGACCGCCTCGTGAGCGGCGCGCGCGACGCCTTCGCACAGGCCGGCCCCCATCAAATAAAAATATTCGACGTGCCAGGCGCTTTCGAGCTGCCGCTCGCCGCCAGCTACGCAGCCAAGTCCGGCCGTTTCGACGGCGTCGCCTGCCTCGGTGCGGTCATCCGCGGCGAGACCGACCATTACGACTACGTTTGCGCCGAGGCCGCGCGCGGCATCCAGCAGGTGGGGCTGCAGAGCGGCGTGCCGTGCGCCTTCGGCGTGCTGACGTGTGACACGATGGAGCAGGCGCTCGCGCGCGCCGGCGGCGGCAGGCGCGACTCGGGGCGCCACGCGGCCGAGGCGGTGCTGCGCATGGCAGAGCTGCGCGCGGAGCTGGCCCCGTGACACTCACCGGTTGGCATCCCACTCGATGTCGATTGGCTTGACCATCTCCTCGTCGGGGACGTTGAAAGACACTGATCCATGCAGCTGCTGGGAAGCGTCGCCGTCGGGGACTTGCACGACGTTCAGCAACGCCTCGCCGCGCGCGTAGCGGCGGATCTGCTCGCCGATGAAGCGGTACACGCGCTGCTCGGCCTGCGGACTATCGCCGGCGAGATGCGGCGTGAGCAGCAGCCCCGGGGCGTCCCACAACGGATGGCCGGGCGGCAGTGGCTCGGGGTCGGTGACGTCGAGCGCCGCGCGAATGCGCCCCGCCTGCAACTGCGCGAGCAGCGCGTCCGTGTCCACGATCGCTCCCCGTGCGGCGTTCACGAGCAGCGCGCCGGGGCGCATGTGCGCGAGCATTGCCTCGCCGAACATGCCGCGTGTGCTCGGTGACAGCGGCACGAGCAGTACGACCACGTCGGCCGCGCCCAGCAGCGCGGGCAGCTCGTCGGTGCCGTGCACGCCATCGCGCGCGGTGGCGGCCACCCCTTCCACATGCACGCCAAGCGCCGTCAGCCGCTCGCCCACCTGCTGCCCGATTGAGCCGTACCCCACGACGAGCGCGCGCCGGCCCGCGAGCTCTGGCAGCATCTCGTGCGCCCACTCGTGCGCGGCCTGGCGCCGCGCGAAGTCCGCCAGGCGCTTTTCCTGTGCGAGGATCGCCGTCAGCACCCACTCCGCCACCGCGATGTCGCGCAACCCCCGCGCGCTGCACAGTGTCACCCCCTCCGGCACCCACGGCTGGAGCGTCTCGGTGCCGGCGGAGATCGACTGCACGACCGCCAGCCGCGGCATCCGCGCGAGCATCTGCAGAACCGCGGGGGAGTCGAACGGCGGCACCACGAACTGCGCGTCGAGCATCTCCGGCGGTGGCGGGCCATCGTCGCTTGGGATCAGATGCAGCGCGACAGCCTCGGGCAGCGGCCCGATCGCATCGCGCTGCGGCCGATCGCGTATCCACACGTCGAGGCTCATCGCGACATCAAACCACCTCGACTCCTCTCGTCCTCTACACTGCACCCTCTCATGGCCAAGATATGCCACAGCTGCGGGAAGGGGCCGGCGTTCGGCAACAGCCGCAGCCACTCGATGGTCGCCACCAGGCGGCGCTTTGACCCGAACCTGCAGAAGGTCAGGATCATGGTCGGCAAGGCGCCCCGGCGCGTGTACGTATGTACCCGTTGCCTGAAGGCCGGCAAGGTCACGAAGGCGCTCTGAGGCTGCGAGTCGCTGGCTGGAGCGGTAGTTTGCTCGGAGGGGGATAGGACCACCCACCCCCGATGGACCCCGATCGAGACGATGATGCAGGTGCTTCAGTGACCGACACCAACCTCGTTCGCTTCCGCGCCGCCGTGGCGGGGGCGCTCGCGCACCTGGAGTCCCGCCGCGAGGAGGTCAACGACCTGAATGTCTTCCCCGTCGCCGACGGGGACACGGGCGACAACATGGTGCTCACGCTGCGCGCGGTGCTGGACGAGCTCGACCGCCTCGGCGCGGGCGACCCGCAGCGCAGCGTCGATGAGATCGGGCGCGAGGAGATCGTGCAGAGCGTGGCCCGCGCCGCCCTGCTCGGCGCCCGCGGCAACTCCGGGGTGATCCTCTCGCAGCTGATCCGCGGCGCCGCCGAGGAGCTTGTGTCGCGGCCCGGCGAGCTGATCGACTCCGCGCTGATCGCCGCCGCGCTGGCGAATGCCGCCGAGCGCGCCTACGCTTCGGTGCGCCAGCCCGCGGAGGGCACCATCCTCACCGTGGCGCGTGAGATGGCGCGGCAGATGTCAAGCGACGTGGCGCACAGCCCGCAGGGCGCGCGCCTTGAGCCGCAGACCGCCCCCGAGGTGCAGGATCAGACGATCGCGCAGATCCTCGAGCGTGCGGTGATCGCCGGACAGGACTCCGTCAAGCGCGGCCCCGAACTGCTCGCGGCGCTGCGTGAGGCCGGCGTGGTGGATGCCGGCGGCTACGGCCTGACGATCATCTTCGCGGGCGTGGTGGCGGCGCTGCGCGGGGAAGATCCACCCGAGCTCGACCACTACGAGCCGGCGCGCATCCACCACCCGGAGCACAGCTCCAGTACCTATCGCTACTGCACGAACTTCGCCGTCAGCGGCGGCAACCTCGCGGCGGGCCGCTTCATCCCGATGCTGGAGGCGATCGGCGACTCGGTGCTCGTCGTGGGGGACGCCACCACGCTGAAGGTGCACCTGCACACCGACGAGCCCGAGCGCGCCACCGCGGTGTTCGTGGGCGCAGGAGAGGTCTCGCACCTGGACGTGGCCGACATGCGCGCGCAGGTGGCCGAGCGCGCGGAACGCCTCGCTGGCGCGGAGGATGTGGGAGCAACTGCGCCGATTGACGGCGAGGGCCAGAACGGTATGCCCGGCGCCGTGGCTCCTGCTGGGCGAGGCGGGGCCGGCGGGTCCGCGGGGACGCCACCCCCCCACGCGCGCTGCGCCGCCGTGGCCGTGGTCAGCGGCGCGGGCCTCGCGCGGATGTTCGCCGAGCTGGGCGTGCACACGCTCGACGGCGGCCCCACGCTCAACCCATCGACGTACGAGCTGCTGGCGGCGATCCACGAGGTGAGCGCCGAGGAGGTGGTCGTGCTGCCGAACAGCGCCAACGTGATCATGGCCGCCGAGCGCGCCGCCGAGCTGTCGGACAAGCAGGTCGTGGTGGTGCCCGTCGCGAGCCAGCAGGCCGCGCTCGTCGCCGTCCTCGCGCTCATGCCCGAGCGCAGCGTCGAGGAGAACGCGCTTGCCCTGAACGAGGCGCTCGCGCACCTGCGCACCGGCGCGGTGGCCCCCGCCGCGCGCGAGGACGCCCAGGGGCGCTTCCAGCGCGGGCAGGCCGTCGGTTTCGTGGAGGACGAGGTGGTCGCCTGGGGCGAGCCGGGGGAGACGCTGCGCGCGGTGCTCGCCTCGCTGGCCAACGGCGTCAACGGGCACCCGCCCGCGGAGCTGGTCAGCGTGCTCGCCGGCAGCGAGGCGCCGCTCGGTACGCGCGACGTGGAGCGGCTGCTCGACGGGCAGGTCGCGGCGGAGCTGGAAGTGCGCGACGGCGGGCAGCCCGCCTACTGGTGGCTGCTCGCGGCGGAGTAGGTCCTTGCCGACGGGACTGTGTCCTGATATCCTTGCGTCGATTCGTCGATTCGTCGATGTGGAGGAATGACAGATGAAGGCTACTGCGGTGGTGATGAACGCCCAGGGGCGTCTGACGGTGCCCGCGGAGGCTCGCAGGGAGCTGGGTCTCGGGGGGGAGGCGCACTTCGAGGCGGAGATCCGCGATGGCGAGCTGCTGCTGCGTCCGGCCGTGCTGGTGCCCCGGGAGGATGCCTGGGCCTACACGCCCGAGCACCGGGCCTTGCTTGCCCGTGCGCGAGCGGATGCGGCCCAGGGACGCACGCGCCGGCTCGACGAAGGCGCGCTGCGGGAGCTCACCGGCTCCGAAGAGCGGTGAGCGACGGCTACGAGACGCTCTCCTTCACAGAGACGTTTCTGGAGACGTTCGGCGGCAAGATCTTCAACTGGTCCGAGCGGCGGCGGCTGCTGAAGGCGCTGCGGCTGCTCGACGCCGACGAGCGCCATCCAGGACTGCGCGTGCACGAGTTGCGCGGCGGCCTCGCCGGTGTCTGGTCGGCCTCGGCCTCCAAAGAGCTGCGCGTCACCTTCGAGCGGCTGGCGGACGGGCGCAAACTGCTGCTCACTTGCAGCCACCACTACGGCGACTGACGCGCAGGCATCCGCGCGGCCGATCATCATTCGCGGATGCCCGCCACCGCCATTGCGCCGCCCGGGCCGATTTCCCGCGGATCGGGGGATGCTCCCGATCCGGCCGGGCCGTATGCCCCACGTGCGTTCGCCGGCACCGCCCCCCTGACCGACGCCGAGCTGCGAAGCGCCCCCGTGCGCTGGCCGCGCCCCACGCGCCTGGCGACCCCCCTGCAGGCGCCCAACGCCAAGGCGGCGAACGGCCTGAAGGCGCTCGGCCTGCACACCGTGGGCGATCTGCTGGAGCACCTGCCGCGCGAGCGCCGCGAGGCGCGGACGATCTCAGAGCTGCGCGTCGGCGAGCAGGCGACCGTGGCGGTGGAGGTGCGTGCGATCGAGGCGCGGCCGGTGCGCCGGCGGCGGATGCGCCCGCTGGTGGAGGCTTGGGTGGTGGACGGGACGGGCGGGATGCGCGCGGTGTTCTTCAACCAGCCGTGGCTGGTGGAGAAGTATCCGCCGGGGACGCGCCTGCTGTTGCACGGCAAGGCGGGGGAGCGCGGAACGTTCGGGGTGGCGCATCACGCCGTGGGCAAGGACTTGGGCGTGGCCGCGGGTCTGGCCGACGAGGCCATCGCCCCCACCGCCCTCACCACCGCTGCCACCGCCCCGGCGGCCGCCCCTGCCGTCGTCGCCCACTACCCCGCCAGCGAGGGCATCAGCTCCACGCAGCTGCTGACGCTTGTGCAGGCCGCGCGCGGTGCCCTGGCGGACATACCCGAGCCGCTGCCGGCGACGCTGCGCGCGGCAGTGCGGCTGCCCGACCGCGCGGCCGCACTGAGCGCACTGCACTTCCCGGCCGACCCCGCGGACGCCGAGACCGGCCGCGCGCGATTGGCGTTCGAGGAGCTGCTGCTGACGCAGCTGGTGTTCTTGCGCCGCCGGGCGCGGCGGCGGGCGCTCAGAGGCGCCCCCGTGCTGGACGAGCCCTCGTCACAGCCTCGCTCGCCGACGGCCCGCTGGCTCGCGCACGCCCTGCCGTTCGCCCTCACCGACGGCCAGCGCAATGCGATCGAGGCGATCGGGCAGGACCTTGCGAGCGCGTGCCCGATGCAGCGGCTGCTGATGGGCGAGGTCGGCAGTGGCAAGACCGTGGTTGCGCTGTGGGCGATGCTGCGCGCGGTCGAGCACGGGCACCAGGCCGCGCTGATGGCGCCGACGGAAACGCTCGCCGAACAGCACTTCGCGACGGTGCAGCGGCTGCTGGGGGGCGAGCAGGTGGCGTGCGCGCTCTTGACCGGCTCGACTGCCGCGAAGCGGCGCGCCGACACGCTCGGCAAGCTCGCGAGCGGCGAGCTGCAGCTGATCGTCGGCACGCACGCGCTGATCGAGCCCGACGTCTGCTTCCGCTCGCTGGCGGTGGCGGTGGTGGACGAGCAGCACCGCTTCGGCGTGCGCCAGCGTGCGGCCCTCGAGAATCAAGACCCCACCCACCCCCCCCACGTGCTGCACATGACGGCCACACCGATCCCGCGCACGCTGGCGCTGGCCGAACACGGCGACCTCGATGTGACGGCGCTGCGCGAGTTGCCGGGCGGGCGCCGGCCGATCTCCACGCGCATCGTCGCGGGCGAGCGCGCGCGGGCACGCGCGTATGAGCTGGTGCGCGAGCAGGTGCGGGCGGGCCGGCAGGCATACGTTGTTTGTCCGCTGGTCGAAGAAGCGGAGGAGGAATCCCAGGGCACCGCCGCCGCCGGCGACCTACGCGCGGCAACCGCCGAGCTGGAGCGCCTCGCCAAGGGCGAGCTCAAGGACCACAGGCTGCTGCTGCTGCACGGCCAGATGCGCCCGAAGGAGAAGCAGGAGGCGATGGCGCGCTTCGCCGCGGGGGAGGTGGACGTGCTCGTGGCGACCACCGTGATCGAGGTGGGCGTCGACGTGGCCAATGCGACCGTCATGCTGGTGGAGAACGCCGAGCGCTTCGGCATCTCCCAGCTGCACCAGCTGCGCGGGCGCGTGGGGCGTGGCGCGCATGCCTCCTGGTGCCTGCTCGTCGGCCCCCCGGGCGCGGCGCGGCTGCGTGCGCTCGCACAGCACGACGACGGCTTCCGCCTGGCGGAGATCGACCTGGAGCTGCGCAAGGAGGGGGAGCTGGTGGGCACGAAGCAGTCGGGCCTCGGGCAGTTTCGCCTGGCACGGCTACCCGAGGACACGGCGCTGCTGGAGCGCGCGCGCACCTGGGCGAAACGGATGGTGGCCGAGGACCCGCAACTGCAGGCACCCGAGCACACACTGCTGGGGCAGGCGCTCATGGATGCCTATGGCGCCGAGGCATCCGAGCCGATCCCGGCGTGAGGGTTATCGCCGGGCGCTATGGCGGGCGCCGCCTGACGGCCCCCCGCGGCAAGACCACTCGTCCGACCAGCGACCGTGTGCGCGAGGCGCTGTTCTCGACGCTCGGGGACATCGAGGGCACGCGGGTGCTCGACCTGTTCGCGGGCACGGGTGCGCTGGGCATCGAGGCGCTCTCGCGGGGCGCCATAGCCGCCGTGTTCGTCGAGCGCGACGCCCCCGCCCTGCGCGCGCTGCGGGCCAACCTTGCAGCGCTTGGTCTGCACGAGCCGCAGGCGATGGTCCTCCCGACGAACGCGGCCCGTGCCCTTGACACCGCACGCGAGCGCGGCGAGACGTACGATCTGCTCTTCGTCGATCCTCCATACGGCCAGGCGCAGGCGTGGGAGCCCGAGCTGGCGGCGGTACTGCCGCTGCTGCTGGCCCCCGGCGGGCGCGTGATCGTGGAGAGCGACCGGCGGATGCCGCTGGCGCTGGAGACACAGCAAATCAGGCAGGAGCAGCAGCGGCGCTACGGCGACACGATCGTCACAATCCACCGCCACCAATGACCCCAGCAACGAATCCCTTGAACAAGTCGATAGCGGTGTGCCCGGGCTCATACGACCCGGTGACGAACGGCCATCTGGACGTGATCGGGCGCGCGGCGGTGCTGTATGACGAGGTGGTCGTCGCCGTCGTGGACCGCTCGGTGCGTAAGCAGAAAACGCTGTTTGACATCAAGGAGCGCCTGGCCTTCATCGAAAACGCTACGCAGGACATGGCCACGGTGCGCGTGGCGCCCTTCAAAACGCTGGTCGTGGAGTTCGCGCGCGAGGTGGGGGCGAAGGCGATCGTCAAGGGGCTGCGGGCGATCTCGGACTTCGAGTACGAGCTGGAGATGCACCAGCTGAACAGCCGCCAGGACCCGGAGATCGAGTCGGTGTACCTGATGGCCGGCTCGCAGTACAGTTTCCTGTCAAGCAGCGGCGTCAAGGAACTCGCCACTTTCGGCGGGCGGATCGACGATCTGGTGCCGGCGGACGTGGCGAGACGGTTGCAGGAAGAGCTGAAGCGTTGACGAACCTTCAAGAGCTATGGATGTCCTGGTCCTCATAGACAAGCTCGACGATCTGGTGCATAACGCCAAGTCCGTCCCGATGACCGATCAGGTCAGGGTGGACAAGGAGGAGATCTACGACATCCTCGACCAGATGCGCGCGACGATCCCGGAGGAGATTAAGCAGGCTCGCTGGATTGTCAAGGAGCGCCAGGAGATGCTGGCCGAGGCCAAGCGGGAGGCGGAGCGCATCGTCAAGGAGGCGCGCGAGCGCCAGGAGCAACTGGTGGGCGAGGAGGAGGTCACCAAGCAGGCGGAGCGCGCGGCGGATGACATCGTCGAGGACGCGCGGGCGAGGGAGCGGGAGATAAGGCTGGGGGCCGAGGACTACGCGGATGAGATCCTGAACACGCTTGAGGTGAACCTGTCGAAGTTCATCGCGGCGGTGCAGCGGGGGCGCGAGCGCCTGCAGGGCAAAGACGAACCGGCTGAAGTCAGCTGAGCGGCTGTCCGGGCTGAGAGGCCGGCCGCTGTTCAAAAAGTCAGCGAGAGGCCAGCCGCTGCTTTTTCAAAGCTGATTTTGTAAGGCCAGGCCGCATGCGGCCTGGCCCGGGGCCGTACATGTACGGCCCCGCCGACCGGCACATGTGCCGGTCGGAACAGCATCCTTTAGCAGGCATTTTGGGGTAGGGTGCCCAACGTGGCATCCAACGCTGTGTACAAGCTGAAGGTCGCGGGCACGCTCGGACGCACGGGCATGTTCAAGCCGGTGCGCCCGGATAAGGCCGTGCGCGCGCTCGGCGCATTGCGCAAGTGGGGGCCGACACCGGCGGCGGCCTACACCGGCAGCGCGATCCGCTACCCGGACCGCCTGGCGTTGGTGGACGAGCGTGGGGCGCTGACGTTCAAGGAGGTGGACGAGCGCACGAACGCGATGGCCCACGCACTCGCTCGCGCCGGCATCAGGGCGGGGGATGGGGTAGCGATCATGTGCCGCAACCACCGTGGCTTCGTCGAGGCGACGACGGCTTGCGCGAAGCTGGGGGCGAGCGTGCTGTATCTGAACACGGCTTTCGCGGGGCCGCAGATCACCGATGTGCTTAAGCGCGAGGCGCCGGCGGGGGTGATCTACGACGAGGAGTTCTGCGAGCTGGTGCGCGAGGGCGCGAAGGGGCACAAGCGCTTTGTCTCCTGGCTTGACCCCGGGAGCACGTGCGAGGACCCGCTGCTGGAGGATCTGATGCACGCGCCTTGGGACGCCTCGCCGCTGACCCCCCCTGAGGAACCGGGGCGCACGGTGATCCTAACCTCGGGCACGACGGGGACGCCGAAGGGCGCGGCGCGCAAGCAGCCCGACGGGCTCGATCCGGCCGCGTCTTTGTTCTCGAAGATCCCGCTGAAGGCGCGGGAGATCACGATGATCGCCGCTCCCCTCTTTCACTCCTGGGGCTTTGCCCACTTCACGATGGCGCTGCCGCTGGCCTCGACGCTCGTGCTGCGCCGGCGCTTTGACGCGGAGGACACCCTGAAAGCGGTCTCGCAGCACCGCGCCACCGCGCTCGCCGTCGTGCCGGTGATGTTGCAGCGAATCCTCGATCTGCCTCCTGAGACGATCGCGGCGTACGACCTGCATGCCCTGAAGATCGTCGCCCTGTCCGGGAGCGCGCTGCCGGGCGAGCTGGCGCTGCGCGCGATGGACCTGCTCGGCGACGTGCTCTACAACCTTTACGGCTCGACAGAGGTGGCGTGGGCGACGATCGCCACGCCCAAGGACCTGCGCGCTGCCCCGGGCACGGCCGGGAAGCCCCCGCTCGGCACGGTTGTGAAGCTGCTGGACGAGAGTGGCAGGGAGGTGCCGCGGGGGCAGAGCGGGCGCATCTTCGTGGCGAACGAGCTGATGTTCGACGGGTACACCGGCGGCGGCGGCAAGGAGATGATCGAGGGCCTGATGAGCACGGGCGACGTCGGCCACCTCGACGCGGAGGGCCGCCTGTTCGTGGACGGCCGCGACGATGAGATGATCGTCAGCGGCGGCGAGAACGTGTTCCCGCGCGAGGTCGAGGATCTCCTCGCCGACCACACCGAGATCGAAGAGGCGGCCGTGGTGGGCGTGCAGGACAAGGAGTTCGGCCAGCGCCTGAAGGCGTTCGTCGTGACGCGCAACGGCGCGCAGCTTGACGAAGAGACGATCAAGCACTACGTCAAGCAGAACCTCGCGCGCTACAAGGTGCCGCGCGAGGTGGTGTTCATGGACGAGCTGCCGCGCAACTCAACGGGCAAGGTGCTCAAGCGCGAGCTGATCTCCGAGGAATCCCCCGTCTCCTAACCAAGCGGCAACTTGGCCGCCCTCTGGGCGGCCCTCAAAAAAACCTCGCTAGCCTTGAGGGATGCCTGCCAGCGCTGGCGATTTCGACCTTGCCGGTCTGCGTCTGTCCCCCGGGGAGGGGCGGCGGTTGGAGTTGCGGACACGGATCGAGCCGCTGCAGCTGGGGGGCGAGCGCTACGTGGCCGATCCGGCCGACATACCCGTGCACCTCGAAGTCTCCCGCATGACCGGCCATGGCTACGCGCTGCGCTTGCGCCTGCAGGCCACCTTGAGCGGGGCTTGCATGCGCTGCTTGAAGGCGGCGGCGCCGCTGGTGGAGGTGGACGCTCGCGAGGTGGACAGGCCGGGCGGGGGGGAGGAGCTGTCGAGTCCTTACATCACAGACGAGATGCTCGACCTGGCCGGCTGGGCTCGCGATGCGTTCGCGCTGGCGGCGCCGGTGCAGGTGCTCTGCCGCGAGGACTGCAAGGGGTTGTGCCCGGAGTGCGCGGCGGACCTGAATGATTTGGATCCCGCCCGCCCCTCGCACGTGCACGAGCGGGCGCCGGACCCGCGCTGGGCGAAGCTGGGGGAGCTGAAGCTGGGCTGAGCGGCCCGCCGACTCGGCGCAGGCGCGGCTTGCGCTACCCTTTCGGACCTCATGGCGGTTCCCAAGCAGAAGCAGTCGCACAGCAGGACGGCTAAGCGCCGGGCGCAGCACAAGGTGGACGCGCCGGTGCTGGGCACCTGCCCGCGCTGCCACTCGCCGCGCCGGCCCCATCGGGTGTGCCACGTGTGCGGAACGTACGCCGGGCGCGAGGTGCTGGCGGGCCTCGAGCACGAGCAGCACGATCACGACCACGACCACGACTGATCGAGCGCGACGGGCCGGGGTTCTCCCGGCGATGAGCAGATGACGCGGGAAGTCGTGGTGGCGGTGGACGCAAACGGCGCGGACCTCGGGGCGGCCGAGGTGGCGGCGGGGGCGGCGGACGCGGCCGAGCAGGGCGCGCGCGTGCTGCTGTTCGGGCCGGCGGATGAGTTCCCCGCAGTGCCCGACGGCGTGGAGGTGGTGGACGCGCCGCTGTCGATCGCCAAGAGCGCCGACCCGGTGCAGGCGGCGCGCAGCACGCCGCAGGCCTCGATCGTGCAGGCCGCGAAGGCGGTGGGCGAAGGGCGCGCGCAGGCGCTGGTTTGCGCGGGGGGGACGGGCGCAGCGGTGGCGGCGGGGCTGTTCAACGTGAAGCGCGCGCGGGGGATCTACCGGCCTGCCCTGGCCCTACCCCTGCCCGTGCCCAATCGGGTGGGCGGGCACTCAGTCACCCTGCTCGACGTGGGGGCGAACGCGCAGGCCAGACGCGAGCACTTGGTGCAGTTCGCCTTCATGGGCGCGGCCCTGGCACAGATATTGCTGGGCGTGGAGCGGCCGCGCGTTGGGGTGCTGTCCAACGGCGAGGAGGCGGAGCGGGGGAATGCACTCGTCGTCGAGACCCACGCGGAGCTCGAAGAGCGCATGGCCGACGACGGCCCCTTCCAGTTCGTCGGCAACGTCGAGGGGGGGACGTGGTGAGCGGGGTGGCCGACGTGATCGTGACCGACGGCTTCACCGGCAACGTGGCGCTCAAGCTGATGGAGGGCGTGTCGCAGACGATGCTGAGAGCGATCCGCGACGCGGCGATGTCCTCGCCCAGGGCGAAACTCGGCGGCCTCATGCTGCGCCCGGCCTTGCGCGGCTTTCGCGATGACATCGACCCCGAAGCGCACGGCGGGGCCTACCTGCTGGGGCTGCGCAGCCTCGGCGTGGTTCCGCACGGGCGCTTCACGCGCAGGGGCTTCGCGCAGGCGATCCTGCGCGCACAGACGGGCGCGAGCGAGGACCTGATCGGGCGCACGCATGCGGCGCTGCGGCGCGCGGGGGCGCTGCGGGTGGCGCCGGCGGGGGCGGCGTCCGCGGCCCCTGCGTCCGCGCGGGAAGGTAGCCTGCGAGAGGAGCAATGAGCGACCCCACGAAAGCCCTGCCGATCGACCGTGAGGCGGTGTTCGCACTGGTGCAGGCGCACCTGGCGGACGAACTCGACATCGACCCCTCCGTGATCTCGCACGACACGCGTTTCCGCGAGGATCTGGAGGCCGATTCGCTGGACCTGTACACGCTTGTGCAGGAGCTGGAGGACAGCTACGGGGTGCGTATGAGCGACGAGCAGGCGGCGGAGATCCATACGGTGGGGCAGGCCGTGGACTTCGTACTGGCGCACCCGGGATGACACGAGTTGCCCGCGCCGACGAAGCTGCTCAACGAGCTCCTGGGGGAGCTTCCGGAGGACCTGGCAAAACAGGTGTTCACGCACGCCTCCTGGACGGAGCGGCGCAGCGACAGCTACGCGCGCCTGGCGTTCCTGGGCGACAGCGTGCTGGCGCTGGCGGTGACTACGCACCTGTATCCGCGCTTGGAGGCGGAGCGCTTCGGGGCGGGGCGGCTGACGAAGATCCGCGCGCAGGCGGTGTCGGGGCCTTCCTGCCGGGCGGTGGCCGAACGGCTGCGGGTACCCGAGCGCCTGGCGGCGGCGGCCCCGGCCGGACTGGAGGCGGGCGCGACGGCGCACCTGGCTACCGAGCGCGTCTTGGCCTCCGTGATCGAGGCGGTGATCGGCGCTTGCTACCTGCAGGCGGGGTACGAGCGGACGGCGCAGGCGGTCGTGCAGGCGTTCGCGCCGGAGATCGAGGAGGCGTTGGAGAACCCCGTCGACTTCAAGTCGACTTTGCAGGAGTTGCTCGCGCAACGGGGCGATACGGTGGTGTATGCGGTGACGAGCGAGGAGGGACCTCCGCACGAACGGACCTTCGGCGTGGCGGCGAAGGTGGACGGGCGTGTGCTCGGCTGCGGCAGCGGGCGCAGCAAGAAGCACGCCGAGCAGGAGGCTGCGCGCGAGGCCGTCGATCGCCTGCAGGAGGCGTGACATGCTGAAATCGCTGACGCTGAAGGGCTTCAAGTCCTTCCCCGACCGCACACGGCTGGACTTCGGAGCAGGGGTGAGCGTGGTGGTGGGGCCGAACGGCTCGGGCAAGTCCAACGTGACCGACGCGGTGCTGTGGGCGATGGGCGAGCAGTCCCCGCTAGCCGTCAGGGGCCAGTCGATGCAGGACGTGATCTTCGGCGGCGGCAAGGGGGTGCAAGCGCGCAGCGCCGCGGAGGTGGAGATAGTGCTCGACAACTCCGATGGCACGGTGGACCTGCCGGTGAGCGAGATCTCGATCGTGCGCCGACTGGACCGCGCGGGGGAGGGCGAATACCGGCTGAACGGGGCGCGCTGCCGGCTGGTGGATGTGATCGAGGTGCTGTCCGACACGGGCTTGGGCAAGGAGACGCATTCCGTCATCAGCCAGGGGCGCGTGGAGGCGATCGTGACCTCAAAACCGCGCGAGCGGCGCCTGTTGATCGAGGAGGCCGCGGGTCTCGGCAAGCACCGCAAGCGACGCCGCAGGGCACAGCTGAAGCTCGAGCGCACGCAGGAGAACTTGGATCGGGCGCTCGACGTGGAGCGCGAGGCGCGCACGCGGCTGCGGCCGCTCAAGCGCCAGGCCGAAGCGGCGGAGCTGCACGAGCGCCTGGAGCGCCAGATGCTGGAGGCGCGTTACGCCCTGGCGCGCGAGGCGGTGCGGGTGCGCACCCTGGAGCTGGCGGGCGCGCAGGAGCAGGCGCAGCAGGCGCGCGCGGCACGGGCAGAGATCGAAGCGCAATTGCAAGCCGTGGTGGAGCGCCGCGGGCACGCGGAGCGCGCTTTGTCGCAGCGCGCGGAGCAGCACGACGCCTTGGCACGCCGCGTATACGCCGCGGCCTCCGCGCGCGAGCGGCTGGGGATGCGCCACGAGCAGGTGGCGGCCGCCGCGCAGGCGATAGAAGAGCGCATGGCGCGCGTGGCACGCGAGCTGGCGGCGAGCGAGGAGCAGGGCGAGGAGCCCCTGACGCAGGACGCGGCGGGCGCGGATCGCATCGCGGAGTTGGAGGCGCAGCTGGCGCAGCTGGATGAGCAGCGCGAGCGTGAGGTGGAGCGCGAGATCGAAGGCCTGACGCGCGAACACGAGCAGGCGCAGGCGCGGATGGCGGAACTGGAGCGCGGGGTGCGGGACGCGCGCGCGTCCCGCGCAGAGGCGGACGAAGCGGCACAGGATGCCCGCGAGCAGCTGCGTGAGTGCGAACGCACGGCGCAGGACACGCGCCGGGAGGCCGCGCGCGTGGGGGCGGAGCTGGCGGCGGTGAACCAGTTCCTGCGCGGCCATGCGAGCAGGATGCCGGGGCGCGGCGGCGAGGACGCACGCAGGGCGCTGAGCGAGACATTGCAGGTGGCATCCGGCTACGAGCTGGCGCTCGCCGCCGCATTGGGCGGACGCCTGGACGCGGTGCTGGTGGACGGCCTGGAGGAGGCAGAGCAGCTGCTGGATGGCGCGGGTCAGGACGGCGGCGCGGCGCTGCTGGCCGACACGGGCGCCGGCGGGACCCCTGCCGCCGACTCCCCGACCCCGGGCGCAGAGCGCCTGGCGGACCTGGTGCAGGGCCCCGACCCGGCGCTCACGCTCGCGCGACGCCTGCTCGCCGACGCGTGGGTGGTGGACAACCTCAAAGCGGTCCCCAGGGCCTTCACCGGCATCGCGGTGACGCGCAGCGGGCGCGTGCTGCTGGCATCCGCGGGGGAGGTGCGACAGATGGCCGAGGGCGGCGCCGAGCGCGTGCTCGCGCGGCGCAACGAACGCGAGCAGCTGATCGCGGCGAGCGAGACGGCGGTGCAGGCCGAGCAGGCGGCGAGGGGCGCAGCGGAGCAGGCACTGAGCGAGCTGCGCGAGGCCGAGAGCGGCCGCGAAGATGCCGACGGCGACCTGCGCGAGCGCGAGCGCGAGCGGGGCGAGGCGGCAGAGGCACAGCGCCGCCTGGCGTGGCTGATCGAACAGCGCCGCGAGCAGCCCGAGCAAGGGGCGATCGCGGTGCAAAGGGCGCAGCTGGAGGGCGAGCTGGCAGCCGAGCGCCGGCAGGCCGAGCGCATGGCACGCGAACGCGCGGAGCGCATCCGCCGCCTGGAGAGCCTGCGCGCGCAGCACGCGGCGGACACGGCGCTGGCCCCGCTGGCTGAGGGCCTGGCAGCCGTGGTGCAAACCCTGGGCGAGGCCGTCAACGAGCGCGTGGCGACACTCGAGGCGGAGCTGCAGCGCGACCGCGCGGCGGGCGAGGAGATGACGGGCGAGCTGCGCCGCTGCGCGGCATTGGAGGCGGAGATCCAGAGGGCACTGCGCACCCAGGGCGAGGCGGTGACAGGCGCGGAGGTGGCGGCCCAGCGTGGCCGCGACCAGCTGGCGGAGGCGGCGCTTGAGCTGGGCGCCGTGGTGGAGCGCCTGGGCGCGGCGCCCGTGGCCGAGGCCGACGGGGAGCAGCCTGCCGACGACGTGCAGGCCGCGCCGCCACCGCCCGGCGTGCTCGAGGTGGAGCCCCTCGGCGAGGAGGAGGCGCGGTCGCTCAAGGCGCGCGTCGAGCGCCTGCAGCGCCGCCGCGATCAGCTCGGCCCGGTGAACCCGCTGGCCCAGGAGGAGTACGCCGAGGCATTGGCGCACGTCGAGGAGATGGAGACCCGCCGCGGTGACCTGGAGACAGCGCTGCGCGAGCTGCACGCGGTGATCCGCGACACCGACCGCCAGATCAAGGAGACCTTCCAGGCGACCTTCGAGGCGGCGGCCGCGAACTTCGAGGAGCTGGTCGAGGATGTCTTCCCGGGCGGCAGCGGTCGCTTGCGGCTGGTGCGCGAAGAGCCGCCCCGCCGCCCGGTGCTGGGCGGCCAGCCAGACGAGGCCGCCGCGGAGAGCGAGGCCGAGCACGAGCAGACCGAGGACGAGGACCTGGAGGGCGTGGAGATCGAGATCACCCCGGCGGGCAAGTCCACGAAACGCCTCTCCCTGCTCAGCGGTGGCGAGAAGTCGATGACCGCGCTGGCCTTCCTGTTCGCGGTCTTCCTGGCGCGCCCCTGCCCCTTCTACATCCTGGACGAGGTGGAGGCCGCCCTGGACGACCTGAACCTGGACCGCTTCCTGGCGCTGCTGCGCCGCTATGCGGGCCGGGCGCAGTTCATCGTCATAACGCACCAGAAGCGCACGATGGAGGCGGCCGACTGGCTGTACGGCGTGTCGATGGGCGGCGACGGCGTCTCAAAGATCCTCTCCCGCCGCCTACCACCGGCGGAGGTCACGGGCGGCGGCGAGGCGAACGAAGAGGCCGACAGCGACCCCGGAGCGGACGGCAACGCCGAGCAGGCCCCACCGCCCCAGGTGACCAAGGCCGCGTAACTCAGTCGCTCCCCCGGCTCAACAGCTCGTCGCGTATGCGATCGCCTGGCAGACCTCGTTCATTTTCTCAGGGCCAAGCTTGGTGATGCGCTCGATCAGCAGTGCTTTGAGGATCGGGGCCGTATTGTCCAGAGAGATCGAGCATTCGTGTGGCATGCCGTCGTCGCGGCCGACGCGCACCTCCGTTTGTATGCCACGGATCGTACGGGTCGCGGGGGCAGCAAGAACCTTCTTGAGTCCGTCGATCGCCTCGTCGCGGGTGAGGATCACCCAGGGTCGTGGCAGTTCCTCGGGGTCCTCATACCACCAGACCTCGCCGCGTCTCATCGGGGGCTCTCGTACTGCCAGGCCTCCGCGATCGTTTCGCCGAATTGCGCTCGTTCCTCCTCGGCCAGGTCCCGCATGACCCGAGCGGTCGCTGTCCGGGCCATCTCCGAGAGGTTGCCCCACTCGTCAACGATGTCATCAGCGCTGTGCTCGCGCTCAACGGCGCGCAGTGCGATCTCGGCGTCGTGCTCGCTCCAGCGCGGCGCCATCTCAAGGACCTTTTCCTTGGCGGTCATGTGACTTATGCTAGCGCCCCGTTCGGTGCCCAATTGCCGGGCAAACTCCGCTGCTAGTGTCGCGCCCGTGCCGCGCGAGTGGAGCGATCTGTTCATCACCGGGGAGGACTCCTCTTCGGACGGGGTACCTGACGATTCCGGCGCGGGTGGCGAGCGCCGGCGCGGCTTTTTCCGGCGCCTGCGCGAGAACCTCTCGAAGACGCGGCAGGCGCTCGGCAGCGAGATCCAGGCGACGCTGTTCGGGCCGCTGGACGAGCACACCTGGGAGCGGCTGGAGGAGGCGCTGATCATGGCCGACGTGGGCGCCACCACGACCGCCGCTGTCGTTGGCACGCTGGAGCAGGAGGCGACCGAAGGCAGGGTGCAGGGGGGCGAGGCGCTGAGCGAGCGGCTGATTGAGCTGCTGGCGCAGATGGCGGACGCGGAGGACGCGCGCATCGACGTGCGCGCACAGCCGACGGTGATCCTGGCAGTGGGGGTGAACGGGACGGGCAAGACGACGACGATCGGCAAGCTCGCCTGGCACCTGCAGCAGGAGCTTGGACACAGCGTGCTGCTGGGCGCGGCGGACACCTTCAGGGCGGCGGCGAGCGAGCAGCTGGCAGGCTGGGCGCAGCGCGCGGGGTGTGAGATCGTCACAGGCGCGGAGGGCTCAGACCCGGGCGCGGTGGCGTTCGAGACGATCGCGCAGGCACGGGCGCGGGGGGTGGACGTGGCGATTGTGGACACCGCGGGGCGCCTGCACACGCAGGATGACCTGATGGCGGAGTTGAGCAAGGTCAGGCGTGTGATCGCGCGGCAGCTGGAGGGGGCGCCGCACGAGACGCTGCTCACGATCGACGCCACCACCGGGCAGAACGGATTGCACCAGGCGCGCCTGTTCGCGCAGGCGGTGGAGGTGAGCGGCGTGGTGCTGACCAAGCTCGATGGCACGGCGCGCGGCGGGATCGCACTGGCGATCGCGCGCGAGCTTGGGCTGCCGGTGAAGCTGATCGGCGTGGGGGAGTCGCTGGAGGACCTGCGCCCGTTCGATGCGGAGGACTACGCCCGGGCATTGATCGCCGAGTAGGCCGTCGCACCGGGGCCGAATCGCAGGCCCTCTCCGGTTTCGGGGGCCGGGTGAGGAATAATCAGAGCATGGACGCATGGATCGTGTGGTTGGTGGTGGCGTGCATCTTCGGCGCGGGCGAGCTGCACACGGGTGGTTTCTTCCTGGCGCCGTTCGCGGTGGGCGCTGCTGCGGCGACCGTGCTGAGCCTCGTGGGGGTGCCGACGCTGGCGGCGGCGATCGTCTTCCTGGTGGCCTCGGCGCTGGTGTTCATGACGCTGCGCCCGATCGCGGTGCGCCACCGCCGCCTGCCGCCCTCGATCCGCACCGGGGCCGCTGCGCTCGTGGGGCGACCGGCGATGGTGATCGAGCGCATCGCCAACAACGAGGGCGTCGGCTGCGTGAAGATCGACGGCGAGGTATGGACGGCGCGCAGCTATGACGAGGACGAGGTGATCGATGCGGGCGAGCGCGTGGAAGTGGTCGAAATCAGGGGGGCAACGGCCCTCGTCATGCACTAACCGGCCGACGGCCTTCGCTGGGCGGCGTCCGCGCTCGCAATAGGAATAGGCTCAGAAGAGTCCAAAGAAAGGAAGTCCGCTGAATCATGGCCGCTCTGATCGTCATTATCGTCGTCCTCGTGTTCGTGGTCGCTGTGGCCGCGCGCACGATCCGCATCATCCCGCAGGCCCGCGCGGGGGTCGTGGAGCGCCTGGGCCGCTACAGCCGCACGCTGGAACCGGGCCTGGCGATCGTGACGCCGTTCGTGGAGCGCGTGAAGCCGCTGGTGGACTTGCGCGAGCAGGTGGTGAACTTCGCGCCGCAGTCGGTGATCTCCGAGGACAATGTCGTCGTTGGCATCGAGACCGTCTTGTATTTCACGATCACCGACCCGCGCAGCGCCACGTATGAAATCGCCAACCCGCTGCAGGCGATCGAGCAGCTGACGGTGACGACGCTGCGCAACGTGATCGGCGGGCTCACGCTGGAGGCCACGCTGACGGCGCGCGAGAACGTCAACACGGAGCTGCGCACGGTGCTGGACGAGGCGACCGGCAAGTGGGGGATCCGCATCAACCGCGTGGAGATCAAGTCGGTGGATCCGCCGGCGGATATCCGCAGCGCGATGGAGAAGCAGATGCGCGCCGAGCGCGATCGCCGCGCTGCGATCCTCACGGCCGAAGGCGAGAAGCAGGCGCAGATCCTGACGGCGGAGGGCCAGCAGCAGGCGGCGGTGCTGCAGGCGGAGGGCGAGAAGCAGGCGGCGGTGCTGCGCGCGGAGGGCGAAGCGAAGGCGATCGACACCGTGTTCACGGCGATCCACAAGGGGCGCCCGACGCAGGACTTGCTTAGCTACGAATACCTGCAGATGCTGCCGCAGCTGGCGGAAGGGGACTCGAACAAGGTGTTCGTGGTGCCTTCGGAGTTCGCGCAGGCGTTCGGCGGGATCGGCGAGGCGCTCAAGCGCGGCGCCGCGCGCGGCAAGGACGAGCCACAGAGCTGACGGTTTGGCCGCGCTGACCGGCGCCGCACACGAGCGCGTGGCGAGGTGCTCGTGCGTCTATCGTTGCAGCGGCTATGTTCGACTCCCTCGCCGAGAAGCTCCAGAGCACGCTTTCGGATGTCCGCCAGCGCGGCACGCTGAGCGAGGCCGACATCGACAAGGCGATGCGCGAGATTCGCCTCGCGCTGCTTGAGGCGGACGTCAACTTCAAGGTCGTCAAAGAGTTCACGACCCACGTGAAAGAGCGCTGCCTCGGCGCGGAAATCGTGGGGCAGCTGAACCCGGGCCAGCAGGTCGTGAAGATCGTCTCCGAGGAGCTGGCGCAGCTGATGGGCGGCGCTTCGCACGAACTGAGCTTCTCCCCGCGCCCGCCGACGGTGATATTGATGGCGGGCCTGCAGGGCTCGGGCAAGACGACCGCCACGGCCAAGCTCGCGCGCTACCTGCACGAGCAGCACAACTCTTCGGTGGCCGTGGCGGCCTGTGATGTATACAGGCCCGCGGCGGTGGAGCAGCTTGTGAAGGTCGGCGAGCAGGCGGGCGCGACTGTGTACGAGCAGGGCACTGACCGCGATCCGGTGGACATCGCCGCGTGGGCGCTGGAGCGTGCCACGCAGGAGGGCAAGGACGTGTTGATCGTGGATACGGCGGGGCGTCTGCACGTCGATGAGGAGCTGATGGCGGAGCTGGTGCGTGTGCGCCAGGCGGTCAAGCCGCACAACATCCTGCTGGTGGTCGATGCGATGACCGGGCAGGACGCGGTGAACGTGGCGGAGCAGTTCGCCAAGGCCGTGCAGTTCGATGGTGTCTTGATGAGCAAGCTCGACGGCGATGCCCGTGGTGGCGCGGCGCTGTCGGTGAAGGCGGTGACGGGCAAGCCGATCCTGTTCGCCTCCACGGGCGAGAAGCTGGATGAGTTCGACCGTTTCCACCCGGATCGCATGGCGCAGCGGATTCTCGGCATGGGCGATGTGATGAGCTTGATCGAGAAGGCCGGGCGCGAGGTGGATGAGGATCAGGCGCGGGCGCTTGAGCGCAAGATGCGCCGCAACGAATTTGACCTCGCCGACTTCCTGGAGCAGATGCGTGCGATGCGGCGGATGGGTCCGATCGCCAACCTGCTGGGGATGATCCCGGGCCTCGGGGGGCACCAGCTGCGCAGCATGAAGGTGGACGAACGCGAGCTGGATCGCATCCAGGCGATCATCCTGGCGATGACCCCCGAAGAGCGCCGCCACCCGGAGCTGATCAAGGGCTCGCGGCGGCTGCGCATCGCGCGGGGTAGCGGCACGAACGTGCAGCAGGTCAACGCGCTCGTGAAGCAGTTCGGGCAGATGCGCAAGATGATGCGCCAGCTGGGCCGGGGCAAGATGCCGGACATCGGCGGGCTGATACGCAACGCGCGCTGAGGCCCCGCCGAGCATGGGTGCTCTAAGCTCTCAGCACCGCAAGACGATTCAAACCGAGAGGAAAACGTGGCAGTAAGACTGAGGCTCACGCGTGTGGGCGGCAAAAAGGACCCGATGTGGCGCGTGGTGGTCGCCGACCAGCGCTCCCCGCGCGACGGGCGTGTGATCGAGACGATCGGCCACTACAACGCGCAGACGAACCCTTCGACGATCGTGATCGACTCCGAGCGCGCGCACAGCTGGCTGGCGCGCGGCGCGCAGCCTTCGGCGACGGTGGCCAAGCTGCTGCGCATCCAGGGGATCTCTTAGCGAGTGGGGGAGAGCGACGTGGCCGAGCCTGACGGGGGTGGGCGGGACTCCCTATCGCCGATGGGCGAGTTGCTGGCGTATCTGGCGCGTGGCCTGGTGGACCAGCCCGAGGAGGTGTCGGTGGAGGAGTTCGACGAGGACGACGGCGTGCTTGTGCTGGAGCTGTGCGTGGGTGAGGGCGATTACGGGCAGGTGATCGGCCGTGGCGGGCGCACGGCGCAGGCGCTGCGCACGGTGGTGCGCGCGGCGGCAACTCCGCAGCGGCGCCGCGTCGTGATCGACATCGTCGATTGACCGGCCCGGAGCCCCCATTGGGAGCAAACGCCGCTGAGCCGGCCCGCGCCGAGCCCGCCACCGAGCCGCAGCCGTTGCCGGCGGGCCGCGTGGGTCGTGCGCACGGCCTCGATGGCAGCTTCTACGTGACGCGAGCCGATCCGCGGCTGCTGAGCTTGGGGACCGTTGTCACGCTCGCGGGAGCGTCCCGCGCGATCGTGCGCCGCTCCGGCGTGGACAAGCGCCCGATCCTGCGCCTGGAGGGCCTGGAGGGTCGCCCTGCCGTGGAGGCTCTGCGGGGGGAGACCTTGCTGGTCGATCGCAAGGACGCGCCGACGCTGAAGGAGGGCGAATGGTGGGCGCACGAACTGGAGGGCTGTCTCGTCGTGGACGGCGAGCGGCAGGTGGGCAGCGTTACCGGCATGCTCGTGCTGCCTTCGTGCGAGGTGCTGCAGGTGCGTCGCGCGGCCGGCGGCGAGCTGCTGGTGCCGATGATCGCCGATGCCATCAGACAGATGGATGTGGCCCACGGACGCATCGACGTCGATCTGGGTTTCCTGGGAGAGTCAGAGCCATCGTGAGCGAACTGGGCGCCCCCTCGAGCCGGCCAGGATTGACTGTGGGCGCATCGTGGACATAGACATTTTCACGCTGTTCCCGGAGTGGTTTGAGTGGTTTGGCGAGCAGCGCCATGTGCGCAACGCGCTTGCCGCTGGCACGAGCCTGCAGTGCGTGAACTTCCGCGAGCACACGCCGCTGAGCGGCGGCCAGGTGGACGACACGCCCTTCGGCGGGGGCGCGGGGATGGTGCTGCGGGTGGACGTGATGGACAGCGCGTTGCGCGGCCACTACGGCATCGACGCCACCGAAGTGCCCCACCGCCGCCGCGTGATCGCGCTGACGCCCGTGGGACGCCCGCTGGATGAGGAGTATGTGCAGGAGCTGAGCGCGGAGCCCGCGTTGACGCTGCTGTGCGGGCGCTACGAGGGTTTTGACGAGCGCATCGTGGAGCACTTCTGCAGCGAGTCGCTGTCGATCGGGCGCTACGTGCTGGCCGGTGGCGAGCTGGCGGCGATGGTGGTGTGCGACGCGATCTTGCGCAAACTGCCGGGCTCGCTGGGCGACCCGGGCTCCGCGACGGAAGAGTCCTTCAGCGCGGCGCTGCAGGGCCGCCCGGAGTACCCGCACTACACGCGGCCCGCGGAGTACCGCGGGTGGTCGGTGCCGGAGGTTTTGCTCTCGGGGCACCATGAGCGTGTGCGCGAGTGGCGCGCGCAGCAGAGTCGTGAACGGGGGCGGAACGGCGAATCGTCCTGAGCCGGCACGCCGCGGGCCATTGGTCCGCTACCATTGCCGAGCGCACCGTCCGGCTGCTCCGCCATGGGGTCATCCGCGACGGGCCTTCTTGTTTAGAGCCCCAGAACCGAGAGCCACCCTATGAGCAGCGTCATCGAAAGCATTGAGCGTGCCCAGTTGCGGCGCGTGCCTGACTTCGCGCCTGGCGATCGTGTGAAGGTGCACTTCCAGGTGATCGAGGGGACCCGTCGCCGCGTGCAGGTGTTCGAGGGTGTTGTGATCAAGCGCCAGGGTCACGGGGCGCGCGAGACCTTCACGGTGCGCAAGCAGTCTTTCGGCGTCGGCGTGGAGCGGACGTTCCCGGTGCACTCGCCGAAGATCGAGCGTATCGAGATGGCCGCCCGCGGCGATGTGCGTCGCGCCAAGCTTTACTACCTGCGCGACCGTGTCGGCAAGCGTGCGCGGGTGCGTGAGCGTCGCTACACCGGGCCGGAAGAGGCGGTTCAGCCGGGGTTGCTGCATGAGGCGCAGGCGGAGGAGCAGCTGGAGCCGACCGACGCTGACGGCGCCACCGCGGAGGGCACCCTCGCGGTCGCGGACGGCCCGACGGCGGATAGCCCGACGGTGGATGGCTCGGCAGCCGAGGGCCTGACGGCGGAGAACCCGGCGGCGGAGAGCACGGCGGTGGTGGAGGGGAGCGCTGCCGGGGGGGACAGCGCGGAGCCGTCTTTCACCGAGCAGACCGATTCCTCCCCCGACGCCGGCGACGCCCCCGTGGGCGATGACGCCGGCGACGCTCCACCGGCGTGAGCCCGAAGACGCGCACCGCGAAGCAGTCTAAATCGACCAGCAGCTCGATCCTCGAGCTGATCCTGATCATCGCCATCGCGCTTGGCCTGGCGCTGGCGATCCAGGCGTTCATCGTCAAGCCCTACCGCATCCCGAGCGGCTCGATGGAACCGACATTGCAGGTCGGCCAGCGTGTGCTCGTGAACCGCATCGGCGAGCGTTTCTCAGAACCGCACGTGGGCGAGATTGCGGTGTTTCATCCGCCTGTCGGTGCCGAACAGGAGCAGTGCGGCGAAGCCAACCAGGGCCGCGGCTTCAGCGCGCCGTGCTCGCAGGTGGTGCCCAAGGAGGACAACAGCGTGAACTTCATCAAGCGCGTCGTGGCCGGCCCGGGCGACACGATCTTCATCCGCGAAGGGCACCTGTACCGCAACGGCAAGCGCGAGGGGGACTCCTTCACGTACCCCTGCAAGGGCTCGCCGGAAGAATATTGCAACTTCTTGACGCCGATCAAGGTTCCCGCCGGTCATTGGTTCATGATGGGGGACAACCGTGGCAAGTCAGACGACAGCCGATTCTGGGGACCGGTCCCCACTTCGTGGATCATCGGCGGGGCCTTCTTCACCTACTGGCCCCCGGACCGCATCGGCTTCCTCTAGAAGTCCCTCCGATCCCGTCCCCTCCGCCCGCGCCGCGCGCCGCGCCCGCAAGCGCGCCTCCAGCGGTCGGCGCCTGTTCGCCTTTGACCGTGCGCTCGGCTCGCGCCTGGTGGCGGGCGCGGACGAGGCGGGGCGTGGCTGCCTTGCCGGCCCGCTGGTCGCGGCGGGGGTGCTGTTCGACTACGACGCGATCACTACGCGCGAGCTGCGCGCGCTGAGCACCCTGAACGACTCCAAGCAGCACACCCCCGAGGCGCGCGAGGAGCTGTACCCGCTGGTGCTGCGCAGCGCGCTGCGCGTGCATGTCGTCTCGCGCTGTGTGCGCACGATCGACGGCCGCGGCTTGCACAAGACCAACCTGGCCGCCCTGCGCGACGCGATTCTGGGTGTCACCGACGGCCTGCCCGACGCGGACGTGATGTGCCTCACCGACGGCTTCAGCATCCCGAGTCTTGAGCGGCCCCACCGCGCGGTGGTCGGCGGTGACGCCACGAGCGCCGCGATCGCCGCGGCCTCGATCGTCGCGAAGGTTACACGCGACCGTTACATGCACCACGCCGAGGTCCGCCACCCGGGCTGGCACTTCGCCGAGCACGTCGGCTACTCGACCCCCGAGCACCGCGAGGCGATCCAGCGCAACGGCGTCTCCCCCCTGCACCGCCTCTCCTTCCAGTCGCTGGCGTATCAGCAGCTCGCGCTGTAGAGCCCCGCGCGCGTCTGGCGCCGAGGGCCATGCGGAGGGTTTGGCGCCTCAAGCGACCGCTACGACGACCGAGCAGCCGCGTCCCTCGAATGCTTCCAGCGCACTCGTCCGCGCCAGTTTGCGGATCAGCCGGGGCTCCCTGCCAACGGGCGAGATGTCGATGGCCAGCTCGACGCCCAGCGCCTCGGACAGGCGCAGCAGCGTGGGAAACGTCGGGTTGTGCTCGCCGCTCTCCAGGCGGGCCACGGCGGGCTGGGTCATGCTCAGCAGCTCGGCCAGCGCAGCCTGGCTCAGACCGTGCTCGGCGCGGTACGCGATCACCTGTACCGCCACCGCGCGAGCCAGCGCTGTGCGCTCCCACTCCCGGCGGAAGTCCGCGTCTTCGGCCAGGTGCTTTGCGAGCACCTCGTCGTGGCTGGGAAAGTCCGAAAGCCTCATCATCATCACCCACCCCACCATAGCAAACTTGTAATCAGAACGCAATCATAGCTTGACGGTGCCCTGTCGATCTATCGCACGTTCCACTCCGCGCTTGAATGAGGCCGGGTCGCATTGGGCCTCCTTGCAGACGGCCAAGATGACGAAGACGTCTCCGATTCGACAGTAGATGCAGCGCCACGAGCTACGGCCGGCTCGTGGTCGGAGCTCGCGCAGGCTCCCACCTTTGCTGCCCATCACGCTGCTCGAATGGGGAAACGCCAGGTTCGGTCCAAGGGACAGGAGTTTGTCCATCGCGTTGTCAATGGCGCGTATGTCCTGTGACGGGACCGCGTCGGCCTCTCGGCGCGCGATCGGGTGATAGCGAACCGACGATGCCACGGGGGACGATGTCGGTGGCAACTGAGCACGGCGACTGCGCCTGGGCATGTGCACGGCTCTGCTCAGCCTGCCTGGCAGGGCCGTGTCCTCACCAGGCCCCCTCCACGTGGTCGAGGCGCACCAGCGCGTCGTTTCCGTCCACCGTCACGCCGATCGCGTCGAAGCGGATCGTGTGCGTCGCGGGGCGCACGTGCGTTTCGTCGTACAGCCACGCGGTTGCCAACCGGCGCAGACGCGCGCGCTGGCGCCAGCGCAGGCCCGCGAGCGGCGCTTCTTCGGGGCCGCCTCGCTTGCGCGGGCTGCCGCTGAGACGTCTGGTTTTCACCTCTACGAAAATGAGCGTGCGGCCCTCGAAGGCGATCGCGTCGATCTCGCCATGGCGCGTGCGCGCGTTGCGCTCCAGCAGCGCGAAGCCCAGGCGCCGCAGGTGATCCACCGCGAGGTCTTCGCCGAGGCGCCCCAGCGTGCGGCGCGGGTCCTCGCGGGGCTGCGCGCTATCGCGCGGATCTGGAGCCCCGTGGGATGGGTCTTCGGGCTGAGCTCTGCCGGCCTGCACCATCGCCCCACAACGCTAGGCAGCCCTGTGTGACCTAACTGCGCACTTTGTGCCGTTACTGTTGCCGCACTGTGACTTCTCACACCCACACGCCCGCGGATGGCGCCCCGCGCACACCCACGGCGCTGACGATCGCCGGCTCGGACTCCGGCGGCGGCGCCGGCATCCAGGCGGACCTGAAGGCGTTTGCACGCTGCGGCGTGCACGGCACCTGCGCGATCACCGCGATCACGGCGCAGAACACGCTTGGCGTCAGCGCGATCCATGCGGTGCCCACGGAGATCGTGCTGGCGCAGGTGCGCGCGGTGCTCGCCGACATCGGCGTGGATGCGGTCAAGGTCGGCATGCTCGGCACCGCTGCGATCACGCATGCGGTCGCCCTGGTGCTCGACGAGCTGCCGGCGGGGACGCCTGTCGTGGTGGACCCGGTGATGGTTTCGGAGTCCGGCTCGCAGCTGCTGGAGCCCGACGCGCAGCAGGCGCTGGTCGAAGAGATCCTGCCGCGCGCCACGGTGATCACGCCCAACCTGCCGGAGGGGCGCGTGCTCGCCGGCGGGGATCGCAAGATCGACGGGGCGGAGCTCGTCGGGGCGTTGCTTGCGCTTGGGCCCCAGGTGGTGGTGCTGACGGGTGGACACCGCGCGCGCACAACCGATCTGTTCGGCGCGCGTGACGGCGCGGGCGGCGCGGACGGCGGCAGCGACGGACAGATCTTCGAGATCCCCGGTCCTTGCCACCCCGACGGGGCGGCCCACGGCTCGGGCTGCACCCACTCCTCCGTGCTCGCCGCCCAGCTGGCGCTGGGACGCACACCCTTGCAGGCAGCCCGCGTCGCGCGCGACCTCGCGGGGGAGGCTGTCGCCAATGGACTGCGCGACATCGGCGAAGGCTCCGGTCCAGTCAACATCCTCGGGCTTCGCCGACTGGGATAGCGAGGGGCCCGGCTCGGCGGCCTGCGGCCGCCTGCGCCACCTTTGACTGGGATAGCGAGGGGCCCGGCTCGGCGGCCTGCGGCCGCCTGCGCCACCTTTGACTGGGATAGCGAGGGGCCCGGCTCGGCGGCCTGCGGCCGCCTGCGCCACCTTTGACTGGGATAGCGAGGGGCCCGGCTCGGCGGCCTGCGGCCGCCTGCGCCACCTTTGACTGGGATAGCGAGGGGCCCGGCTCGGCGGCCTGCGGCCGCCTGCGCCACCTTTGACTGGGATAGCGAGGGGCCCGGCTCGGCGGCCTGCGGCCGCCTGCGCCACCCTCTTCGGCCCGTGCCATAATCGGCCGATGAAGTTGCTGCGGCTGGAGCCCGGCCATGGGGAGATCGTGCTTGCCGAGGGCGACGTGCATGTGCCCGCGCAGGAGGAGCTGCTGATCGCCGCCTTCCGGCGCCAGCTCGATGCAGGCATGTGGGCCGCCGTGCCCACCACGGACCCGCGCGGGCGGCGCGAGGCGGAGCTCGTGAGACGCTTCCAGGACGTGCCGCGCGATGCCGAGCGCGTCATTTTCTTCCCGCGCGCCGCCGGCGGGGCGCGCTGAAAGGCGCTGGCTTGCCGCTCGCGCTTGCCACCACCGCGCTCGTGCTGCTCGCGCTGCTCGCGCAGCTCCTCCTCCCGCGGCTGCGGCGCGCGCTGGCGCGGCTGCGCGAGCAGGCCTCGCGCGATCCGGCGGCGATCGACTGCGACCCGGGGCGCGAACTGCGCGCTGAGCAGCGTGCGCGGCGGCTGCTGCGCTCTTGCGTGGGCCAGGAGGACTGGGCGATGTACAGCGAGCTGGGGTTCCTGCGCGTGTGGGGCGCGGCCGACCGGGGGGCCGCCGACCGCGGCGGGGACGGCGATCGCGGCGCGCCGCACGCGTACCTGATCTACCCGCACCTGCCGATCGTTGCTTACCAGCCGCGGACCGGGCGGCTCGTCGGCGAGCATTGCATCGCCTTCCCCAACGACACGCCTTTCCAGGACCCACCCACCGCGCCGCGGCTGCCCGACGCGGATGACGTGCTCGCCAAGTGGCTGTTGCTGACCGCTTCGGAGCGCGCGGCGCTCGCGGGGGCGAACATGCACCTGCCGGGGCGTCAGATCCCCGCGGCGCGACTGCGCCGCGACCTCGCGCGGCTGGCGCGCTGGGAGCAGGAGCGCCTCCCGGAGCGCGTGACAGAGCGCGTCGCGCGCTCCCCGCACGGCGCCCGCGCCGGTAGGCTTTCCGCCTCGTGAGCACCTCCGCCTCCGCCGCCACCTCGGCCACCGCCTTCGACCTCAAGCACCGCAGCCGCGCCCTCACCGAGGGGCCGGAGCGGGCGGCCGCTCGTGCCTACCTGCACGGGATCGGCTACAGCGCCGAGGACCTCGCCAAGCCGATCGTCGGCGTGGCGCACTCGTGGATCGAGACGATGCCCTGCAACTTCAACAACCGCATCCTCGCGGCGAAGGTCAAGGAGGGGGTCCGCGCGGCTGGCGGCACGCCGATGGAGCTCAACACGATCGCGATCTCCGACGGCATCACGATGGGCACTCCTGGGATGCGCGCTTCGCTCGTTTCGCGCGAGCTGATCGCCGACTCGATTGAGCTGGTTGCCTCGGCGCACCTGTTCGACGCGCTGGTCGTGATCTCGGGCTGTGACAAGACGATTCCCGGTGCCGTGATGGCGCTGGCGCGGCTGAACATCCCCGGATTGATGTTGTACGGCGGCTCGATCCGCCCCGGTCACTTCAATGGCCAGGAGGTAACCATCCAGCAGGTCTTCGAGGCCGTCGGCTCCTACGCGGCTGGCAAGATCAGCGAGCAGGAGCTGCACGAACTGGAGGAGGCCGCCTCGCCCGGCGCGGGGGCTTGCGGGGGGCAGTTCACGGCCAACACGATGGCGATGGCCTTCGAGGTGCTCGGCATCTCGCCTGCCGGCTCGGCGATGGTGCCGGCGGAGGACGGGCGCAAGCTGCAGGTGGCACGCGAGTGCGGAGAGCTCGTAATCGACGTCCTGCGGCGAGGGCAGCTGCCGAGCCAGATCATCACCAAACCCGCCCTGGAGAACGCGATCGCGGCGGGGGCGACCAGCGGCGGGTCCACCAACGTGGTGCTGCACCTGCTGGCCGTGGCCCACGAAATGGGCATACCGCTCGCGATCGACGAGTTCGACCGCATCAGCGAGCGCACGCCCCTCCTCTGCGACCTGCAGCCGGGGGGGCGGTACGTGGCGACCGACCTGTACGAGGCGGGGGGGGTGCCGCTGGTCCTCAAGCGCCTGCAGGAAGCGGGGCTGCTGCACGATGACGCCGCCACCGTCACCGGGCGCACGATCGGCGAACACGCCACCGACGCCACCGAGACGCCGGGGCAGCGCGTCGTGCGTCCACTCTCGGACCCGCTGAAGCCGACGGGCGGCTTCGCGATCCTGCACGGCAACGTGGCGCCGGACGGCTGTGTGGTGAAGCTGGCGGGGCACGAGCGCCGGCGCCACACGGGGCCGGCGCGGGTGTTCGAGGGCGAGGAGGCCGCGATGGCCGCCGTCATCGCCAAAGAGATCCACAGCGGCGACGTGGTGGTGATCCGCAACGAGGGGCCGGCGGGCGGGCCGGGGATGCGCGAGATGCTTGCCGTCACCGCCGCCCTGGTGGGCGAGGGGCTGGGGGAGACCGTGGCGCTGATCACCGACGGGCGCTTCAGCGGCGCGACGCACGGCTTCATGGCGGGCCACGTCGCCCCGGAGGCCATCCGCGGCGGCCCGATCGCCGCGCTGCTCGACGGCGATGAGATCACGATCGACGTGGACTCCCGGCGCATCGACGTGGGCCTCGGCGACGCCGAGATCGCCGATCGGCTCCTCCTCTACGCCCCGCCGGCGCGCGCGGGGGAGCGCATCGAGGTGGCGATCGAGAAGTACGCCAAGCTGGTGGGCTCGGCGGCGCAGGGCGCGATCGCGCGTTGAACCAGGCGGTGTGTGAGCCGCTGAGCGGGTCTTTTGGTGCGCATCCGCGCAGCGCATGGCCTGAACAGCGGTCGTGCCGCGGGGCATCCATGCCCCGCCTCAGCGGGGGCGGCTTCATGGGCGTCGAATGCCTACTGCTACTGCTACTGCTACTGCTGTGACGACCGGTCTACTGTCTTGATCTCGCTCTCGGCCCAGATCCTCACCTGCTCGACCAGCGCGAGGGCCGCGGACCGGTCGAGAGCTGGCGGCTCTTCGCCCTCGTAGCGAAACTCGACCGCCCAAGGGGAGAGCACGTCAGCCTCGGAGAGCGCGTCAGGGGCCTCAATCTCGTTTTCCTCGACTACGCCGATCAGGTAGCTCAGAGCATGGCTCTTCATGAATGCCACACCGCGTGCCGCTAGGACCGCCTTGATCAGCTTCTCGACAGCCTGCTGTGCATGGAAGCCGACGATCGCGTCGGCGATGTCCGCGTCCGAGGAGACCTTCCGTACGAGCGCCTCGTCATCTACTGCCCTAGCGAGCAGCAAACGGGCCAGATCGAGTCGGTCATGCTGTGGCATGCAGCACTTGACCCTCGGTGAGCGCGGCGTGCACCATCGAGCCCTCCACGCCTCCCCAATCCTCGGCGTAGCGCTCGCTGACGACGACGACGTCGAACGGCATCCCGAGCGGGCGGAGCGCTCGACCGAGACGCACCATCTCGGCGTGCCGATCCCGAGGGTCGCGCTCCACGACCAGGAAGTCGAAGTCACTATCCGGGCCGGCGTCGCCCCGGGCACGCGAGCCGAAGAGCACGATCTTGACCGGGTTGGCGGCGACCGTCGCCAACGTCCGGGCGGCGACCTCGATGACCTCCTGTGCGACCATGACGACACCGTAGCGAAGCTGCCGGGCGAGCCAGGGACGTACCAAGCGGAGGCGCGTGCGAACGTCATCGACGCACTTCGGCTCATGCTCTCGCCGGAGCCCGGCGATGCTGCCGATCGGCGTGAGCGCGAGGCACTGCACCTGACGATCGCTGCATGAGGACCTACTCCCCGAGGAACTCCTCCAGCAGCGCGTTGAACCGCCCCGGCCGCTCCAGCTGCGGCACGTGGCCGGTGTCGGGCAGGATCGTCTTGCGTGCGCCGGGGATCAGCTCGGTGTATACGTCGGCGTCGCGTACTGGCACCACGCGGTCGCGGTCGCCCCACACCACGAGGGTGGGACACACGATCTCGGTCAGGCGGTCGCGGAAGTCGTAGTTCAGGTTGGCATCGAGCGCGTCGAGGAAGCCGGGCTTGCCGGCGCCTCCGCGTACCTGCTCGGCCACGAGCGGCGCGGGCAGCCGGCCGGGATAGCGGGCGACGTCGCGCAGGGTGAGCGCGCGTAGGGCAGGACGGCGCGTCACGGCGTCGGCGTTCGCGGCCAGCCAGCGCCCGCCGAGGGACATCGGCACGCGTGCCCGGCGCAGCCATAACGCTACGCGCTGGGCGTGGGGGTTTTCCCAGCTGCTGATGCCGGCGGGCGCGGCCAGCAGCAGGCGCTCGACGCGCTGCGGGTAGGCGATCGCCAGCTCCGCGGCGGTGAAGCCGCCCATCGAGTTGCCCACCACCGCCGCGGCATCGATCGCGAGCGCGTCCAGCACCCGGTCGAGCACGCGCCCGTAGAGGGAGATCGTGATCTGCTCGCGTGGCATCGGCGAGGCGCCGAAACCGGGCAGGTCCAGTGCCACGACGCGGTGCTCGTGCGCGAACACGGGTAGCTGCTCGAGCCAGTTCTGCCAGGAGCCGCCGAGGCCGTGCACGAAGACGATCGGCGGGCCCGCGCCGAGGGTGATGACATTGACGGGGCGATCCTCTACGCTTAGCCAGCGCTGGTGCTCGCGCCAGTCCACGTCGAGCCACGCGGAGCGACCGACGGGACCGTAGGGTTCGGGGGAGTCCTCCGGCGGGGCGGTCGCGGGGGAAGCAGATGACGTTGCGGGGGAGGCGGGGGGAGTTGGGGCGGATGAAGTTCCGGGCATTTTCGACAGTCTAATCGGCCACACGTGCGTATAGCCATCGACATCGACTCGACGTTGCACCACTATTGGGACGTCCTGTCCGACGTTTCTCGCCGGCGCTTCGGCGTCGAGCTGCCCTATGAGGAGCAGTTCTCCTGGGGGATCACGCGCCTGCGGCCCGATCAGCTGGAGCTGTGCATCGCGGAGAGCCATTGCGAGGAGCGCATTCTTGCGGGGCGGCCTTACCCGGGCGCGGTGCAGACCGTGCGGCGCTGGCACGCAGCAGGCCACTTCGTGCACATCTGCAGCCACCGCCCTGCGGACCGCGCGCCCGCCACGCGCGCTTGGCTGGAGGACATCGGGCTGCCGTTCGACGATCTGCACTGCTCGTTTGACAAGGTCGCGCGCTGCGCCGAGCTTGAGATCGACCTGCTGATCGACGACAGCCCGGAGAATCTCGCCGCCGCGATCGAACACGGGATCCTTGCCGCCACGCTTGTGCACCCTTGGAACCGCGACATTCTCGCGGAAGAGGACATTGTCGCCGCTGAGGACTGGACGACGCTTGCGCAGCTGCTGGAGCCGGTGCTTGCGCAGCGGCCGCGCTCGCTGGCCGGCTGACGCGGGGCAGGCACCCGGGCCTGCGCGGCGAACCTCTCTCGGGTGAGCGTCGTCGCCGACACCCAACTCGACCCCGCCTGGCAGGCGGCCCTCGAATTGCTCGAAAGCGATCTGCGCACGCGCGATGCGGCCGCCAAGACGCTGCGCGCCTACCGCGTCGATGTCTGCCAGTTCGCGCAGTGGGCCGCCGGCCTTGGCCTGACGCCCCGGAGCGTGGATGTGAAGGCCGTGCGCCGCTACATCGCCTCGCTGTCCGAGCGACACGCGGCGCCTGCTACCACGGCGCGTAAGCTGGCCGCCCTGCGGGCGCTCTTCTCAAGCCTGCGCGAGCACGGGCACAACACGGAGAACCCGGCCGACCTGGTCGCCACCCCGCGCCGTGCCACGCCGCTGCCGAAGGTGCTGAAGGCCGCCGACGTCGCGGGGCTGCTCGACGCGATCCCGGCTTCGAACCCTTTGGAGCAGCGCGACCGGGCGCTGTTCGAGCTGGCCTACGGCTGTGGGCTGCGCGCGGAGGAGCTGGTTTCGCTGAGCGTCGTGGACATCGACCACGACGGGGAGCAGCTGCGGGTGGAGGGCAAGGGGCGCAAGACGCGTTTGCTGCCGATCGGCGAGCAGGCTGGGGCTGCCTTGCGCCGCTATCTGCAGGATGGGCGCACGAAGCTGCTCGACCCGGCGCTCGACTCCGCCGACAGGCGCGAGCGGGCGCTGTTCCTCAGCAAGAGCGGGCGCCAGCTGGGCACGGGCGATGTGCGCCGCCGTCTGCGCGTGTGGAACGCCCGTGTCGGGCTATCGGCTCCCGGCGGCGTGTCTCCCCACGCGTTGCGCCATAGCTTCGCGACGCACCTGCTCGACGGTGGCGCGGACCTGCGCGCGATTCAGGAGCTGCTCGGCCATTCAAGCCTCTCGACCACTCAGGTTTACACTCGGGTAGAGTCAGCGAGGCTCAGAAGCGCCTATGCGCGCAGCCACCCGCGGGCCTGAGCACGCGGGAACGTCCTGGAGACGAACGTTGGAGACGAACGTCAAATCGATCGAGCTGCGCGAACTGTGGCGGCGCTACAAGGCTGACGGCGACACGCGCGCCCGTGAGCGGCTGGTGCTCGCGTACTCGCCGTTGGTGAAGTATGTCGCGGGGCGCACCGCTGCGGGGCTGCCGCCGCATGTGGAGGAGGCGGACCTGATTTCCTACGGGCTGGTCGGGTTGATCTCGGCGATCGAGCGTTTTGACCTGGGCCGGGAGATCAAGTTCGAGACGTATGCGATCATGCGCATCAAGGGCGCGATCATCGACGAGCTGCGCGCGATGGACTGGGTGCCGCGCAGTGTGCGGGCGCGGGCGCGGGAGATAGAGCGTGCGAACGCGAAGCTCGAGAACCGTTTGCAGCGGGCGCCCTCAGACCAGGAGATGGCGGATGAGCTGGGGGTGGCGCTGAGCGAGCTGCACGACTCGCTGCTGGCGATTTCGCACTCTTCGATGGCGGCGCTCGATGAGATGTGGAACGTGTCGGACTCGAGCGGCGACCAGGTCTCCTTGATGGACACTTTGGAGGACCCGGGCGCGCCGGACCCGGCGAAGGTGCTCGACATGGGCGATTTGAAGGACCGCATCGCGGATTCGATTGCGCGCCTGCCGGAGCGCGAGAAGCTCGTGATCGCGCTCTACTACTACGAGAACCTGACGCTCAGGGAGATCGGCGAGGTGCTGGGCGTAACCGAGTCGCGTATCTCGCAATTGCACACCAAGGCGGTGCTCCGCTTGCGTTCGAAGATGGCGAGCGACAGTTTCGATTGATGCACTCCGGCGGGCGTGTCCGCCCTTGCGCTTACGCACACGGAGCGATAGTTTCGACTGATGCACCCTGCGGATCGGATCCGCAATGTCGCGATTGTCGGGCACAGAGGGGCCGGGAAGACCTCGCTGCACGAGGCGCTGCTGTTCGAGGCGGGGGTCACGACGCGCCTGGGCAGCGTGGTGGACGGGAGCACGGTGTCGGACGCCGAGCCCGACGAGCAGGCGCGGCAGATGTCGATTTCCTCGGCGCTCAGCTCGTTTGAGTGGGAGGGGCGCAAGCTGAACCTGCTCGACACGCCGGGGGAGCCGAGCTTCGTGGCGGACGCGCTTGGGGCGCTGCGCGTGTGCGAGTCGGCGGTCTTCGTGGTCAACGCGGTGATGGGGGTGGAGGTCTCGACCAGCCGCCTGTGGGCGCGCGCGGCGGAGCTTGATATCGCGCGGCTGTTGTTCGTGAACATGCTCGACCGCGAGCGCGCCGACTTTTACCGCACGCTTGAGCAGCTGAAGCTCGCCTTCGGGGCGCACGTGGTGGCGACGGAGATCCCCCTGGGGGCGGAGCACGAGCTGGAGGGCGTGATCGACCTGATCGACATGGTGGCCTTGCGCCACGACCCCGCGTCGGCCGCGCGTGGCGCCGCCACTGCGATCCCGATCCCCGCGCACATGCAGGCGCAGGCGCAGGAGTACAGGGAGAAGCTGATGGACGAGGTGGCGGAGGTGTCCGATGCGCTGATGGAGCGCTACCTGGAGGGGGAGGAGATTTCGCACGCGGAGATCGTGGCGGCGCTGAAGGACGGCACCAACCACGGCTCGATTTTCCCCGTCGTGTGCGGCGTGGCGACGCACAACGTGGGGACGACGCGGCTGCTGGCGGCGATCGTCGAGGACCTGCCTTCGCCGGTGAAGCACGGGCCGCTGCGCGTGGGGGAGGTGCAGCTGCTGCCCGACCCGGAGAAGGAGCTGTTCGCGTATGTCTTCAAGACGCGCGCGGACCCGTTCGCGGGGCGGATAAACCTGCTGCGTGTGTACCGGGGGACGCTGCGCCGCGACAGCCATGTGCTCAACACGCACGCGCATGCGAAGGAGCGCATCGGGCAGTTGCTGCTCTTCAACGGCAAGGACGTCGTGCATCTGGAGGAGCTGGGGCCGGGCGACATCGGCGCGGTGGCGAAGCTGAAGGAGACCAGCGCCGGGGACTGGCTGGCCGACCGTGACGAGGCGATCGAGATGCCGCGCCCGAAGCTCCCGGCGGCCGTGATGGCGTTTGCGATCGAGCCGAAGAGCCGCGGCGATGAGGACAAGGTGTTCGGCTCGCTGCGGCGCTTGCAGGAGGAGGACCCGACGATCGATTTGCACCGCGACCCGCAGACGGGGGAGCAGATCGTGGCGGGCCTGTCGCAGGTGCACGTGGAGGTGGTCGTGGACCGTTTGCGCGAGCGCTTCGGGGTGGAGGTGACGCTGAAGCCGCCGCGGGTGCCCTATCGGGAGACGATTCGCCGGCCCGCGAAGGCGCACGGGCGCCACAAGAAGCAGACGGGGGGGCGCGGGCAGTTCGGGGACTGCCACATCGAGATCGAGCCCGGCTCTGGGTTTGAGTTCGTAGACCAGGTCAAGGGCGGGGTGATCCCGGGGCAGTTCATCCCGGCGGTGCGCAGGGGCGTCGAAGAAGCGATGGCCGCGGGCGCCGCCGGCGGCTACCCCGTCAAGGACGTGCGCGTAAGGCTCACCGACGGCTCGCACCACTCGGTGGACTCCTCCGAGGTGGCCTTCAAGATGGCGGGCTTCCACGCGATGCGCCAGGCGCTCGCGGACGCCGACCCGGTGCTGCTGGAGCCGATCATGCTCGTGACGGTGTCGGTGCCGGAGGACTGCGTGGGTGACGTGATCGGCGACCTGAACAGCCGCCGCGGGCGCCCCCAGGGGATGGAGCCGGCAGGAGGCTTGACCGAGATCAAGGCGGAGGCGCCGATGGCGGAGGTGCTCGGCTACGCGCCCGACCTGCGCTCGATCACTGGCGGACAGGGCGACTACACGCTTGAGTTCCTGCGCTACGAGGAGGTGCCGGCGCAGCTCGCGCAGAAGCTTGTGGCCACGCACGCCTGAGCGCGCATCACTACTCTGGGGGGCCGATGGCGACGAGATCGATCGTGACCTCCCACCCGGAAGTGGCCTGCGACGTTTGCGGCAGGCGCTTGCTGCGGGGGGAGCAGCCGGATGTGTTCCTGAGCAGCGGGCAGCGGCGGATGGTGTGCGAGCTTTGCGTGCCGCGGGCTGCGCACGAGGGCTGGCTGCGCGAGAGCGAGCAGCACTCGCTGACGCTGCGCCCCACGGGCGCGCGGCGCACGCGCTCGCTGCTGGGCCGCCTGCGCCAGCTGCGCGAGCCGGCCGCTGCCGCGGCTGCGGACGAGCTGGACGAAGCCGCGGACGCCCCGAGCCCGCCGATCGCGGTGGACGAGCGCTACGAGGATCTGTATGACTTCCTCGACAGCCCGACCGCTGAGGACGCGCACGCGCAGCCGGTGGCCGCCGCGCCACGGGAGCCGCAGCCGGCGAGCGCGGAGGAGCGCAGCGTGGCGCGTGCGCTGGAGCTGTTCAACGGCGGCGAGCACCCGCGCCGCGTGGCGGGCGTGAAGCGCTCGCTGGGCGAGCCCGCTGTGCGCGTGGCCCTGGTGGACGACTCCGCGCACCTGATCGACCTGATCGTCGCGTGGGACCTGTGCTGGTACCGCTACCGCGTGGATCTGGACGACCCGCAGGCGGGGGCGCAGCTCTTGGCGCAGGGGATGGAGCTGGACGAGCTGCCGGCGCAGGACCTGCTGGCGAACGCGGCTGCCGACGAGCGCGGCGAGCTGTCGCTGATCGCGTAGGGACTGGGATAGCGAGGGGCCCGGCTCGGCGCCCCCTTGTAGCGGCTCAAGCGGCGAAGACGACCTCGACGCCGTCGAGATTCTCGAAGTCGCGGTCGAGCGTGTAGAGGGGGAGGTTATGAGCTGACGCCGTCGCTGCAATGATGGCGTCGGCGGCCGGCAGCCTGCGGCCACGTGTTCGTCTCGCGTGGGCGACGATCCTCCCGTAGTGGGGTGCGATCCTCTCGTCCGCCGGTAGGACGTCGAAGCGGCGTTCGACGAGCGCGAGGGTCGCGAGTCGCCTGGGGCGATGCCTGTCGTCGGCTAGCAGGAGCCCGTTGTGCAACTCGCACAGGGTCATGATTGAGATCGCCGCCTCCTCGGGCAGGGGGACCGGGGCGCTGTGGCCGAGGGCGATTACGATCGAGGTGTCGAACAGCGCACGGCTCACTCCGGCAGGGCCCTGGGCGGATCTCGTTCTTCCTCGACGCGCAACGCCTTCAATTCCTCGGCCAGTGGGTCGTCGGGGTCGAGCAGACCGGCCATTTCCCGGCGCAACTCCGCGACGGGCACGAACGTACGCCGCTGGGGAGCCTCGATCGGTACCAGGTCGGCCACCGGGTGGCCGTGTACCGTGATGCGCAGGCGCTCTCCGTGCTCGACCCGGCGCAGCAGCTTGCCCGTTTCGTTGCGCAGCGCACGCTGGGGGATCTCCGTAGCCATAGGGCTACACTGTAGCGGCAGAGTGGGGGAAAGGGAAGCGAGGAGCGTCTTTTCGTCCACCGGCCCGCCACTGCCCCGCAAACGCTCTAGCATCTAAAGCAATGATCTACTGCGTGGTGCCTCGGCCCCTGGCCGACGAGCTGTATCCGAAGATGGTGGAGTACTACAAGGACGACGCGAACGTGACCGTGATCGTGGACAGACGCCACGCGGACAGACGCGGGCGCATGGGCACCACTGGCGCAACGGGGCCGGACGGCCAGCGGCGCACGATCCGCGACCGCCGCCGGGCGCGCGTGCCGGGCGAGCTGCCGGAGCTCGTCAGCGTTCCATCCTGACGGCCGCGCATAATGCCGCGTCCATGACGAAGCTGATCGTGCACGTGGACGGCGGCGCGCGGGGCAACCCGGGGCCTGCTGCCGCGGCAAGCGTCGTGTCGACCCCCGACGGGGAGGTGCTCGACGAGGCTACGGAGCTGCTGGGGCGGGTGAGCAACAACGTGGCGGAGTACCGGGCGCTGTTGCTCGGTCTCTCACGCGCCCTTGCCCTCGATGCAACCGACGTCGAAGTGGTCAACGACAGCGAGCTGATCGCCAAGCAGGTGCAGGGGCTGTACAAGGTGAAGCACCAGGACATGAAGCCGCTGCACGGACAGGCGCTGGCGGCTTTGCGCGACTTCGAGCAGTGGAAGATCCGCACGGTGCCGCGCGCGCAGAACGCCGACGCGGACGCGCTCGTGAACCAGGCCCTCGATAGCGCCAAGCTCTAGTCCCTCGGCACTCTCCAGGAGCGCTCCCGGGCGCAGGCCCTCAGTGCAGCGCGTGCGAGGACTGCGCGATGTTGAGCATCTGCTGGTTGGAGAGGTCCTCCAGCAGCGTGTTGTTGACCCAGTACAGCGCGCCGCCCTCGCGCCAGGCGATTGCGTGGATGTGTTCGCCGTCGTCCACGACCATGTAGTGGCGCCCGCCGAGCGTGAATTCCTGGTTGATGTGGCTGACGATTGGCGGGTTGGTCCAGTCCATGCCCTCGACGTCGTAGTAGCCGCCCTGGGTGTTCTGCTGGAAGACCTCGACGAACGCGTGGTGGCGCTGGCCCTGCTGGTCCTTGAGCGTGTAGACGCGGATGCCCTGCGGCACGGCGGGGCCCGTTTGCAATGTCGGGTAGACGACGGGGAAGGGCAGGCGCACGGCGGCGTTGAAGAGCTCGGTGCGGTTGCTGGATGACGTGGGGTAGAGGCCGATCGCGGCGTCGGTGAGCCCGTGCTGGTGTCCGTGCGCGGAGGACGCGGTGGTGCTCACGGCGAGATGGTGGGGGACGGCGACGTGCTGGTCGCCGTGCAGGAAGTCCGCGACGGTTTCGCGGATCTCGGTGGGGGTGGCGGTGACGTAGTCGCCGCCGTTGATCTTGGTGTTGTCGGAGGAGAAGCGGAACTTGACCTGGCGCAGCGGCTTTTCCTGGGAGAAGACGATCAGCTTGGTGAGCTTGATCAGCTCCGCGGCGGAGGGGGGGAAGGTGGTGGTGATCGCGCGGCCGACGGCCTTTGAGACCTTGTCGATTTCGCCGATCAGGTTGCCGGTGTTGACCTGCTCGCGCAGGTTGCGGATGAAGTCCTGCTGGCGCGCGACGCGCACGAAGTCGGAGTCGTCGTGGCGGTAGCGTACGTAGGACAGCGCGTTTTCGTAGCAGAGCTGCTGGTAGCCGGGCTGGAGGTTGATTTCGGAGTAGTCTTCGCCTTCGACGTTGGAGTGGTAGTAGCGGTGGTCGACGTTGATGTAGACGCAGCCGAGCGCGTCGACTACTTCGATGAAGCCCTTGAAGGTGGCGTCGACGATGCCGTTGATCTTGATGTGCAGCAGGCGCTCGATCGTTTCGGCGGCGAGGCGTGCGCCGCCGTCGTTGCCCTTCAGCTCGCTGCCGATCGTGTAGGCGGAGTTGATCTTTTCGTGCGCTACGGCGCCGCTGGGGGTGAGGATTTCGGCGTACAGGTCGCGCGGGATCGACAGCACCGAGGTCTGGCCGAGCTTGGGATCGAGGCGCACCAAGAGCATCGTGTCGCTGTGCGGGGGGTCTTCGCGGTCGAAGCTGTCGTGTGACTTGGCGCGCTTGTCCGAGCCGATCAGCAGGAACGTCTGCGGTGAGCCGTCGTAGCCTTCGGCGATCACGCCGCTCGCCGGATGAATCAGGTTCGCCGCCGGGAAGACCTCGTTGGCGATCGTCGTGACCTTGTTCAGCGTGACCGTGGCGGTGGCGGCTCCGCTGAGCAGCGCGATCGCCGCACCGCCGAGGAGGAAGCGCTTCCACATAGGCATTCAGGGTACTGAGGCGCCCGGCGTGGCACGCCGCACGCGCCGGTAGGCTCGAACCGATGCTGAGCCCCAGAAACAGGGAGCTGGTGGGCCTGATCCCCTCGGCGCTGCTGGTGGTGGCGGGCTTCACGGCGATCTTCATCCAGGCGCAGAACACGGGCGGGGACGCCGAAACGAACGTCGTCCTCAACCACGCTTCGAGCGCGTCGTTGACCTACGGCGCGATCTTCCTGGGGCTGTGTGTGGCGGGACACCTCGTGATCCGCTTCGCGCTGCCGAACGCGGACCCGTACCTGTTCCCGCTGGCGGCGGTGCTGGCGAGCGTGGGGATCGTGATGGTGTATCGCATCAACCCGACCCTGGCGCGCCAGCAGGCGCAGTGGATGGTGGTGGGGCTGCTGGGGTTCGCGGCGACGATCTTGCTCCTGCGCAAGCGCGGCGTGGGAATCCTGGAGCGCTACCGCTACACGATCGCGGCGGTGGGGATCGGCATGGCGGTGCTGCCGCGGCTGCCGGGGATCGGCGAACAGGTCAACGGCGCGTACCTGAACATCCACGTCGGCAGCATCAGCTTCCAGCCGGCGGAGCTGGCGAAGATCGCGATCGTGATCTTCCTCGCCAGCTACCTGCACGACAACCGCCAGATCCTCGTCACCGCGGGGCGCCGCTTCCTCGGCATGACGTTGCCGCCGATGAAGCAGTTCGGGCCGATGCTGGTGGTGTGGGGGGCGGCGATGGCGACGCTCCTCTTGACGCGCGAGCTGGGCACGTCCCTGATGTTCTACGGCGCGTTCCTGGCCCTCCTGTACGTCGCCACCGGCCGCGCGAGCTTTCCGCTGATCGGCCTGGTGCTGTTCGCCGCGGGGGCCTGGTTCGTCGCAACCCACGTCGGGCACGTCCACGCGCGGGTGCTGGACTGGGAGCACCCGTTCGACAAGGCGCTGTACAACGCGGAAGGCGGCAGCTACCAGCTGGCGCAGTCGCTGTTCGCCCAGGCCGACGGGGGGCTCTTGGGCACCGGTTTCGACCAGTCTCTGCTGCAGTTGCACGCGGCCAATGGGCACGCGTACCCGCTGTTGCCGGTGCCCGAAAGCGACATGATCTACGCGGTGATCGTCAACGAGCTGGGGCTGGCGGGGGCGGCGGCGCTGCTGCTCACCTACCTCCTGTTCATCGCCCGCGGCCTGAAGACGGCGATGCTTGCGCGCGACTCCTTCAGCAAGCTCCTGGCGACGGGGCTGTCCTTCGTGGTGGCGTTGCAGGTGTTCGTGATCGTGGGGGGAGTGACGCGCGTGATCCCGCTGACCGGCGTCACGCTGCCGTTCGTGGCGTACGGCGGCAGCTCGGTCGTGATGAACTTCGTGCTGCTTGGCCTGCTGCTCGTCGTATCGGATCGCGCGCGTAGGTAGGGGAGCTTTTGCGCAGCTTTGCGGTGCTTTTCGCGCGCAAAGTTGTGCAAAGGCGCACACGCGCGCACGACCGGTCCGTGGTCGTTGAATATGCAGAGCACCGCGATGCCGACCTACTGCTACTCGACCACCTACTCCACCAGCACAACGACCGCCCGGCCCTGGGAGGCGCGGCTGCGGCAGGCGCTGCGTGAGGACCGCTTCGTCCTGCACTACCAGCCGATCCTGACGCTGGCGAGCGGCGCGGTCGAGCACTGGGAGGCACTTGTGCGCCTGAACGACGAACCCGACGGTCCGCCACTGGCCCCGGGCGCCTGGCTGCCGGCGGCGGAGCGCAGCGGCCTGGTCTGCGAGATCGACCGCATGGTCGTGAGCAAGGCAGTGGCGCACCTGGCGCACAGCGCACACACGGGCGTCGCCATAAATCTCTCTGCCCGCTCGATCGTGGACGGCGGCATGCTCAGGCACATACAACGCGAACTGGAACGCCACCGCGTGGACCCTCAGCGTCTCACCCTGGAGGTGACGGAGACGGCGGCGATCACGGACATGGCGCAGGCGCAGACCTTCTGCGAGGGCGCGGCTGCCCTCGGCTGCCCGCTCGCGCTGGATGACTTCGGCGTGGGCTTCGCCTCCTTCCACCACCTCAAGCGGCTGCCCTTCAGCCACCTGAAGATCGACGGCGAGTTCATCCGCAACCTGTGCGCGAATGCGCACGACCGCCTGATGGTCGGCGCCCTCGTACAGGTCGCCCGCGGCATGGGCATGCAGACGATCGCGGAGTGGGTCGGCGACGAGGCCACGATCGACCTGCTGCGCGAGTTGGGCGTGGACGGCGCGCAGGGCTTTCAGATCGGCCGCCCGCGACCTTTGCTGTCGCACCGCGCCGCGCGGCTCGTCGCCGCTGTCGCCTGAGCGTCTCGTCAGGCGTGCGCCTTGCCGGTGAACCGCTGCCGCGCTGCCTGGCGGGACACACCGAGGGCCAATGCGATGTGGTTCCACGACCTGCCGTGCGCCCGCGCGAGCACTACAGCCTCATGCAGGCGGGCGTCATCCGCCCGCACAGCCTCGGCCGCCGCGGCGATCTCGCGGAGATCGTCGGTTCGCTCGACCTCGGCGCTCGCCGGGTCCAGAGCGTCGGCAAGTCGCTCGAACCGCTGTGCGGCCCGCTCGATTTCCTTGTCCGTGTGTCGTGTCATTGTCACTTCACCCCAGGAGGTAGTGGAACTTGGGTCGCAACGGTTGGGCGTGGATGACGACTGGGTCGTCCCCGTCGATATCGAGGACACCAATCTCCAGCAGAGCTCCGTTGGATGCCGGTCCGATGAGCATGACAAGGTCGTCTTCCATGAGAATCCGCCGCAAGGCGTTACGAACGGCGTGCCATATGTCGGCATCGGCGACGCCATGCTTGCGCGCTGGCTCACCGATGCGCATCTAGACAATATAGCTTGTCTGCTGGTTGCCTCAGCGCGGCTGCGGGAATTGCGTGCGCATCAGTGCGTCCCAGACGCGGTCTGGTGTCAGCTTGCGCTGCGTGATCGTCAGCTTGGCCGAGGGCGTGACGGTCACGCGCGTGGGGGCACGGCGGCGCACGATCGCCTTCTCGATCGCCTTCGCGACGACGTCGGGGCCGCCGCCTAGGTGGCGCATGGGGCCTTTGTACGCACCGACGGTGAGCGCGGCGACCTTGGCGTCGAACTCCTTGTAGGGGCCGTCGGCGAGCGTCTGCGAGGAGGCATCGACGGCGTTCTTGGCGAACTCGGTGACGATCAGGCCCGGCTCGATCAGCACGACATCGACCCCGAAGCCCTTGACCTCGAAGCGCAGGGCGTCGCTGATCGCCTCGATTGCGTACTTCGTCGCGTGGTAGAGGCCGCCGCCAGGGAAGGTGAGGCGCCCGCCCATCGAGCCGATGTTCACGACCTTGCCCCAGCGCTGCGCGCGCATGCCGGGCAGCACCAGCTGCGCCATGCGGATCGCCCCGAACACGTTGGTCTCGAACTGGCGGCGCACGATCTCCGGCGGGATCTGCTCCAGGGCGCCGCCCTGGCTGTAGCCGGCGTTGTTGACGAGCACGCCTACAGCGCCCTCAACTTGCACGACCTCATCCACGGCCCTCTGCATCGACGCCTCATCCGTCACGTCGAGCGCGAGTGTGCGGCATCCCTCCTGCTCCAGGTGGGCGATTGCCTCGGGGCGGCGCGCGGTGGCATACACCGTCCAGCCCGCAACGGCCAGACGCCTGGCCGTGGCCTCGCCGATGCCCGATGAGCATCCGGTGATCAGGACTGCCTTCGATGGCGCCTTGGCTGCTTCGCTCCCCATGCCGGGAGCATACGGGCTGCGCCTTGCAATAGGCTGGGCCGGCGATGCGCGCCGTGACATTCCAGGGGCCGAACGAGGTGCGGGTGCAGGACGTGCCCGAGCCGCAGCTGCTCGACGGCGGCGATGCGATCGTCCGGATCGAGGCCACCGGGGTGTGCGGGTCGGATCTGCACATCTACCACGGGCGCGTGAAGATCGAGCCGGGGTTCACGATCGGGCACGAGTACGTGGGCACGGTGATCGCGGCCGCCAATGACGTGCGGAGCGTCGCGGTCGGCGATCGCGTGCTCGGCTGCTTTCAGACGGCTTGCGGGCGCTGCTTCTTCTGCCGTCGTGGCCTCTTTCACAAGTGCGACTCCTCGCGCACGTTCGGGCACGGCAAGGTGCTGGGGGACCTGCCGGGGACGCAGGCCGAGCAGGCGCTGGTGCCGAACGCCGACCTGGTGCTGCGCAAGGTGCCGGAGGGGATGAGCGATGAGACGGCGCTGTTCGCGGGGGACGTGATGGGCACCGGCTATCACGCCATCGCCGACGCGGGCATCCGCGCGGGGGATGTCGTGGCCGTGCTCGGGCTGGGGCCCGTGGGGCTGTGCGCGGTGCAGGCCGCGCGGGCGCACGGCGCGGCGCATGTGATCGCGGTGGATACCGTCGCCGAGCGGCTGGCACTGGCGGCTTCCTTCGGCGCGCACGCCGTGCACCTGCACGAGGACGATCCGCGCGCTGCCGCGCGCGAGTTCACGGACGGGCGGGGGGTCGATCTATGCGTCGATGCCGTCGGGCACCCGGACGCGCTCGACTTGGCCGTGCGCTTGACGCGCAAGTGCGGAACCGTGCAGGCCGTGGGGGTGTATGCGGAGCGCATCGAGCTGCACATGGGTCTGGTTTGGATCAAGGCGCTGCGGCTGTGCGGGGGACACGCCAACGTGCTGGCGCACGTGGATCCCGTGCTCGCTCTGATGTCCACGGGGGTGCTCGATCCCTCGTCGCTCGTGACGCACCACATGTCGCTGGAGGACGCGCCGGCGGCTTACGCTTTGTATGACAGGCGCGAGGCGCTTAAGATCGTCTTGCAGCCGTAGTCTGAGCAAACCACGCAAAGAACGGACACATACAGCCATGGCGACACTCACCGACCCCACAAATCCAAAAAATCTAGACGCACTCGACGACCCGGCGCGTGATTTCATCAACGGGCCCCATCGGCTGATCGTGGGGGCGGAGCGGAGCGGGGCGGCGGACGGGCGCACGTTCGCCACGCTCGATCCGGCGACGGGGCTGGAGATCGCGCAGGTGCCGCACGCGGCCGCGGCCGACGTCGATGCGGCAGTAGCCGCCGCGCGCGCGGCGTTCACGGGGCCTTGGGCCTCCCTGGCGCCGGCGGCGCGCGGGCAGCTGATGGCGAAGCTGGCCGACGCGGTCGAGGCGCACGCCGAGGAACTGGCGCAGATCGAGTCGCTGGACAACGGCAAGCCGGTGAAGCTCGCGCAGTTCGTGGACGTGCTGGGGACCGTCGCGCACCTGCGCTACTTCGCGGGGTGGCCGACGAAGATCGAGGGCAACGTGCTGCCGGTGACGGCGCCGAACATGCTCTGCTACACGCGGCGCGAGCCGGTGGGGGTTTGCGCGCAGATCGTGCCGTGGAACTTCCCGCTGCTGATGGCGGCCTGGAAGATCGCGCCTGCGCTCGCGGCGGGGTGCACGATCGTGCTGAAGCCGGCCGAGCAGACACCGCTGAGCGCGCTGCGGCTGGGGGAGCTGGCGCTCGAGGCGGGGTTCCCGCCGGGGGTGCTCAACGTGCTGACCGGGGACGGCGCCACGGGGGCTGCGCTGGTCGATCACCCGGGCGTGGACAAGATCGCGTTCACGGGCTCGACGGCCGTGGGGCGCGAGATCGGCGCGAAGGCGGGGCGGGCGCTGAAGCGCATGACGCTCGAGCTGGGGGGCAAGTCGCCCAACGTGATCTTGCCCGACGCGGACATCGACGCGGCTGTGAACGGCGCCTACCAGGCGATCTACTTCAACAGCGGGCAGGCGTGCAACGCCGGGTCGCGGCTGTTCGTGCCCAGGGAGCGCTTCGACGAGGTGGTATCCAAGCTGGCCGAGCGCGCGGCCGCCACGCGTGTGGGGCCGGGCCTCGATCCGCAGACGCAGCTCGGGCCGCTCGTCAGCGCCGAGCAGCAGGAGCGCGTGCTGGGCTACATCGAGTCCGGGCGCTCCGAAGGCGCGGAGCTGATCGCCGGCGGCGAGGCGGCGCTCGCCGACAGCGGTGGCTGGTTCGTCGCGCCGACGCTGTTCAGCGCCACCTCCGACGATTTGCGCATCGCGCGCGAGGAGATCTTCGGGCCGGTGCTGGTGGCCTCGCCGTACGACACGCTGGAGGAGGTCGCGGCGCGCGCGAACGACACGGAGTACGGGCTCGCCGCGGGTGTGTGGACGAAGGACGTGGGGCAGGCGCACCGCCTCGCCGCGCTGCTGCGGGCGGGCTCGGTCTACATCAACCACTGGGGCGGCGCGGACCCGGCGGCGCCGTTCGGCGGCTTCGGGGCCTCGGGCGTGGGGCGCGAGCACGGCCACGACGGGCTCGACGCGTATCTCGAGACCAAGACGGTTTGGACGGCCCTTTAGAATTTCCCCACGTTTGCGTCAAAGTGGACTAAAGTTTCCGCAATGAGCGGAAGTTTTCCGGTTCCCGGCGCTCTGGCAATCGCATGCGCGATCGAAAACGGCAGCGCGGCGCTGTCGCTGGAGGGGGAGCTGGACCTGGCGACGTCCGCCGCGCTGGAAGAGCGCCTGAGCGAGCTGGAAGAGCTGGGCTCGACGCGCCTGACGGTGGACCTCATCGGCCTGAACTTCATCGACTCCACGGGCTTGCGCGTGCTGCTGCAGGCCACGGCGCGCGCACATGAGCGTGGCCACGAGCTGATTCTGCGCCCGGCGCGCGGGCCGGTGCAGCGGGTCTTTGAGATCACCGGGGTGGAGCACGAGCTGCGCTTCGAGCCGGCGCCCGCCTGAGGGTGTCCCGCCGCGCGGGTGCGGCTCGCCCCAGGCGCGGGGGCGCGTCCCCGGGGACCGCCCGATCTGGCAGGCTTCCCGTTCTTGAGCTCCCTGGCCGAGCATCCGTCCCAGCCCCTGGCCGCGTCGGGGGCCGGCTCCGCGTCGCGCGTGCGCGGCGGGCGCTGGGCGCTGTGGCTCGCGGGTGTGTGCGCGCTGGCGCTGCTGGCGGCCACCTTGGAGATCGTGCTCGACGGCGCGCTCGCGCACTCGCCGCTGATCCCGCGCTCCCCGGCGATCGCCGGCTGGCTGCAGGGCGTGGGCGAGCGCCTGGGCTACCGCGTGTTCCTGGTCGCGCTGCTGGCGTTCACGGGCGCGTACGGTGTGCTGCTGGCGCTGCTTGCCTCCGGGCGGGCGGGGGCGCTCGGGCGCGGGCGCGCTGCGCTGGCGGGCCTCTCCCCGCGCTGGGCGATCGGCCTCGTGGCGGTATTGCAGCTGATCGTGTTCGCCGGGCCGATCCTGCTCTCCACGGACGTGTTCAGCTACATCGCCTACGCGCGCATGGGCGTCGTGCACGGCCTGAACCCCTACTTGCACGGGCCGGCGGCGATCGTCGGCGACCCTGTCTACCACTACGTGGGCTCGGACTGGAAGCTCGTGCCGACGGCATACGGCCCGGTCTACACCTTGCTCTCCTACCCGCTGGGGTTCCTCGGCGTGGTGGGCGCGCTGTGGGGGATGAAGGCGATGGCGCTGGCCGCCGCCGCCGGCACGCTGTGGCTGACGTGGCGCTGCGCGCGCGCACGCGAGCTGGACCCGGTGTTCGCGCTGCTGGCGGTGGGCGCCAACCCGCTGTGGCTGATCTACGGCCTGGGCGGCGCGCACAACGATCTGGTGATGACCTTCCTGATGATGGCCGCCGTGGCGCTCACGCTGGGCGGGCGCGAAGCGTGGGCGGGCGCGTCGGTCGTGGCGGGCGCGCTGATCAAGGCCACGGGCGCGGTGCTGCTGCCGTTCATGCTGCTGCGCGCGCACCCCGACGGCTCGCCAAGGCGCCTGGCGCCCGTGCTCGGCGCGGCGCTCGCGCTGCTCGTGGGGGCGCTCATGGCATACGTCGCGTTCGGCGTCCACGGCGTGGACATCGTCGCCGCGCTCAACCGCGACGCGGCGTTCGTCTCGACCGACAGCTTCCCGACGGAGATCGCGCACCTGTTCGGCAAGCCGGGCGTGTTCCCGATCGACCACGATTTCCTGAAGGCTGCGCTGGCGGCGATCCTGCTGTACCTGATGTGGCTGACATGGCGCGGCTATGACTGGGTGGCCGCCTCGGGCTGGGCGCTGTTGGCGATCGCCGTGACCTCGACGTGGCTGCTCGCCTGGTACACGCTGTGGCCGCTGCCCCTGGCGCTCGTGACGCGCGACCGGCGCCTGTTGTGGGCGATCCTCGCGGTGCAGGGCCTGTTCATCCTCCACCAGGTGGCGCCGCTCCTGGCGCCTGTGCAATGACCAGGGATCCGCAGGGCAAGCCGGGCAAGGACGCAGCGAGCGAAATGTGCTCAGCACATGAGCGAGCGAGGACGCAGATCCGGCGCCGCCATGCGGATTCCTGGCTGATCGAGACGACAGTGCTCGGCCTGATTGGCGTGCTGCTGGCAGTGGGCACGATCCACGACGTCGCGCGCCAGGTGCACACCAACCACCGCCTCGTGGTCGATCTCGCCACCTGGCGCTCCTACACGGCCCACGACTACCGCAACCTGACGATCGAGCAGAGCCCGACGAACCCCAACTCCACGCGCGAGATCGTTTGCGGCAACACTTCGCCGGGGGCGCCGAAGCAGCGCTCGCAGCTGTGTCTGATCCTCACCGGCCCGACGGTCCATGGCCGGCGCGCGGTGCACGGCGGCTACTACCTGCCGCCCTTGAGCATCGTGGATCTGCGCCGCGCGCGCTACGGCTGCTTCGGCACGGCCGTCGAAGAAGAACTGTGCGCGCATTGAGGTCGCGCGACTGGTGGCCGCTGGCCGCGCTCGTGCTGCTGGCGCTCGTGCTGCTGGCAACCGTGCTGCGCTTCGCCACGCTGAACGAGCAGAGCTTCTGGTACGACGAGGCGTTCACGCCCGTGCACGTGCTGCACCCGAGCCTCACGGCGACATTGCGCGCGGTTTCGCGCACGGAGAACACGCCGCCGCTGTGGTACGTGCTGATCTGGGGTTGGTCGCGCGTGCTGGGGACGGGCGAGGTGGCGCTGCGCTCGCTGTCGGCGCTCGCGGGCGTACTGACGGTGCCGGTGGCGTGGGGCATCGGGCGCGAGTTGGCGGGCCGCCGCGCGGCGATCGCCACGGCCGCGCTGGTCGCGGTAAATCCGCTGCTGGTGTGGTATTCGCAGGAGGCGCGCGCGTACGCGCTGTATGTGCTGCTGGCGGCGCTGGCGATCCATTGCTTCCTGCGCGCGCTGGCGGACCCCACGCCCCGGCGCCTGGCGGCGTTCGCCGCGGCGGGCGTGGCGGCGCTGTTGACGCATTACTTCGCGGTGTTCCTGCTGCTGCCGATGTGCGCGTGGCTGCTCGTGCTCGGCTGGCGCCGGCGGGGAGTGGACTCGACACCCGCGGCGGCTGGCGGCGCCTCGCCGGGCTGGTTTCTTGCGGCCGTCGGCGCCGTGGCGCTTGTTGGCGTCGCGCTGATCCCGCTGATCCACGCGCAGGGCGGGCACGGCACGCAGTGGATCGAACACTGGGCGCTGGCGAGCCGCCTGGAAGCGATCCCCCAGTACTACCTGACCTCCTACTATGGCGCCGCGCTCGGGCACGGCATCGAGCTGGCGGTGGCGCTGCCGATCCTCGCGGGGGTGCTGTATGGGCTGTGGCGCGTGCTGGAGCCGCGCGAGGAGCGCGCGGCGCTGACGATGCTCTTGCTGAGCGCCTGCGGCGTGCTGATTCCGATCGCGCTGGTGGCCTTCGGCGCGGACTACCTCGCGCCGCGCAACCTGATCGCGGCGATGATCCCCGTGACCGCGCTGATCGCGTTGATCACGGTCGCCAACCGCACCGGCAGCGTCGGCGCCGCGCTCGCTGCCTTGATCGCGCTCGCCTTCCTCGCGATCACGGTAGACATCGACCTCTCGCCGCGCCTGCAGCGCGGCGACTGGCGCGGCCTGGCACACGTGATCGGCCACGCCCCCGCGGCAACCGGTGCCCCCGGCCCCGCCTCCGCCCGCGCGATCACAACCGTCGAGTTGGGCGCGGCCCCGCTGGAGTACTACCTCCCGCCCCTGCACAACCTCCCCGCGGGCGCCACGGTGAGCGTGAACGAGATCGACGAGACCGGCTATCTGCCATTGCGCCCCGGCGCGGGGCTGCCACCCGCGCCCGGCTTCAAGCTCGTGCAGCACAGCGACGTGCACGGCCTGATCCTCTACCGCTTCGTCTCCCCGACCCCCCGCCCGGTGTCCGAGGCCGCGCTGCGCCGCCACGTCATCACGCAAGCCCACCCGGAGGTGCTGGTGCCATAGGCTTTTGTCAATGGCCGGGCTGGACGACGCGCCGAGCGCGTGCGAGAGCTTCGAGGAGCTGTTGCTCCACTGCCGGCGCACGGGCGGCGCGTTCGGCCGCCGCCACGCGGAGATCCTCGGCAGCCGCGACCCGCGTGCGGCCACCCGTTTCGCCGAAGACCTGGACGTGGCGATAACGCTCACAGGGCTGCTGCGCGACCTGCCCGAGCACGCGCGCCGCGGGCGCGTGTGGATCCCGGCGCAGGAGCTGGTGCGCTACCACCTGCACGACGACGGCGCGCTCGACGCGCAGGCCTTGCTCGCGCTCGCGCGCGAGGGCCGCAGCGCCACCCCCGAGACGATCGCCGGTTTCGACGGTGGCGACGTCGGCCAGTTGTACGCGCTGATGCGCTTCCAGGCGCTGCGCGCGCGCGACTGGCTGCACCGCGGCGCGCCGCTCGTGCAACTGCTGGACCGCCGCAGCGCCGCTTGCGTGAACGCCAAGATCGGCGGCTGCCGGCGCGTGCTCACCCGCATCGAGAAGCGCCCCGACCGGGCGCTGCGCGCGCCGGTGACGCTGTCCGCGCGCGAGCGGGCCTGGGTGCTCGCGCGCGCAGTGCAGCATCCTCGGCGCGTGGTGGAGCAGCATCCGGCGGAAAGAATGCTCTGAACATCTACTCCGCGCCGTTGCGAGCCGGCCCGCTGTAGGGATAGCTGTGCCCGCGCGCAGCGGCCGGTGGCCCCCCACGGAGCCAGCCGTAGTACTACCCGCTTGTGCGGACGGCAACTTGTGCGCCCCCCAAAACAGTCCCCTGGCGCTCGTCTCGCTCGCCTGCTCGATCGGCCTGTGTGTCTACGTCCTGCTGCCCAAGCGCGGCTTCCTCTTCAGCATCAACGCCTCGGCGATGTACGGCAGGCTTTTCGATTGTGTTGACGACGACGAAGTACGCCGGCGCCTTGCCTACTGGCTCGAAGAATTCTGGAATGTCAACCAGGGCAAGATCGAAACTCTCGACCGTTATTACATTGCCGCAACCAGCACCCTCGTGCTCCAACTCACCCTCTGGGCCTGGGCGCTCCTCGCTAACATCTCCTGACATGCGTCCCCAGCCCCACATCCTCAGCCCTCCTCCGCCTCCGCCGCCTCCCCCCGCGCCGCCTGACCTGATGCATCCGGAGACACAGGGCATCCTGCCCCCGCGCCTGCGCGAGGCGCTGAAGCGCTGGCGTGGCGCTCAGACCCCCAAAGCCTGAGCCACCGCCGCGCGGCCACCCCCCGCCCCCGCCCCCGGCACACCGCGCCCCCCGGCGATGGCACCCCGGATCGCGTCCACAACCTCCAAACAGCGGATCCCCATGTCGAGCCCCACCTCGGGCACCCCGCGCTCCCGCACGCAACCCAAAAACGCGCGTAGCTGCGCGACGAGCGGCTCTTCGATCGGCACGAACACGCGCTCCAAGAGGCTCTCCTGGCGATAGGTCCGCGACCCCCCGCCGTCCTGCTCCAGGTGCGTGGAGCGGCAGCGCTCGACCGAGCGCCGTAGAAAATCCACGGTGACGTGCGACGCCTCTGTGGTGGCGCTCAGGCGGCGGATCTTCTCCTCGGTGACGCGCGAGGCGATGAGTGTCCCGATCAGGCCTCCGTCGAACACGAGCGTGGCGACCGCATAGTCGTCGAGCTCCGGCGAGCGCACGCGCCGCCCCTCGGCGTGCACCCGCTCCACCCGCTGGGCCCCGGCGAGCGAGAGCAACACGTGCACGTCGTGCAGCATCAGATCCTGCACCACATCGGCATCGACGATGCGCCCGTCGAACGGGCTGAGCCGCTGCAGCTCGAGCGCCACGACCTGCTCCCCCTCCAGCAGCTTGGCGACCTCGCGCACGGCGGGGTTGAAGTGCTCGATGTGCCCAACTTGCACGACGGGCCGCCTTGCGCACCCGGCGACGGTGTCGCGCAGCGCCTGCGCGTGCTCGACCGACAGCGCGAGCGGCTTCTCGACGAGCACATCGACTCCCGCTCGCAGCGCCAGCAGCGCGTGCTCGACGTGCAGCGCACTGGGCGTGCAGATCGAGACGGCGCGCACCTCCCCGAGCAGCTCCTCAAGACTCGCGAAGGCGTGCGTATCGAACTGGCTTGCGACCGCCTGGCTGCGCGCGGGGTCGAGATCGAACACGCCGCGCAGCTCGCACACGCCCCCGAGCGAGGCGTAGGTGCGCGCGTGGTGCGCGCCCATGTTGCCGGCCCCGAGGACGGCCACGGGAAGCGGATCGGTGCGCCTCCGTCCGGAGGAGCGGCGCCGCTCCGGGGACACTTGTTTGGGTGAAAGAGAGCTGGTCATTTTTTTGGGGAGGGGAGGGGTCGCGTGGTTGGGGGAAGGCTGCAATCGGGTGCCTGGGCGAAATGGCAGTTCAGCTCATTTCCACATAGCCCGTGGCTTCGCCGGGCGGGCGTTCGTTCAGGGCGACCTTGTTTTCATAATTGCCCTCAACGGTCTGGATGTTCCCGTTGGGCAGGACGCCGCGCACGATGCCGACGTGCTCGCCACCGAAAACAATTAAATCCCCCGGCTTGGGGGTGACGCCGGGGCCGTTGGGAATGGCGCGACCCGAAGACTGCGCCCACGACCAGATCGCCGAGACGGAACCCAACCCTTCCCCAGCAGGCCCCAGCGGCTCGCCGGCCTGGCGCGCGGCCCACGAGGCGAAGTAGGCGCACCAGGGGGCACCGGGCTCGGCGCCGGCGGTGGCGGAGCGGTATTCGGCGATCGCGGGGGATTCGTTGGAGCCGGGGGGCTGCTCGGACTGGCCGATCTGCGATTCCGCGGCTGCCAGGAGGCGCGTGCCGTAGCTGCCGGAGCCGCCCGCCGTTCCTACCACCCCCGCGCCCCCGACCCCGCCGCCGGCCTGCGCGAGCGCGGAGGCGAACGTGGGCGCGGTGGACGCAGCGCCGCCCTGCACGACCCCGCCCGTGGCTTCCCCGGCCGCCGACGCAGGCGCGGCGGTGCCGCCCGTGATCGAAGCGGGATTGCTGAGGGCCTGGTCGATCGTGGCCACGCGCTGGAGCACGGAGGCGAGCGACATCGCACGGGTTCTCGGCACGGAGCGCGCGGGCCTTCAGCGCTGGGCGGGATCGCCCGGCTGGACGGATGTTCGAGGGGGCGGTTGGGGTGCTCGGCGCGACTTGAGGGTGAGTGGCAGGCAAATGGGCCTGCGAGTCGAGACCCAGAGGAAGGTGAGTGAGATGACAACCAATCGCAGACTGCCGGCAACGTCGGGCTTCAGTGTCCGCGACCTGGGCCTGTTGGCCTGGATGGGCGAGCAGTACGGCGCGAGGATGGATCACGTGCAGGGGATCATGAGCACCGGCATGACGGCGGTGTATCGGGTGATGCAGCGGATGGGCGAAGCCGGGCTCGTAAGAACAGAGCGGATCGTCGCGTACCAGCCGACTTGGGCGATCCCCACCGCTGCGGGTCTGGCCGTCTGCGAACTGCCCTACGAGGTGTGGACGCCGGTGCTCGGCCGGTTGCTGCATGTCGGTGCGATCAACGACGTGCGCCTGCACCTGTGGGCGCAGAGACCCGACGCGGAGTGGATATGCGAGCGCCAGCTGGAACTGGAACTGGCGAAGAAGGCCAGACGCGGACGGCACAAGCCCGACGGTGTGTTGATTTTGGAGGGCCGCAGCGTGGCGATCGAGGTCGAGCTGATACCGAAGTCGCTGGAAAACATGGAAGCGGTCCTGAACCACCACGCCAAGTACTACGACGCGATCATGTACTACTGCGCGCCGAAGGCGATCCGGCTGCTGCGCAAGATGGAGGCGACGGGCCGCTGGCCCAAGCTGGCGGTGCGCGAGCTGCCGCTGCCCCGCTACCTGAGGGAGAAGGGGTGAACATGCGCGCCCACCGCGACATCTCCAACCGAGAACGGCTGCGCCGCTGCGAACTGGCGCGGGCGCGGGGTGCCGCCGCCGCAGGCGCCCGTGGCACCACCGCCTCGCCGCCTGCCGCCACCGCCGCACACGCGACCGCGGACCTCACGAGCGAGGCGCAGGGCGAGCATGGCGTCGTGCTCGCCCGCCAGACAGGGGGGGAACGCGCGCTGCCGACCGCGGGCAGCCGCGTCGTGCTCTCGCAGACGCGCCTTTGCAACCACGTGCTGGTGCTCGGGGCGACGGGCAGCGGCAAGACGGAGACCCTGATGCGCCTGGCCTGGACGGTCGCCCACAGCACCACAGCGCCCGTGTTCTACATCGATGGCAAGGGCGACACCGACGCGGCGGAACGCTTCGTGGGGTTGATGGGGGACGCGGGACGTGCAACTCGCGTGTTCCCCAACGAACCGCTCGACGGCTGGCGCGGCGAGCCGCACGAGATCCGGGCGCGGCTGCTGGAGATCGTCGATTACGCCACGGACGGGCCCGCCGCCTGGTACCGCGACGTGGCCAAAGCCGTGATCGGGCTGGCCTGCAACGACCCGGCGGGGCCGCCGCGCGGCAGCGAGCAGCTGCTCGACCGCCTCGACCTGGAGGCTTTGATGGCCGCCCACGGCGACGTGCGCGCACTCAAAGGACTGCGGCCGGGCTTGATCGACCAGGTGCGCCTGCGCTACGAAGCGGTGCTGGGGGAGACGCGCGGCGCGCTCGACGGGGACTGGGGGTGGGAGGACACGCAGGCCGCTTACCTCCTCCTCGACAGCCTCCGCTTGCCCGAGGAGTCCAAAGGGCTGGCGCGCTTCCTGTTCGAGGACTACGCGCACTACTTCACGGCACGCAAACGCAAAGCCGACCCGTGCCTGCTGATCGTGGACGAGTTCTCCGCCCTGGCGAGCACGCCGGGGATGGCGGGGCGCGTGGAGCAGGCGCGTGGCTTCAACGCCGCGCTGGTGCTCGCGCCGCAGGTGGTGGCGGGCATGGGCGGCGCGGTCGAGTCCGCGCGCATCCTCGGCAACGTCGAGACGCTCGTCTGCCAGCGCATGAACACGCCCGAGCAGTTGGTGGAGCTGGCGGGCACCAAGCTCGTGCAGGAGTACAGCGCGCGCATGACGCGGGAAGGACCCACCGGCGAGTCAACCATGACGCCGCGCAAAGAGCACAAGATCGACCCGGACAGGGTGCGCGGCCTGGCGCAAGGGGAGGCGTTCCTGATCAGCCACGGCCGCGCGATGAAGGCGCAGATCCTCAGGGCCCCGCGGCTGAGCGCGCCGCTGCCCTCGCCGGAGCGCCCCGCGGCGAACCCCGAATCGAACCCTGTGGCGAACCCCAAAACACAACCCAAGGAAGGCGACGCGAAATGCAAATCGACAGAGAACACACAGAACGCTACGGACTTTTTGCCCTGACGGCCGCGCTGGAGCTCCCGGTGATCGCCGCGCGCGTCGTCGCGGCATACCTGCTCGCGACGCTCCTGCTGAAGCTGGGCGGCCACTCGACGGCGGCGGCCGAAGGCTGGGCAAAACTCGCGCTGCTGCCCACCGGCTGGGCAGCCCTCGCCCTCCTGACCCCTGCGGGCAGCGGCTGGTGGTGGGAACAGCGCAGCGGCGGCCGGGTGCCCTCCGAGCGCGAGGACGAAGCGCTGGAGGACGCGATCGAACGCCTCCAGGCCGACGCGCCGTTCCTGCTCCCGCTCCCGCGCCGCGTGTTCGTCCTCGCCAACCCGCTGCCCGACGCCGCCGTCCGCGGCGACACGCTGATGCTTTCAAGCGGCTTGCTCGCCGGCGACCGCCTGACACCCGTGCTGGCGCACGAGCTGGGGCACCTGGAGAGCATGGACGCCCGCCTGACCCTCGCAGTCAAGCGCCTGGTGTTCGAGCCCATCGCCCCGCCCGACCCGGACAAGCGCAAACGGCGGGGCCCCATCCGCAGCTCTTGGCGCCTGGCGCTGTGGATCCTGCGCGGCGGCATCGCCCTCCACGTGCTGGCCCCCGCCTGGGGCCGAACCTGGCGCACCGCCGAGTTCCAGGCCGACGCTTTCGCCGCGCACATCGGCCAGGGCGAGGCGCTCGCCGACTTCTTAGAAGAACACGCCCTCCCAACCGACCACCCGATCCCGCTCGTATCCCTGAGCGAGCACCCGCACCCGCCCGTGGAGCACCGCATCCAGCGGCTGCGCACCGCCGGAACCACACTCGTCCGAACACCCGTACGATAAATGGTACAATCACCCCGTGACCCAGAACGTCCTCGCCAGCACCGAGGCGCGCACGCGCCTCCCGGAGATGATCGCGGAGCTGATGGCCCACCCGCAGGAGACCTTCGTCGTGGGGCGCCAGCGCCAGCGGGAGGTGGTGCTGATGTCGGTCTCGCGCTACGAGGAGATGGTGCAGCGCGAGCGGGCGCTCGGGGACCTGGCCTGGATGCTCTTCGCGGACGAGCGCAGCGAGCGCCCGACCGGTCCTCCGGTCAGCTGGGAGGAGGCCCAGCGCCGCCGCGCCGGACGGCGTTGACGGCGCAGTTCCGCGTCGAGCTCCTCGACGACGCGGCATTCGATTCGGTGCAGCGGCTGCCCGCGCCGCACAGGGACATCGCGTGGGAGCTGCTCGAGCATCTGCGTGAGCACCCTTTCTTCGGCAAGCCGCTGGAAGGCAACGCGCTCACGGGCGAGCTGTCGGGCACGCGCTCGCTGTACGTGATCGACTTCGACCATGAGCTGGTGGAGTGGCCGCCGCCCTACCGGATCGTCTATCGCCTGCTGCCCTCCGAGCGCGACGCGCAGAAGGCGCAGGTGATCTGGGCCGGACCGCGCGACGCGCTGGAGGTCTACCAGACGGCAGTCAGACGACTGCGCCGGGCGCAGGCGGCGGGGTGAGTTGCGAAGGTCGCGCTGGAGCTTCTCTACGCGGCGTGCCGCTCCGCGTCGCGCAGCAGGTCGGTCACGACCTCATCGACGCGCTGGCCACGCTTTGTCGCGATCTCCTCCAGGCGCTCAGCATCCTCGCCCCTCACGCCGACGAGGACCGTCAGGCTCGCATCAGGATCGCCCTCGCGATGTTCGACGTCGTCGGGTCCAAGTAGCGCCAGATCGGCGTCGAAGTCGCCGGGCTGAGGGTCCGGATCTGTCCAGGGGTCTTTCTTCATCGCTCAGTCCCAAGGATTCTACGCTCTTTGTGGCTCGCCGGCCAAGCGGTGACCACCAGCCAGGTGCCTGGATCGACGGTCTGCTCGATCACGAGCGTCAGGATTCGGCCGCCGTCGGTGCGTCCGATCAACAGGCGGCGCTGAGCACCAGAGCTGGGTTGCCGCGGATTGCGGATCACAACGTGATGGTTCTGCCGCAGCTGCTCCGCTTCCCCCACGGAGATCCCCCGCGCACCCAGCTTTTCAACCGCCGCCTCTCTCTCTCTCTCTCTCTCTCTCTCTCTCTCTCTCTTGGCCGGGGCTTCTAGCTTCTAGGCCCTGGTTTCGTCCTTCCGTCCTTCGCTTTTTGCGGGGGGCGGTTTTGTGCTGCCTTGAGCACCTCGGCCTCGGCTACAACCGCGGCATCGGCCCCGTCAAGGGAGCCCCGAACGCCTGGCAGCTGACCGCCCGTGGCCGCCACGTGGAGCAGGCAATCCGCATGCAGACCACCCCGCCCGTCCGATAGCGAAGCGCTACAATGACGCACATGGAGTTCGTCGGGATCCGCGAGATGCGCCAGAACCTCAGCCGCTACGCCCGGCGGGCGCGGCACGGGGAGTCGTTCCTGATCACCGATCGTGGCCAGGAGATCGCGCAGCTCACGCCTGCGCCCGGACGCGCTTCGCCGGTCGATCGGCTCGTCGCCGAAAGGGGCGCAAGGCGCGGGCAGGGCAACCTGCTCGACGTGCTCGAGGAGCTGCCGGCGCCGATCCCCGGCTCGCCCTCCAGCGACGTGCTGGAAGAGCTGCGCTCCGAGCGCCTGTAGGCGCTTGCCCGACTACCTCGACACCAGCGCGTTCGTCAAGCTCGTGCGCTCCGAGCCCGAGAGCCCCGCCCTGCGCCGCGAGCTGGCCGGCAGGGAGCTGCTCAGCAGCGCGCTGCTCACCGTGGAGGGGCTCCGCGCCGCACGGCGCTACGGCGAGCCGGCGGCAAGGCGCGCCCGTGCCGCGCTCGCCACGATCACGCTGCTCCCGCTGGATCAGCCGGTCCTCGACGCCGCCGCCGAGCTGGACCCGGCGTCGCTGCGCTCGCTCGACGCCCTGCACCTCGCGACCGCCATGAGCCTGGGCGAGGACCTCGAGCGGCTGTATTGCTACGACGCGCGCCTGGGCGACGCGGCGCTGGCGCTCGGCATCGATGTCTCACAACCCTGTTGAGCCTGGGACTTGACAAGAGCCATCAGTTGTGCCTATAGTACTCCTGTCACGGCTTCTGTCATGGGGGCCGGGATGAGATAGGTCGGGTTTGGGTCCTCCCGCGTTGTTGCGGGATCCTAGGGACCGTATGGGAGTACGGAGAGGGTTCCGATCGCTTTATGAGGGATGTGAGATGAGAGATCTTCTTTTCACCGCGCAAGGCGCGGCCACCGATGCTACGGCCCTTTCGGGACCGTTGGTTAGATGCAACAGCATGGCTGGTGCATCTCTCTCTCTCTCTCTCTCTCTCTTGGCCGGGGTTTCTAGCTTCTAGGCCCTGCCGTCGTCTTTCCGCCCTTCGCTTTTCGCGTAGGGCGGTTTTGTGCTGCCCGGGTCTGCACCCGTGTGGGATTGTTCTTAACTCCGGGAGGGGATGTTGATGTTGCCACGCGCTTTGGTGCTGGTCGCTGGGTTGTTGCTGAGCGTCGGGTTGCTGGTGCCGGGGGCGGCGGTTGCAGCTGGAGGGTGCCCGAATGAACAGCTGCGCGCGGAAAACAACTCGCTGGGGCTGCCGGATTGCCGGGCGTTTGAGATGGTCACGCCGGTGGATAAGAACAGTGCGGTGGTGGAACCACTGAGTCCGTCCATGACGGCCGCCGATGGCTCGAGTTTGGTGGGCGTCAGCCAGGGGGCGTTTGCGGGGATTGAAGACGTTGCGGTGCATGGTGCTCTGGGTCAGGAGGCGTATCGTTTTTCGCGGAGTTCTTTGGGCTGGACGACAGCCCCGTTGAACGTCTTTCACGGGAAACTGCTAAGTATGGGGGCCGGGGATTCGGTATGGGAACCCGCGGAAAAGCCGAACAGTGGGTGGTTGCGGCTACGTGCGGCGGATGGCGCGGTGAGCGAAATCGGCACAGTATGGTCTCCTTCCCTTGGTGAAGTCCCTTCGATTGAGGAACTCCAGGAAAATCTTGCAGGGCAGCATTTGTTTAACGTCCTGGGTGCTGCTGCCGAGGCGTCGAATGGTGTTGTGTTCAACGTCAATAAGCCGAGGTTGCTGTGGCCGTTTGATTCGACGATCGGTCTATTCCCCGAATTCCCCGAAGCTTCTAATGAGGGGGCAAGGTCGTTGTATGAGTACAGGGGCACTGGCAATGCGTCGCCGACTTTGGTGGGGGTCAGTGGTGGGGCTGGTAGCACGGCGTTGATCAGCCGGTGTGGCACCTTGGCCGGTGGTGGGCAGAATGTGATCTCCGAAGACGGGTCGGTGGTGTTCTTTACGGCTGTGGGTGTGGACAGCAATGCGTGTGGTGCGAGTGAGCCGCCGGTGAATGAGTTGTTCGCGCGGATTGGTGAGTCGCGGACGGTCGCGATTTCCGAGCCTTCAGTGGTGGATTGTCCGTTGTGTGATGAGGGTGCGCCGGCGGATGCGGTGTTCCAGGGCGCTTCGGCGGATGGGTCGAGGGCGTTCTTCACGACGACGCAGTCGTTGTTGGGCCACGATTCGAGCGAGAACTTGTACGAATATGATTTCGCTCCTCCTGCTGGCCAGTCGAGGGTGGTGCGGGTCTCGGCGGGCGATGGGAGTGTTGTGGAACCGGCGGCTGAAGTGCAGAGTGTGAATGCTGTCTCGGAGGATGGTTCGCATGTGTATTTCACGGCGCGGGGTGTGTTGACGACGGTGGCGAACAGCGTGGGTGAACGGGCGCAGGCGGGGGCTGAAAACTTCTATGTGTGGGAGCGCGATGCGCAGTATCCGGCGGGCCGGACGGTGTTCGTCGCCGCGTGTGGGGATATCGGCGGTGAACAAAAAGAAGATCAGGCGACGCCCGACGGTCGTTTCCTGGTGTTCACGAGTGGCTGCCGGTTGACGGCGGCTGATACGAGCTCCGTGCGGCAGGTGTTCTTGTACGACGCGCAGACTGGTGGCATCGTGCGAGTTTCGGCGAGTGTGGCGGGCTATAACAATGGTGGGAATGCCACCGGTGAAGACCCCCGGGGTGCTCTTGATGCACATATCGTCAGGCAGCTGCAACAGGGGGGCGGTCCGCGTGGCGGTGTGCTTGCGCGGAGCATGTCCGACGATGGTTCCTATGTGTTCTTCCAGAGCCCGGTCGGGTTGACGCCCGGCGCGCTGAATGAGGAACCGGTCGGCGCGGAAGTGAGTATTGAAGGGGAATTTGTCGCGTCGATTTATGCGCAGAATGTGTATGAGTTTCACGATGGCCGGGTGTCGTTGATCGCTGTCGATTCCTCAGCTGCCAACCTCGCTAACGGAAGCAGCAGGTATGTGCCGGTGTTGGTCGGCGTGAGCGCCTCGGGAGGAGATGTGTTCTTCCAGACCGTGAATCAGCTCGTCCCAGGCGACTCCGATACGCAGAATGATTTCTACGATGCGCGTATTGATGGTGGCTTTCCCGCGCCGATTGTGCCCCCCGGGTGTCAGGGCGATGTGTGCCAGGGCTCGCCGTCCACGCCGCCGGCGTTCGCCGCTCCGTCGAGTACCGGGTTTTCCGGTGCGGGGAATCTCGCGCCGCCTGCCTCGACGCCGGTCGTGGCGCCGAGGGGGTTGACGACGGCGCAGAAGCTCTCCCGCGCGCTGAAGGCGTGCCTGAAGGAGACCAGACGCAGGCGCGCTTCGTGTGAGACGCGGGCACGGAGGCTGTATGGCCGTTCATCGAAAGCCGTGAAGAGCAACGGGAGGGGAAAGTGATGCTTGGAGTTGGCGACAGGTCGTTTGCGAGAGTTCTCTGCACTGGGGGCGTGGTTGTTCTGCTGGCGCTCGTTGGCACGGCTGGGTCTGCGGGCGCCGTGGCGCCAGGTCCGGTGTGGTCGGTGCAGTCGATCGCGGGCCCGACGAACTTCATCCCGGGCGGCGTTGCGGGAGAGGTTCAGACTTACAAGGTGTTCGTGACGAATGTCGGTGGTGGTGCGTCCGACGGCAGCCCGGTGACGATCACAGATATGTTGCCCGAAGCACAAGGAGTCACGGGACGCCCTGACCCTTACGAGGAAGGAGCAGGCTTCTACGACTATAGGCTGTGGATAACCGGGACTCAAAGTGTGAGCTGTGGTGGGTCGCCCGGCAGTCCGTCGTGTACGACGACGGATGTGGTGGGGCCGGGCGATATCCTGGAGATGGATCTCGCAGTGACGGTGTCGGCGTTCGCACCGGAAGGGCCTATCACAAACACTGTCACCGTCGTGGGGGGTGGTGCGCCGCCGGTGTCGATTAGCGCCCAGAATGCGATCGGCAGGACACCGGCGCCGTTCGCCATCAAGGATTTTGGTTTTGGTGTCACGGGTTTGGATGGTTTGCCTGACACGCAGGCCGGATCTCACCCGTACGCTCTCAGCACATCGTTCGATTTCACTACCGAACACTTGGCCTATGGCGGAAACGAAGAATCGGTTGCTCCGTCACAGGGCGTGAAGGACATCGTGACGGAACTGCCGTTGGGTGTCGCGGGTAGCGCTCTGGCGGCCCCGCGCTGCCCGCTCGCAGACCTGAGAAATAACCTGAATTCCTACGTAGGCTACTATCCCGGAGTAGCTTGCCCTGCAGATACGGAGATCGGCAACATCACAGTTCACACGAACGATAGCGAGGAACCGGAGTCGTCGTTGATCGTAGATGCGTTTCCATTGTCGCCGTTGTATAACGTGGTGCCTGAACACGGTTATGCGGCGGAGTACGGGGCCAGGATCGGCAATCTGGGTAAGTTTTTCCTGTTCGCAAACGTCGTTCACACGGCGGCTGGCTATGTGTTGCGGGTCACTTCCCCAGACAACTTTGCCTACCTCGAAACTGTTGGGCAGAAAGGCGTCCTTGCGGGTGTCACCGCAACACTGTTCGGCGACCCGGAGAAAGAAGACGGTGGCGCAGCTGGTTTCAGCGCAGGAAACCTGCCGGCCCCGGCCTTCACAAACCCCACAGACTGCTCGACGGGACCCCGCGCCGCGACGCTCCACGTCGATACGTGGGAGCACCCCGGCCGCGCCAACACGAACGGCGAACCGGACTACAGCGACCCGAACTGGCTTGAAGCGAAGTCAATGATCCCCGCAACCACAGGATGCGAACTCTTGCAGTTCAGCCCATCGCTCACCGCCGCCCTCGATACCACCTCAACCGATACCCCCACAGGCCTCACGACGCACCTGACGATCCCACAGGCACCGAACAACGACCTCTCCCTCGCCACGGCAGATCTCAAGAGCGCGACAGTTGCCCTACCCGCCGGGCTAGCGCTATCCCCGTCCGCGGCAGACGGCCTGCAGGCGTGCACGGACGCGCAATTCGCGGAGGAAACCACACAGCCCGCCGAGTGCCCGGAAGCCTCCCAAGTCGGGACCGTCGTCGCGCACACGCCGTCGTTGAGCGAACCGTTGGAAGGCCAGGTGTTTTTGGGCTCCCCGAACTGCTCGCCGTGCACAGTGGCGGATGCGCAGAACGGCAGCCTCGTGCGGCTGTTCATGCAGTTGCGTGCTCCGAACTCGGGCATCGTGATCAAGGTCCCCGGCACGACGTCGGTGGACCCCGTGACCGGAGCCCTCACCGCGTCGTTCCCCGAATCCCCCCAGCAGCCGTTGGGCGACTTGACCCTGACGCTGAAGAGCGGCCAAAGGGCGCCGCTCGCGACGCCGCAGACGTGTGGCACGTTCACGACGAACAGCACCCTGACGCCGTGGTCGGCACCCGAGTCGGGGCCGCCTGCGCTGTCGCCGAGCACGTTTGAAATCAACTCGAATTGCAACCCCGGGTTCTCCCCGTCCGCGACGTCGGGCACCGTGAACAACCAGGCCGGTGCGTTCAGCCCGTTTGTCCTCACGGCCTCCCGCACCGACCAGGAACAGGACCTGAGCCGTGTCAGCGCCACCACGCCTCCGGGGCTGCTGGGGATCCTGAAGGGCGTGGAACGCTGCCCCGAACCACAGGCATCGCAGGGCGCGTGTGGCGCAAACAGTCTGATCGGCCACGCCAGTGCGCTCACGGGCGCCGGTTCGCACCCGTTCTACGCGCAGGGTGGCCAGGTGTTCCTGACCGGCCCCTATAAGGGCGCCCCGTTCGGCCTGAGCGTCGTCGTCCCCGCGGTGGCAGGTCCCTTCAACCTGGGGAACATCGTGGTCCGCGCAGCGGTGAGTGTCGATCCGCACACCGCGCAGATAAACGTGGTGAGCGACCCGCTGCCCACCATGGTGGACGGCATTCCCCTGCAGGTCAAGACGGTGAACGTGAGCATCGACCGGCAGAACTTCATGTTCAACCCGACCAACTGCGAACCCCTCTCGGTGAACGGGACGCTCACGAGCACCCAGGGTGCCACGGCGAACGTGTCGAGCCACTTCCAGGCGGCGAACTGCGCCGCACTGCCGTACAAGCCCGTGTTCAACGTGAGTACCCAGGCGAAGACGAGCAAGCAGAACGGCGCGAGCCTCACAGTCAAGGGCACCTTCCAGGCGGGCAATGCAAACACCCGCTCGGTGGCGGTAGTGCTCCCCAAGCAGCTCCCCGCGCGGCTGACGACGATCCAGCAGGCGTGCCCCGAAGCGACGTTCGCCCAGAACCCCGCGAGCTGCCCCGCGGGCTCGAACATCGGCATCGCGACCGCAACTACGCCGATCCTCGCCACCCCGGTGTCGGGACCGGCGTACCTGGTGTCCCACGGCGGCGCGGCATTCCCCGACGTCGTCGCGATCCTGCAGGCCGAAGGCGTCACCGTCGACCTGGTGGGCAGCGTGAACATCAAGAAGGGCATCACAAGCAGCGACTTCGCGACGGTGCCCGACGCGCCGATCACCTCGTTCCAGCTGACATTGCCCGAGGGCCCGCACAGCGGTCTGACGGCGGTGCTCCCGGCGAGCGCGAAGGGCAGCCTCTGCGGCACGTCGCTGAGCATGCCATTCACGATCACCGGCCAGAACGGCGCGGTGCTCAAGCAGAACGAGAAAATCGCCGTCACCGGCTGCGCGGCCCCTAAGCGCAAGGCGAAGAAGCGTCCGAAGGGCAGGAAGGGGTAGGCGGTGGCGCCGGTGGCCACGCCCGATACCCAGGGGGCACAGGGGAAGAAGGCCTCGAAGAACTCGAAGGCGCCCCCGCGCGGTGCGTCCTCCGGGTTGCCGCGGGAGCACGTTTCAGAGATTCAGCGTATGCGGATCTTGAGCGCGATGGCCGAGGTCGCTTCCGAGATGGGGGCGGGTTCGGTCACCGTCGCGCACGTCGTCTCCCGCGCTGGTGTCTCGCGCAGGACGTTCTACGACCTGTTTGCGGACAGGGAGGAGTGCTTCCTCGCCGCGTTTGAGGAGGCGATCGAACGCGGCGGTGCGCTCGTCGTCGGGGCGTATGAGGGCGAGGCGACCTGGCGCGAGCGCATCAGGGCGGGTCTGTGGGCAGCGCTGCAGTGGCTGGATGAGGACCCCGCGACCGCAAGGCTGTGCATCGTGGAGTCCTTGGCTGCGGGCCCGAAGGTGCTGGCGCGCCGCGCCGTGGTGCTCCGCGCGCTCGTGCAGGCAATCGACGAGGGGCGCAACGCGCAACCCGCGCGTGGCGGGACCCGGCGCAAGGCGGCAACCACCCTCCCGCCCCTGACCGCAGAGGGCGTGGTCGGGGCCGTCCTCTCCGTGATCCACACGCGTCTCTCCACCCCCGAGCCCCAGCCCCTGACCGGCCTGCTGGGGGAGCTGATGGGCGTGGTCGTGCTGCCCTACCTGGGGCAGGCGGCGGCCGAGAAGGAGCTGCACCGCCCAGCCCCCAAGCTCCGGGCGAACCCGCACCCAACCTCGCGCGATCCCCTGGATGGCCTGGACATGCGGATCACCTACCGCACAGTGCGCGTCCTGATGACGATCGCCGAGCACCCTGACGCGAGCAACCGCCTGGTCGCCTCCGAAGCGGGCATCTCAGACCAGGGCCAGGTCTCCAAGCTCCTCGCGCGCTTGGAGCACCTCGGCCTCGTCTACAACCGCGGCATCGGCCCCGTCAAGGGAGCACCCAACGCCTGGCAGCTGACAGCCCGCGGGCGCCACGTGGAGCAAGCAATCCGCGTGCAAACGACACCCCGCTGAACGCGCCGGCGCGTACGGGCGCCTACCACACGACCGGCACGCCGTAGGCGGCGAAGGCGGGGTCCTTCGTGACGAGCGCGCAGCCCTCCAGCTTCGCCTGTGCGGCCAGCAGGCGGTCGAAGGGATCGCGGTGGTGCAGCGGCAGGCCACCACCGGCCTCGGCGTGGCGCGCGGTGATCGACAGCAGCTCCGCGCCCGCTTCGCCGATGCGCTCGATCACGTCCTCCGGGGCTTCCAGTTTGCCGACCGCGCGCTTGATGGCGATCTCCCACACGCTCACCGCGCTCACGACGAGCTGTGCATCCGGCCGTTCCATGGCCTCTCCGGCCGAGCGGGACAGGCGTCCGTCTTCGAACATCAGCGACAGCAGCGCGTGGGTGTCGAGCAGCAGTCTCAATCGTCAATCATGCAGAACGCGCGCTGGAGATCCTCGGGCAGCTCGTCGAAGTCGTCGGGTATGTGACCCTGGCCCTTCCAGACGCCCTTCAGCGCCATCGGCCCGCGCGGCTCGTCATAGCTCACGATCTTGGCCACGGGCCGCCCCGAGCGCTCCACGATCACGTCCTCGCCGCGGCGTGCGCTGTCCACCAGCCGCGAGAAGTTCGTCTTCGCCTCGTGCATGCCTACGCGTGTCATGCCGGGCATTCTAGCACCCCTTGGCTAGGTTAGCCCGAGGCCCGGGCGGAAGGCCGCCGCGGGGTCCCGGACGTCCCGTCGAGCCTGGGGACTTGACAAGAGCCATCGGTTGTGCCTATAGTACTCCTGTCACGGCTTCTGTCATGGGGGCGGTGACGAGATAGGTCGGGTTTGGGTCCTCCCGCGTTGGTGCGGGATCCTAGGGACCGTATGGGAGTACGGAGAGGGATTTCGATCGCTTTATGAGGGATGTCGAGATGAGTGATCTTCTTTTCACCGCGCAAGGCGCGGCCACTGATGTTGCGGTCCCTGAGGGACCGTTGACTAGATGCAACAGCATGGCTGGTGCATCTCTCTCTCTCTCTCTCTCTCTTGGCCGGGGTCTCTAGCTTCTAGGCCCCGACTGCCGCTTTCCGTCCTTCGCTTTTTGCGTGGGGCGGTTTTGTGCTGCTCGGGCCTCCCGGGTGGTCGTGTTCTCTATTGCTCCGGGAGGGGATGTTGATGCTTGCTCGCGTCATGGTGCTGGTCGCTGGGTTGTTGCTGGTAGTCGGGTTGGGGGTGCCGGGGGCGGCAGCGGCATCCGGGGGGTGCCCGAATGAACAGCTGCGCGTGGAAGACAATTCGCTGGGGCTGCCGGATTGCCGGGCGTTTGAGATGGTCACGCCGGTGGAAAAGAACAGCGCCCACGTGGAAAGAGATGTAGAAGAGCCGACGGTGGCGGCCGATGGGTCGAGCTTGGTGGGCCGGACTCCGGAAGGGTTCGCGGGAATCGGCAATGATGAACTGGTTACATTGGGAGAGGCCTATTATCGTTTTTCGCGGACGGGATCGGGTTGGGTCACGACTCCGTTGCAGCCCTATCGCGGCCGGGTCGTGAGTATTGGGATGGGGGGTTTGGAGTCGGTGTGGAGGCCGGCGGAACAGGAAAGCGTGGCGCGGTTGCGTTTGCGCGCGGCGGATGGTTCGCTGAGTGAAATCGGCCCTGTGTGGCCACCGTCCTTCGGACCGCGCCTTTCCGGAGAAGGGAACTTCGATGTGGTTGGTGCCGCGGCCGAAGCGGTGAACGGGGTTGTATTCGCAATATTCCCTCCGGGTTTGTTATGGCCGTTCGACTCGTCGCTGGATAGTCCGTCTCTGTATGAGTACAAGGGCACCGGCAATGCGTCGCCGAACCTCGTCGGGGTCAGTGGGGGGACTGGTAGCACGGCGTTGATCAGTCAGTGCGGCACGTTGCCCGGCGGTGACAACTTCGTCTCTGAAAGTGGGGATACCGTGTTCTTCACCGCTGTCGGCGCGGACAGCGATAATTGTGGTGGGGTGCAGCCTCCCGTGAATGAGTTGTTCGCGCGGATCGACGAGGAAAGGACGGTAGCGATCTCCGAGCCGTCCGCGGCGGATTGTGTGCTGTGCGATACGAGTGTCCCGGCGGATGCGGTGTTCCGGGGTGCTTCGGCGGATGGGTCGAGGGTGTTCTTCACGACGGCGCAGCCGTTGCTGGGGCATGATTCGAGTGAGAGCTTGTATGAGTACGATTTCGATGCCGCGGCGGGGCAGCGGGTGGTGCGGGTCTCCGGTGGGGATGGGAGTGTCTCAGAACCCGTGGCTGAAGTGCAGAGCGTGCCGTATGTCTCTGAGGATGGGTCGCACGTCTACTTCTATGCGAAGGGCGTGTTGACGAGCGCCACGAACAGCGCTGGTGAACACGCGCAGGCGGGTGGCGAAAACTTCTATGTGTATGAGCGCGACGCGGAATACCCAGCGGGCCGCACAATGTTCGTCACGGGCTGTGGCGACACGCGTCAAGGTCAGGTCACACCGGACGGTCGTTTCCTGGTGTTCACGAGCGGTTGTCATTTGACGCCGGGTGACACGAGCACCGGCGAACAGGTGTTCCAGTACGACGCGCAGACCGGGAGCCTCGTGCGTGTCTCGATCGGCTCAGAAGGCTACAACGACAACGGGAATGCCACCGACGGACTCAACGCAACCATCATCCACCAGGGAGAAGGCGACGGTGGTGTGGCTCTTCGTGGTGGCGCGCTCGAGCGGAGTATGTCCGACGATGGGTCGTTTGTGTTCTTCCAGAGCGCGGTGGCGTTGACGCCGCAGGCGAGCAACGGCGGTGTCTATGAGTACCACGAAGGCCGTGTTTCGCTGATCGCCGCGGAAGGCGAATTGATCGGCACGGACGCCTCGGGTGGGGATGTGTTCTTCGAGACGTCGCAGCGACTGGTGCCAGAGGACACCGATACCCAGGTCGACTTCTACGACGCACGCGTCGCGGGTGGCTTCCCAGTCCCCGTCGTGACGGCGGGGTGCGTCGGCGATGCGTGCCAGGGGCCGCCCGGGGCGCCTGCGGTGTTTGGTGTCCCGTCGAGCACCGCGTTCGCGGGCGGGGGGAACCTCGCGCCGCCGGTACCCACAACGGTGGTTGCGCCGCGGGCGTTGACACGGGCGCAGAAGCTCGCACGGGCACTGAAGGTGTGCTCCAAGGAGCCCAGGCGCAAACGGCACGCGTGTGAAGTCGAGGCAAAGAAGCTGTATGGGCATACATCGAGGGCTGTGAAGAGCGACAGGAGGGGCAAGTGATGCCTGGGGTTATCGGCAGGTCTTTGTTTGGGCGGGCGTTGTGTGTCGGTGGTGCTGTCGCTCTGCTGGTGCTGTTGGGTGTGTGTGGGGTCGCGGGCGCGGTGGTGCCTGGTCCGGCGTGGTCGGTGCAGTCGATCGCGGGACCGACGAACTTCGTGCCGGGCTACGAAGGAGAAGGAATAAGGCCGCAGGACTATCGTGTGCTTGTGACGAATGTGGGTAGCCGCCCGACGGATGGCAGCCCGGTCACGATCACGGACACCCTGCCCGAAGCACAGGGAGTCAGCGGACACGTGCATAGGGTTTGGGACTATATGCTGTTTGATAGTGTTTACCATCCCGGTAGGCCTGAAGAAGACGTGGGTTGTGGTGCCCTTTCGTGCACGGATTATGTGGCGGTGCCGCCGGGCGATATCCTGGAGTTGGATATTCCGGTGGGAGTGCCCGCGTCCGCACCGGAAGGGCCTATCACGAATACTGTGACCGTGACGGGTGGTGGGGCGCCTCCCGTGTCGATAAACGCCCAGAATGCGATCAGCAAGACCCCGGCACCGTTTGCGATCGACGAATTCGGGTTTGGTATCGCCGGTCTGGACGGGGCGCCCGATATGCAGGCCGGTTCTCACCCGTATGCTCTCAACACATCGCTCAGCCTCACAACCGAAATCGTCACCCACAGCCCGGCGGACCCTGAATCTCAAGATCCGTCGCAGGCTGTGAAGGACATCGTGACGGATCTGCCGTTGGGTTTCGCCGGCAGCACACTGGCAGCGCCCCAGTGTCCACTCGCTGACTTTACTAGCGACAACAAGCATACAAATGGCGTTTTTGGGTGGGACTGTCCGGCTGATACGCAGGTCGGTGAGGTGACGCTGCGCAGTCTCATTGCCGCCAGCGTGCTTTCATCGATGGTTGCCGACTCGGCGGGCGTCTCGCCGGTGTATAATCTGGTGCCCGAACACGGTTATGCGGCGGAGTACGGATTCGAGATCGGTAGTCAATTCGCCGTGCATCTCTTCGCGAGCGTTGTTCACACCCAGGCGGGTTATGTGCTGCGAGTGACGTCCCCCGACAACGTATCGGATTTCTTGGGGGGCGATACGGGTGGTATCTTGTCGGGTGTCACGCTGACGCTGTTCGGTGATCCGGGGGCCGAAGACGAGGCCGAAGACGGCGGCAGGAGCTTTGAGAGCAATGGGACTCCGTCCGCGCCTTTTTTCACGAACCCCACGGACTGCTCGGGAACACCGCAGGCGGCGACGGTGCATGTCGATACGTGGACGCAGCAGGGGAGCTACAACGCGGATGGCGCCCCGGACTTCAGCGACCCGAATTGGCTTGAAGCGAAGTCCCCACTGCCCGCGACCACGGGCTGCGAACTGTTGCAGTTCAGCCCCTCGCTGACCGCCGCGCCTGAAACGATGCAGGCGGATGCCCCGACGGGCCTGGCGACGCACCTGTCGATCCCGCAGGCGCCTAACGCCGATCTTTCGCTGGCGACGGCGGATCTGAAGAGCGCGACGGTCGCGCTCCCCGCGGGCTTGGCGCTGTCCCCGTCCGCGGCGGATGGCCTACAGGCGTGTTCGGATGCGCAGTTCGCGGAGGAATCGACGCAGCCCGCCGGGTGCCCGGAAGCGTCGCAGATCGGGACCGCTGTTGCGCACACTCCCGTGTTGGGTGAACCGTTGGAAGGCCAGATGTTCCTGGGCACCCCGAACTGTGGGCCGTGCTCGTTGGCGGATGCGCAGGATGGCAATCTCGTGCGGTTGTTCCTGCAGTTGCGTGCCCCGAACTCGGGGATCGTGATCAAGGTCCCCGGCACCACCGCGGTGGACCCCAACACGGGCGCGCTGACGGCGTCGTTCCCGGAAGCCCCGCAGCAGCCCTTCGGGGATTTGACGTTGACGCTGAAGAGCGGACCCAGAGCGCCATTGGCGACCCCGCAATCGTGTGGGACGTTCACGACGAACAGCACGCTGACGCCGTGGTCGGCGCCGGAGTCGGGTCCGCCTGCCGTGTCGGCGAGCTCGTTTGGAATCGGCTCGAATTGCAATCCGGGGTTCTCGCCGGCGGCGACGTCGGGCATGGTGAACAACCAGGCGGGCGCGTTCAGCCCGTTTGTCCTGACAGCCTCCCGCACCGACCAGGAACAGGATCTGAGCGGTGTCAGGGTCACGACACCCCCAGGGTTGTTGGCGATCCTCAAGGGTGTGGAACGCTGCCCCGAACCGCAGGCTGGGCAGGGCACTTGCGGCCAGGGCAGCTTGATCGGGCATGCCAGTGCGCTGGCGGGGGCGGGTTCGCACCCGTTCTATGCGCAGGGTGGGCAGGTGTTCTTGACGGGCCCGTATAAGGGCGCGCCGTTCGGCCTCTCGGTCGTGGTCCCTGCCGTGGCGGGTCCGTTCAACCTGGGGAACATCGTGGTGCGTGCCGCGATCAGTGTCGATCCGCACACGGCGCAGATCACGGTCGTCAGCGACCCGTTGCCCTCGATGGTGGATGGCATTCCGTTGCAGGTCAAGACGGTGAATGTCGCGATCGACCGCTCGAACTTCATGTTCAACCCGACCGACTGCGAACCCCTGTCGGTGAACGGCACCCTCACGAGCACGCAGGGCGCCACGGCGAACGTTTCGAGCCATTTCCAGGCGGCGAACTGTGCGGCATTGCCGTTCAAGCCCGTCTTCAGCGTCTCGACGCAGGCGAAGAGCAGCAAGCAGAACGGTGCGAGCCTGACCGTCAAGGGATCGTTCCCCACCGGCGAGGCGAACATCCACAGCGTGGCGGTCGTGCTCCCCAAGCAGCTCCCGGCGAGGCTCACGACGATCCAGCAGGCCTGTCCCGAAGCGACGTTCGCTCAGAACCCCGCGTCGTGTCCTGCGGGCTCGAACATCGGGATCGCCACCGCCACGACGCCGATCCTTGCCACCCCGGTGTCGGGTCCGGCGTATCTGGTGTCCCACGGTGGCGCGGCGTTCCCCGACGTCGTGGCGATCCTGCAGGGCGAAGGCGTGACTGTTGACCTGGTGGGCAGTGTGAACATCAAGAAGGGCATCACGAGCAGCGACTTCGCGACGGTGCCGGATGCGCCGATCAGCACGTTCCAGCTGACGCTCCCCGAGGGCCCGCACAGTGGTCTGACGGCGGTGCTCCCGGCGAGCGCGAAGGGCAGCCTCTGTGGCACGTCGCTGTCGATGCCGTTCACGATCACGGGGCAGAACGGCGCGGTGCTCAAGCAGAACGAGAAGATCGCGGTGACCGGCTGCGCCGCCCCGAAGAAAAAGGGCAAGGCGAAGCCGAAGCGGAAGAAGAAGTGACCGGTGGCTCCCGTGGCCACGCCCGAGAAGAGGGATCCGAAGGCGCTCCCGCGCGGTGCGTCCGGGCTGCCGCGGGAGCACGTCAGCGAGATTCAGCGCATGCGCATCCTGTCTGCGATGGCCGAGGTCGCTTCCGAGATGGGGGCGGGCTCGGTCACCGTCGCGCACGTCGTGTCACGCGCTGGTGTCTCGCGCAGGACGTTCTACGACCTGTTCGCCGACAGGGAGGAGTGCTTCCTCGCGACGTTCGAGGAGGCGATCGAACGCGGCGGCGCGCTCGTCATCTCGGCATACGACGGCGAGGCGACCTGGCGCGAGCGCATCCGCGCGGGCCTTTGGGCCTTGCTGCAATGGCTGGACGAGGACCCCGCGACCGCGCGGCTTTGCATCGTCGAGTCACTTGCCGCAGGGCCGAAGGTCTTGGCGCGCCGCGCAGTGGTGCTCCGCGCGCTCGTGCAGGCAATCGACGAGGGGCGCAACGCCTCCGGAACGCGCGGTGGCGGCACTCGGCGCAAGGCGGCAACCACCCTCCCGCCCCTGACCGCAGAGGGCGTGGTGGGCGCCGTGCTGTCCGTCATCCACACGCGCCTGAGCGAACCTGGGACACAGCCCCTGACCGGCCTCTTGGGGCAACTGATGGGAGTCGTGGTCCTTCCCTACCTGGGTCAGGCGGCGGCCGAGAAGGAGCTCAACAAGCCGGCCCCACAAATCCAAAGAAATCCTCACCCCAGCTCGCGCGACCCGTTGGACGGCCTCGACATGCGGATCACCTACAGGACCGTGCGCGTGCTGATGACGATCGCCGAGCACCCTGACGCGAGCAACCGCTTGGTGGCCTCCGAGGCCGGCATCCAAGACCAGGGCCAGGTCTCCAAGCTCCTCGCGCGCTTGGAGCACCTGGGCCTCGTCTACAACCGCGGCATCGGCCCCGTCAAGGGAGCGCCCAACGCTTGGCAGCTGACCGCCCGTGGCCGCCACGTGGAGCAGGCTATCCGCGTGCAAACGACGCCCCGCTGAAAAAACCCACAGGTCGCGCGGCGGCGCCGCGCGCGGCGTCAAAACGGCGCGGCGTTAAGAGGAGAGGGCGGCCCGAAGACCGCCCTCTCACCACCGTTCCCTCGATGAATCGGCGGTATATAGCTTCTGCCGGCCTTCCCTGACCGCGCGAAGCGTTGTGACCCTCCCTGAAGCCGGCTTGCGCCGCCTCCGGGGTGGGCTTCACTGCAGTGGCGGCAACCCGAGAGCCGCCGCCACTGAGGAAGTGCTTTCAGGCTGTGCCTACTGCAGCAGCTTCAGCACGGCCTGGGGGATCTGATTGGCCTGCGAGAGGACGGCGGTGCCGGCCTGCATCAGGATCTGATCCTTGGTGAAGTTCGTCATTTCCGCCGCCATGTCGACGTCAACGATCGAGCTCTGTGCCGAGGAGAGGTTCTGGCTGTAAACGGCCAGGTTGCTCTGCGTGTACTGCAGGCGGTTCTGCACCGCGCCGAACGAGCCGGCGGCTGCGGAGACCTTTTCGATGGCACCGTCGATGCTGGCCAGTGCCGTCGCTTCGCCGAGGCTGATCGTGCCAACGGCTTCGCCGAGGCTGATCGTGCTGACGGCGATCACTTCACCGTCGTTGGCGCCGACCTGGAAGGAGATGGTCGCCACTTCGTTCAGCAGGCTGATGCCGTTGAACTGGGTGGTCGAGCCGACTCGTTCGATCTCGGAGCTCAGCTGCCCGACCTCGGACACGATCGCTTCCTTGCTGGATTCCGAGTTGGTGCCGTTCTTGTACTGCACCGCGAGCTCGCGCACACGCTGAAGCATCTGCTCGACCTCGTTGAGTGAGCCCTGCGCCGTCTGCGACAGCGAAGTGGCGTCCTGCGTGTTCAGCTGCGCCTGGTTCAGACCGTTGATCTGACCCTGCAGCTTCTGGCTGATCGCGTAGCCGGCGACGTCGTCGGCTGCGGTGTTGATGCGCAGGCCTGAGGACAGGCGCTGCATGGACATCGAGAGCGAGCTCTCAGTGTTGTTGAGGTTACGCTGGGCGTCCATCGCCTCGATGTTGGTGTTCACTGTAAGGGACATGCGTTCATCTCCTTGATGACGGTTGGTTGATTAGTCCCAGGCCAACTCCATGTCGGCCCTTGCTGCTTTCACGCCGGTATATCGTCAGACGACGGAGGAACTTGAGGGCGCGCCGCCGCGGCTGGCCGCCTGGCGCGGGGGCGAGGGTGGCGCATCCGAATGGCCGATTAAGCTCGCTCGATGCCTTCGGCTAGACGATCGGCAGAGGCGAGAGACCCTGCTCCAGGCGGGCCGCGGCCGGTTCGGCGGCGCTGGCGCGATTACAGGACGGCGTCGGGTCGCAGTCCTGTCGAGGAGTTCATCGACAGGCTCTCCGATGTCGACGCGGCGGCTGTGCTCGCCGGCATGGAGGAGGTGCGCGATCGGGGCCTGCGCGCCGCTCGTCACCTGGATGGCGACATCTGGGAGGTGAGGGTGGTCGGAGACCGGGTCGTCTATCGCGTCCTGTTCGCGGAAGAAGGCCGCCGTGGACAGATCCTGCTGGCCTTGGCCGGGTTGAACAAGAAGACACAGAAGACGCCTCGGGCCACGATCGAACTAGCGAAGCGGCGTTTGGCCGACTGGCGCCTGCGCGGCGATCGCAAGCGCAATGCGCGCAGCCGAGACTTGCCCCACCGCCGAGGCCCCTGCTAATCTCCTCGAAGAGAACCGATGCCCGAACGTGACTTCCTAGACAAGATGATTGACAAACGCACGGCGGGCAACCCCGAGTTTCCGCGGTTGCTGGACGCGGCGCGTCAGCCCGGTGAGCCCTACGAGCGGCTGTCCAGCGAGCGCACCGGGGCGCCAGCCCCCGCTGCCGTCGCGCGACCGGCCGTGACCGACCCCGTGGGCGCGCCGATCCGCTGAAGCTCTGTTTGCAGCAGCGCGTGCTGGCGCGTGCGCAGCTCCGCCACGACCAGGTGGCGCCACAGGAACACCGCGCCCCCCCACACGGTCGCGTAGCAGGCGATGCCGGCCACCAGCGCGCGGAAGCCGGCTTCGGCGGGGGTGTGCGTGCGCAGCGAGAGGTAGCCGCCGACGGCGAACCCGAGCAGGCCGCCCCAGCCCTTGGCCTGCGCGACGCGGCGGGCGGCGCGGGGGTGCGCGGCGATGCTCATGGCGTTGCCATCGCCGGCGGACTCCGCCTTCTTGCCCTTCTTCTCCTTTTTCCCCTTCTTCTCTTTATCAGCCATGGCTTTCCTCCTTCTCCAACCCGCGCCGGCGCTCGGCCCGCTGGCACTCGAAGATGAAGCGCACTAGCCGGCGGTGGTCGCCCTCGCCGATATCGTCGAAGCTGATCGCACGGTGCCCGCGCGAGTCGGTGCGCACGACCGTGCCGCGGCCGGTGATGGGGGGGCCGCCGGGGGCGGTGGTTAGGCGAAACTCGACTTGCTCGCCGATCTTCAGCGTGTTGGGGCCGGCGAGCAGCATCCCCCCGCCGCTCAGGTCCACGGAATAGCTCTGCACGGTGCCGGCGCTGCCTCCCGTCGCCACCATCACGGGGCGGGTGGCCTTCACGCGCACGTACTCGCGTTCCTGCAGCACCTCGATCGACTGTAGGTCGCGGAAACGCAGCAGGTCGCTGTCTTGCAGCGTGACGGTGCCGCGCACGCGTACGCGACCGCGGTTGGCGGCGTACTCGAGGACGATGTCATCGAGGGTGCCTTCGCGCAGGGGGCGTTCGGTGCGAAACATGACACCGACGAGGAGCGCGTCCTCCTCGCGCTCGGCGACGCGGCCCTGAATACGCTCGCCGGAGTCGCGCACGAGCGTGACGGGCGTACCGCGCTTGGGCAGTTTCAGCGCGTCGTTATCGGCGGCGTTGCGGCGCAGCAGTCTCATGGGAGCAATCGGTTGGCCAGCTCTGTCGGCGTCAGACGCGCCAGGCCGCTGCGAAGGCGGGGGCGATCCAACAGATATTCGGGCGCCAGCTGGAACTGGCAGGCGGCCTCGACGGCGACGCCGAGCTGGTCGGTCTCGTCGGCGTGGGTGATCGCCATCGACGTCGCTCCCAGCGGCTGCAGCGCTTCCAGCAGTTGCGCGGCGGCCTTGGCGCCCAGCGTCGCGGGGAGCGCTACGACCACACGGTCGGGGCGCAATTCCCCCAGGAGCGCGGCGATCCGGCGAATCGCGCCGCGGTCTGCCGGGGAGAGCGGTGGCATGTCCACGAGCAGCAAACCCTCTTCCCTCGCTTGCGCGAGGATCTGCCTTGCCTGCGCCGAGGCGATCGCCATCGGCTCCATCACGCGGGGACTGAGCAGCATCGCGGGCTCTTCGCGCTCGCCGACGAGGGTCACCGTCGCGCAGGCCGCGGGCAGGCAACCGGCCCGCCGGTAGGCGCCCAGCAGGGCAGCGCAGCAGCTCGTCTTGCCGCTGCCGCCGGGGCCGATCACGGCGACGCTGGCGCTGTGCGCGGGCAGCAGCGGCACCGCGGGGATGCGCGCGGCCAGGGCCAGCTGCGCGGCTTTGACCATGCTCGTGCGCGGCGCTAGCGGCAGGATGTGCGCGGCTGCCGCGTCCAGCAACTCGCCCGCCATTGCCTCGCTCATGCCGACACCCAACAGGCTCGTTTCCACGCGCGTCCGAGCACGGCCGGGGTTGGTCGGCGTAGGAGGAGGTGTTGGTGTTGATATTGGTGTTACTGGTATTTGCAGATCGAGCATGTCTAGCTCTGCGGCAAATGGATCTGGCTCGGACGTCGCTTGAGCAAGAGCTTCGTCAAACGTGTCAGGAGTGCTCGATGCGGCAATTGTGGCGAGCTCGTCGGTGACGTATGCGCCGTTTGGCCTGGGCACCGCGGGCGCGGGCGCGGGCGCCGGTGGCAGCACCGGCTCGCCGTCCTGCTCGTCGTACGTATCGATGCTTGGGGTGCCGGCCTTGGCTTCGACCTCGACAAAACGCCGCTGAAAGAAGCCTCCTATACCCCCCTCCAGACCTCGCGTGCGGCGCACGACGATCGCGTCTGCCCCCAGCTCGGCCTCGATGCGCGGGATCAGCTCGTCGATCGAGCGGCCGCGGTAGACATTCGTGCTCATGCGTGGATGACTCCAATCGTCTCGACGTTGACTCCGGGGGCGATCTCGTTGTAGGAGCACACCGGGAGGTGGGGCTGGGCCTGGGCGATCAGACGACGCAGGTGGCGGCGCACGCGCGCGGAACACAGGAGAACTGGTCCCCGCCCACCCACGCGGCCGCCCGCGGCGTTGTTTGCCATCGCGTGCTCGACCTGCGTGCGCAGGGCCCCGACGATGGCGTGGGCTCGCGGCGGGTCCATCGCGAGGTACTCGCCGTCGGTCGTCTGCGTGATTGCGGTGGCCACCTCTTGCTCGATCGCGGGGTCCAGGGTGATCGCTTGCAGGCGCAGTTGCTCGTCCAGGTGGGGGGCTGTGATTGCGCGCCCCAACGCCTGGCGGGCGTACTCCGCCAGCAGGCTTGTGTCTCGTGTTATTCGCGCCTTGTCGCCGATCGCCTCCACGATCGTGCCGAGGTCGCGGATCGCCAGTCCTTCGCCCAGGAGCGACTGCAGGACGCGCTGGATCTCGCCCAGCGACAGCAGCTCTGGCACGACCTCCTCGACGACGGCGGCGTTCGTCTCTTTGAGCTGCTCAAGGAGCGCCTTGACGTCTTGGCGCGTGAGCAGCTCGGCGGCGTGCGCCTTGATCGTCTCCGTCAAATGGGTGACGATCACCGACTCGGCGTCCACGACGGTGTAGCCCTGCGCCTCGGCCTCGGCGCGCGCGCTTTCGTGGACCCAGGTGGCGGGGAGGCCGAAGGCGGGCTCGGTCGTGGGGATGCCCTGCAATTGGCCGACGGCGTCGCCGGAGTCCATCGCCAGCAGGTGGCCGGGCATGATGCGCCCGCGCGTGACCTCGGCGCCGCGCACTTTGACGGCGTACTCGTGGGACTCCATGCCCAGCTCGTCGTGGATGCGGACCGCGGGGATGACCACGCCGAGGTCGCCGGCGATCTGGCGGCGGACCTGGCTCACCCGGCGCAGGAGGGCGCCACCGCTGCTGCCATCGACCAGTGGCACTAGGCCGAAGCCGATCGCCAGCTCCAGCGCGTCTAGGGGGGTGCGCTCCATGCCGTCGCCGCTTTCGCTGCCTGGCGGCAACGCGGGCTGTGCGGCGCGGCCGGCGGACAGGCTGCCGGGCGCAGACGTGGCGGGCTCGATGCCCTCATCGCCCGGCATGCCGTGGCGCACGCTCCAGCCGATGCCGCCAAAGATCGCGGCAATCAGCAAAAAGGGGAGCTTGGGCAGACCCGGGACCAGCGCGAACAGGCCGATGACGCTGGCGGCAACGAGCGGCGCCTTGCGCTGGCGCAGGATCTGGTTGGCGATGTCCGAGCCGAGGTCGCGTTCGCTGGAGGAGCGCGTGACGATGATGCCGGTGGCCACGGAGATGAGCAGGGCGGGGATCTGCGCCGCCAGGCCGTCGCCTACCGTGAGCAGCGAGAAGTGCTGGGTGGCTTCGCTGAAGCTCAGGCCGTGCTGTGCTACCCCAACCACGATGCCGCCGATCAGGTTGATCGCGGTGATGATGACCGCGGCCATCGCGTCGCCCTTGACGAACTTGGAGGCCCCGTCCATCGCGCCGTAGAAGTCGGCTTCGCGGCCGATCTCCGAGCGGCGGGCTCTTGCCTGGTCGTCGGTGATGAGGCCGGCGTTGAGGTCGGCGTCGATCGCCATCTGCTTGCCGGGCATCGCGTCCAGCGTGAAGCGGGCTCCGACCTCGGCGACGCGACCGGCGCCGTTGGTGACGACGACGAACTGGATCACGATCAGGATCAGGAAGATCACGAGGCCGACGACTACGTTGCCGCCGACGACGAAGTGGCCGAAGGCCTGCACGACGCTGCCGGCGTTGCCTGTCGTCAGGATCAGGCGTGTCACCGAAACGTTGATCGCCAGGCGGAACATCGTGGTGAGCAGCAACAGGGAGGGGAAGGCCGCGAAGTCCAGCGCCTTGCCCAGGTACATGGTCGCCACGACGATGGTGAGGGCGGCGGAGATGTTGACGGTGATCAGCAGGTCGAGCAGCATCGGCGGCAGCGGGACGACGAGCATCGTCACGACCATCACCACGGCTACGGCGGCCAGCAGATCGGTGTGCTTGAGGAGGCGGCGGACGACGTCGCTGTTCATCTCACACCGCCCGCTTTCTGCGCTCGGCCAGGCGGTACACGAACGCCAGCACCTGCGCCACTGCCGCGTACAGTTCCTCGGGGATCAACTGGCCGATTTCCGTGGAGCCGTGCAGGGCGCGCGCCAGCGGCGGGTCGGGCACGACTGGCACGCCGTTCTCTTCGGCTACTCGCCTTATCTGCAGGGCGATCAGGTCCTGCCCCTTGGCCACCACCTCGGGTGCCACGTGCTTGCCGTCGTAGCGCAGCGCGACCGCGTAGTGCGTGGGGTTGGTGACGACGACGTCGGCTTGCGGCACGGCGGCCATCATGCGCGAGCGGGCGATCTGCATCGCGCGGCGGCGCATCGCGCTGCGCACCTCGGCGGAGACGCCGTACTGGCGCACCTCGTCCTTGACCTCTTGCTTGGTCATGCGCAGTTGCTTGACGTGGCGGCGGCGCTGCCAGATCAGGTCGATCGCGCCGATCACGAGGTAGGCGAAGGTGGCGTGCTGGGCGATTTCCATCGCTTTGCCGCCGAGGACGATGCCGAGCGCGGCGGGGGTGATGCCGACCATGCCGGCGAGGTTGCCCAGGCCCGGCAGGAGCGCCAATGCGGCGAAGCCGCCGACCGTGCCGACCTTGGCGCAGGCCTTGGCCGCTTCGAAAAGCGTGTTGGGGCCCAGCAGTTTGCGCAGGCCGGAGACGGGGTTGATGCGCTTGAAGTCGGGGCGCAGCGCCTTGGGCGAGGGGCGCAGGCCGACCTGCGCGACGCCTGCGACCAGACCCGTGGCCATGCAGATGCCGGCGATTGGACCGACCGTCACCAGCATCGTCTGCAGCATCATGTGCATCAGTTGCTCAAGGCCGGCGGTGGACGTGGCCACGCCGGGGCGGGCGATCTGCGCGAGGATGCTGCGGAACGACGCGGCGCCGGCGGCGACGATTTCAGGGCCCATGATGCTGAGGCCGAAGAGGGCGGCGACGAGCACGAGGGCGCCGCCGGCGTCGGCGCTGCGCGCGACCTGACCCTCCTCGCGCGCCTTCTGGCGGCGCTTGGGGGTGGCCTTCTCTGTGCGCTCGTGCTGTGCCATGTCTGTAGTCCCGTTTGTCCCGTTGGCCCGTTCGCTACGCGACGTGCAGCGCGCTGAGAGCGGCGCTGACGCTGATCGACATTTGCGCGGACATCCAGTTGGCGACGAACGGCATCGTGGCGCCGACCACGAGCAGCGCTACAACGACCTTCGCGGGGAAGCCGACGGCGAACACGCTGAGCTGCGGCACGACGCGCGAGACGACGCCGAAGGCCACGTCGGTGATGAGCAGGGCGATCACGACGGGGGCGGCGACCTCCAGCGCCGCGCCCAGCACGCCCGTGAACACCTGGACGGCGCCGCCGACGAGCGAGGAGATCTGGGGGGTGGCCGTGAGGGGAACGAGTTCGAACGTGCGCCCCATGCCGCGCAGCACCCAGGCGTCGCCGCCAATCACGAGGAAGATCATGGTGCCGACTAGCGAGTAGAACTCGGTGAGGACACCGCCCTGGTTGCCGCTGACGGGATCGACGAGGCTGCCGAACGAGAAGCCCGCGAGCACGTCGGTGAGCGCGCCGGCCGTTTCAATCGCCGCGAACAGGGCGGCGAGGGCGAAGGCGAAGCCAAACCCGACCAGCAACCCCTCCAGCACCAGACCGGCCAGCGCGAGTGCATCGCTTGGCACATGCTGGCCGTGCAGCGCGACCGGCGCAAGACCGATGGAAATGGCCACGGCCACAATTCCGCGCACGCGCGCGGGGAGCATGCGCGAGGAGAACAGCGGGGCGAGGAAGAACAGCGGCGTGATCCGCGCCAGGACGAGGATGAACCCCGCCAGCTGGTTGCCCGCGAGCTGGGATAGCAGCTGGCCGATCACGAGCCCACCAGCGAGGGGATCGAGATGAACAGGTTGCTCGTGTAGGCCACGAGCTGGCCGAGCATCCAGGGGCCAAGAATTATGACCACGGCGGCGATGCCGACGATCTTGGGGATGAGGGTGAGGCTCTGCTCCTGAATCTGCGTGACGGCCTGAAACACGCTGACGAGGAGCCCGACGACGAGGCCGACCAGCAACAGCGGTCCTGCGACCTTCAGCGCGAGGCTCATGGCCTGCGAGGCGAGGTTGACGACTGTGTCTTGGTTCATCGACTCATCTCTCTAGTGAAAGCTCTGGACGAGCGATTTGATAACGAGATCCCAGCCGTCAACCAAGACGAACAGCAGGACCTTGAACGGGAGCGAGATGAACGTCGGCGGCAGCATGATCATGCCCATGCTCATCAGGGTCGAGGACACGATCAGGTCGATGATCAGGAACGGCAGGAAGATCAGGAAGCCGATCTGAAACGCGGTCTTCAGCTCGCTGACGATGAACGCGGGGATGAGCACCTCCGTGGGCACTTCGGCGCGTGTCTTCGGCGGCTTGGCGTGCGCGAGGCCGATGAACAGGGAGATGTCCTGCACGCGCGTCTGGCGGAACATGAACTGGCGCAGCGGTTCCTCGGCGCGGGTGATCGCGGTCGCGGTGCTGATGTGGTGCGCCGTCAAGGGGTCGATCGCATCGCGCTTGATCGCACTGACGGTGGGCGCCATCACGAACAAGGTCAAAAACAGCGCGATCCCCACGAGCACCTGGTTGGGCGGCGCGTTGTTCGTACCGACCGCGGTGCGAATGAAACCCAGCACGATCAGGATGCGGCTGAAGCCCGTTACCGTGAACAGCATCGCGGGCACCAGCGTGAGGCCACCCATCAGCAGCAGGATCTGCACCGCCGTGGAGGAGTTGACCCCGCTCACTGCCGCTCAGTCCATTCGCGCAGCCGATCGATGATGCGCTCGTTGTGGCCGGGGATCTGGATCGCAGACCGACCCGGGTCACGCTCGCCGGGACTGCCCACCACCCGCGCGCGGACCGCCCCGGTGTCCTGCGGCTCCTGGAGCTCCTCGTCGCTGAACAGACCCGCTTCGCGCGCCTGCTGCTCGCTGTAGCGGAACACAGGGACGACGCCCTGCTCGCCGCTGCCGACGAGCAGATGGTCGTTGCCGGCCCGCACCAGGTGCAGGGACCGGCCGCCACCGAGCGGCAGCGTGGCCACCGCCTCAAGCCCCGACCCGACCGAACGGCTCTCGCGCCCGGACTTGACCTGCTTGAGAATCCATGTCAGGCCCCAGATCACCGCCAGCACGATCACCAGGCCGACAATCGTGCGCACAATGCTCGGCCCCCCGGAGCTGGTGCTCGTCGCGGCGTGGCCCGCCGACGCCTTGGGCACGTTCAACGGCACGTCTTCGCCGCCGCCCTTGGCGGGCGTAAAAGCCTGCGCCGCCGCGGCAGGGGACAGCGCCCATGCAGACAGCACGAGAAGAACGGCGCGCACGCGCGTGCGCGAAAACGGGAAGGGGAAGACAGTCATCGAGGGACGATACGAGGGTGGTGCAGCCGGACGAAGGCCGGCGAACCGGGCCCCTCGTCTTTCAGTCATAGGAAGAGTCGCCCGATATATCGACGGCCGTCCGGGCGACTTTAGATCAGGCGCTGCACCTGCACGGCCCAGTCGCCGCCGTCGGTGACGGACAGCGTTCCTTGGGCGAACGGCAGGCCGCCGGCGAACAGCTCGATGGGGGCGTCGGCGCTCTGGTCGAGTTCGACGACGGCCCCTTGCGGCAGCTCCAGCGCGCGGCCCAGGGGCAGGTGCGTGCGGCCCAGCTCCGCCCAGACACGCACAGGAATACCCAGCATGCGCTCCATTCCCTGAAACCGGCCTTCGGTGTGCCTGGCGCGGCCCCCTCCCTCCCCTCCATCACCAGAATCGGGGGCGCTCTCAGCGGCGTCCCTGCCGCCTGCCGCATTGCTCACCACGGTTCGCAGGCGCCGGCCGGCCGTGACCGGCATCGTGGAGGTGAGCTTGAGCGCGCGGCGGGTGCCGCGCAGACCCGGCTTGCCCTGGCCCAGGGCGACGCCCTCGGCGAACAGGCCGACGCCCTCCGCGGCGCGGGCATCCAGCGTTAGCAGGGCACCCGGGGCGAGCGCGAGCATCTCCTCGACGGGCATTTGCACGGAGCCGACCTCGGCTCGCAGGAGCACCTGCGCCTCGGCGAGGCCGCGTTGCACGGCCAGGCCCTCGCGCGGGTCGGCGTGCTGTGCGTCGCTGGGGGTACCGGCCAGCTCGCCGGAGACGGGCTCGATCGCCGACCAGGGGATCAGCAGCGCCATGCAGGAGACCTCCCCATCGATGCGGCACTCAAGCGTCACGGCGAAGGTCGGTTCGCCGATCGGGGCGAACACGCCCGCGTCGCCCTCCATGTCCACCTGGCCGTAGGTCAGCTCAAGGCCCCCGAGGTCGCGCCAGGCGAAGGCGAGCTGGCCGACGATGGCGTCCAGCAGGCCGCGCGCGAGCGCCCAATCGATCTCGCTGAGGCGGCGCTCCGGCGGAGCCTGCGCGGCGGTGCCGCCCAGCAGGCATTCGAGGGCTTGCAGGAGGAAGGGCTGCTCGATCTCCAGCAGCATCTGGCGTTCGATCGGCTTGACCTGCAGGGCGACAGCAACCGACTGCGCGGGCAATTGCGCGCGTGCTGCGGACCATGTGAGCTGGCTTGAGTCGCTGACGCGCACATCGACCTGGGTGCGCAGCTCACCGCTGAGACGGTTGGAGACCGCCTCGCAGAAGGGGCCGAGCACGCGGCCGATCTGGCGGCGGAACTCGGCGGTGAACTTCGTCGGCTGGCTGAAGTCGAGCGTGCGGATGCGCCGCGCGCGGGGGGGCGCCTCGGTGGCGTCGGTGCTCACGCCTCCTCCTCGACTTGGGGCTCGCTCTCCTGCGACGGTGGGGAGCCATCCCCTTCCAGAATCTCGGTGACACGCAAGCCAAATTGCTCATCCACGACCACAACCTCACCGCGTGCGATGGGGGTGCCGTTGACGAGCAGGTCCACGGGCTCGCCCGCCAGGCGATCGAGCGTGACGATCGAGCCGGCGCGCAGGTCGAGCGTGTCGCCGACGGTCATCTGCGTGCGGCCGATCTCGACGCTCATCTCCAGCGGCACATCGCCGAGGCGGCGCAGGTCCTGGTCGAGCGGGTCGCCGGCAAGCGCCCCCGCCCCCGCCCCCGCCCCGGCCTCGGCCTGGTCGAACTGCTCGGTGCCGACGGCGCTGCTCTGTGCGTTGGTGTCGATATCTGTGTCGCTCATCACTGCACCGTCAGATCTGGGAACAGGACGCGTTGCACTTTCACATCGGTCTGCTGCTTGATCGCCTGAAGGATTTCCCGCTTCACGTGGTCGCGTCCGCTCTCGCTCGACAGGGAGGTGCTGCTCTCATTCGTCATCAGGTTCGTCACCAGGTCGCGGATCACTGCTTCCTCGGGCAGAGTTCCGGCCCCGCCTTCGCTGGGCGAGGAGCCGGTTGCTGACGCGCCGCTGCTCTGGCCGGGCGCCAGCACCAGGCCCAGCGTGAGCTTGGCGAAGTGGCCGTCGTTGAGGTTGAGCAGGAAGCTCGACGGCAGCACGTAGACGGTGCCTTCGATCTTGTCCTTGACGACGATCTTGGGCTTGGTCATCGAGTAACCCTCGAAGGCGACGATCAGCAGCACAACCAGCCCGATCAGCACTTTCTTGTTCTTGAGCATCGCCCTAGCCCCCTTGGCTGCCTTCGGAGAGGGGCTGTGAGCTGCTGCCATACAGCCGTTGCAGGACGATTTCCACGCGCCGGTTGCGGGCACGGCCTGCGGCCGTGGCGTTGCTGTCGATCGGGCGCAGGTCGGCATAGCCGCTGGCGCTGAGGCGCGCGGCGAACACGCCTTGGTCGATCAGGAAGCGCACGACCATGCTGGCTCGCCCGGTGGACAGCTCCCAGTTGCTGGGGAAGCTTGAGCTGTGGATCGGGATGTCGTCGGTGTTGCCTTCGACGGCGATCGGGTGCGTGCGGTCGACGTTGAGCAGGCCGGCGATCTCGCTCAGCAGGGGGCGCGCCGCGGGGATCAGGGTGGCGCTGCCGGATCCGAACAGCAGGCGGTCGGTGAGCACGCGGATCACCAGGCCGCGCGGCTGGATCGTGGTGTTGACGTCTTTGGCGAAGCCGTGGTTGGCGGCGTACTGGTCGAGCTGGTGCTTGAGGTGTTCGAAGCTGCTCTGCTCTTGCTGGGCCTTGGTGACGGTCGCGGCGGCCTGCGCGGCGCTGGCGGAGGATTCCGTGGGGCTCGTGGCCGCATGCGGGGTGAGCGGGACGATCGAGGAGATTTCCTTGGTGGCGGTGGGGGCGTGCGCGCTGGGGCTCGAACCCTGCTGGGCGATGTCTTTGCCGCCGGGCAGGATGTTGTCGGGCGAGAAGGCCGCTTTGAGCGACTTCTGCAGGGCCTGGATCTTCGAGATGTTCACAGAGGAGATCGAGAACAGGACCATGAACAGCGCCATCAAGAGCGTGATCATGTCGGCGTAGGTGAGCAGCCAGCGCTCGCCGTCCTCGTGGCCGCCGCCGCCGTGGGCGCCGCGCCTTCCTCCTCTGCGGCTGCGTGAGCGTGACATCGTCTACGCCGCCTCGGCCCTGGCGCTTGCGCCGCCGCCGGCGCCCGAATCGTCCTCGCTGGAGCGCTCGGCGGGGGGGAGGTAGGACATCAGCTTGTCGGCCACCAGGCGGGGGTTGTCGCCCGCCTGGATCGAGAGGATGCCCTCGAGGGTCATCATGCGCAGCTCGGTCTCTTCGGATGAGATCGCCTTCAGGCGGTTGGCGATCGGCAGGAAGATCACGTTGGCCGAGCCGACGCCCATCAGCGTGGCGAGGAAGGCGGAGGAGATCGAGGGGCCCAGGGTGGAGGGCGCGGCGAGGTTCTCCAGCACGTGCACGAGGCCCATGACGGTGCCGATGATGCCCATCGTGGGGGCGAATCCTCCGGCCTTCTCAAACGGGGCGGCGGCGGCGGAGTGGCGCGCGGCCATGCCGTCGACCTCGGCCTCGAGGATTGCGTGCACCATCTCGGGGTCGGTGCCGTCCACCACCAGCTGCAGGGCGTTGCGGGTGAACATGTCCTCGACCTCGCCGAGCTGGGCATCCAGCGCGAGCAGGCCCTCGCGGCGGGCTTGGTCGGCCAGGCCGACCAGCTGGTCCAGGCGTCCGCGCATGTCGGGCGGTTCGCTTGAGAAGACCATTTTGTAAAGGCTGGGGATGCGCTTCATCGAGGCCATGCCGACGCTCGCCAGCGTCACGCCTCCGGTACCGCCGATGATGATGATCAGGGCGGGGATGTTGAGGAAGACAGCGGGACTCGTGCCATCCATCATGGCGCTGAGCAACAGGGCGCCCATGGCGACCCCGATTCCGATGGCTGTTGCGGCCTTCATCGCCCTCGTTCATCGGCCATTTGGGACGATCCTTCAGTTCCCGTGGACGGAGCGGACGGGCGCGGGCTCGCGTTCGGGCCTGCGGTTTCGCATCGCCTCGGACAGAACCTCCACACGCCAGGCGCGCACCAGATCGGCGACTTCGTCTGGCGTCTGTGCCACGACGACCTTGGCGGTGGTCGCCAGGGTGATGACGGTGTCGGGCGTCGATTCGATCGTGACGATCAGGTCGGGATTCAGTTGGAAGGGCTCGTCGTTGTGGCCGAGCCGGTTGAGGGTGATCACTGGTTCCTCCTCTCTGCGGCTTGATTGGTGCATTGTGCTGCGGTGTGTTTGTGTGTTTGTGCCGGTGGGGCGGGCGGCGGCCCCTCAGCCTGCCGCCCACCCTCCGCCGGCTCCTCGGATTCGTCCTGGCCCGCCTCGACGGGTCCTGGTACTTCGCTTGGCTTACTGCACCATCGCCACCACCGTGCCGAGCATTTCGTTGGCGACGGTGATGACCTTGGAGTTGGACTGATACCCGCGCTCGGCGGTGATCATGGAGGTCATTTCGCTGGCGAGATCGACGTTGGACATCTCCAGCTCTCCGCCGACGGTGGCGCCGAAGGCGCCGGTGTTGGGGGTGCCGACGATCGGCGCGCCCGAGTTGGCGGTCTGCGCCCACAGCGAGCCGCCGAGGCGTTCCAGGCCTGTCTGGTTGGGGAACTGTGCCAGCGAGATATAACCCGCCGTCACCTGCTGCTGGTAGGTGGGCGAGGCGGGGTTCTCGTCCTCGTAGCTGACGGAGCCGTCCTGGCCGATCGAGACGTTGGCCGAGCCGGGGGGGATCACGAGGTAGCTGTCTTCGGCGCCGGGGGCGTAGGTGGTGCCGGCTTCGCCCACCGTCGCGACGGCGTTGCGGCCGATCACGTACTCACCGGACTGCGTGGTGAGAAAGCCCCGCGTATTCGTGGTGAGGTCGCCCGCGCGGGTGTACTGCATGTTCTTGGGGATGCCCGCGGTGTAGGGGGCCGCGGCGGGCGGCGCGCCGCTGCCGACGCGCAGGAAGCCCGGTCCCTCGATCGCGACGTCGAGCGGGTTGTTGGTGGACTGGAAGGAACCCTCGCCCATTTCGGACTCGGTGGCGCTGACCTGCACGCCGAGGCCGACCTGCACGGGGTTTGAGCCGCCGTTGGTGGCGGTGGGCGCCGAGGCGCCGCGCAGCACCTGCGTGAGCGAATCGGCGAACGTCACGTTCGCGGACTTGTAGCCGACGGTGTTGACGTTGGCCAGGTTGTTGGCCGTGACGTTGAGCATCGTCTGGTTTGCATCGAGGCCGCTGATCGCGGCATACATTCCACCCATCATGATGTGTTCGCTTCCTTTCGCGGCTTCCTCAAAAAGGAGGTCCAGCCGATTGGGTTTTTGGGTTCTTACGCGATGACCGCGCTGTCGAGGTTGGTGAAGACGTGCTCGCGCATGTTCTGCGCGCCGACCGCTGTCACTACCGTGCGATTGGACACTGACACCACAAAGGCGGTGCCATCGACGAGCACTAGTGAATCGCGCGAGCCTTTGCCCGCGGCTCGGCCCACACCCTCTTGCAGTCTTGCCAGAGTGGTGGGGTCAAGTGGGATGTTGCGTCGCTGCACACGCTCCAGGGCGTGGCGCGAGAAGTGCAGGGCGTCGGGGCCGGAGGCCTTCTTCAACGCCTGCGCAAACCCTGGGCCGCTCGGCGCGGGGGTACGCGTGGGCGCAAGCCCGGGCGGCGCCAGCGCGGGATTGACTGGTATCGGTGCGCCGGTGCTCATGTCAGGAAACCGTTGTCACCGTTGACAGTTCGATGCCGGCGGCGCCTTCGACCGTGAGCGTTGCGCCCGTGGCGGTGATCTGCACACTCTGCACCAAGCCCTGGTGGGTGGTGCCGGTGGACGGGTCGGTACACGAGACCGTGTGGCCGATCAGCGCGACAGCCTGCGCCACTCGCTGCGAGGCGGCGGTCTGTTCGCTTGACTGCGCGAGGTTCGTGGTCTGCTCCAGCTCGGAGAACTGCGCCAGCTGCCCGATATACGCCGTGCCTTCCGTGGGTTCAAGCGGGTTCTGGGCCTGCAGCTGCGCGACCATCAGCTTGAGAAAATCGTTCTTACCCAGTTCACCATTGGGGTTGCTGGGCGTGGTTTCGGGCGTCTTGGGCGTCGTGGCAGCGGGTGTGGGGGCGGTGGTGGTCATGGGATGCTCCTTTCAGGCGAGGACATCGACAAGCGCACCCTGACTGGCGCGCGCGGGTTTGGTTTCACTGTCTGTTTCACTCGCTGGCTCTTCTTCCTCGGATGAGCCGGCGGAACGATGGGCAGCAGGGGTGAAAAGCTCGCGCGGGGAGGAGGGGCTGCGCTGCTGCAGGCCGGCCTGCGCGGCGTCGGAGCCACCGAGATGCAGAGCGGTGAGCCCGAGCCCGGACAGCGAGGAGCGCAGCTCGGCGCGGCCCTCGGCCAGCGCTTGGGCGGCGGCGGGGGTGGCGGCGGTGATGCGCGCGACGAGGCCCTGGGCGCTCTGCGAGAGGTGGATGCGAATCTCCCCGAGCGCTTCGGGCGAGAGCGCGATGCGCGCTTGCGCGAACCCGGCGCGCGCGGCCAGTTCGACGGTCGCGTGAACCGTCTCGATCGCTTGGTGCAGGGCGACGCCTGACGCGAGGACGGGCGCGGACGGCGTAGCCGCGGGCGATGAAGGGGAGGAGGAGGGGGGGCCGGTGAGTGGCGCGAGCGCGGCTGTGGTGGGCGCCGCTCCGGTGGTGGGAGCAGGCGCGGGCTGAGCGGCGGCCGCTGTTGCGGGCGGCGCGGCGGGCGCGGTGGGGGGTGATGGTGCGTGGGTGGGCGCGGGGAGTTGTGACGGGGCGTTGCTCGGCTGCGCGCTGTTGGTGGGCTGCAGCGTCGTCGGGAGCTGTGGCGCGGCCGGAAGCTTCGGGGCGGCAGGGGCCTGGGCGCTCAGCAGCGGCGGGGTGACCGCGGGGGGAGCGGGAGGGGCAACGACCGGCGCGAGCGGGGCGGCAGCGGCCGGCGGGGCGTCGGGGGGAGCAGGCGCGGGCTCAGGCATGGCAGGCGTGGGTTCGGCTGCGGCAGGGGCAGGCTCAGCCGTGGCCGCGGCAGCCGTCGAGAGAGCCGGCGTCTGCGGGAGCACTGGCGCCTGCGTCTGCTCTGCCGGGGCCTTGTCCGCTTGATCCGCGGAGGCGGCGGCGGGCAGCGGCGCGGGGACCTGCGCGGCAGGCAGCGCCTCGATGGCCGGGGCGACCGTGCTGGCGCCGGCTTCGGCGGCGGCGCCGGCCTGTTCTTCGTGGCCGTGAACCGCCGGGCCGTGGACGGTGGCTGGGCTCTGCTGCTTGGGGCCTTCCGCAGTGGCGGTCCGGGCCAGTAGGTTTTCGAGGGCGCTCAGGAAGGGCGGCCCTGGGGGTGGCGCCCCGGGCGGAGCGCCGCTCTTACCGGGGGGTGCCGGCGCGGTCTTGGCGGTTGCGGGCAGACCCTTCGCGCTCGACGCGAGCGGCAGAGTGGGGGTGGCCAGCGGGCTCATGCGATCGACCCCGTGGGCGCGGCGGCGGTCTGCGACTGGCGGTAGGCGTTGGCATAGCCGAGCACTTTGCTGACGTATTGCTGCGTTTCGGCATAGGGGGGGACGCCGCCGTACTGGCTGACGGCGCCGGGGCCGGCGTTGTAGGCGGCCAGCGCGTCTTCGACGTTGCCGCCGAACTTGCTCATCATCTCGCTGAGGTAGCGGGCGCCGCCTTCGATCGACTGCGTGGGGTCCAGGGGGTTGGTGACGCCCAGCGAGGAGGCGGTGCCGGGCATCAGCTGCGTGAGGCCCAGTGCACCGGCGCTGGAGCGGGAGTTGGGGTCAAAGCCGGACTCCTGCTGGATCAGGCCGTGCAGGACGGCGGGGTCGATGTTGTTGCGGGTGGCTGCTTGGGCGATGGTGGCGTCGTAAGGCGTCGCGCTCGAGCCGCCGAGCGGAGATTGGGACCCACCCGCCCCGGCGGCCGCGGATTGCCCTGCTCCTGGCGCGAGGGCGGCCGCGGAGACGGTGGTCGGAGACATTGGCACGCCGGAGGCGGTGAGCGCGGCGGCGCCGCTCGCGCCGTTCGGCGCGGCCGTGGCCTGCCCTTCGGGGCCTGCTTCCCCGGAGGCCGCTTGCAGCGCCGCCGCGAAACTGGCGGGGGAGCCGCCCTGGCCTGCCTGGGCGACGAGCGCTTGCAGCTGCGCGACGCGCTGCGCGGCGGCGGCGGCGTCGGCGGGGCCTGCGGCGACGGGGGTGAGTGTGGCGGCGCTCATGCGGCGCTCCGGCGGAAGCGGTCCATGGCGATCTCGTCGAGCGCGGCGCCTTCGACGCGGGCGGCCGTGCGCAGGTGCTCGACCTGCTGGCGCTCCTTGAGCCGCTGCAGCATCTCGTGCTCGCGCGCGGCCTCGCCGAGCTGGGCGTCGCGGTCGGCGACGATGTCCTCGTGGCGGGCCAGCTCGTGCGCGCCGGCGATGCGCTGGGACTCGATGCGCTCGACGAACGCCTGGCGTGCCTGCAGCTCGGCGGCGCTTACCGAGGTGGCGGGCGCGCCGGCCTGGCGCTGCTCGCGGCGGACGCGGTCGAGGTGCGCCTCGATCGTGCTGAGCTCGGCCTGCGTGCTGGAGCGGTCGAGGAGCGCCTTGGCGAGCGCCTCGCGGGCAAGATCCTCGTGGTGCTCGCGTAGCGCGCGCACGCGCTCCAGCCGAAAACGGAATGAGGGAGGTGCCACGGCCCGGTGATCGGACGCTCCCTGGGCATCTTTAGCGCCTCCGGATCATAAGAGTTTTCTAAGAATGCCCAGAATATGATCCAAAGGACCTAACTATTCGTAAAGAGAATATTCGCCTCGCGTCTAGCGAGGCGGGGATAAATCGAAAACCATCCGTAGTATCGAATCAGCCGTGCTGAATATTGAAGCACGTTCGGGGCTGCCGCTGGCTTTTGGCGAGCAGCAGCCCTACATTTATACAAAGCGCTCCACCTATAGAGACTGGATGTCAACATGAAGACGAAGACCAAAGAAGCAGAGATCTCAATCACCCTCTCCCCGGTGCAGATCGAGCAGGTCATGCGCGCTGCCGGCCAGAGCCGCAACGGCACCGTGTCGAACCTGCTGCTGGCTGCGCTGGATAACGCCTACAAGCCGCCGACGAACGGCGGCAAGCGGCCGTCCACGAAGGGCAAGACCCTGCAGAAGGCTACGCAGGAGGCGCTGGAGGACGCGCTGACCGATCCGCAGCTATCGCAGTCGCTTTTGCGCGGGCTGGCGATCCTTTCCTCCTATGGGCCCGATCGTCCTTGGCGGGCGATCATCGACCTGGCCCAGCAACTGGGCATGTCGCCCAGCACGACGCACCGCTATGTGAAGACGCTGCGCGCGGTGGGGCTGCTGGAGCAGAATCCGACGACGCGGGAGTACCGCCCGGTCGCGCGCTGAGCCGACCATCGGGGCGGAGCGTGCGAGGGCGCGGCGGTGACGCCTGGCCTTCAGACGCTGAGATGCAGCGCAGGGATCGCCGATGGCCCGGGTTCGCCCGTGGCCGTGGCGTCCTGCACCGTGGTGTCGTGCGCGGCGGCGTCCTGCGCCGGCAGCTCCTCCCCTTCGAGGACCTCGCTGCTGTGGGCGGCGAGCGCGCGCTCCAGCGCGGCGGCGAGGTCGATCAGCTGCGCGTCGGCTTGCGGTGCGCTGCTCTGCTCGGCTGGCGCCTGGCGCAGGAAGGCGTCGATGCGCGGGCGCAGCGCGAGCGCGGCGTCGAGTGCGGGGTCGGCGCCGGCGGCGTAGGCGCCGATTGCGATCAGGTCTTCCTTCTCGCGCAGGGCGGCCAGCGCGGCGCGCAGGCGCTGGCCCGCGGCGAGCACCTGCGGCTCGACGATCTCGCCCACGAGGCGGGAGACGCTTTGCAGGACGTCGATCGCGGGGTAGTGGCCGGCGTGCGCGAGCGCACGCGTGAGGACGACGTGGCCGTCGAGGATCGAGCGCACGGCGTCGGCGATCGGCTCGTTCATATCGTCGCCGTCGACGAGCACGGTGTAGAGGCCGGTGATCGAGCCGGCGGGGCTGGTGCCGGCGCGCTCCAACAGGCGGGGGAGCAGCGCGAACACGCTGGGGGTGTAGCCGCGTGTGGCGGGGGGCTCGCCGATCGCCAGGCCGACCTCGCGTTGGGCCATGGCGAAGCGGGTGACGGAGTCCATCATCAGCAGCACGTCGTGGCCCTGGTCGCGGAAGTGCTCGGCGATCGTGGTGGCGGTGAAGGCTGCTTTGATGCGCACCAGGGCGGGCTGATCGGAGGTGGCCACCACGACTACCGAATGCTGCAGTGCATCGCCGAGGTCGCGCTCGATGAACTCGCGTACCTCGCGTCCGCGCTCGCCGACCAGGGCGATGACGTTGACGGTGGCGGTGGTGGAGCGCGCGATCATGCCTAAGAGGGAGGACTTGCCGACGCCGGAGCCGGCGAAGATGCCGAGGCGCTGGCCGAGGCCGCAGGGGACGAGGCCGTCGAGCGCGCGCACGCCCAGGTCGACACGCGCGGTGATGCGGGGGCGGCTCATGGCGGCTGGCGGCGCGGCGATGGTGGAGCGCAGGCGGGGGGCGGCGGGGGCGCGCAGGGGGGCTTGCGCGTCGGCGGCGGGCGTGGCGGTGAGCTCGTCCAAGGGATTGCCCAGGCCATCGATCACACGCCCTAGCAGGGCGGAACCGACGGCGACGCGGAAGGGGGCGCCGCTGGCGGAGACCTTGGTGCCGGGGCCGATGCCCTGCAGCTCGCCCAGGGGCATCAGCAATGTGCGGCCTTCGCGAAAGCCGACGACCTCGGCAGAAACGAGACGCCCACCCGTGCGATCGGTGTGGACGTGGCAGACCTCGCCGACCTCGGCGGAGAGGCCCGTGGCCTCGATGATCAGGCCGATCAGGTTGCTGACGAAGCCATGGCGCTGAGCCAGGTCGGCGGACTGCAGCTTGCCTGCGGCTTGCGCCAGGGCGCTCATGAGAGCAGCTCGTGCGCACGGTCGAGCTGGGTCTGCACGGTGGCATCGATCTCGCCCTCGGCCGTACGTACGACGGCGCCGCCGCGGCCTACGCGGCGGTCGGCCTGCACCTCGCACAGCTCGATGCCGCCGGCTTGGGCTTGCAGCTCACCGACGGCGCCGCCGACGACCTCCAGGTCGGCGGGATCGACGAGGACGACGATCTGGCGACGGTCGGAAACACGGCGCAGTGCCCCGCGCACGACATCGACGACGCGCTCGGGCTGCACCTCGAGGGCGCCCGCAAGAATTTTCGCGGCTAGCGCGAGCGCCAACTCGACGGCGTCTTGCTCGATGTCGGCGGCCAGCTGCTCGCGTAGCTCGTGCACTCCCTTGAGCGCCTCGCCCAGGGCGAGCGCCGCGGCAGTGGTCTCGGCCAGACCATCGGCATGGCCTTCGGCGCGCCCCTCGGAGTGCGCCTGCGCGCGGATCGCCTGCGCCTGCGCCTCGGCGGCGGCGAGGATGCGGCTGGGGGCGTCGCGGGGCGGCGGCGGGGTCTCCTGCAGCTGCTCGAAGGGGAAGTCGGCGACGCTGTTGCCATCCAGGCCGTCACTTGCGACGGCCGTTGCCGCTCCGCCCTCCTGCACGGCCGCCTCAGACAACGTCCTCGGCCTCCTCGCCGCCCTCGCCGCCGATGACGATCGTGCCGGCCTCCTCCAGCTTGCGCACCACGGCGACGATGCGGCCTTGCGCCTCATCCACGTCGCGCTTGCGCTGGGGCTGCTGGATCTCCATCTCCTCGGCGAGCATTGCGGCGCCGCGCTCGGACATGTTGGTCATGATGATCTCCTTGACCTGCTCGGGGGCGCCGCGCAGCGCCAGCACGAGATCCTTCTGGTTGGCCTCGCGCAGCACCTGCTGGATCGCGCGCTCCTCGAGCTTGACGATGTCCTCGAACACGAACAGCATGCGCCGGACCTGCTCGGCGAGGTTCTGGTCGGTGGCCGCCAGGTGATCGAGCACGTTGCGCTCGGTGGGGCGGTCGGCGTGGTTGAGGATGTCGGCCAGTGCCTTGGTGCCGCCTGCGGCCTTGTACTCCTGCTCGACGAGGGTGGTGAGCTTCTGGCGCATGATCTCCTCGACCTGCTGGATCGTGCGCGGGCTTGAGTCGCCCATGCGCGCGATGCGCAGCGCGACGTCGGGCTGCAGGTCGGCGGGGAGCTGCGCCAGGACCTGGGCGGCGAGGACGGTGTGCAGGTTGGCGATCACGAGCGCCATCGTCTGGGGGGACTCGGTGCGCAGGAAGGCGACGATCTGCTCGGGGGAGGTGCGGCGCAGGAACTCGAAGGGGCGCATCTCGATAACCGTCGAGAGCCGGCCGATCAGTTCCTCGGCTCGCTCGGCTCCCAATGCCTTCTCCAGCACCTCGCGGGCGAAGTCGATGCCGCCGGAGACCTCGCCGCCACCGGTGGAGCTGGTGAGCGCGGCCAGCTCGGCGAAGATCGACTCGGTCGTCTCCTCTTGCACGGAGCTGAGCTTGGCCATCTCCAGGGAGAGGCCCTCGATCTCGTCCTCGCGCATGTGTGTCATCACGGCGGCGGCGCGCTCGGAGCCGAGCGCGGCCATCAGGACGGCGGCCTTGCGGCGACCGGGGACGCGCGCGGCGGTACGGACGGGCAGGCCCGGAGGGGCGTCCTCGGTGGCGGCGGGCAGCTCAATGGCCATGACTCAGTCCTCCTGTATCGACCGTCCTCGCCATCAGTCCTCCTGCATCCACTGTCGCAACCATCAGCCGTCCAGCCACCTTCATCGCCATCAGTCCTCCTGCATCCACGTGCGCAGCTGCTGCGCGACGCGGTCGGGGTTCTCTTGCGCGAGCTGCTCGACGCGCTGGCGCACGGGGGCGTCCGCGCCGACGCCGGCGCCCGCGCCGATGCTGCCGGCGCCGCCGGCGGGCACAGGGGTCTGGGCCTCGGTGGGCGTGGAGGTTTCGCGCTCCAGCTCGGACAGGCGGATCGGCAGCTCCAGCTCGCGCAGCCAGACGGGCTCGTGGTCGATGTCGGCGCTCTCGCGCTTGCGCAGGGAGCGGGTGGTGAAGAAGAGGAACAGGAGCGAGGCGAGACCGATCAGCACGTACTTGGCGTAGCCGACGAGCCCGGCGGTGGGGCTCGCTGCGGTGCTGGTGGGCTTGACGAAGGCCATCTGCCCGAGCGAGAGCGTGTCGCCGCGCTTGGTCTGCAGGCCGGCGGCGTTGGTGACGGCTTCCTTGATCGCGGGCAGCGCGGCGGCGGGGACGGACTTGTCGAGTAGCACGGAGACGTGCTGGTTGACGATTTCACCGGGGGCGACGGTGGAGTGCGTGACGGTCTTGTTGACGCCGAGCGAGGTGTTGGTGATTTCGTGCTTGTAGTTTGACTTGCCGCCCGCGCCGGCGGTGTAGGTGGGGATGTTGGCTGCGCCGGCGGCGGCAGAGCCGCCGGAGCCGGTGAGCGTCTCCAGGTCCTTGCTCTGCTGCAGTGGCACGCCGGCCTTGCCGTAGGTGAGTGTTTCTTGCGTGGTCTGGTTGGTGTTCAGTTCGGCGTAGACCTGCACCTGCGCCTTGTTGGGGCCGAGCGTCTGGGCTAGCATCGCATTGAGGTTGGCGGCCATCGTGGCGTCGTAGCGCGACTGCGCGGCCTGCTTGCCCGATTCGCCGCCACTGGCGCCTTCGCCGCCGGGCTGGGGCCAGAGCAGCTGGCCGGTGCCGTCGGTGATCGTGACCTTGCTGAGCGAGAGGCCGGGGACGCTTGAGGCGACGAGCTGCGCGATGCCGCGCACGGAGCCGGGGTCGAGCGAGGTGGTGCCGGAGAGCAGCACGGCGGCGGAGGAGGGCGTGGTGCTGGAGGCGAACAGCTGCGCCTGGGGGTCGGGCAGCACGAGCTGGACCTGCGCGCCGGATACCCCCTGCACGTTGTCGATCGTCTCTTCGAGCTGGCCTTGCAGCGCGCGCTGGTAGTTGACCTGCTGGTCGAAGTTGCTTTCGCCGAGGTTCTGCTTTTCGAAGATGGAGAGGTCGGGGTGGTTGCCGCCGAGCACGCCGGCGCTCGCTAGCGCCACGCGCGCACGGGACACCTCGTTCGATTGCACCGCGAGGGCAGTGCCGCCGTCTTGCAGTTCGTAGCCGATGCCCTGCTGGTCCAGGGCGCTGGTCATCTTGCCCGTCTGCGCGGGGTTCAGGCCGCTGGCCAGCGTGGCGTAGCTGGGCTGGGAGACCATGTGCAGGAACAGGTAGATGAAGAGAATCGCACCGAGGGCGCCACCACCGGCGATCAGCCAGCCGCGGGGGGAGAGGCGGGAAGCGAGTTGGGCTGCTGCGGGCATCGAGGGTTCCTGTGGGTTGAGGGGATGGTCGGCGGTGGCGATTGCGACTAGCGGTCGTTATGTGTCAGACCTGTGTCTGGAAGATGCTCTGGGCCGCTTCGACGGCCTTGTTGCGGATCTGCGAGGCGAGCTGCATCTCAAGCTGCGCGTTCTGCACGCTCATGACGGTGGCCTCGGGGTCGCTGGTGGTGCCTGTGGCGAGCGCTTGCGATGCGCCGGCGGCGCTCTGCTGGCTCTGCTCAAGCGAGGAGATCGCTTCTGTGAGCGCGCCGCTGAAGCCGCCTTCGGGGCCGTTGCCGGCGGGACCGGCTAGCGCGGCTTCGCTGGAGCCGGCGACCCCTTCGGCCTGCCCGACCCCTTCGGCCTGACCGAGCCCGGCGGCTTGCCCCAGTCCCCCGGCCTGGCTCGCAGCCGTCTGGCTGGGCGCGAGCTGCCCCGCGCTTGCCAACCCGCCGATGCTGCCGATGCTGCCGACTGGGACGATCATTTCAGGATCCCTATCAGCGAGGTGAACATCGACTTGGCGGTCTGCATCGCGGTGACGTCGGACTGGTAGCCGCGCGACTCGGAGATCAGGTCGACCATTTCGGTGACGGTGTTGACGTTGGGCAGCTTCACGTAACCCTGTGCGTTGGCGTCGGGGTTGCCCGGTTCGTAGATCTGCTGGTCGGGCGTGGCGTCGCCGACGATCCCCTGGACCTTCACACCGCCGGAGGATTCGCCTGGCTGCACGTTCATCGCACCGGCTAGCGCGTTGGGGAAGCCCGCGGTGCCGACCTGCTGGAGCACGACCTCCTGGCGCTGATAGGGCTGGCCCCCGGGACCGCGCGTGGTTTGCGCGTTGGCGAGGTTCTCGGAGGTGACGTCCATGCGCACGCGCTGCGCGGTGAGGCCGCTGCCGGCGATTTCGATCGCGTCGAGCAAACCCATGGCCTATGCCACCCCCATGGCGGAGCGCAGGATCGCCTCGCGCGTGCTCAGGATCTGCGTCATCGCCTGATAGGTGAGGCCGTTCTGGGCGAGTTGCGCGGATTCGGCGTCGATGTTGACCCCGTTCCCTTCGGGCCCGGCCGCGCCGGGCTGCGTTTCGGGCTGGAACTGCACTCCTTCCAGACTGGATTCGCCCCCGGCCATGGCGTTGCGCAGGGTGGCCTGGAAGTTGACGTCCTCGCGCTGATAGCCAGGCGTTTCCGCATTGGCCATGTTGTTGGTCAGCAGCGTCTGACGCAACCACGCGCCGCGCATACCGGCTTCCAGCGCCATCTGGGTGGGGTCGATGATGAGGGACAAGGCAGGGAAGGTTTTCGGCTCGCTCGCCCTCCGTGGGCTGAGATGCCGACCCCCGTCCATGAGAGCCGCGACCCGATCGAGGCAGGTCCCTCCCGTCATCGGCGGGGCGCCGAGGACCTTTAGAGGTGCACGTTGAGGGCTGCGCGCGCCGCGATGCGTCGTCGATGCCTGGACGTCGCTGCAGGATGTCGATGGCCCCGGGCGGACCGCTAAACTGGAGTGGATGGCCGTCGCGCACCAGTCCGATATCTCGATTCGCGAGAATCTAGCGGCCTATGCCGGAAGCTGGGTGGCGATCCGTGACGGCAAGGTCGTTGCAAGCGCACTCGATGCCGTGCAGTTGCGCGATAAGCCTGAGACCCGCGAGGATGACATGCTCATGCCGGTCCCAGACCGGACAGAGGGCGTCTACATCCTGTAGAGCCAACGCCCGAGCTTCAGGTGTCACGTCCTCCGCTGGTAGTCCCTTATCGTGAGCTCGGGCTGGGTGGCTCTCGTCCATACCTCTTTTTGCACGTCACTGGCCTCGATGGCCTCGGCAGGGTGATCCCCGGATTGATTGACTCGGGCGCTGACAGCACCGTGCTGCCCACCGGTTATGCGCCGCTCCTGGGCTACACGCTCGCTGATCTGGCCGTCGAGCAGGGAACGCAAGTCGGAGGCAGTGTGGCGCTGCGGCGCGCGGCCAGACCATCGGTGGCCCACGTTCCCGAGTTCCCCGATCTGGTCTTCGACCTTGCACCATTCTTTGTGGATGGCTGTCAGCACGCGCTATGGGGGAGAGCCGATCTCATGCGGCACTTCGATGTGACGATCATGGAGCGACGGCAGCAATTCCTGCTGAACCCGTCAGCGGAAGACGACAGCCAGGTTCTGTGACTATGCGTACAGCGATGCGTCGGCGAGCTCGATGTCAACGACGCGCGCCGGTCGTGGTGAGGGATTGGAGAGATGGTCGGGCGCTCCATCGTTACGGCGGCGTAGGATCTCAGACCGAAGCGTCAGAGTCAGGGCTGCTACGCAGCCACGGCAACGCCCGCCGGCACGTAGTGTTCGAACGTCAGATCGGCGGGGGCGGGCAGGCCCTGCTCCTCAGCCACGCAGGCCAAGGCAAACCTCGCTGCCTCTTCGGCATGAGCCGCGTCGTAGGCATCGCTGCCCCCGGTCAGCCCGGGCACATCCGGGGACTCGAAGCTCCAACCATAGTCGGGAGTGTGATGATGAAGGATCCGCACTGTATCCATGCTCCTTACTTTAGAGTAGTCGCCGGGCCTCATCCTCCCCAAGCCCGACGTGCTTGACAAGGATGCGCCGCACCTCATTCGGCGCAAGGGTACGCCGATCGTGAAACGCCCAGGTCAGAGCTGGGCGTCCGTCGGCTTGTAGTCGGCGGTGCGATCCGACTTGGCGGGTGATCCTGTAGTTCAGGGATCGGACGTGAGGATGCGCAGCAGCCGTCTCGCTTTCAGGGCGGGAAATCGGGTCACGCAACGAGGCTACGCAGCGCCTGAGACGAAACTCTTCCGGCGGCCCCCTACGCGCTGCGGTCGATGCGGCGGACTCGCCGCCGTTCCTGCTCGGCGTAGCCATGTGCGACGCGGCTGGCCCGCGCCGTGGTGCGCATGTCGCACAGCATCGCCTCGCGCAGGCGCAACAGCTCGATGTGGGTGCGCTCGTGCACGAGCGCGGCGCGCTCCAGCAGCGGCCTTGCCTCCACCGGCGGCCTGGCGGGCAATTGCGCGACCAGCGCGCGCCACTCCTCGCCGAGCGCGTGCATGTCGTCGATGCGGCCCATGCCGGCCAGCTCCAGCTCGCGCTCTGATAGTTCGAGGATCGCCGCATAGGGGTCGAGCGTGGCGTCGGCCTGCGTCATTTGGCCACCGCCCGTGGCTCGTCGGCGATCTCGGCCCACGCCTCGCGCAGCTCGCCGAGCATGTTGCTGACCTCATCCAGCATGCGCTTGTCCTGGCCCATGCGCCCACGGTTGAGGTGCGCCAGGCAGAACTGATAAATCGCGTGCAGCCGCTCGGAGATCTGGCCCTGGTCGTGGTCGAGCGTGCCGTCGAGGTGCCCGATGATCAGCTCGGCGCGCCGCAGCGCGTTGTGCGCGCGCTCGACCTGCCCTTCGCTCATCGCGACGCTGGCCTGGCGCAGGAAGCGCCGCGCCGCGTCGTAGAGCATCACCACCAGTTCGCCGGGAGAGGCAGAGAGAACCGCGCTCTGGCGGTATGCCTGCGGCGATGCCATCAAGGGGGCCATCCTGTTCAAGTGATCGGCCGCAACATCTGGAAATTAAGGCCGGTGCTACGTCTCGGCCTATCCTCGTAGTCCAACGAGGAGCCAGGTGAGAGGCTGGCTGGAGGTGCAAGAGCACCAAGAGCCAGCTCGCCGGCCCTCGGACAACACCCAAGTGCCCTGACGGGCCATCCAGCACGCTGTGTTCAAACAGCTTACGGACGCTTTGCTTGAGGAAGGCTTCTTCGATGACTTGCCCGAAGACCAGCGAGGCGGCCTCGCGAAGCAGGTCGTCGGCGCATTGCCGTGGTTGCGTAATCGCCTTGGCGGGCACGGCCAAGGCCGCGAACCGCGTCCGGTCAGCGACCCATATGCGCGCCTCGCCCTGGGGCTGGCCGCAGTCTTCAACGAGTTCATCGTGACGCTCGCTATCGAACGGGATGGCTCACTAGTCCAGGCGGAGTCACCATCGTCCCTGGGGTCGACTACGGAGCAGGTGTTCCTGCCGGTCCCTCCGGGAGCTGGTGACGACGACATCCCGTTCTAGAAGAGCTCTTGCTATGAGTCGGGCGAGCAAGGAACCAGCGAACCCGGTCCCGCGGCCACAACGTAGCCCCAACGCGGCGGCGCCAAGCTACCGCGCCTTACGCAGTGCCTTGCGGATGTCCGCCTACGCGATCGGGTTCGCCAGCAGCGAGGTGATCTGGTTCGTGAGCCAGGCCCCTTGCGACTGGTTCTGCGAGACGATCGCTTCCATCGAGGCGAACTGCTCCTGCAGTGACTTCTGGCGCACTTCGAGCAGTTCGTTCATGGTCGTGATGTGTTCGCCGAGCTGCGTGACGCTCTGGCTGTCGCCGTTGATGCGTGTTTCCAGCGTGCCGCCCGGTTCGGCGTCGACGTTGACGAGCTTCTGGAAGCCCTGCGACCACTTCTGCAACATTTGTTCCACGCCCGCGGGGTTGGTCTGGATCGCTTCGGCCAGCTGTGTCTTGTTGAGCTTGAGCTGCCCTTCGACGGACCCTTCCGCGGGCAGCGCGCCACCGGTGGCGACGCCGGTGCTGACGCCGATGTTGGCGAGGCTCGACATTTCCGGCGCGAGGCCTTCGACGGGGGTGTAGATCGCCTCGCGCATGTTGTCGACGAGGCCCGCGAGGTCGGTGTCGCCGAACAGCGTGCCGGTCCCCAGTTCGGCTGCGGTGGAGGCGTGTTCGGGCGGCTTGGTCGTGAGCTGCGTGTGGATCGTGCTGAGCGTGGAGTTGTAGAGCTTGATGAAGGATTCCACCTGTTCTGTGATCCCGCTCACGCTCGCTGCCGGCGCCGCCACGTCGATCGTTACCGGCCCACTCACCGTGGTGAGCCCGCCGAGTTCGAGCGTGACGCCGGCGATGGCGTTCTTGACGGTGTTCGAGGCGGAGGTGCCGGCGACGCCATCGACCGTGTATTCGGCGTCCTTGCCCTGCTTGGCCTTGCCGGCGACTTCGGTGAGCGTTCCGCCGGGGTCGGTGACGGCGATGAAGCCTTCGCCGGTGTTGCCGGTCGCGCGGTCGGAGAGCACGATTGTGCCGTTTTCTTCGATCGCCGCCGCGTACACGGTGGCCTTGCTGTCGGAGTTGATCGCCGCCGCCACTTCGCTGGCGCTGGCGCCGGCCTTGACGCTGATTTCCTGGCCGTCGATCGTGAGCGTGTCCGCGGCTGCGGGGCTCGTGAAGGTGAAGGTGCGCTGCGCGGAGTTGGCCAGCTGGGTGACGTTCACCTCGTAGCCGCCGACGCCCGCGCCCCTGGTGCTGAGCGCGGTGATCTGCTCCGGGTTGCTGGAGGTGACGGTCTGTGCGGTTTCGAACAGCGCCGGGGATGACAGGTCGGCGGAGGAGAAGGCGAGCTGCTGCAGGTTGCTCTGCAGGCTGCGCAGCTGTGTCTCCTGTGCTTGCAGCGTGGTCTGCTCGTTGCCGAGCTGTGTGATCGGCCGCCGTTCGGCGGAGAGCATGGCGGTGATCAGTTCGTTGGTGTTCAGGCCCGAGGCGAGGCCCGTGACGTTGATCGGCGCGTTTGCGGAGGAGACTTGCTGTGTGGACATGACCTGAAGACCCCCTACTCCAGCGGCTTTCCGGCGGCCACGTCGAGCGCCTGGGCGGGGGAGAGGGTGCGCAGCACCTGCCCGCCGGCGTCGCGCACCTCGATCGTCATGCGCCCGCTCTGGCCGTCGTGGGCGAAGTGCAGTTCGCGGCCTGCCGCGCGCAGGCTGTCGTACGTGCGCGCCGCACTGGCCATTTCGTCGAGCACCTGCTGGGGAGGGCTCGCGGGCAGCGTGTCGAGCGCCACGGCACCGCCGCCCCCCACAGCCCTGGACGATGGCGGCGCAAAGCTCGCACTCGTGCGTCGCGCGCCCGCGGCGGATCGTGTACCCGACACCGGACCGGTCGCGGCCGTACCCGGTGCGGGCTGGATTGGCGTGCTCATGCCGTTCTCCTGTTGGATGCAGTCGGCATTGACCCCTCCTTGGGTCGCTGCGGGCGTTGACTTGTCCACCGTGATCGACCCCTTCCCGGTAAAGCTTTAGGCAGCGGCGCGCTGCTCGACAACCGCGGGCAGTCGCTCAAGCAGCGCGCACGCCCCGGCGTGCTCGGCCGCCACGCCTAGCGTCGCCTGCGCGAAGTCGCGCGCCTCGGCGGGCATGCCCTGGCGCTCGGCGACGCGCGCCAGGCCCCACAGCGCGTGCACATCCTGCGGGTCCACCGCGCACACCGCCAGCCACTCCTCCGCGGCGGAGGCCATGAAGCCGCGGCGCAGGTACAGCTCGCCGAGCACGTCGCGGCGCTGTGACTCGGGCAGGGGGGTGCGTGCCAGCAGACCGACGGCCAGCTCGAAGACCTCGAACTCGCGTACGCGCAGCAGCGCTTCGAGGATCGTGCCGAGCGGGTTGACCGCCTCAAGCGCCAGCTCGCGCGCGGTCTCGCCGCGCACCACGAGCTCATACCAGGCGGTGAACAGATCGAGCTCGACGGCGTCCATGCCGCTGCCGCCGGCACGCGCGAGCGCGGCGCCCGCGTGGACCTGCTCGCCGCCCGCGATGCGCGCGAACAGCTCGCTGCGGCAGGCCATCACGGCCAGCGGGTCCTCGGTGTGGATCTCGCATGCGACGGCGGCGGCCTCGGCGTAGCGGCGCTGTGCGAGCAGGGTCTCGCCGAGCGCCACGCGCGCGCGGCCGGATGTCGGCTGGCGCTCCAGCACGAGCCGGAACTGCTGCTCGCCGGCCTGTGTGGCGCCGCCCTCGTACAGGGCTGTCCCGAGCAGGAAGCGCACGGCGGCGGTCGGGTCCACCACGCGCTCTTCTACCGCACCGACGACCTGCTCGGCGGGCTCCCCGCACGCCAGCAATACGCTCGCGTAGGGCAGCACGCCGCCGATGAACTGCGGGTGCTCGCGCACGCAGCGCTCCAGCAGCTCGCGCGCCCCCTCACGCTCGCCGCGCGCCAGGCGCATTTCGCCCAGGGCGATCAGAGGCAGGAAGCTGCCGCAGCCGACTGTGGCGGTGTAGCGGCTGGGGGCGTCGCCCATCGCGATGCAGCGCTCGTACAGGGCCGTGGCCCGCTCGAAGTCGCCCAGCTCGGCGCAGGCCGCAGCTTGCTCCAGCACCAGGTCGGTGAAGCCGGGGAAGTGCGCAAGGGCATCCTCCGCGCGCTCGATCGCCTCGGCGAAGCGGCCGCATGCGCGTGTGGCGCGCACCAGGCGATTGGCCAGGGCGGGGGCGAACTGGTAGCTGTCGCGCTCGGGGTCATGCGCGAGCAGCTCCCACGCGCGTTCCAGCTCCACCAGCGCGGCGCCCGGGTCGCCGGCGACGGCGTACTCGGCGCCGAGGTTGTAGTGCAGGAAGGGGCTGTCAACACCGTCGGCCAGCTGCAGCTGCAACAGCTCCAGGTTGCGCCGCGACTTCTCGCGTGCGTCGCGCACGGCGCCGAGGTAGCCGTAGTGCTCGATGCGCACATTGGTGTACTCGATGCGCTCGGGCAGGTGCATCGGCAGCGTGTCGGCGATCTGCTCGTGCAGGCGGCCGCGGTAGCGGTAGCGCGGGCGGTTGCGAAAGACGCGCAGGGTGTTGTGCGTGACGGCGCTGCCCGCGTCCAGATCGCCCGTGTAGTTGGTCTCGCTGACGTAGAAGGCCTCACGCCAGGTGCGCTGCGTAAGTGAGCGCAGCAACTCCACGTCCTCCCTGACGAGCACCTCGTCGGCGTCGAGCACCAGCGTCCAGTCGCCGGTGGCGGCGTCGAAGGCGACGTTGCGCGCCTCGCCGAAGGAGCCGGTCCACTCGCGCTCGATGACACGGGCGCCGAACGATTGCGCGATTGCGATCGTGTCGTCCACCGAGCCGGTGTCCACGATCACCATCTCATCCACGGCGTCCCTGACCGCCTCCAGGCAGCGGCCGAGCATCTCCTGCTCGTCGCGCACGATCATGCAGAGGCTCAGGCGCAGGCCCTCGGCGGGCTGCGCGCGTGGCGCCACCGCGAGCGCGCGGCGCTCAAGCTCCGCCACCGCCGGGTGCAATACCGGCTCGCGTTTGGCGCCCCGCCGCGCGCGCCGGCGCTCGGTGAGCTGGGCGAGGTTGCGCCGCGCGTCCGCCAGTTGCGGATCGAGGCGCAGCGCGGCGTCGAACAGCTCGCCGGCGGCGCGCAGGCTCCACAGCTCATACAGGGCGACGCCCGCGTAGTTGAGCAGCCGTGGCTCGCATGGCTCGCGCTCGAGCTCCTGGAGCGCCGCGCCGGCCACCTCCGCATACAGCTCGGGCAGGCGAGCGCGCGGTGCCTTCACTGCCGCCGACAGGCCCTGCTCCACGCGGCGGTAGACCGCTTCGTAGCGGCGCTGCGGGTCCTCCTGCTCGGCTTCGGATGGCGTGCTCATGGCGCCCACGTTCATCGACCGGGCCCCTGAATACCTGAGCTTTTCTGGCACTTGCTGGCCGTCGCTCAAGTGTCGGCGCAAAGCCACCGATGAGCACGACTGTCTCCCGCAGTGGGCGACGGAACGTTCCCTCGAATGTCGGAGTGCTAACGAAAATGCAGAACAAGGAGCAGGGTGCCACCAGGGTTGCCGCCTCCGAGGTGCTGAGGATATGGCTGCGCTACAAGCGCACGGGCGAGGTGAAGCTGCGCGACCAGCTGGTGTTCATCTTCACGCCGATGGTGCGCTACATCGTCTACCGCAAGGTGCGCGAGGTGCCGGCGCAGTGCGATGTCGAGGATTTTCTCTCCTGCGGCCTGGAGGCGTTGATCCGCTCGATCGACCGCTACGACCCGGAGAAGGGCGCCACGCTTGAGCAGTTCGCTTGGACGCGTATCCACGGCGCGGTGCTCGACGAGCTGCGCCGCCACGACTGGGCGCCGCGCTCTTTGCGGCGCAGCGAGCGCGCGATCAACGGCGCGCGCGAGCGTTTCCTGGCGGCCAACGACCGCCAGCCCACACGCGAGGAGCTGGCTGCCGCGGCGGAGATGGAGCCGGCCGTCCTCTCCCGGCGTCTTGACGATATCGCGCTCGCCGACGTGGCTTCTTTGAACAAGACGGTGCGCTCGGAGGACGCGACGACGATCGAGCGCATCGACACGATCGAAAGCGTCGACGAGGACACCGACCCGGAGCTCAGCGCGCAGCGCCGCGAAGCCAAGGAACGCTTCCGTCATGCCTTCGCCAAGCTGCCGGCGCGCGAGCGTCAGGTTGCGGTGCTGCTGTATGTGGAGAACCGCACGCTGCGCGAGATCGGCACGCGGCTTGGGGTGAGCGAGAGTCGGGTGTCGCAGATCCATACGGAGCTGCGCAAGCGCCTGCGCGAGCAGCTGGCCAGCGACGCCTCATTGTTCACCGCGGTCTAAAGAAACCCCCTGGGTTGTCGAAGACTGGTATGAGATGGATCTCGGTCTCTACATCGCAGCCTCGGGCATGGTGGCGGAGCAGACGCGGCAGGACCAGCTCACGAACGATCTGGCCAACGCTTCCACACCGGGCTACAAGGCCGATCACACGCCGCAGCGCAGTTTCGGTGAAATGCTGCTGAGCAACACTGAAAACGGGCAGCCGATCGGCTCGATCGCAACGGGGGTGCAGCTCGGCGCGGCATACACCGACATGACCCCGGCCGGTTTGCACGAAACGGGGCAGCCGCTCGACTTTGGCATCGTCGGCACGGGGTTTTTCGCCGTGCAGACACCCGCGGGCGTTCGCTACACGCGCGACGGGCAGTTCTCCGCCTCGGCCACGGGGCAGCTGGTGGACAGCTCGGGCAACGCGGTGCTCGACCAGCAGGGCAAGCCAATCAATGTCAACTCCGAAGGCCGCGTCCCCGCCTCGGCACTCGGGCTCTACGAAGTGCCAAATGCAGCGAAGCAGGGTGAAAATCTTTTCAGTGGCACGGCCTCGGGCAAGCCGACGGGGACGGTGCGCCAGGGCGCGCTTGAAGAATCGGGCGTGGATCCGGCCAAGGCGATGGTGGCGATGATCGCCTCGATGCGGACCTTCCAGTCGGGGCAGCAGACGATTCAGGCGATCGACCAGACGTTGCAGGCGGCTTCCACACAGGTCGGCTCACTCACTTCCCAGTAAGGAGAACGCACCAGATGCTCGAAGGGCTATACGCAGCAGCGGCGGGCATGGCGGCCCAGCAGGAACAGTTGAACGCGGTCTCCAACGATTTGGCGAACGTGAATACCGACGGCTACAAGGCCGAGCGGGTGGGCTTCCAGGACCTGCTCTACAACCAGGTGAACCAGGCCGGGACGACAACCACCGTGGGCGCGGGCGCGGCGGCGCACGTGATCGGGCGCGACGAAGCGCAGGGGGCGCTGCAGCAGACGGGGCAGCCGCTTGACCTGGCGATCCAGGGGGAGGGGTATTTTCAGCTGAAGACGCCCTCGGGGCAGACGGCCCTCACGCGCGATGGGGCGTTCACCGTCGATGGGCAGGGGCATATCGTCTCAAGCGACGGCAGCTTGCTGGAACCGCCGATCACGCTGCCGGCAAAGGTGAGCCCGGGCGAGGTGCACATCGCCTCCGACGGTACCGTCACCGCGGGCAAGCAGACGCTCGGGCAGATCAAGCTCGTGACGGTGCCGGCACCGGAGCACCTGCTCGCCAACGGATTGGGCGGTTTCACCACGACCCCCGCCAGCGGGACGCCGACGGCGCTGAGCGGCGGCAGCATGCAGCAGGGGGCGCTTGAGGGCTCGAACGTGGATATGGCCTCGGAGATGGTCAGCATGCTCGGCGCGCAGCGCAGCTACCAGCTTGCTTCCAGCGCGATCCAGACACAGAACCAGATGCTCGGCATCGCCAATCAGCTGCGCTCGTGAGCATGAATACGGCGCTGCCACCCATCGACCCCACGTTTGAGCCGGCCTCGGTGCGCAACGGCTCACCCGCCGTGAAGCAGGCGTACAGCGACGCGCTCGACTTCGAATCGATGCTCGTGCAGCAGATGACGCAGTCGCTGGCCGCTACGAGCGGCCTGGGCGGCGCGGGCGGCGAAGGTGAATCCGAAGAAAGCGAAGGCGCCGGCGACCCGGCTAGCAGCCAGCTCAGCTCGCTGTTGCCGCAGACGCTGACCGAAGGCGTGATGGGCCACGGTGGCCTGGGGCTGGCACCGCAGCTGCTGGGCTCGATCGAGCGCTCCCAGGGCATTGCCGCCACTCCGGCGAAGGTTGACAGGAGCGGGGGTGTGGCCGCATGACCGTGCTCGCCTTGGCATCCGAGGAGCAGACACTGACGCGCGACGTGCTGGCGCATCTGGAGCGACAGATCGACTCCGCGCAGCGCCTGCTGGCGGTGGTGCTCGAGCAGGGCGCGGCGATCCGCGCGCGCGACGTGCATGCTGTTGTGCGCCTGGCGGGGCTGTTGCACGGCGAGATGTCGCGCCGCGCCGCGATCGAGACGGAGCGCTCGCGTCTGCTGGAAGTGAGCGGCGGACTGCTGGGCATCGCACCGGAGGCCGTTACCCTCACACGCCTCAGCACCCTGATGGACAGCGAAAGCGCGGAGCTGGCGCTGGGGCGCAGCGCGCAGCTGCGCGGCCTGCTGCACGAGCTGCAGCGCGAACACAGCTGCAACCGCGCGTTGATGCGCATCGAGCTCTCTTTTCTGGACCACCTGATGACATCGCTTGCGCTCGACGGCGCGCATGGCTATGACCCTCGCGGCTCCATCTCCTCGGCGAACGGCAACACGCGCGCGCACGGCGCTCTGCACGTGCTCGACCTGCGCGCCTGACCCAATACAAGACCATGTCGATTCCCACACTACAAGGACTCCAGACTGCGCTCTCCGGCTTGATGGCCAATCAGGAGGCGATCGATACCACGGGTCACAACATCACGAACGCGGATACACCGGGGTATTCGCGCCAGACAGCCGTCATGCAGACGAACATTCCGCTGCCGATCGACGCGATGTCACAGCTGACGGGGGCGGGCGGGCAGATGGGGACGGGTGTCACCGTCACCACGTTTGAACGCATCCGCAACACATATCTGGATGCGCAGTACCGCACGCAGAGCGCTACGTTGGGCGCGGCCAGCAGCGAAACAAACGAGTTGCAGCAGGCGCAGAGCGCGTTCGATGAGCCTTCTAGCTCGGGCATCTCAAGCCAGCTCTCAGCATTCTGGAGCGCTTGGAATTCGCTCACAAAAGAGCCATCGAGCGAAGCGGCGCGCGAAGGTGTGGTCAGCACTGGCACGCAGCTCGCGACCACGCTCAACCAGCTGACGGGGCAGATCGCGACGATCGGCACGCAGGCCACGCAGCAGTACGCCGCGATCACCGGGCCGACCGGCGAAGTGCAGGACGACGCCAATCAGATCGCGCAGCTCAACCACCAGATCCAGCTGAGCGAAGCGGCGGGGCAGAGCCCAAACGATCTGCTCGACCGTCGCGACCTGCTGCTGGACAAGCTCTCTGAACTGGCGAACGTCAACGTGACGAAGGCTCCTAACGGGACGGACACTGTCACCTTCGGCGATGCGGCGAAGCCATTGGTGGAAGGCGCGACCGTCAACTGGCCGCAGGAATTGACGGAAGCGGCGGGCGGGCAGCTGGGGGCTTTGCTGAAGATCTCTGGACCGACCGGCGCGCTTGCCAACTACCAAACCGCGCTGAACGAAGTAGCCGACGACCTCACAACCACGGTGAACGCGCTGCACACGAGCACTCCTTTTTTCACCGGCGTCACCGCGGCCACCATAAAGGTCGCTGTCACACCCGCGCAGGTGCAGACCTCCTCCGCCCCGGCGACGGCCGGCGGCAACGATGTGGCGCAGGCGATCGCGGCGCTGCGCGGGGGGAAGGCCGACCAGCGCTACGCGGGGCTGATCGCGCAGGTGGGCAGCGACGTGCAGAGCGCCGAAGACGAGCAGAGCACCTCGCAGGCCGTGGTGAGCGCGATCGGCAACCAGCGCGAGAGCGTCTCGGGGGTTTCGCTGGATGAGGAAATGACGAACTTGATCAGCTTCCAACGCGGGTACGAGGCTTCGGCTCGCACTATGAACGCGATGGATGAAATGCTTGACACACTCATCAACCATACTGGCGTGTGAACGAGATGAGCGAGCGCATCACATCTACGATGGTGGCGGGGACGACACTGGCGGACATCAACTCGTCGCTGAACGCGTTGCAGCGCAGCGAGAGCGAACTCGCCAGCGGCAAGTCGATCCAGCAGCCTTCGGATAACCCTTATGGCGCCAGCAGGGCGATCGAACTGCAGAGCGCGATCGACGGCATGAGCGGCTACACGGCGAACGCACAGGATGGGATTTCCTTCACGCAGACGGCTTCCAGCGCGCTGCAGAACATGAACGAAGTGGGGCAGCGGGTGCGCGAGCTGCTCGTGCAGGCATCCAATGGTGTTAATAACCCGATCGACCGCACGGCGATCGCCGAAGAGGTGGATCAGCTGACACAGACGGTGAAGCAGGACGCCAATACGCAGTACGCAGGGCAGTATGTGTTCTCGGGCACGCAGACCGCCACCGCGCCGTACAAGGCCGGGGCGGAAGACGCGTATCAGGGCAACGAAGGGCAGATAACACGCTCGATCGGGCCGGGCGCTTCTGTTGTGGTTAACACGAACATCTCCTCGGTCCTCGGCAGCGGGCAGGGGGCGGGTGACGGGAAGCTGCTGGATACGCTGCGCACGATCTCCGAACACCTCAAGGGGGGAACGCCTGCAGACGTGGCGGCGCTCGGGAGCGCGGACCTGCAGAACCTGGAAGGCAACCTCAACTCGCTGACGACGCTGCAGGCGGGGGTGGGGGCGGTGACCGATCAGATGCAGACGGCGGTGAGCCGCGTGGAAGACCTGCAGGTGCAGGCGGCGAAGACGCTTTCCAACACGCAGGACGCGGACCTGGCGAAGGTGTCGATCGCCTACAGCAACGAGCAGGCGGCTTACAACGCGGCGTTGCGCGCGGGGGCTAGTATCGTGCAGACGTCGCTGATGGAATTCCTGCACTGATGCCCCCGACCGACATGGACACGATTGCGATACAGAGCACGCGTTTCGGTGCGCTTCAGGTGCCGGCGGATGAGGCGATCGAGTTCCCGCAGGGGCTGATCGGGCTGGAGGGCAGCCGCTACGCTTTGCTGGAGCGCAATCCTGGCAGCGGGTTTTTGTGGCTGCAATCGCTCGATGACCCCGACCTCGCGTTGCCGGTGGTGGACCCGCGGCCGTTCTTGCCGGGCTTCGAGCTGACATTGACCAAGGAGGAACGCGAGCGCATCGGCGCGCTGGACCCGGAAGAGGCGCAGCTGTATGTGACGGTGCGCGCGGCGAAGGACCCTGGCGACGTCGTGGTTAATCTGAAGGCCCCGCTCGTGATCCACGCGGGGCGTGGGCACCAGGTGCTGAACAGCGCACCGGGGGCCGACCTGCAGGCGCCGCTCTTTCCCGAGCAGCGCCCCGCGGCGGATGCGGCATAATCACGCACCATGCTGATCCTCACCCGGCGCGCGGGCGAGCGCGTTGTGATCGGAGACGACATCCTCGTGACGGTGATGGAGGTCTCCGGGCAGACGGTGCGCCTGGGCATAACGGCCCCGGACCGCCTGCCGATCTACCGCGAGGAGATCTGGCTGGCCGTGCAGGCCGAGAACCGCGCGGCGGCTGAGGCGGCGGTCGATTCGCTGCCGGTGCCCGAGTAGGGCTCAGCGTCCTTCGTAGGTGGCCTTGCCAGGGCCGTTCTCAAGGAACGAGCGCACGGCGTTTTTGAGGTCCTCGGTGGCGAACAACTCGCCTGCCTGTTCGGGGACGATCGCATCGGCGGCGCGGGGGCCGCCGTCTTCGCGGACGGCGGCGACGATCGCCTTGGTGGCGGCGTGCGCGCGGGTGGGGCCTTCGGCGAGGCCGCGCGCGAACGCCAGCGCCGCTTCATCGAAGCCCTCGTCGGGGAGCACGCGGTTGACGACGTTCCAGCGCTCCAGGGTGGCGGCGTCGTAGAGCGCGCCGGTCATCACGAGCTCACGCGCGCGGGCGGGGCCGGCTCGCTCGGCCAGACGCTGGGTGCCGCCCATCGCGGGGGTGAGTCCGACGACGGTCTCGACGAGGCCGAAGCGCGCGGACTCGGCGGCCAGCAGGAGGTCGCAGGCCAGCGAGAGCTCGAAGGCGGCCGTCAGGCAGAGCGCGTGGGCGGCGAAAACGGTGGGGAGGGGGAGCTGCTCGACGGTGTGAACGAGGCGCAGGAGGCGCTCCCACAGCTCGGCGGCCTGCTCGCGGGTGCGACCGTCGAACTCGTGGACGTCTACGCCGCCGGACACGACGCGGCCTTCGGCGCGGATCAAGAGGCCCCGCGGCGGGGTGGCGGCGATCTCATCGATGGCGGCGATCAGCTCGCCGATGAGCGCGTGTTCGAACAGGTTCAGCGGCGGGCTGGCCAGGGTGACGATGGCTAGCGGGCCATCGGTATCGAGGCGAATCTTCGTCATGGCTGCCCGCAAGCGTAGCGCCGGGAAGGTCGCGGCACCCGCCGGAGTCAGGACTCCCGACAGGGACCGCGAGGCCGCAGTATGCTCGGCGGGCGAGGTTCAGACCATTCGATGCAGGAGGTTGGCGATGAGCAGGTATCCGAGAGCACCTATCAGAGCACGGACCCTGGGCACGCGTGGCACGGCGGCGGCGGCGCTGCTGGCGGCGGGTCTGCTGGCGGCGGGCTGTGGCAGCTCCTCAAGCAGCAGCTCAACGGCAGCTTCAACGCCTTACGGCGGCACCAGCACGACCGAAAGCGCATCGGCGAGCACGAGCGCCGCGGCTAGCGCGAGCACCTCCGCGGCCGGGACTCCGGCGCCCGCAACCGGCGCGGCGCAGGTGGTGAAGCTCGCGGCCAACCCGACCGGCGCGTTGAGCTACAACACCACCAGCTTGACGGCGCACCCGGGGAAGGTGACGATCGAATTCACGAACATGGCGCCGCTGGAACACAATGTGACGGTGGAAAGCTCGGCGGGCGCGAAGCTTGGGGCGACGCCGACGTTCAGCGGCGGCACGAAGTCGGTGACGCTGGTTTTGAAGGCGGGCACGTACAGCTTTTTCTGCTCGGTGCCGGGGCACCGCCAGGCGGGCATGCAGGGGACGCTTACGGTGCAGTGAGGCTGGGCGGCATCGGCCGCCTCAACGACGGCCTTCACGACTCAATGCCCGCTTCACAATGCGGTGAGGCCGGGCTGGGCCTCGGGGTGCGTGTGGCAATCATGCGCGCCTCGGCGCCGCGCCAGCAGGAACAGCCACGCGAAGACGACCGCGGCCAGCGCGTTGAGCGCGAGCTTGTAGTCGAGCTGCACGCTGCCGAAGATGTCGGCGCGGGAGGGCCTGGGGCCATTGGGAACGAGCCCCAGGACGCTGAAGAGGGCGTTGACCAGGAGCGCCGCGAGGATCATGGTGAGCAGCATCAGCGCGACGATGCGGAGGGTGTAGGCGCCTCCGTAGTACTTGCGGTAGATCGCGATGATCGGCAGCACGACCAGGTCGGCGAACAGAAATGCCATGACGCCGGCAAAGGAGATGCCACCGGACCAGAGGACGGCCGCCAGCGGGACGTTTCCGACGGAGCAGACGAAGCTGAGCACGGCGATGAGCGGGCCGACGAGCACGTTCTCCAGCGTGGCTGGCACGCCGCCGGTGTGCACGAGAAAGAGCTTCTCGAAGAAACCGTTGCCCAGCTGCGCTACGAAACCGGCCAGCAGAAACCCGGCGGAGATCTCCTTCCACAGCATGTGCCAGTCGCCGGTGAAGTTCTGCGCGACATCAGACCAGGCTTCGCGCGAGCGCAACCGCTCCCGCATGGGCATGGAGGACGCGGCGGTGTGGTGCACGTGTCCGCTGTCGGCGGCACGCGCGTGCTCGCGCGCATCTTCCTCCAGCCGCCTCGATACGAAGGCGCGTAGCGCGATGCTCATGAGCACGATCATGATGAGGCCGCCCAGATACTCGCCGAGCGTGAACTGCCAGCCGATGAGCACCCACAACACCAGGCCGAGCTCCCAGACGAGGTTGGTGGAGGCGAACTGAAAAGCGAGCGCGGACGCCGCGGAGGCGCCCTTCTGAAAAAGGCTCTTGGCGATCGCGACGGCCGCATAAGAACACGACGAGGAGGCCGCCCCCAACCCCGTCGCGCGCGCCACAGCACCCGAGCCCTCACCTGCGAGCGCCGCCTCGATCCGCGCGCGCGGCACCCATGCCTGCACGATCGCGCTGATCGCAAACCCGAGCACGAGCGCCCACCAGACCGCCCAGGCCATCAGCAGCGTGTCGCGTAGGCCGTGCAGGAGCACTTCGAGGACGGCGGTCATGGGGCGGCGGTTTCCATATGGGCGGAGTTCGTGGGGGTGGGCGCGGAGACGGAGAATTTGGAGGGGGGTCACGGCAGGACTTGCAACGACATGGCTGTGACGGATGTCATTCGATCGTACCCAGGAGGGGTTGTGCTGAGCGGCATGGACGCGGGGACCGGGATGTGAGCGGCGAGTACACACAGCCGCTGAACGCGCTGCGCACGGTCTTCATGCACGTCAAGTTCACGACCGATCGGCGTGATGTCGTCGATTGCGCAATCGTCCTGCTGGGGGAGGAGAAAGGCGAGGTGGTAGCAGTGCGTCTGTATGACGGTGCTCATGGCGAGAACGAGATGCATCGATACACACGCTCGGGGGGCAAGGAGCCGGCCGAAATCTTCAGCCGGGATGGCCTTGGTCCGGGGATGCGCGCCGCGATCGAGGAGATCAAGCGCGGATACGGGGCTATGATCGAGTCATGGCGCAAGCATTGAATACAGGCTCAGAGCCCTTGGAGCAGTCTCCCGCGGGCCGGGTGATGGATGAGGCGATCGAGCTCGCGATCGAAGAACGCTCGCCCTACCCCGAACGGTGTCTGTTCATCGACGCTGAAGGCCCCCACTTGGGGCGGGAGATCTGCAGAGCCGTGGACGACGACATGGCTGTGGTGCTCGTCTCCAGGGACGGCAGCGTGCGCGTCCTGCGACCCGAGCCCCTCCGCCTGGCCGACGAGGACGCTACTCGCCCCCAGCCCCCCGCATGACGGTCTGCTCGGCCGCCCGCATGAGGCCGAGCACCATGTACGGGTCGCCGACGTTGTGGCGCAGCCTGACGTCGGACGCGATGTCCTCACCGTGGCGGGTGAGGACCTGCACGATCGTGATGACGGCACCGATCTCATGCTGGCCGTCATCGTTCTCGCCGTAGTCGCGTTCGATCGCCTCCATCTGTTCGGAGACGAGCTGGCCGATCTTCGACTGGTCTAGTGCCATCCTGGTGTCCTCCTCGCAAAGGGTACGGGCCGTGCCCGGTATCAGTGAGTTCGAACGATCCAGCTTATCCGCCGTGTGCGCCGGGCGCAATCGGGCGCGCGCATGCTGTCGCGGCTCCCCCGCGTGGCAGTATATATCGCCTGCCGATAGTATATACTCTACGCCCATGGCCAAGCATTTGGTGGACATAGACGAGCAGGCTCTGCGTGACGCGCGTGCGCAACTCGGCGTGGCCACGATCAAGGAGACGATCAACCGCGCCTTGCGCTTGGCGGGCGGCGATCACGGCGCGGCGGTGAAGGAGCGCCTGGACGCACTCGCCCACGCCGATCTGGAGCCGCGCGAGCAGGCATGGCGCTGACGCACCTGCTGGACACGAGCGTGCTCACGCGCCTGCGCGAGCCATCGGTTAGGGAGGCGATCGAGGAGAGGACCTACCGAGGGGAGCTCGCGCGAGCGGGTATCAGCGATCTGGAGATCGGCTTCTCCGCCCGCAACGCCGCGGAGTGGGATCGCCTCGCCGACGCCTTGGAGCTCTTCGAGCCGGTGGAGACCACGGCAGAGCACGTACACCGTGCACGGCAGACGCAGCGCCTGCTCGCAGCCAAACACCAGCGTGGTCGCAAGGTGCCCGACCTGCTCGTGGCCGCAGCCGCCGAGGCGCGCAACCTGACGGTGCTCCACTACGACGCGGATTTCGATCTGGTCGCGGCCGCGACCGGACAGCTGTGCGAGTGGGTCGTGCCGGCGGGCTCGATCGACTGAACGCCTCGTATCGGCCAAAGCCGTGGCGGCGCGTACGCGCGATCGCGCCTCGGCACGGCCGCGAGGACTTCGACTCCGCCGCTACATAGAGGACCTTGACCGCGCGGAGCTGCGCTGATGACGCGCGCCAGCTCTCCAGCGCCTTCCGCTCCGACGAGACGGATCTGAGCCAGGCTGCCTGATGTGCGGGCGCGAGAGCGCGCCGGGGCGCGTCAGGCTAGAATGAGCGCTCACGCGGATGTAGCTCAGCTGGCTAGAGCGTCGCCTTGCCATGGCGAAGGTCGAGGGTTCGAATCCCTTCATCCGCTTGCGCAGGTCCCGGGCAGCTGGGCAGAGCTGATCCGATCGCACGGGGATGGTCCCTCCGGGCTCCGCGTCTTGGGGCGCGATCATCCGATGGCCCCTGCGGCGGCGGTTTAGTTGCTGCGTGCGACCTCGTACCACGACGTGCCGTCTGTCGTCAGCGACAGTGTGACTCCGGCAAAGCCATATCTCACCTCACGTAACAACGCCGCAAATATCAGGAAGGATACAATCTGGATGCAGCTCGCCTTGGGTTGGGCGGCACTCGGATTTGTCAGCGCGGAGACGCGCATCGGCAACCGCAATCTCAATCTCAACACCTAAGTGAGTGGCCGCGCTCACCACGATGCGCTCCACTGTATCCCATCGTGCAGACGGCTCGGATACCAGCAGCTCTGAAGCAAGCCGCAGATGGGCGGGAAACGTTTGCATCTGCGAAAGCTCTCGCACGGCCTGCGCTACAAGCTTGTCATCGGGCGCCAAAAAGTCGACCGTAATGCGTCCGTTGTCGTCGGGCCGAGCAACCTCTACGGTGGCGTCGAAGATGAAGCGCGAGGGCAGATGTGGACAATCGAAAACCCACTCCGCGCCCCAAGCCTCGTCAGTCCCGATCCCTGCTTGAGCGTCTGCTAGAGCAAGCGGGCGGGTGACGCCGAGGTCTTCCGGTCGCGCACATGCAAAAAGCTCGATGCAATATCCCCGCTTGTGAAAACACTCAAAACCGTCCCATGTGAATACGTCGACAGCGCCAAAGATCTCGCACAGTAGCGTCCTAAGCGTGGCAATCTCGAACACATTGACATGCATTCCGTGAATGGCCTTTGCCGTAGCAATAGACCCCGAGTATCTCTCCGGTGTATGGATGATAAGTGCTCCGCCGGGAGTAAGGACACGCCGGCACGCGCGCAGAACCGTGCGTAGCTCATCGACTGTCAGATGCTCGACAAAATCAGTCATAAAGATTGCGTCCTGGCTCTGTTCGGCGACATGGGCAGCTAGATTAGCCGCGTCGTCTATCACGAAGCGGGCCTTTGGCTTGTCGCCCAAGTGCCTCTTCGCAAGCTCGATGGCGGTCGGCGAGTAGTCCAGCAGTGTGACCTCGGCTCCTTGCTCGATGAGTTGCCCGGCTAGCTCACCCCGACCACATCCGATGTCGATCACGCGTTCGGGGCTTGGCGCAAGCATCAGGGCATAGGCACGATGCACGTTGACGAGCTGACGAAGCTCTCGGCGCTCGCGATACACGGAGTAGCCGACCATACCTCTGTAATAATTCTCGTCATAGCCGTCGCGTAGGTCGGCGCTCGTCCGAATCGCCGACTGCGACGAGCAGTCATCGTCATGGAGGACGCGTACATCTGAGAGTCGCACGTCGACAGGCCCCTCCGCATCGGACCTGACGTCAAGCGCAATCCTCTCGACCTCGGCCCAAACTGGGTTGCCACGTGCTTCCGCCCTCTGTGAGGGGAGAAGCAGGTCGGCCGTCCCGGACACGATGTCGCTTAGATGCCCCTGCATCCTGAAGCGGTCTCCTTCGGGCCCGATGAACTTCAGCCGCAGATCGACTCCGCCGGGGTTGTCCCGGACGACATCGAGAGTGGCGCGCAGCAGAAAGCGATCCGGCAGAACAGGGCGCTCACACAGCCATGACGACGTCCAGCCAGGACCATCCAAGACGACCCGTGGGCGCAGAAGGTCGAGGGAACGCACTGCGTATGGCAGGAACGGCCGACAGATGACAAACGTATTTGCAGAGCCCGCATACCCAGATGTGCGCTGTACGCCATCCCAGCCAAAGACTTCCACCACCCCGAAGCATCTCGCGAGTGCTTTCTTCAGCACGGCGGGCGCCATCGAGCCAGCGCTTTCTAAGCGCAATACAAGCACTCCGTCCGGCCGCAGCACTCGACGACACGCTGAAATCAGCGAGTCCCACTCGTCGTGCTGTAGGAACTCCAAGCCTTCTGACAGAATGATCGCGTCCCGACTTGCACGAGCCACGCCGCAATCGCGGGCGAACCCACCAGCGTCCTGCGGGGCAGCACGTGAAATGGAGGGCTGTGTGGGCGAGAGCCCTGAGAGGACAAGCGCTTGGGCGAGCTCGATCTCGCGGGAGGGCGCCGTTGCCATTGTCCGCAAGAGGAGCCACGAGCCTGGTCGGCTCAGGCCTCGCCCAGGGATGGATTGTGGCCGTGCTCGCCCATCGGCGAGGCGCACATTAGGTAGGGCTGGGGCCATCTCCGTGAACATCGTGTTATGCGGGCGCCCTACTGAAGAGACCGCCCTACAGCCACCCTCCCAGCGTGCGCCCCAGCGCCACGGCCGCAACCCCGAGGATCGTGCTGGCCAGCACGTTCGCCAGTGCCTGCCCGCCGCGCCTGTCGTCGGCGAGGCGGTGTGTCTCGAGCATCCACGTCGAGAACGTCGTATACGAGCCGATGCCCGCCGCTCCGACGAGCAGCAGGGCGTTGCCCGCCAGCGCCAGGCCCGTTACGAGCCCCAGCAGCAGCGCGCCGCTGATGTTCACCGCGAACGTTCCCAATGGCAGGCGCGGATCGCTGCGCGCCGTCACCCAGCCGCCCACGAGGAAGCGCGCCATCGCAGCCACGCTGCCCAGCACGGCCACGGCGATCCAGGTCGCGGCGCTCACGCCAGCACCCGCGCGCGTGGCACCATCGCCGTTGCCAGCACCACCAGCAGATAGCCGACCGCAACGCTCACTGCCACGTAACCCACGGCCAGGGCGTCGCGGTGGCGGTCGATCATCTCCAGCACCTCCAGCTGCATCGTGGAGAACGTCGTGAACGTGCCGCACAACCCCGTTGCCAGCAGCGGGTGGTGCAAGGTCGCCTGCGGGCGGTGGCGCGCCAGCCAGGTGACGAGCAGCGCGAGCACGAAGGCGCCCACCATGTTGATCGCGAAGATCACCCACGGCCACTCGCCGGGCGTGGGGGGGAAGGCCTCGCTCAGCCCGACCCGTCCCAGCGCGCCGGCCGCGCCGCCGAGCGCGATTGCGCCCAGGTCGAGCCAGTCGATATGTCTGTCGGGGCTGTCGCTCACGAGCTTGCCGGGCTGCGGTTCATGACCGCGCCACCCTACCGGCATCCTCTCGCGGCCCGCCGGCCATCGCGGCGCCAGCGCACCCGGCCACGCCGCGGCCTACCGGCCGGCTCGCGGCAGGTAGCGCCCGCCGTCGCCGCGCACGAGCGTGCCGCTCAGCTCCAGCTCCGCCAGCGCCACGCTCGCCCGCTGCGGGTCCTCTCCGCCGGCCGTGAGCTTGGCCAGCGTGTCGCGCCCGCCCGCCACCTGCTCCAGCAGCGCCTGCTGCGGTGGCTCCAGCGCTGCCATTGCGTCCGCCGCGCCCCCCGAACCTACGCCATACAGCGCATCGAGCGCATCCTGCGCGCCGCGCACCAGCCGCGCGCCTTCGCGCAGCAGCGTGTGCGGGCCTTGCGCCAGCGGCGAGCACACACGTCCCGGCACTGCGGCCACGTCCCTGTCCAGTGCTTGCGCGATGCGCGCGGCCGCCAGTTCGCCGGGCGAGTCGCGTGCCTCCACCACGATCACCAGCTGCGCCATTCCTGCAAGCATGCGCATGCAGGCGTGGTAGCTCCAGCGGGGCGCCTCACAGCCGCCCGCGACGTGTCCCACGGCGCAGCCAGCCTCGCGCACACGCTCGTACAGGGCCGTGCAGGAGGCCGGATGACAGCGGTCGAGTCCGGCTTTCATCACTGTCACCGTCGGCCCATGTACCTCCAGTGCGCCCATGTGCGCTGCCGCGGCGATGCCCTCGGCCAGCGCGCCCAGCACGCACACCCCGCTCGCCGCGAGTCCCCGCGCGAGGCTGCGTGCCGTCTCCATGCCGTAGTCGCTCGCTTGCCGCGTGCCCACAATCGCCACGGCCGGCTCGCGCAGCAGTTGCGCCAGGCGCTCGGCGTCGGGCGCCACGTACAGCACGCGCGGCGCGCTCCCCATCCGCGCGAGGGCCGCCGGATAGCGTGGGTCCTCGCGCGCAATTGCCTCGACGCCCGTGCTGCTCATGCTACGCGCCTTCCCTGCGTCGCCGCCTCGGCGCGCCACCCAAGCGCCTGGGCCAGGTGCGCGCGCCCGGTCCGCGCGCTGCCCTCCAGGTCCGCGACCGTGCGTGCTACCCGCAGCAGCCGGTGCACGCCGCGCTGGCTGAGCACGCCGCGGTCCTGCACTTGCAGCAGTGTGCGCTTGCCGCTGTCATCGAGCGCGATGTGGCGGCGCAGCATGCGTACGTCCATCTGCGCGTTCACTAGCGCGCCCTCCCCGCCAAGCCGCGCGGCCTGGCGCTCGCGCGCTGCCAGCACCTGCTCGCGTGCGCTGCGCGAATCCAGCGCGGGCGGCTCGCGCAGCTCGCGCGCGCTGGGGCGCTCCAGGCTGCTGAGCAGGTCGACGCGATCGAGCAGCGGCCCGCTCAGGCGCTTGCGGTGGCGCGCCAGGTCTCCTTCGCTGCAACGGCAGCGTTCCGCCTCGCCCGCATAACCGCACGGGCATGGGTTCGTCGCCGCCACCAGCATCAGCCGCGCGGGGTACACCGCCGCGTGCCCGGAGCGCACGATCGCCACGCGCCCGTCCTCGAGCGGCTGGCGCAGCGCCTCTAGCGCTGTGCGCGAGAACTCAGAGAGCTCGTCCAGAAAAAGCACCCCGTTATGCGCGAGCACTACCTCGCCCACCCAGCCGCGCTTGGATCCGCCCACGAGGCCGGCTGTCGTGACCGAGTGGTGCGGCGCGCGAAACGGGCGGCGGCTTACCAGCTCGCCATTCTCCAGGCTGCCCGCGATGCTCTGGATGCGCGTCACTTCGAGCGCCTCGCCGCGGCTCAAGGGCGGCAGGATCGAGGGCAGCCGCTGTGCCAGCATCGTCTTGCCGGTGCCGGGCGAGCCGCTGAGCAGCAGGTTGTGTCCGCCGGCCGCGGCCACGAGCAGTGCGCGCACCGCACCACCCTGGCCGCGCACGTCGCCCAGGTCCGGCTGCCAGTCCTCGTCGAGCGCACCCCCGGCGCCGTCCTGCGCGGGCGGCGGCAACGGAACCGCCTCGTCACCGCCGCCGCCCCTCAATACCCGCACGGCGCTCGACAGGCCGCGCGCGGCCAACACTCTCAGATCCTCTACGAGGCCGGCCTCGCGCGCCCGCTCTGGCGCGAGCACCAGCGCTTTCATCCCCGCTTCGCGTGTCGCCTGGGCGATTGCCAGCGTGCCGGTGCAGGGGCGCACTTCGCCGTCGAGCGAGAGCTCGCCCAGCAGCGCGTGGTCTTGCAGGCGCTCGCTGGGGATCTGTCCGCTGGCCGCCAGCAGCGCGCAGGCGAGCGCCAGGTCGAAGCCGGGGCCGGCCTTGGGCAGATCGCCGGGGGCGAGGTTAGCCGTGATCCGCCGCTGCGGGAACTCGAAGCCGCAGTTGAGGATCGCCGCCTGCACGCGGTCGCGCGCCTCGCGCACTCCCGCGCCGGCCAGGCCGACGATCGTGAAGGCGGGCAGGCCGCCGCGGATGTCCACCTCCACGGTCACCATCCGCGTGTCCAGCCCTTCAAGCGTGAACGTCCTTGCGCGCGCCAGCATCTCTTCTCCCCTTTCGTGGGATCGAATACGAGATGCAGCAGACTAAGCCGCGCCTGAGACGAAACTCTTTTGGGGGTGCCGAGGGGCGCCGCGCACGCGGTGGCAGACCGAAGCGGAGCGTGAGACGGAGCGGGTCTTTTGGTGCGCATCCGCGCAGCACATGGCTTGACTGTGGCTGTGGCGCGGAGCATCCTTGCTCCGCCTCCACCGGAGGTGCGTGCCATCTTTATGGCCGAGGATTGCGAAGGGTAGCCGCCCGCGCTGCGGCCACCCGGGTCAACGACAAGGTACGTCACCGCACAAGAGCAGAGCTTGAATAGCCTGGTCCAAACAGCCGACGGGCTATCGTGGTGGGGCTGGCCCTGCGGCGCTATCGAGGCGCCGCCGTATCCAGGCAGCCAGCCAGTACAGTCCTAGCACCATCCAGCCTCCGACTAATAGTACTATCGCGGCACCTCCTGCTGCGATAACCGATTCGGTCTTACTCCGGCCGCGGCCGCGTACATTGTGATATGCGCGATGTGTCCCGAGAACGATTATCGCCCACGCCAAGGCTGAGGCTGCCAAAGCAAGGATGATAACTATGGAGCTAGCTATCACGTTGCCCAGCCATTCAATCCAACCATGCGTTTTTGTAAACGCTTGAGCAAGGTGTGGTTGGGCCTAGAACCACCGCTGCCGAGGCGCTCACGATGGCAGAACTGGTCCGGCGTTGGTGTGAAGACGTCGTCGCACCCAGGCAATCAGCAAGTACAAGCCTAGAATCATCCATCCTCCAAGGAAGAGTACGATCGCGGCTCCAATTGCTGCAGCAGTAGCTTCAACGTCGCTTCGCTGGCGACGCATTCCGCGATATGCGCGTACCGTTCCAAGGGCTGTAAGGGTGACGCCTAAAGCCGTGATGCCCAAAAAAAGCACCCATGCCAGTACATCACTGATTATTGTGCTTACCATTCGAAATCAACCGATCCGTTAGGATGAACGCCTGGTAAATATATCTCTGGGCCTCGTAGCCCGCTCGGCACGAAAGAATGCAGGGGGTTGATGTATCCTTCTTTCCCCTCATCACAGACCGACTCACCCTTGATTTCATCGAGCAGAATGTCGCCGCCAAGGCCCACGGCCTCTGGTATGGCAAAGGGGACCGTATACACATGCGACACGGCACAGGTCGCGGGCTCAAGGGGTCCAAGGGCAGGCGCACAGCCAATGCTATTGATCCCCTTGGCTGTGTTATACGAGACGTAATAGACGCCGTATGGGACAATCGCAGCAAGGTCAAGGCCAACGTGAACGATGCCGCCAGCTGCTTCGCTTGTGGTGTTGGCGATGGTGCCTGTAATTATGCTGAGGCTAGGAAATAATCCTGTTCGGTCAAGATAGTTCAGTGGGTTGTCATGAGTGTAGTTGTAGGGCTCTAGCGTGAACCCAACAATGGGATCGACGGTGAGAAACTGTGCGGTTGCAGGGTCGTACGAGCGCACCCTGAGATAGACGAGTCCCGTGTCGGAGTTGGTGTACTGCCCGTCGTAGCCAAGCGGGCTGGTGGCGGTGCCAGTGGCGCCCGTCAGATTGCCGTAGGCGTCGTAGGTGGTGGTGGCTTCTGTTGTCCCGGTGGCGTTGGTCAGCATTCGGATCGAGCCCTGCTGGTCGTGATGGAGGTAGAGGACGGCACCTTTGCTTTGAATCTGCTCTATCGGAATGTTATCAGGCCCGTAGACGTAGCTGTTCTGTTCGTCGCTGAGGATCAGCGGAAGCTCTCCGTGCATGTCCCACGTGATGTAGCTCGTGGCTTTTCCTTTGGTTTGAGAGGCGCGTAGCCCGTTGCCGTTGTAGGCATAGGTGTCATTGATCGCACCTCCTTTGACTTGGATGAGATTCCCGGCCTGGTCGTAGCCGAATATCGTAGTCTGCCCGCCTTTGGGGGTTGCGCTCACGCGCTCTCCCAGCTGGTCGTAGCCGTAGATGTTGCTGCCGCTCGTTTTCAGCTCGTTCGCGGCGTCGTAGACGCTGGTGTTGGAGCCGAGGGTTGTCGGATTGTTACCTGAGTCATACGCGTAGGCTATGCTGCCAGATTTTTCGAGGCGGTTATTTATGTCGTAAGCCTCGCTCAGGCTTTCGGTGCCGGGGAGACCGGTCGTCGCGATCGACTTGACCTGCCCGTCGCTGTCGCGTGTGTAGGCGACCGAGGCGAGCACTTTTTGGCTGCTGCCAGCCATCGTGATTTTCATCACCTGATCGACGGCATTGAAGGTGGCTTTGTCTTGCTCGCCTGTGCCTTTGGGGAAGGTGGTCGTTGTGAGGTTGGAGTTCGGATCGTAGGCGAAGGTTGTGACGCTGCCTGTCCAGTCGGTGACGCTCTGGAGGCGTCCAGCGTTGTCGTAGGTGGAGTGCCCCCGCTTTGACGGACACCGGAAGCTAGGTCGTCTGGCCTGGCAGGAAGGATGTCTGTATGGCGCCGAGGGGAATGGGCCGGGCGGGTTATCCGTCTGAGTTCAGGAAGGAGGCTGTCGAGCTGTATCGCAGCTCGGGGCAGTCGTTGACGGTGATCGCGCGGGAGCTTGGGATCGCGCTCGATACGTTGCGTGCGTGGGTCAAGCAGGCGGATGTCGATGTGGGTGTGCGTGAGGGTCTCACTACGGGTGAGCGTGAGGAGCTCCGCGAGCTGCGCCAGAAGGTCAGGCGCCTTGAACAGGAGCGTGAGATCCTCAAGCGAGCCGCGGTCCTCTTCGCAGCGGAGACCGAGACCCGGTGAGTGTCTACCGGATGATCTCGGCGGAGAGGGCCAGCTTCCCGGTCTCCTTGATGTGCCAGGTTCTTGGCGTGTCCCGGTCGGGCTATTACGGGTGGGCGAATGGGGTGCCCAGCGATCGCACGTTGAGCGACGCGTGGCTGACTGAGAAGATCAGGGAGATCCACGAGCGCACCCGCGGGGTCTACGGTGCGCGGCGGGTGCACGCTGAGCTGCGCCTGGGTGAGGGCGTCCGTGTTTCGCGTAAACGGGTGGAGCGCTTGATGCGCAACGCTGGGCTATCTGGCTTGGTTACGCGCCGTCGGCGGGGTACGACGATCCGGGTGCCGGGCGTCAGGGTTGCTGATGACTTGGTCAAACGGCAGTTCACGCCTGCTGCTCCGAATGTTTTGTGGGTCGCTGACATCACGTATCTCCCGACATGGGAGGGCTGGCTCTACCTGGCTGCTGTGCAGGACGCGTTCTCGCGTCGGATCGTGGGCTGGTCGATGGCCGATCATATGCGGGCGGAGCTCGTCGTCGACGCGCTGCAGATGGGTGTCGCTCGACGTCGTCCAGAAGCGGGACTTGTACATCATTCCGATCAGGGATCGCAATATGTGAGTCTGACCTTCGGCCAGCAAGCTGGGGACGCTGGGATCGCGGTGTCGATGGGTTCCAAGGGCGACTGCTTTGATAATGCCGTCGCTGAGAGCTTTTTCGCTACGATCAAAAAAGAGCTAATCAATCGCCGAGCATGGAAGACTCGCCGTGAACTCAGCAGCGAGGTCTTTGAGTACATCGAGACGTTCTACAACCGCAGCAGACGCCACTCAACACTCAACTACCTCTCCCCCGAAGACTACGAGAGCAACCACGACCAAGAACACGAGAGGGAGAACCAACCAACCTAATCAAGCGTGTCCGCAAAAGCGGGGGCACTCCACCGAGGTAGAAGGTGCCCTGCCCGAACACGATTTCGGCGCCTGCGCCTGATGCGGACCACGAGCCGGGGGCGAGTTCGCCGGAGGTGCCGCCGTTGACGAGTTCCATCTTGCCGGAGGTGTCGGACACTTTTCCTTCGTTGTCGATCGCCCACTGGATCGGGGCGGTGCCGGACCCTTCGGTCTTCTCCAGCGTCCCGGTGTTGGTGAGGGAGGCTTCTTCGGGGGAGGCGATGAGGCCGTGGTTGGAGCCCGCTTCCGCACCGTTCTCGATCAGGGTGCCGCTGTTGAGGATGTTCGCGTCGTGGCGCCCCTGGATGCCGGCTTTTTCCTTGACGGTCAGGGTGCCCGCGTTCTGAAGCGTTCCTTCTTCCAAGGCGAGGCTCGCCGCGCTGTAGGGGTTGATCGTGCCGGTCGCGCCCGCTTCGATGATCGTCGTGCCAAGGCCTTCTATGAGGGCGCCCCCTTCGGCGGTGAACGCGTGGTTGATGGCGAGCGTGCCGTCGGTGCGTAGCACGCCGGGGCTCCCTTCGTTGCTGGTGAGTGTTAGGTCTTCCATCGTGGATGGTGTTTCGCCCGTGAGTTCAAGGACGCCATGGGAGGTGCCTTTTTCGCCCGTGATTCGCACGTCGGCGGTCGAGCCTTCGATCGCGCCCGCGCTGACTGTCCCGTCAGCGAGTTCCAGCAGGCCGGCCACTGGGACTTTTGCTCCCAGCGAGAACATTGTTCCGTTGACGCTGAGCACGATCCCGGCGCCCGCGCCGGAGGTTTTCCATGCTCCGGGGGCGTGTTCGCCGGAGGCACCGCCGTCGGTGAACTCGAGCTTCCCCGAGGCGTCGCTGACCGTCCCTTCGTTCTGCATCACGAACTGTACCGGCGTCGTGCCCGACCCTTCGGTCTTCTCGACAGTCCCCGTGTTGATGAGGACGCCGCCTTCGCCGCCGCTGATCAACCCGTGGTTTTCAAGAGACGTTTCGCCGTTGACGATGAGCGTGCCGGTGTTGATGAGCTGCACTTTCTGTTCGCCCTGCAAGCCCGCTTCCGGGCCGACCGTCAGCGTCCCCGCGTTCTTCAGATCGTGCCCTTCAAGGTCAAAGCTCGCGCCGCTCGTCCCGGTGATGAGACCCGTCGCGCCCGACCCAATGACAAGCGTCCCCGTGCCCCGCAGCCCACCGTTGCCGCCCCCCACAAAAGAGCTCGTGACCACTAGTTCCCCGGCGCCTTTCAGGATCGCACCCTCGATCGAAAGGTTCGCGGCGCTCGACGCTTCCACCGCGTTGACGATTTCAAGGGACCCTCTGCCCGACATCGAGAGCGTCCCTTCATCCAACAGGACGCCCGTCACCTGCGAGCCACCGGTGATATCCACCGTCACCCCCGAGGCGATGCAGGCCACGTCCGAGAAGGTCGGAATGGCGTTCAGCGACCAGTTTTCCGGGGTTTCCCAGTTCCCCCCGGACAGCCCTTTGTATGTGTCCGTGCAGCCCGCAGCCAAGGCGACCGAGGGGAGCACCAACACCATGAAGATGACCAGACCCGCCAGCCACACGGCTTTACGGCTCAGCGCGCTCCCTTGAGAGCGGGCCTTCAAACGGAGCGCTCCGACGGTGTGGGACAGGTGCGACACGGGGCTACCTCCTGGGGGTCGAGCGGGCGGTGGCCGGCGTCAAAACCGACCTTTGGCGGTGGGGTCGGCGACCGTAGCATCCCACCTGTCTCGGGCCAAATAGTCGGGCGTGCTCCAAATCCGCGTTGGGTCGTCGATGGTCGTTTGGTGCGCCTTGGAGGCCTACGTACGGGCTGGGATCGAGGTCTGCTGTCGGGCGACTTGTGGGTGTCCGACTGGGCGATCCGCGGCCTGGCTGGTGTGGCGCTGCGGGGCAGGCCGATGTCCTTGTGTGGTGTTTCCGAGTCGGCGGACTGTCTGCCGGTCCGAGGCCGCGGCGGCAGGCATGCCGGTCGTGACCGCCTACCGGTGTTCCCCTCGGGTGTGGGGCGAGCTTCCTGGCCGAGCAGGCAGCGGCCGGGATTGACGGCGCGAGCTTGGCCGCAAAGCTCGACGCTCACCCATCTGCAAACGGCTTGCGCTACAAACCGTCCGGGTGGCGCACCACGTAGCCGGCGGTGGAGGCCATCGAGCTGGACCAGCGCGTGCCCGTCTCGGCCTGTGCCACCGTGTCGAAGCGCCGGCCGTCGATCGTCATCCAGGCGTGTTCGGCGTCGGCATAGATCGTGATGTATCTGCCCGGGCCCGCTTCGCCGTAGGACTCCAGTGCCACCGAGTCCTCCGGCGAGCTAAGCAGACCGCCGCCGTGCAGCGCGTAGGACACCGAGCCCGAGCAGTCGTAGCCGTCGGAGATGAACGAGCCGTGCCCGCCGCCATAGACGTACGGGCGCGTGGCGATTTCGTTCGCCGCCGCGATCACTCGCGCGATGACGCCTTCCGCGCTGCTGCTCGCCGCCGAGCCGCCACCGCCGGAACCGGCGCTGCTGAGGTTGTGCGGGCGCGGCGGGTCCAACGTGCGCTCGCCGCTCACTCCCAGTGCACTCCACGTGGCGGGACCGACGACGCCGTCGACTTCCAGGCCCTTGCTGGCCTGCAGGTGGCGTACGGCCGCCTCGGTTTCCGGACCGAAGGTGCCGTCGGCAGATATGTGCAGGCGTTCCTGCAGGATTGTCACGGGGTTGCCGTGCGGGGCCGGCTGCGCGCCGCCGCTGCCGCCCGTGTCCGCCGGGGCGCCTGGCTGGGCCGCGGCATCGGCCGCGTGCGCCGCCGTCGGGGCCTGCTGCGCATGGTGCGCGGACTGGGGGAGCGCCGAGGCGGGCGGTTCGACTGTTTCCTGCGCCTGCTTGCCGCCCACACCGGCTGCCTTCCAGGTTTCCGGGCCGATCACGCCGTCGACGTGCACGCCCGCGCGCGCCTGCAGGTGGCGGATCGCCGCCTCCGTCTGCGGGCCGAATTCGCCGTCGGCCTGAATGTGCAGGTGTTCCTGCAGCACCTTTACGGGGTTGGGCGTCGGGGCTTCTTCCTGCTGGGGGGCTTCCTTGGCTGTGGCTTCCGTGGGGGCTGCGGTGGATGGGACCGCCGTGGTTGTTTCGGCGGGCGCTTCCACGCCGCCTGCCACCGTCAGCTCGGTCGGCTGGGTCGGCTGTGCGGGCGCCGTGGCCGCCGCGCTCGTGGCCGCCGCCGCCGTCGTGCGTGCGGCTGTCGTGGTGGTGGACGCCACGTGCGTGTCTTCCGCGAGGCTGTCCAGCACCGCGGCGCCGGAGAACACGGGCGGGGCCTTGCGCGCCAGCGCGGAGCTCGTGACGGGGCCCACCTCGTTGTCGACGACCAACCCGCGGCTGGCCTGGAACTGCTTCACGGCCGCTTCGGTTTCGGGGCCGTAGATGCCGTCGACCTTGATGCCCAGCTCGCTCTGCAGCAGGCGCACCTGGCGGCCTTCGTCGCCGGTCGAGAGCAGGATGTGGTGTTCGGTCGTGGTGGGGGGGTTGGGCGCGGGGGGAGCGGTGCGGCGCCGGCCGGGCTCGCGCCGCCGCTCTCCGCCAGCGCCACGGCCGGCCCAGCGGTGAGCGCCGCCAGTGCGCCCAGTGATACGCGCTTGGCACGCGTGCCGGCGGGCACGAAACGCAGCGCCGCCGCCCGGCGGCGCGCGCGCGAGCGGCCGAGCGAAAGCTCCCAGTCCTCGTTGTCGGAAAGATCCCTGCGCCGGCGCCTGCGCGCCTCGATCACGGACGGCACAGATGCGGATGCGACCGGCTTATGGCGTCCACGGCTCGAGCGCTGGCGGCGCTCGCGCGAGCGCTGCAACGACTGCTCCCACAACTCGAGCGTGGCAAGGTCGCGCGGCGGCATGGCAAAATCACGCGGGAATCCCGACATTGCAATAGCGTCCTTTCTACGTCGTTGGGCGCCTACGGGGTTAGCTGTCGGGCTCGCGCACGTGCGCTACGCCACGCTATGGTGGCGATTCGCCCCCGCGGCCTGAACCGGCCGCATTTGGGTCCCCCGCTCCTCCGCCTCGTAAGGCAGAGGACTCGGCATCGAACGAATGGGACCGTACCAGGTCCGGCTGCAATTTGCATCACATGGGCAGGAGTGCAAGCTTTATTGCCGACGTGCAGGGGATTTTGCCGGCGCGGCGCGCTCTCATTCGCTGCTAAGTTCGCTGCAAATGGGCGCCACGCAGACACCTCCGGAGTCACCCGCCGAGCCCCCTGCCGGCCCGCCCGGAGAGCCGGCCCGCGGTCGCTTGAGCCCGCGCCTGCTGCTCGCGCTCGTGGTGATCCTCGTGATCGCCGGGGGCGTCGCGCTGCTCGCCGAGGGCAGCTCCAACAAGCAGCAGCTGCCCGCCGGCGTCAGCACCACGAAGTCTGCCAGCTACGACGGCTCGCTCGCCGACCCGCCGGCGCCGGCGCCGCCGCTTGCGCTGCGCTCCTACCTGGGCAAGCCCATCAACATCTCCGAGTACCGCGGCAAGGCGCTGCTCGTCACCTTCCTCTACACCAACTGCCCCGACGTCTGCCCGCTGATTACCGCAAGCCTGCACGCGGCGCTTGAAGCGATGGGGCCCAAACTGGCGGCCAAGACGCAGATCGTCGCCGTGTCCGTCGATCCCCGCGGCGATACGCCCGCGGCTGTCGCCGCCTTCCTGGCGCGTCACGAAATGACGGGGCGCATGCAGTACCTGATCGGCAACGCCCACGAACTCGGGCACGTCTGGTCTGACTGGAACATCGGCTCCGAACGCGACGCGCAGCAGCCGCAGCTGGTCAACCACACTGGGCTTGTGTATGGAATCAGCGCGAGCGGCAAGATCACCACGCTGTACGCGTCCAACTTCCGGCCCAGCGAAATCGCGCACGACGTGCCGCTGCTGGCCGCGCAGTAGTCAAGCTTCGCGGCGCCCCGGCCGATAGGACGTAGTGTCAATCCTGGAGAACCGCCCGATGAGCGACTTGAGCGCCGGGGGTGTGGCACTGTCGGTGCTGCGCACCCTTCCCCTGACCTCCACGCTCGTCTTCGATGACGAGTTTCGCTTCGTGCTGGCCACTGGGCAGGCGCTGGAGTGCCAGCAGGGGCCCAACATCGAGGGGCAGCTCGCCGCCGAAGCGCTCCCTGCCGAGCGCTGGGCGATCTACGAGCCGTTGTTCGAGGATGCGCTGCGCGGCGAGACGCGGACGCTGGAGATCTGGTCGGTCAGCGAGACGCACTGCTACGACGTCGAGGTGAGCCCGCTGCTCGGCGAGCGCGAGGAGATCCTCGGGGGCGTCGCGGTGTTTCGCGACATCACCCAGCGCAAGCACGCCGAGGAGGCGCGCCGCCACGCGCAGGAGCGCTTCGAGCTGGTGTTTGAGCAGGCGCCGATCGGTATGGCGCTGCTGACGCCCGACGGGCGCTGGATCCGCGTCAACCACGCGCTGCTCAAGATCACCGGCTACAGCGGCGAGGAGCTGCTTTCGAAGACCTTGCGCGACGTCACGCACCCCGACGATCTCTCTTCTGACGAGGAGCACGTGCAGCGCCTGCTGATGGGGGAGATCCGTGACTTTCAGATCGAGCGGCGCTACTTTCACGCGCAGGGGCATGTGATCTCCGCGACGCTCAGCGTCTCGCTGGTACGCGACCTGCAGGGCAAGCCGCTCCATTTTGTCGCGCAGATCCAGGACATCACCGAACGCAAGCTGATGGAGGAGCGCTTGCGCCACCTCGCCGAGCACGATTCGCTGACCGGCATCTGCAACCGGCGCGTGTTCGAGCGCGAGCTGAGCCAGCAGGTGCGCCGCTGCCAGCGCTACGACGAGCAGGCCGCGCTGCTGGTGATCGACCTCGATGACTTCAAGCGCGTTAACGACACGCACGGGCACAAGGTCGGCGACGACTTGCTGAAGGCGATCTCGCACGAGCTGGCGCAGCGGCTGCGCGGCACGGATCTCGTCGCACGCCTCGGCGGGGATGAGTTCGCCGTGCTGCTGCCGGGCACCAGCGGCGAGGCGGCGGATCGCGTGGCGCGGGATCTGGCGCGTGTGATTGCCGACTGCAGCGTGAGCGCCGGCAACGAGCGCATTGCCTCCAGCGCCAGCGTGGGCGTGGCGGCGATCCACAGCGCCACCGCCGGCCACGAGAGCGTGCTGATCGAGGCGGACCGCGCGATGTATGGCGCCAAGGAGGCGAGGCGCGGGAGAGCGCAGGTGGGCAACGGCGGCGGGGGCGGCGCCGTCACGTTGCGCCGCGCTCAACAGCCAGTAGAATAAGTGCTGTGATCCGAACGATCAGGGCCACCATGTTGCTGGCCGATCATGTGCAGGCGGCGGAGGGCAAGCTGAACCTGCTCGGCGGCGGGTGGCGCTGGACGGGTCCCGAGGCTTCGACGTTCGGCATCGGCGTGGTGATCGAGTTCCCTTGGGAGGCGGTGGGGGAGGAGCACGCCGTGAAGCTCGACTTGATCGACGGCGACGGCGCGCCGGTGGAGTTCCCGCAGCCCGATGGCGTCTCGGCGCCGTTCGGGTTCGAGGCCACACTGCCGGTGGCTGCTCCGCCGGGGAGCAAGCGCGGGACGCCGATCAACGTTTGCATCGGGGTGAACGTGGTGCAGCTGCAGCTGCCCCCGGCGGGACGCTTCGAGTTTCGCATGGAGATCGACGGGGAAGCGCACGAAGAGTGGCGGATCGGGTTCAACACGCGGCCCGAACCGCAGACCGCATAGGGCTTCTCCTGGAGGCCGTGTCTCTTTGTGTAGACATCTGTCTGCTCTCTGGCATATGCTCCACGTATGGGGTCTTCGATGTCGCACGCCGACACGCAGCTGGAGCGTGCTGTGCTCGCACTGCTGCTGGCGTATGAGGGCAGCTGGCAGACGATCGAGCAGCTGGTCGAGGAGATCGGCGACCGCACGGCGACGCTGCGCGCGCTGGATCGGCTGCGGGCGATCGGCCTGGCCGAAAGCGACCGCGGGCTTGCCCGGCCCAGTGCGGCGGCCCGGCGTTTCGAGGAACTGGGGATCTGACGCGCTTGTCGGGTATGGAGCCTCGATGTTTGCAGGTGGGGGAGATTTTTTTGGATTTGAGGGGGTCGCGGAGGGCACCCGTGGGAGGGCTTCGCTTGCGCCGCCGGGCCAAACTTGGGGGAGCCCCGGGGGGCGGTGGGATGTAGGGTCTGTGTCTTGAGCGCCCGTGTGCTGATTCTCTCCTGGGAGTACCCGCCGGTGATTGAGGGTGGCCTGGCGCGGCATGTGTGCAAGCTCTCGGAGGAGCTGGTGCGCCAGGGGGTGGCTGTCGATGTGCTGACCCGCGGCGCGGATGCCGGCGCCACCGGCGCGTTGCCCCTCGCGCAGGAGCGCGGTGGCGTGATGGTTTACCGCGTGCGCGAGCCGGCCTGGCCGCGCGAGCTCGATCGCTTCGTGGCGTGGGTGGAGCACATGAACGAGGACATGCTGCTGGCCGGGGAGCAGCTGGCGCAGGAGCATGGCTATGACCTGGTGCACGGCCACGATTGGCTGGTCGCGCACGCCTGCGCGGCGCTGGCGGACCGGATCGGGGTGCCTTACCTGACGACCATCCATGCCACCGAGCATGGGCGCCACCAGGGGTGGGTGGCGGATGAGCCGCAGTCGCACATCCATGCGGTGGAGCGCTGGATGGCGCAGCGGGCGGATTCGACGATCACCTGCTCGCACTACATGCGCGGGCATGTGGCGGACATCTTCGACATCGACGAGCAGCGCATCACGGTGATCCCCAACGGGATCGACCCGCGCGATTTGCGGCCGGTGGATGACCTGCAGACGCTGCGGGCCGAGTTCGCACGGCCGCACGAGCGGCTGGTGCTGCTGGTCGGGCGGCTTGTTTACGAGAAGGGGTTTCAGCTGGCGCTGGATGCGCTGCCGGGGGTGATCGAGCGCGTCGGCGACGTGCGTTTCCTGGTGGCGGGCAGCGGCACGCACGAGGCGGAGCTGAAAGCGCAGGCGCAGCGGCTGGGGCTCAGCGAGCATGGGGTGTTTCTGGGCTGGATCGGCGACGATGCGCTGCACTCGCTGTATCGGATCGCCGATCTCTGTGTGGTGCCTTCGATCTATGAGCCGTTCGGGCTGGTGGCGCTGGAGGCGATGGCCTCGGGCTGTCCTTGCATCGTGGCCGATACGGGGGGGCTGCGCGAGGTGGTGCCTTCGGGGGATCGTGTGGGGCTGCGCTTCAACGGTGGGGACGCGGAGCACTTGGGGGTGATGATCGAGCGGCTGCTGGTCGATGAGCAGTTGCGCGAGCGGCTGGTGGCCGAGGCTTCCGAGCATGTGCTGAGCTTCGACTGGAGCGATGTTGCGCAGCGCACGCGCGGGATATATGGTCAGTTGACCGACGGGCGGCTCGAGCGCAATCGTGGGCCGGCCGGCGACCAGGAGGAGGTGCGCGGGTAGATGCTTGAGGGTCTGATGCAGGATGATTTCCCACTCACGCTGCATCACATGCTGGCGCGCATGCGCAATGTGCACCCTGGCGCCGAGGTGGTGACCCTTACGCCGCAGGGAACAACGGAGAGCGTCAGCTTCGGCGAGACGGCGCTGCGCGTGGACCGGCTGGCGCGGGTCCTACAGACGCTGGGGATTGGACCGGGGGATCGGGTGGGCACCTTTGCCTGGAACAACCAGCGCCATTTCGAGCTGTATATGGCGGTCCCTTGCGTGGGGGCGGTGCTGCATACGCTTAACGTCCGGCTGTTCGCGGAGCAGCTCATTTACATCGTTAACCATGCGCAGGACGAGGTGATCTTCGTCGATGACTCGCTTGTGCCGCTGCTGCAGGAGCTTGCTCCGCAGATGGCAGGGGTGCGCCACTTCATCGTGATGGGCGATGGGGACAGCGGGACGCTGCCGCGCGTGCTGCGCTACGAGGAGTTGCTTCAGGACGCCGGTGCCGGCGGCTATGACTACCCCGTGGTCGACGAGCGCCAGGCGGCGGCGCTCTGCTACACGAGCGGCACTACGGGCAACCCCAAGGGGGTGCTCTACTCGCACCGCTCGATCTGCCTGCACTCCACGGCTTCGCTGATGACCGATGCGCTCGGGCTCTCGCGCCGCGACCGGGCGCTTGTGGTGGTGCCGATGTTCCACGCCAACGCTTGGGGGATTCCGCACGCGGCGGCGCTGGCGGGCTCGGATTTGATCATGCCCGACCGCTTCTTGCAGGCCGAGCCGCTGGCCGGGCTGATCGAGCGCGAGCGGCCGACGATCGTGGGCTGCGTGCCGACGATCTTCGCCGATCTGCTGCGCTATGCCGAGGACCATCCGGTGGATCTGTCTTCGTTGAAGAACGCCGCCTGCGGCGGCTCGGCGGTGCCGCGGCAGCTGATGAAGGACTTCCAGGAGCGCCATGACGTGCGCGTCTTCCAGGCTTGGGGGATGACCGAGACCAGCCCGGTGGCGACCTACTCGCGGCCCGATGAGAGCCGTGGGTACGACGACTCCTACTGGGACGAGCGCGCCATGCAGGGGCGGCCGCTGCCCTGGGTGGAGCTGCGGCTGATGGACGACGACGGGGAGGAGGTGGCTTGGGACGGGCACTCCACGGGGGAGGTGCAGGTGCGCGGGCCGTGGGTCGCGGCGCGCTACTACAACGATGACTCGGGCGATGAGAAGTTCGACGCGGGCTGGCTGCGCACGGGCGACATCGCGGCCGTTGACTCGCACGGGGCCATGCAGATCACCGACCGCGCCAAGGACGTGATCAAGTCGGGGGGAGAGTGGATCTCCTCGGTGGAGCTCGAGAACGAGATGATGTCCCACCCGGATGTGATCGAGGCGGCGGTGATCGCCAAGCCCGACGAGCGCTGGGCCGAGCGGCCGCTTTGCTGCGTGGTGCTGCGCGAGGGCGCTCACGTCAGCACCGAGGAGCTGATCGAGCACCTGCGCCCGCGTGTGGCCAGGTGGTGGCTGCCGGACGAGTTCGCTTTCATCTCGGAGGTGCCCAAGACGAGCGTCGGGAAGTTCGACAAGAAGGTGCTGCGACGCCAGCTGGGGGAGGGGACGCTGCCGGGCCGGGCTCCGGTGGGCGCCAGCGCCACAACCCCCGGCGCTTGAGCCTCCAGAGAGGCAGGAAAAACGAGGGCGGAGGGGAAAATCAAATACGGCTAGACTGTTTAGCTGTCCTTTAGCCGTGCAGCCAGGGTGCTTGCGATGGGCCTTGGAACCGTTGATCCCCAGACACAAAAAGGTAGGTGCCTATGACTCGGATGTCTCGCACACTGATTGGATTGGTCGCCGTGCTCGCGCTGACGCTTTCCGCCGCGCCGGCCCTCGCTGCGGGAACCACCACGGGTTACGGGCAGACGGCCCCGACCACCACCTCGACCACCACCACCGCAGCCCCGACCACCACGGGCTACGGGCAGGAGGCCCCCAAGCCTGCCGCCACTACCACCCCCAAGCCTGCCACTGCCCCCAAGCCCAGCAGCGGCACGGGTCCCTCCAAGGAAACGGCTACGCCCAAGAACACCGGCTCGGAACCGTCGAGCGCCACGCCGACGGGCAGCTCCACCTCGACCACTCCCAGCACCGGCTCAAGCCGCTCGACGTTGCCTTTCACGGGACTGGATCTGCGGTGGGTGCTCGGCTTCGGGGTGCTCCTGCTCGGCGGTGGCCTGTCGATTCGCCTTGTGCAGCGCCGGCAGCGCAGAGGGTGGTAGTCAAGATCCTCGGGCTCTAGCGGATCTCGGCGGGGCCTGGGTTCCCACTGGGGGTTGCCCCAGGCCCCGATCCGGATCCGCTCAGGCCGCGCTCTGTTCGCGGCCGCCGTAGGCCACGAGGCCGTAGACGACGAGGATGTCCAGCGTGAAGATCGCCAGCGCCAGGAACGGGTAGGCGGGGAGGAAGATCAGCTGGATGATCGCGTTGACCGACGCCACGAACACGCCGACCCAGCGCGCCCAACTCGCCTTGGCCCAGATGCCCATCGCCGCGGCGAACTGGATGATGCCGATGATCAGGATGACCCAACCCCACGTGTTCAGTTCGCTGATCACATAGTGGGCGTTGGCGGTGTAGAAGTGCGAGTTGCTGATTGCCGCGATGCCGTAGATGATGTTCAGGGTGCCCGCGATCATGATCACGATGCCCGCGAACATCACCCAGCCGTAGCCGTCTTCGTACTCGCTGTATTCCGGCGATGCGGCGGAGCGACGCGGTGCGTCGCCTTCGGTGTAGCTAGCCATATGAGCCTCCTCTGATGGTTTGGTCCGGCTGGCCCCTTGCCTTGCTCAAGCCTAGGAGCGCGCCGCTGGGGCGCATCATGCGAATGGGGTGATGCCTTCCGCCGCCGGCGCTGCTTTGATGGTCGTTGGCGGCGGTTCGCTCCAAGCTGGCCGGTCGCACTACCGACGTGCCCGATCAAGCTCTCGCGCTGGCGCTCGCCGCCTCCATCTACCCGCCGGCGGTGGCAGCCGTGATCGCGCTCGGGCGCGGCTCGGAGGTGCGTCTGCGCGTGGTCGCATTCGTGCTCGCCGGTGCGATCACCACCTACGCGATGGGCGTGCTCCTGCTGTTCCTGCTGATCGAACTGGGCTTGAGCGGGCCGACGCACCGTACGCCGGGCGGGGCCTTCGATCTCGCGGTCGGCGTGGTGCTTCTGCTGCTGGCGGTGAGGCTGCACCGCCATGTGCCCGACCCGGCGAAGCCGAGCGACCCTGCCAGGTCGAGCAACTCCAGGATCGAGCGCTACCTGCAGAGCCTCAGGCTGGTATTCGTACTGGGCGTCACCCTCTACATCCTGCCCTCGCCGATCTACATCGGGGCGGTCAAGGCGATCGCCGACGCCAAGCTCTCGACGAGCAGTGAGCTTTTGTGGCTGGCGGCCACGGTCGCGGTGATGCTGTGGCTGATCGAGCTGCCGATGCTGATGCTGCTCACCTTCCCGGGGCGCGCGGTGACGGCGCTCGAGGCCGTCAATACTTGGTTCGCCCGCAATGGGCGGCTGGTGGCCGTGATCGCCTCGGCCGTGGCCGGCATGTATCTGCTCGTGCGGGGCCTGGTTGACATAATCAACTGAAGGGAGCACCATGATGAGCTGTGTCGTGCCGAGCACGAGGCTTGTCGAGCGGTTGCGCATCAGGCCGGTGTGAGCCTGGCCGAGGCCACGTAGGCCACCACGACTGCCACGATCGCCAGTGGCATCACGGCGAGTCCGTCGGTGGACAGCAGCAGGGTGGCCAGCAGCACGGAGGTCAACGGCAGGCGCAGCATCACCGCGCACATCGCCCCGATGCCCATCGCTGCGCCGGCGATCGGATCCAGCCCGGGGAGGTGGGCGAGCAGAATCCCACCCACGGCGCCGATGAACATCGAGGGGAACACGGGGCCGCCGCGGAAGCTTGAGAGCGACGCGCCGTAGGCGAGGCTCTTGCAGGCTACGAGCAGCAGCAGCGCCCCCACCGAATAGGCCGCGCTGTTGGTCAAGAGCCCCGGCAGCGCGGACTGCCCGGAGAACAGCACCTCGGTGGCGTTCTTGCCGCTGCCTTGCGCGTACAGGATCGCCAGCCCGGCGACGGCCAGGCCCACGACGGGCGTGAGCAGCAGGATGCGCCGTTCCACGTGGGGGCGCAGCAACAGCCCCAGGCGCCGGATCGCGGAGCCCAGCAGCGCGGCGGCGAGGCCGATCGCGAGCGCCCAGCCGAACTCGGCGAGGTCGGGGCGGCCGACGTGCGGGAGGTTGGGGATCGCCAGCGAGAAGGTGCCCCAGCCAGTCCATGAGTCCAGGCCGATGAACACGAGCGAGCCGACGCCTGCGGCGAGCAGGCCGGGGAGCAGCACCAGCTCGAGCATCGCGCCGGCGATGCCGGCGGCCTCCATCAGCAGGAATGCGCCGAGGATCGGCGAGCCGAACAGCGTGCTGATCGCGGCGAAGCTGCCCGCGGCGGCCACCACGGCGGCGGTCCTGTCGGGCACGTCGCGCTTGGCCAGGCGCACGGCGCACACGCCCAGGCCGCCGCCGAGCGCGACGAGCGGGGCCTCGGGTCCGAGCACCACACCGAGGCTGAGGCTGGCGAGCGCCGCGAAGGCGATGCCCGGCAGCGCGATCGGCCCGAACGGCGGGCCGCCGGCCTTGAAGCCATCGGCCGGCGAGTGCCCGCCCCTGCCGGGCGCGTAGCGGATCGTCGCTCCCACCAGCACGCCGGCGAGCGCCAGCGCCGGCAGCGGCCACCACACGGGGGTGCTGCTGAAGCCGAGCGTGCCGGGCAGTTCGGTGAAGATCGCCCGTTGCAGCGCGTCCACGAGCTTCAGGAAGCCGAACGCCACGGCCGAGATCGGCGCGCCGATGATCGCCGCGAGCACGAGCAGGCCGACGTAGCTGCGTGAGCGCAGCAGCGCCTCGGGGTCGGGGTCCGTGGCGGGCGCAGGGGCTTCGGTGTTCAAGCCCGCTGCTCCCACACGTCCCGCAGCACCGAGCAGCGCAAGTCCTCCTTGGCGACGAACGACACCGCACCGTGCTCCGTGCCGGCCAGCACCATCTCGGGCATCGCCTGCGCGGAGACGAGCAGCACCCTGCGCTGCGGGTCGCGCTCGACGATGCTGCGCGCCGCCTCGATGCCGCCCATGCCCGGCATGCGCACGTCCATCACCACGAGCTCCGCGTCAAGCTCCTCGCCGGCGCGCAGGGCATCCTCGCCGCTGGCGGCTTCGCCGACGACGGTGAAGCCCGGTGTCGCCGCGACGAGGTCGCGCAGCACGCCGCGGAAATACTCCTGATCATCGACGATGAGCACTCTCACATCGGTCACTCGGTTGGGCGATGCTCCCACAACCCGTGTGCCCCCACCAGGAGGTCCACAGGTGGATTTACCCCGGCGCTAGCCTCTCTCCTCCTCGGCCAGGTAGATCAGCGTCGCCTGCACGCGGCGGCTCACATCCTGCGCGTCGGTCAAATCGAGCTTGGCGAAGATCGAGTTGATGTGCTTCTCCACCGCGCGCTTGGTCAGCACCAGCGACTCGGCGATCGCCGCGTTGCTCTTGCCCTCGGCGATCTCCGCCAGGAGCTGGCGTTCGCGCGGCGTGAGCTTGGCCAGCGGCGACTGCGCCATCCGCGTGCGCGCGGCGATCAGCACATCGACGATGCGCGGGTCGATCACCGAGCCGCCGCGCGCGACCGCCTCAATCGCGCCGATAAGTTCGCCCTTGCCGCGGATGCGCTCCTTGAGCAGGTACGCCCGCCGGCCCGACCCGGACTCGAGCAGCGCGAGCGCATAGGCCGGCTCAGCGTACTGGCTGAGCACAACGACGCCGATCTCCGGGTCGCTCTCGCGCAGGCGCGCAGCCACGCGGATGCCTTCCTCGCCGCCGGAGGGGGGCATGCGGATGTCGGTGACCACCACGTTGGGGTGCTCGGCGGCGATCGTGCTCTCCAGTTCCTTGCCGTCCGAGCAGACGGCCACCAGCTCGATGCCCGGCTCGGCGCTGAGCGTGCTCACGAGGAACTCGCGGATCACGTAGGAGTCCTCGGCGACCACCACGCGGATCCGCTCCGGCGGGGCGCCGGCGGCGGAGTCGGCGGAAGCGGTCCTGCTCATCGAATCATGATATGCCCGGACACCAAGACGGGGGTGGTGTGGGCCTGCTCGCGCACAGGGGGGCCGGCGCCCTTGTGGGCATCGCGCGCGCGGCCAACAATCAAGCTCTGAGCCGGATAGCCCGGAGAGAACCCAGGCGCGCATACGCATGGGGCTCTCCAGAGGGGCTCCCTAAAAGACAGCGGATGAACCCACCACCGGCAAGCGGCCTGGCGGTCGCCTCACCCGAACTTCTGAGCGCGGACACCGTGCGGCGTCGGCTCGCCGGCCTCGCCGAGGAGCAGCGCACGGCCGACGCGGCGCTTTCGCTGTACACCGCGCACAGCCACCTGGCCGCCGGCGACGCGGAGAGCGCGGCGTATTGGCGAACGGTCGCGGCGGCCGCCCTGCAGCGCTCGGGACAGGCACCGGACTTCGGCTCGCCGGGCGGGTCGTTGAGCGCCGGGCTTTTGCTGATCGATGCCGCCCTCGCCCCGAGCGCGGCGAGCATGGCTCGCGATGCGACCCGCGCGTACTCCCTGGAGCCCGAGCACAGCCCGTGGCGCGCGATGTGCTGCCTGCATCGCGGTGTTGGCGCGCACCTGCTGGGCGACAACCACGCGGCGCGTGAGCATCTGCGGGAGGGAGTGCGCCGCAGTGCGGCCCCCGCGCCCACCGTCGAGGTCGCGTGCCTGGCCCAGCTCGCCATTCTCGCGGTGCACGAGGACGATTGGGTGGCGACCGAGGACGCCTGTGCGCGGGCTGGCACCCTGCTCGAACGCCACGCACTGGGCGACTCGCCCACCTCGGCCCTGCCGCTGGCGGTCACGGCGCTGCTGCACGCGCGAGCGGGCCGCGGGGACGAGGCCAAGGAACTGCAGGGCGACGCCGCGCGGCTGCTGGAGCGCCTGGGCGACTTCGTCCCCTGGTATGACCTGCAGACGCGCGTGATGCTTGCGCGCACGGCTGCGCGCCTGACCGATATACCGCACGCGCGGGCGCTGCTGGCCGAGGCATCGCGCGCCGGGCGGTGGATGCCGGACGCCCCCGCGTTTGAGCGCTGGCTGGACGCGGCGTGGGCCGAGCTCGACACTCGTGCTGCCCTGGCGCTGGAGGGCTCCTCCTCGCTGACGCTCGCCGAGCTGCGCATCCTGCGCTTCCTGCCCACCCACCTCTCCTTCCGCGAGATCGGCGAGCGGCTGCATGTCTCCACCAACACAGTCAAGAGTCAGGCGCACGCCGTCTATCGCAAGCTCGACGCCTGCTCGCGCTCGCAGGCCGTCGCGCAGGCCGCCCGGTTGGGCCTCGTCTGGTCCGGCTCCCCGTGGGGGCCTGACATCCGGCTCTGAGAAACGCCTGGGAGCACGGGTTGGCCTCCGAGGGCCGCCTGCGATTCGCCCCCGCGACTCACCCACGCGGACTTGCCCCCGCGAACTCGCCTCCGGCATCCGTAGCCCATACGGATGTCACGGCGCATCTATACATGCAGACTTTGCTCCAGCGACGAGCCGGGTGTAACCTGGTCCGTTGGAGCCGACGGGGCACAGAGCTGAGGATTCCCCCGGCGCTGCGCACCACAAAGCGGCCCCCTCAAATCTAAAAAGCTTCAAACAGGAGGGAGGGCTCTCCCTTTGTCCGCTTCGCTAAGAGTCGGGTCGAGGTCGTCCGCAGAGGCGTCCCGCATGCCTCGGGTCCTGCCGCGGCACCTTCCGGGCACGCGAACGCTGGGCCGCGCGCGGGAACGCCTGTTCATGGGCAGCGCGCTTGCGGGGCGCGTCAACGAGCTCGCGGATGCGAACGCGCAGCTCGCGGCCGACCTCAAGGCATCGATGGTCGATCTCGAGGCCTCGCGCCGGCGGCTGGTGGAGGCGGCCGACGTCGAGCGCCGGCGCATCGAGCGCGACCTGCACGACGGCGCCCAGCAGCATCTGCTCGGCATGCGCCTGCGCCTGGAGCTGGCGGCGGAAGCGATCCGCGAGGATCCCACGCGGGGGGAGCGGATGCTGGAGGAGATCGGCGAGCAGATGGATGAGACGCTGCAGGAGCTGCGGGGCCTGGCGCAGGGGGTGTATCCGCCGCTGCTGCCCGAACACGGCCTGGGCGAGGCGATCCGCTCGGCCGCCCGCTGCTCGCCCTTCCCGGGCATTGTCGAGGCGCGGGGGATCGGGCGCTATCCCGCCGACACCGAGACCGCCGTGTATTTCTGCTGCCTGGAGGCGTTGCAGAACGTCGCCAAGCACGCCGGTCCGCAGGTGGGTGGCACGGTGCGCCTGTGGGAGGAGGGGCAGCGGCTGTGCTTTGAGGTGCGCGACGGGGGCGCCGGCTTTGCCGTGCAGAGCGTCCAGCCCGGGAGCGGTTTGGTGAACATGCGCGATCGCATGGAGGCATCCGGCGGCACGCTCACGGTGAGCTCGCGCGCGGGCCAGGGCACGGTCGTGCGCGGGAGCGTGCCGCTCGCCCCGGCGTCAATTGGGGACGCCCGGGATCGGGATCGGGGGCGGGTCGCTGACCAACGCTTTTTCAGCAGTCAACCAACCCAGGAAAGGTCTCACACATGAGCGACAAGCCGATGTTCTTCTTCGCGGGCGTATACGACGATCTGGAGGGCGCCGAAGCCGACTACGAGGCCGTCAAGGCGCTGCACTCAGGTGGTTTCATCGGGTCTTACGACTCGGCGATCATCAGCAAGGACGCCGCTGGCAAGGTGAAGGTCGACAAGACCGAGAAGCCCACGCAGCGCGGCGCCTGGGTCGGCCTTGCGGCGGGAGCGGCTGTGGCCGTGGCCGCACCGGTGGCGCTGCCGGTCGTCGTGGCAGCGGGCGGCGCGGGCATTGGCGCCTGGATCGGGCACCTCGCGCACGGCACGAGCCGCAGCGACGCCAAGGAGATCGGCGAAATGCTCGACGAGGGCAGCGCGGCGCTGGTCGTGATCGGCATCGACAAGGACGCCGAGCGTGTGGAGAAGGCGATCGCCAAGGCCAGCAAGTACACGACCAAGCGCGTGGAAGCGGACTACACCGCGGCCGAGGAGGATGCGCTTGCGTCGATGGCGCACGCTTGAGCAGCCGCGGCCGATCGCTAAGCAGCCGATCGATGGTCGGCCCATAGGAGTAGTCTGACGGCTCAAATTTGAGCTCGGTTCCCGATGGGCACCGAGGAGCCCGACGACGATGCGGAGGAACATGACTGGCATCCTGTGGCAGACACTCGCTCGCAAGCGCCTGGGCACGGCGCTCGTCCTCTGCATTGTGGCCGCTTTTGCGATGCTGCCTGCGGCCGCGCTTGCGGCCGCGCCCCTCGCCCTCGATGCTCCGGAAAACGGGAACGAACCGCTCGTCGCCTTCGACCCGGTGTCGGGGACGATGTACGTCGCGTGGGGCGATCCGGAAGCGGGCAGGTCGGCTGTCGATCTGTGCGTCCTGCCGGCGAGCGCCTCCGGCTGCGAGGGTGGCGCGCCGGTGCTGCTCGAAGACTCGCATTACACGGGCGATGAATTCGCGGGTCCCGGCGGCCTTGTGGTGCTGCCGGGCGGCAGGGTGGCCGTGATCGGCGACACCACCGTGCATGGCAGCATCGCGTGGGTTTCGCCCGTGGATGGCAGCGCGTTCTTGACGGGCGGCCAGGGTCTGCAGAACGGCGGTCTGCCGATCAGTCCGGTCTCGCTGTTCTACGCCTTCGGCAACGCCGTCGCGCTCAACGGCACCGACGTGGGGCTGTTGGACGACTACGCCGGTTTCTTCGGCGACACTCCGCTTACGACTACGGATCCCGCTATCCCGGTGGCCAACAGCAACCAGACTCACCCGGAAGGCCTCTTTTCGCGCAAGAGCCTGGAGACCGACGGGCCGGAGATCGCCGCCGAGCCGGCGCCCGCGCCTGCCCCCGTCGGCACCGACATCGTGGTTGGCGTGGGCGATAACTTCGCCGGTCCGACCGGAGCGCTGCCGGGGTGTCTGAACAAGGAAGGCACCGGCTATGGCGTCTCCCCCGGCCTGGTGGACGGAGCCTCCAACGGCGCGGGCACGCTCAACGCGGAGGGCCTGCCGGGGTATGGGGTGCTCGCCTGCTCCGCACAGGCTCCGGTGCTTGCGAGTGGCGGGCAGGACGGGATCGGGCTGGTGCAGGAGGAAGGCCCGGGCCTCGACGGGGCTGGCACGACAATCACGCTCGACTTCCGCCCGTTCATCGCAACGGCCACCGGCGGCTCGTTCGGCGCCCCGGTGCAGCTGGCCGACGTCACGAACCAGTCGCTTGGTGGCGTCAACAACCTCGACCTCAGCGACGACTCCGCCACCGGCGTGTATGCCACCTGGTCGGACGATCAGGGTGTCGTGCTCGACTACAGCTCTGATGGAGGGGCCACGTGGGGCGTGCCGGTCGTCGTGCCGGCCCCGGCGAACGGGGGACAGGGGCATCAGGTGGTCGTGGGTATCGCTGGCGGCGTCGCGGAGATCGCCTACGACGGCAACCCGGGCACGGGCGATCAGGTCTTTCTGCAGTTCGCCGATTACCACGCGCTCGCTGCCGCCCAGGCGAGCCCGCCGCCCAGCGCCACCCCGGCGCCCGACACGGTCGTGACGAGCCAGAGCTCGGGCACGAGCAGCAGCGCGTCGCTGACGATCCCCGCGGGGACGATCGGCGAGAGCGACCGCGCGACCATCGCCGGCACGAACGCCGCCGTCGCCTCCGGCACGATGACCTACGGCCTGTACTCAAAGCCGGGGTGCGCAGCTGCCAGTCTGGTGTTCAACGGCGGCACGCACGCCGTCAGCGGCGGCGCCGCGGGCGCATCGGCCCCGGTCACCGCGGCGCTCACCCCGGGCACCTACTACTGGCAGGCGAGCTACAGCGGCGACGCCAACAACGTGCCCAACGTGAGCGCCTGCGGCGCGGAGGTGCTGACCGTCATCCCGGCCGCCACGATCGAAGGCGGCGCCACCAGCACCGGCACGACGGTGACGGTCACGATCACCTGCGCTTCGACACCGTGCACGGTGACGCTCACGATCACCGCCACCGAAGGGGGCGCCTCGAAGGCCAGCGTGGCGCGGCGCAAGAAGCACGCGCACGCAAAGGTGCTGACGATCGCCGGCGGCACATTCACGATTCTCACCAAGGGGCCACGGAAGCTCACGGTGCATCTGACACGGGCGGGCAAGCGGTTGCTGGCACGCGAGCACGGGCACCTCGGCGCGCTCGTTCACCTCTCCGAGAAGACGCCCGGTGGGCTGGAGACGGTTTTGCGGACGGTTGCCATCAGCACGGTCAAGCACCGGCACAAGAAGTGAGCCGTGGCGCCGCCCTACGCGCTCCTGTTTGCCGGCGGAGGCTCGGGGGTAGGGGGACGGCAACGAATCGTTAGGAGGCTCAAGATGGTTGCCCTGATTGTTCTGCTGGTGCTGTTGGCGATCCTCGGAGGGTTTGGGTTTGCCGCCCACGTGCTCTGGTTCGTGCTACTGATCGCGGTCGCGCTGTGGCTGCTCGGCTTCTTCGTCGGAGGAGGGGTCGATGCCGGGGTGGGCCGCCGGCGCTGGTATCGCTGGTAGCGCCCAGGGTCACACGACCCGCCGCAGTATCACGCGTAATACAGTGGACCGTATGGCTGATGTCAGCATCCGAGACGCTGAGCTACGGGCGATATCGCCTCGTGGACCGTCGGCGGAGGCTTTGTTGAGCCGCTGGCGGCGGCTGCCGTCCGTGGAGCCCGTGGTGTTTCGAGAAGATGTTGACCGGCTGCTGGACGCAGGTCTGTGAGCGACGCGGCAGCCTCGTGTTCAGCCGTCCCCCGGTATGCAGCACAACTGCGCCGCTCCCGTGGCGAGCAGCCGCCCATCGGTGTCCCAAACTCTCCCGCTCACTCCCATCAGGCCGCCCCCGGCGATGCTGCACTCGCTGTCGATCAGCAGCCATTCGCACTGCGGGCTGAAACCGTGAAACCAGGCGCTCGTGTCGAGGTTGGGCGCGAGGTACTCCCAGCTGCGGTAGCGCTGGTAGGCGGCCGGGAAGCCGTAGGTGTCGAGCAGGATCAGGGCGCGCGCGGCGTCCAGGAAGGGATCCTCGAAGCAGGCCCGCGGCCGGTAGCGCGCCCACTGGCATAGCACCGGCGCCGCCCGCTCGCCATCGGTGTTCGGGTCCGGCGGCCACCCCCGCTCGATGCTCTGATCCACGGGCCGGCGCTCGATGTTGTTCCAGAAGCTGAAGCGTGGACGCCACTCGGGTGCCAGCAGCTCCTCGAAGTTCTTCAGGCTCTCGGGTGCCGGCACGGCGGGCGCGCGCGGGTGCTGGTGGCTGTAGCCCGGCGCGTCGGCGGCGGTCTTCACGAGCGCGTGCAGGATCGGCTTGCCCTGCTGTGTCATCTCCACGGCGAGGGACTCCGCGCGGCGGCCCTGCTTGAGCACCCGCACGTCGAGCTGCACCGCGTCGAAGCTGGGCGAGCGCAGGAAATGGCAGTAGAAGCTCGCCGGCCTGTGAATCTGTGCGGCCGTCCCCGCGGCGCGCAGCGCGATCGCCGCCAGGTAGCCGCCGTTTGGCCCCCAGATCTCCCAGGCGTCGGAGAGCTGCGCGACGTGTCCGCCGCTCGCCCCGGCCTGCACCCGCGTGGCCTGCTCGAGATCCGACGCGTCCTGCGTCATCGCGTGCCTGTCGTCGTGTGGATCGGTCGTGTGGATCGGGTTCATCTGGCCGCCATACTGGCAGCCGATGCACGCCGAGTGCACGCTCCCACCGACCGGGTCGTGAATTTTCGAGAAGATGTGCGAGCATCGCCTCAGTCCCAGCCCCCTCCAGAAAGGCTCTCCCATGCCCGAGTACGCTCCCGGAACCCCCTCGTGGGTCGAACTGTCCTCACCGGACACCACTGCCGCCGCCGGCTTCTATGGCGAGCTGATGGGCTGGGGCGCCACCGAGCCCGGGCCGGCTGAGAGCGGCGGTTACCGCATGTTCCAGCTGGGCGATAAGAACGTCGCCGGCCTGATGGGCCACATGCAGGAGGGGCAGCCCACTGCTTGGGTGACCTACGTGAGCGTGGCCGACGCGCAGGAGACCGCCGCCAAGGTCGCGGCGGCCGGCGGCAGCGTGGTGGTCGAGCCGATGGACGTGATGGACATCGGGCGGATGGCCGTCTTTGCGGACCCCACGGGCGCCGTGTTCGGCGTGTGGCAGCCCAAGACGTTCACTGGCGCGGACCTGGTTAACGAGCCGGGCTCGCTGTGCTGGAACGAGGTGCTCACCCGCGATGCCGCCGCCGACAAGGCGTTCTATGGCGCCGTGTTCGGCTGGACCGGGCGTCCGCCCGCGTTCGAGGGCGCGCCCCAGACCTACACCGTGTGGGAGCTCGACGGCAAGCAGGTCGGCGGCATGATGCAGATGACCGACGAGTACTTCCCGGCCGAGATTCCGCCGCACTGGGGCGTTTGCTTCGCCGTCGCCGACTGCGACGCCACCGTGGCGAAGGCGCGCGAGCTCGGGGCGACGGTCAGGAACGAGGCGATGGACATGCCGATCGGGCGCTTCGCCGGCTTCATCGATCCGCAGGGCGCGTCCTTCACGGTGATGCAGCCGGCCGCCTGATCGGTAGGGCAGATCACCCCATGTGGGTGATGCGCCATACCGCTGCGCTGCGAGCATCCCTGCATACTGAGGGCACCTCTCCTCTGCCCAACTACGGTCTGCCCACCACGGAAAAGGATCCCCCTCTATGAGCAGCACGGCCGACGTCTTCGTCATCTTCGGCATCAGCGGCGACCTGGCGAAGGTGATGACCTTCCATTCGCTCTACCGCCTGGAGCGCCGCGGCCTGTTGCACTGCCCGATCGTGGGTGTCGCCGCCAACGACTGGAGCATCGAGGAGCTGCGCACCCATGCGCGCGTGTGCATCGCCGGCTGCGGCGAGCAGATCGACGAGGCGGTGTTTGAGCGCTTCGCCTCGCGTTTGTCCTACCTGAGTGGCGACTTCGGCGACGCCGGCACCTACCAGCGTCTGGCGCAGCACATCGGCGAAGTGTCAAGCCCGGTGTTCTACCTGGAGATCCCGCCCTCGCTGTTCGGCATGACGATCAAGGGGCTGGCCGAAGCAGGCCTGACGAAGAACGGCCGTGTCGTCGTGGAGAAGCCCTTCGGCCACGACCTTGCCTCGGCCCGCGCCCTGAGCGCGGAAATCGGCGAGCACCTGCAGGAGTCCCAGCTGTATCGCATCGACCATTTCCTGGGCAAGATGGGCACCGACGAGCTGCTCTACCTGCGCTTTGGCAACACGATGATCGAGTCGGTGTGGAACCGCAACCACATCGCCTGCATGCAGATCACGATGGCCGAGGACTTCGGCGTCGAGGACCGCGGGCACTTCTACGATCCCGTGGGTGCGCTGCGCGATGTGGTTGTGAACCACCTGATGCAGGTCGTGGGCGTCGCCGCGATGGAGGCGCCCGCCGGCAACGACGCGCGTACGCTCAAGGACGCCAAGTTCGCCGTGTTCCGTTCGACAGAGACGGCTGAGCCGGCGCACTACGTGCGCGGGCAGTACGACGGCTACCGCGATATCGACGGCGTCGCAAAGGACTCCTCCACGGAGACCTATGCCGCGATGCGCCTGCAGATCGACAACTGGCGCTGGGCGGGCGTGCCTTGGTTCATCCGCACGGGGAAGAAGCTGCCGGTGACGCAGACGGAGCTGCGTGTCGTCTTCAAGCACCCGCCGCGCCTGGGCTTCATGGAGCATGGGCGCCACCGCCGGCCCGAGCCCGACCAGCTCGTGGTGAAGCTCGACCCTTCCACAGGCACGCGCGTGGTTCTCGACGCGCACCGCGCCGACAAGCAGGGCCCGCAGGCGATTACGCTCGACATGGAGTTCGCCGACGAGGGCGGGGAGGCGCCGACGCCGTATGAGGTGCTGCTGCTCGATGCCCTCGACGGCGACAGTGCGCGTTTCACGCGCCAGGACAGTGTGGAAGAGACCTGGCGCATCATGCAGCCATTGCTCGACGCGCCGCCGCCTGTGCACCCTTACGCGCCTGGGTCGTGGGGGCCGGCGGAGGGCGAGCGCCTGACGGCCGGCTTTGGCGGCTGGCACGGACCTTGGATCGCCACATGAGCCCGGCGGCGAAGCGGGCCAAGGCCACGAAGGCTGCGGGTGGCGCGAAAGCCGCGGGCGCGAAGGCCGCCAAGGGCGGCGCGAAGGCGTCGGCCAACAGCAAGCCCGCCGCCGCCAAGCCCCCGCAGAGCGCGGCGGCGCCCTCGCCGTTCCCGCCGATCGCCGACTACGCCTTCCTCTCGGACTGCCACACCGGCGCGCTGGTCGCTCCCGATGGCGCGGTCGACTGGCTGTGCGTGCCGCGCTTTGACGCGCCGAGCGTGTTCGGCACGCTGCTCGACCGCCAGGCGGGCGCGTTCCGTTTCGGGCCGTTTGGGATCAACGTGCCGACGGCGCGGGTTTACGAGCCGGGCACGAACTCTCTGCTGACCACCTGGACGACGCCCACGGGCTGGCTGATCGTGCGCGACGCGCTGACGATCGGGCCGCGGCGGGGGGTTGACACCGTGACTCCGCACACGCGGCCCCCCACGGACGAAGACGCTGAACACATGTTGGTGCGCGTGGCGATGTGCCTGGAGGGCGAGGTCGAGGTCGAGCTGACCTGCGAACCGGTGTTCGACTACGGGCGGGTGCCCGCCACCTGGGATGTTTCAGCCGACGGGCACACCGCGGACGCCACGGGCGCCGAGCAGACGCTCCGCTTGCAGACTGACATGGCCGCGGGCGTGGAGGGCGACTGGGTGCGGGCGCGGCACGTGCTCAAACAGGGCGAGCAGGTCTACTGCGCGCTGTCCTGGGCGGAGGAGCTGCGCACGCCGCAGAGCATCGACGAGGCGAATGAGGCGCTGGCCACTACGGCGCGCTTCTGGCGCGGTTGGCTCGGCCGTGCGCGCCTGCCCGACCACCGCTGGCGCGAGTCGATCCAGCGCTCGGCGCTGGCGATCAAGGGCCTCACCTACATGCCGACGGGTGCGACGGTCGCTGCCTTGACGACCTCGCTGCCGGAGACGCCGGGGGGCGAGCGCAACTGGGATTACCGTTACACGTGGCTGCGCGACTCCACATTCACCCTGCAGGCGTTGCATTACCTGAACCTCGACTGGGAGGCGGAGGAGTTCATGCAGTTCGTCGCGGATCTGGAGCCCAACGGGGACGGGGCGCTGCAGATCATGTACGGGATCGACGGGCGGCGCGATTTGACAGAGACGACGCGCGATGACTTATCGGGCTACGCGGGGGCGCGGCCGGTGCGGGTGGGCAACGGCGCGTTCGATCAGCGCCAGAACGATGTGTTCGGCGCGGCGCTCGATTCGATCCTGTTGCACACGCGTCGCAGTGAACGCCTGCCGCGGCGATTGTGGCCGATCGTGCAGGCGCAGGCGACTTGCGCGACTGCCGTTTGGCGAAAGCCGGATCAGGGCATCTGGGAGGCGCGCGGCAAGCCTCAGCACTATGTCTCTTCGAAGCTGATGTGCTGGGTGGCGATGGATCGCGCCTCACGGCTGGCGGCGATGCGCGGCAACGCGGAGTTGCAGGCGCAGTGGGGGGCTACGGCGGAGGAGATCAAGCAGGACATCCTCTTGCATGGGACCGACAGCAGGGGGGTGCTGCGCCAGCACTACGACACGGACGCGCTCGACGCCTCGACGCTGCTGGCGGCGATCTTCGGGTTCCTACCGGGCAACGACGAGCGCTTGCACGCCACGGTGATGGCGATTGCCACCGATTTGACAGAGGACGGCTTTGTGCTGCGCTACCGCACGGATGAGACCGACGATGGGCTGAGCGGGAAGGAGGGCTCGTTCTTGATCTGCTCGTTCTGGCTGGTGTCGGCGCTGGCGATCGTCAACGAGGTGCAGCAGGCGCGCGATTTGATGGAACGGTTGTTGCGCGTGGCCTCGCCGCTGGGGCTGTACGCGGAGGAGTTCGACACCAGCACGGGGCGCCATCTGGGCAATTTCCCGCAGGCGTTTTCACACCTGGCCCTGATCGAGGCGGCGGCGCGCATCATCGTGATCGAGCGACTGGCGGAGATCAGCTGATGAGCGATTCTTACGACGTGATCATCGTCGGCAGCGGCGCGGGCGGCGGCACGCTGGCACGGCACCTGGCGCCCTCGGGCAAGCGCATCTTGCTTTTGGAGCGCGGCGACTGGCTGCCGCGCGAGCCGCAGAACTGGAGCGCCGCGGAGGTGTTCGTGGAAAACCGCTACGTCTCCCCGGACGTGTGGTACGACGGCGACGGCAGCCCGTTTCAGCCGCAGGTGCACTATTACGTCGGGGGCGCCACAAAGCTGTATGGGGCGGCACTGTACCGGCTGCGGGCGGAGGACTTCGGGGAGCTGAAACACCACGGCGGGCTCTCGCCCGCCTGGCCGATCTCCTACGAGCAGATGGAGCCTTATTACACCAAGGCGGAGCAGCTGTATGAGGTGCACGGGGCGCGCGGCGAGGACCCGGCGGAACCGCACACGAGCGCGGCCTACCCGTTCCCTGCCGTTTCGCACGAGCCGCGGATCGCGCAGCTCTCCGAGGACTTCGCGAAAGCCGGCCTGCACCCGTTTCATGCGCCTTGCGGGGTGCGGCTGCTGGAGGAGGACATGGCAAATAGCCGCTGCGTGCGCTGCGGCACGTGCGACGGCTTCCCCTGTCTGGTGCATGCGAAGTCCGACGCGGAGGTGCTGGGGGTGCGGCCGGCGCTCGAGCACGCCAATGTGACGCTGCTGCGAAACGCGGAGGCGGTGGCGCTTCACACCAACCCCGCCGGCACAGTCGTCACCGAGGTAGTCGTGCAGCGCACGGACGCCGACGGCGGAGGCCCCACACGCGAGACGTACAGCGCCGACATCGTGGTGCTCTCCTGCGGCGCGGCGAACACGGCGAAGCTGCTGCTCGCCTCGGCCAACGACACGCACCCGCACGGGCTGGCCAACGGCTCCGATCAGGTGGGGCGCAACTACATGTTCCACAACAGCCAGGCTGTTTTGGCACTCTCCAAAGAGCCCAACCCGACGGTGTTCCAGAAGACGCTGGGGGTGAACGATTACTACTTCGCCGGCGACGCTTGGGAGTACCCGATGGGCAACATCCAGATGGTGGGCAAGTCGGTGGAGGAGATGTACCGCGGCGAGAAGCCGCTGCTGACCAAGCTCGCCCCGACCTTTTCACTCAAGGACGTGGCCGAGCACGCGGTCGACTTCTGGCTTTCCACGGAGGACCTGCCGCAGGCCGAGAACCGCGTGACGCTGGACGGCGAGGGCAACGTCACTCTCGCTTACACCTCCAGCAACAACGGCGCGCGCGACCGCCTGTTTCACCAGCTGCGCTCGCTGCTGGGGCACCTGGGAATGCAGGAGCACCATCTGCTGCCGCGCTGGGCCTACTTGGAGAACAAGATTCCCGTCGCGGGCGTGGCCCACCAGGCCGGGACCTGCCGCTTCGGCAGCGACCCCGCCAGCTCTGTGCTGGACACCGATTGCAAGGCGCACGAGCTCGACAACCTGTACGCGGTGGACACGAGTTTCTTTCCCAGCATCGGCGCTGTGAATCCCGCCCTGACGGCGATGGCGAACGCGCTGCGCGTGGGCGATCGCCTGCTCAAGCGCCTGGGTGCCGATGGCGGCTGAGCGCCGCCGCGTGGTCGTCGTCGGCGGCGGCTTCGGCGGTCTCTGCGCGGCGCACAACCTGCGCAAGGCGGATGTGGATGTGACGCTGGTCGATCGGATGCACCACCACCTGTTCCAGCCGCTGCTCTACCAGGTGGCCTGCGGCGGCCTCTCCCCGAGCGAGTGCGCCTCGCCGATTCGCAATGCGGTGCGGCACGCCCGGAACACCACAGTGCTGATGGCGCAGGCCACGGCGCTGGACGCGCAGCAGCGCCGGCTCACGCTCGACACGGGGGAGGTGCTGGAATACGACACGCTGATCGTCGCCTGCGGCGCGCGCACCTCGTATTTCGGCAACGACGAGTGGCAGCATTGCACCTATGGCCTGAAGACCCTGGCCGATGCCGAGAACCTGCGCAACGGCATCTACAGCGCCTTTGAGCAGGCGGAGCGTTGCAGCGATCCGGCGGAGCGCGAGAAGTGGCTGACGTTTGTGGTGATCGGCGGCGGGCCGACGGGTGTGGAGATCGCGGGTGAGCTGGCGATCATGGCGCAGCACGGCATGAAACGCGATTTCACCCGTATCGACCCGGCTGCGGCGAGGGTGATATTGCTCGACGCCGGCGAGCGCGTGGCGGCGGCTTTCAGCGAGCGTCTTTCCAAAAAGGTGACAGAAGAGCTTCAGTCGCTGGGTGTGGAAGTGCGCGAGCGGGCGAGGGTGACTTCGATCGACGACAGTGGAGTGAAGATCGAGCTGGATGGGGAGGGGGAGAGGGTGCTCGCGCAGTGTGTGGTCTGGGCGGCCGGAGTGCAGGCGGTGGATTTCGTGGCGACGCTGGCAAAGGCGACGGGTGTGGAGACAGATCGCGCGGGACGGGTGCAGGTGCAGCCGGACCTGACGCTGGCCGGGTACCCCGAGATATCGGTGATCGGCGACGTGACGCAGCTGGCGGGCGAGAACGGCAGGCCGCTGCCGGGATTGGCCACGGTGGCGATCCAGCAGGGCCGCCACGTCGCGCACGGGATCAAGGCCGGGAACCCGGGCGCGGCGACGCCTTTCAAGTACTTCGATAAGGGCGCGCTGGCGGTGGTGGGGCGAGGGAAGGCGGTTTGTGAGATACGCGGGCACGAACTGTGGGGGCGGCCGGCGTTCTTCACCTACTTGACGGTGCACATGTATTACCTGACCGGCGGCGGCCCCGGTAGCCGCCTGAAGGTCTTGATCGACTGGATCAGCTCGCGCGTCGGGCACCCGCAGAACCAGGTGATCGAGGATACGCTGCCCCGGTGAGGGCGCTCGACCCACGGCTGCTGCGGTTCGCACGCGCGACACGGACATTTCTCTTCGCCTCGGTCTGCCTGGGGGTGCTGGGGGCGCTTTTGATCTTGGCGCAGGCGGCGCTGCTGGCGGATGTGGTGAGTGGCGCGTTTGTGCAGGGGCACGGCCTTGCCCAGTTGCAAACGCCGTTTGCGTGGCTGCTGGGCGTGGTGGGCGCGCGCGCGGCGGTTGCCTGGGCGGCGGAGCTGGCGGCAGCGCGCTCTTCGGCGCGTGCGAAGTCGCAGTTGCGCGGGGCGCTGCTGGAGCGCGTGGGCCTGCTGGGACCCGCGGGCGCATCGCGTGAGCCCACTCCCGCCCCCGCGCTCGGGAATCCCAATCGCGGCGGGACCCCCCATGTCGGGGGGCAGGCCGGCGAGCTGGCTGTGTTGGCGACGCGCGGGGTGGATGCGCTCGACGGGTACTTCTCGCTGTACCTGCCGCAGCTGTTGCTGGCGGCGATCGTGCCGCTGCTCGTGCTCGCGGTCGTGCTCACGCAGGACTGGATCTCGGCGGCGATCGTCGCGCTGACGATCCCGCTGATTCCTTTGTTCATGGCGCTTGTGGGCGCGACTACGCGCGAGCGGATGAACCGGCAGCTGCTCGCGCTGGAGCAACTCGCGGGGCATTTCCTCGATGTGGTGGCGGGGCTGCCGACGCTGAAGGTGTTCGGGCGCGCGAAGGCGCAGGCAACCGCCATCGCCGACATCACCGACCGCTACCGCGTGAGCACGATCGCCACCCTGCGCGTGGCCTTTCTTTCCTCGCTGATATTGGAGCTGGTGGCGACGATCTCCGTGGCGCTTGTGGCTGTGGCGATCGGGCTGCGGCTGATGGGGGGCGAGCTGGATCTGCGCAGCGGGCTGTTCGTGCTGGTGCTGGCGCCGGAGGCTTATCTGCCGCTGCGCATGCTGGGCACGAACTACCACGCTAGCGCGGAGGGCATGGCCGCCGCTGAGCAGGTGTTTGCGGTGCTCGAAGAGCCGCTGCCGCCGCGCGGTACACGCGTTGCCGTGCCCGATCTGGCGGCCCCCGCCCCCGCCCCCGACCCCTCCGCGCCCGACGTCAACCTCTCCGCGCCCGGCCTCGGTTCCTCCGCGCCCGACTCGGCGGCCCCGGTGCTGGAGGTGGAGCGCCTGACCGTCAGCTACCCTGGCCGCGACGAGCCGGCCCTGAGCGACTTATCCCTGAGCGTGCAACCGGGTGAGTTGCTGGCGCTCGCCGGTCCGAGCGGGTGCGGCAAGAGCACGCTGCTGGGCGTGCTGCTCGGGCTGATCGCACCCACCGGCGGCGCGGTGCGCGTCGGCGGCGTCGATCTCGCGGAGCTGGACCCCGACGCTTGGCGGGCACAGCTCGCGTGGGTGCCGCAGCGGCCGCATCTGTTCGCCGCCTCGATCGCCGCGAACGTGCGCGTGGGGCGCGGCGAGGCGAGCGCCGCGGAGGTGCAGAGCGCCCTGGCCGCCGCCGGGCTCGGCGAGGTGGTCGAGCGATTGCCGCAGGGCATCGACACAGCCCTTGGCGACCGCGGGGCCGGTCTGTCCGCGGGGGAGCGCCAGCGGATTGCGCTTGCGCGGGCATTTGTGCGCGATGCGCCGTTGCTGCTGCTGGACGAGCCGACGGCGAACCTGGATGGGCGCACCGAGCAGGAGGTGCTTGGGGCCGTGCGGCGGCTGGCTCGCGGGCGCACGGTGGTGCTCGTGGCGCACCGCCCGGCGCTGCTTGAACTGGCCGATCGCGTCGTCTCGCTCGCCCCGGTGGAGGTGGCTGCGTGACTGCTTTGCGCGCCGGCGATTCCGCGGCAGGCGATCCCGCAGCCGGCGAGCCTGCGGGCTTCAAAGCTACCCCCGAGGACCGCGGCCCGCAGGCCCCCCTGCGGCGCACCCTGGCGATCGCTCGCCCCGCCGCGGGGCGCCTGACTCTCGCGACGCTGCTGGGCGCCGGCTCGGTTGCTGCCGCGATCGGGTTGATCGGCACCTCGGCGTGGCTGATCTCGCGCAGCTCACAGCGGCCGCAGGAGTCGGCCGTCGCCGTTGCGATCGTGGGGGTGCAGTTCTTCGCGCTCTCCCGGGGGCTTTGCCGCTACGCGGAGCGGCTGGTGGGGCACGACGCGGCTTTTCGCGTGCTCGCGAACTTGCGCGTGAGTGTGTATGAGCGTCTGGAGCGGCTGGCGCCGCTGGGCCTGCCGGCGTTTCGCAGCGGAGAGCTGCTGGCGCGGATGGTGCACGACGTCGACTCCTTGCAGGACCTGCTGCTGCGCGTGGTGCCGCCGTTCGCGATCGCGCTGCTGGTTGGCTCCGCGACGGTGGCGGCGGTGTGGCTGATGCTGCCGGCGGCGGGTGCGATCCTGCTCATGGCTCTGCTGCTCGCGGGCGTGCTTGTGCCTTGGCTGACGGGCCGGTTGGCCGCGCGCACGGAGGCGCGGCAGGCGGCCGCGCGCGGGGAGCTGACGGCTGCTGTCGTCGATCTGCTGGAGGGTGCACCCGAGCTGCTCGTGAACGGGGCGATGGGCGCGCAGCTGGCGCGCACGCGCGCGGCCGATGCGGAGCTGACGAACGTCGCCCGGCTGAGCGCGCGCACGGCGGGCATCGGGCAGGGGCTGACGCGGCTCTGCTCGGGAGTGGCGATGTGGGGTGCCCTGCTGGTGGGCGTGGCTGCCGTGCACGGCGGGCGGATGAACGGCGTGTTGCTGGCGGGCATCGCGCTGATCCCGCTGGTGGCGTTCGAGCTGGTCACGGACCTGCCCGGCGCCACACAGACGCTTGCGCGCGTGCGCCGCGCAGCCGGACGCATCCAGGAGGTGCTCGACACGCCGCCGCCGGTGGCGGAGCCCGCGCACCCACAGACCTTGCCGCTCGCCCCATACGCCATCCGCACGCGCGGCCTGCGCGCGCGATATCCGGATGCGGCGGACGCGGAGCGCGGAGCCGGACCCTCTCATTGGGCGCTCGACGGCGTCGATCTCGACCTGGGCCCGGGGCGGCGCGTGGCGGTCGTGGGGCCGAGCGGCGCGGGGAAGACGACGCTGGCGGGGGTGCTGCTGCGCTTCCTCGAATACGAGCGCCCGCCCGGCGCGGTGACGCTCGGCGCCCCATCCCCGGCGACCCTTGACGCCCCGCCTCCGGCGGCGACGCCCCCCGGCGGCACACCGCTGGCGGAGCTCGACGGCGACGGCTGCCGCCGCGTGGTGGGCCTCGTGGCGCAGGACGCGCACATCTTCGACAGCACGCTGGAGGAGAATCTGCGCCTGGCGCGGCGCGATGCGAGCGAAGCGGAGCTGCTGGTGGCACTCGAGCAGGTGCGCCTGACGGACTGGGTGGCGGGCCTGCCGCTCGGCCTGCAAACCCCCGTGGGCGAGCGCGGCGCGCGCATCTCCGGCGGGCAGCGCCAGCGGCTGGCGGTGGCGCGGGCGCTGCTGGCGGACTTCCCGATCCTGGTGTTGGACGAGCCGGGGGAGCACCTGGATACGCCGACGGCCGACGCGATCCTCGCCGACATCCTGACGCTCGCCCGCGCGCGCGAGCGCGCGACGCTGCTCATCACACACCGCCTGCAGGGGCTGCAGGAGATGGACGAGATCCTTGTGCTCGACAGAGGCCGCGTGGCGGAGCGCGGCACGCACGCGCGGCTCATCACCCGTTTCGGGGGACGTTACGCCGCGCTTTGGCGCTTGCAGGGCGATACATTCCCACGGGAATGACCAACGATCTGGCACGTTGGCAGTTCGCGACGACGAGCATCTACCACTTCCTGTTCGTGCCGGTGACGATCGGGCTCGCCCTCCTGGTGGCGATGCTGCAGACCGCCTGGCACCGCAACGGCAAAGACGACTACCGGCGCCTGACGCGCTTCTTCGGCACGCTGCTCTTGATCAACGTGGCCGTGGGGGTCGTCACGGGGCTGGTGCAGGAGTTCGAGTTCGGCATGAACTGGTCCGCCTACTCGCGCTTCGTGGGCGACGTGTTCGGCGGGCCGCTGGCGATGGAGGGGCTGGCGGCGTTCTTCCTGGAGAGCACGTTCCTCGGCCTGTGGCTGTTCGGCTGGGACCGGCTGCCCAAGCGCGTGCACCTGGCGTGCATCTGGCTGGTGGCGATCGGGGCGATGCTCTCGGCGATGTTCATCATGGCGGCCAACTCGTGGATGCAGCATCCCGTGGGCTATGCGCTGAACAAGGCGGGGCAGCCCCAGCTGAACGACATCGGCGCGCTGTTCACCAACCCGACGTTCACGTGGGGGTACGTGCACGTGCTGCTGGCCTCGTTCGTGACGGGCTCGCTGATCATGCTGGCGGTGTCCGCCTGGTACCTGCGCAAGGGCCGGGAGGTCGAGGCCTTCCGCAGCACCGCGCGGCTGTCGCTGGCCGTGCTGATCCCCTCGATCGTGCTGGCCCTGTTCGTGGGCAGCGAGCTGGGCGTCGTCGAGACCCGGTACCAGCCGATGAAGATCGCGGCGGCGGAGGCGCAGTGGGAAAACTGCCAGCCCTGCTCGTTCTCGCTGTTTCAGATCGGCGGGGGCAACAACGACGAGACGCCCTCGCAGATCCTCGAGGTCCCGCACCTGCTGTCGCTGCTGGCGACGAACTCGTGGAATGGCGGGGTGACGGGGCTCACCCAGCTGCAGAAGGAATACGAAAAGAAGTACGGGCCCGGGAACTACGTGCCGGATGTGTTCATCCAGTACTGGTCGATGCGCATCATGGCCTACCTCGCCTCGCTCGTGCTGGCGCTGGCGCTGTGGGGGGCTTGGCTTTTGCACCGCAACCGCCTGGAGCACTCGAAATGGTTCCTGCGCCTATCGCTGTGGGCGGTGGTGACGCCATTCCTGATGAACACGGCCGGCTGGATGCTCACCGAGAACGGACGGCAGCCGTGGATCGTGCAGGGGCTGATGAAGACCATCCACGCCAACTCGCCTTCGGTCACCTCGACCGACATCTGGATCAGCCTGATCGTGTTCGTGGCCGTTTACATCGCGCTGGGCGCGGCCGACCTGACGCTGATGCTGCGCTACGCGCGCAGGGGCCTCGACTACGAGGACACGGCGGGCACGGGTGAGGGCAGCAGCGCGGGCGGCCCCACCACGGGCGGCGCGGCCGGCGCACCGGGCGGCCCCGCGACGAGCGGATCCGGACAGGGAGGCGGCGCCATCCCGGCGCTGACCTACTGAAACCATGCACCTGCACACGCTCTGGTTCATCACCCTCGCGCTCCTGTGGGTCGGGTTCTTCGTGCTGGAGGGCTTCGACTTCGGCGTGGGGATGCTGCACACCGTCGTCGGCAAGACCGAAACGGGCATGCGTGTGGCCTTGAACACGATCGGGCCGTTCTGGGACGGCAACGAGGTGTGGCTGGTCGTCGCGGGAGCCGGCACCTTCGCGGCCTTCCCCGACTGGTACGCGACGATGTTCTCCGCGCTCTACCTCGCGCTGCTGCTCGTGCTCGTGGCCCTGATCGCGCGCGGCGTGGCGTTCGAGTTCCGCGGCAAGAGCGATGACCCGCGCTGGCGAAAGACGTGGACGTGGTGCACGACGCTCGGCAGCCTGCTCGTACCGCTGTTGCTCGGCGTGGGGCTGGGGGACCTGCTGGTGGGACTGCCGATCGACAGCGCGGGCGAATACACGGGGAACTTTTTCGACCTCCTGACCCCTTACGGCCTTTGGACCGGCGTGACCCTCGTGGGGCTGTGCCTGCTGCACGGCTCCACCTTCCTGATGCTGAAGACCACCGACGACGTGCGCGAGCGCTCGCGCACCGCCTCGCGCCCGCTCGGCTGGGCGGCCATGGGGGCGGTCCTCGGCTGGGTGATCTGGACGCGCGTCGTCAACGGCCACACGCAGGTGCCGGGGCCGGTGGAAGCGCTGGCGCTGATCGCGGTCGTCTTCGCCGCGCGCCTGGCACGCGGCGACCAGCACGAGGGCTGGGCTTTCGCCGCATCGGCTGCAACGATCGCGGCGGTGGTGGGGTCGATCTTCATCGACCTGTATCCGAACGTGATGGTGTCGAGCACGAGCGCGGCGTACAACCTGACCGTGAACAACGCGGCCTCGGGGGGCTATGCGCTGACGGTGATGACGATCGTTACCGTGGTCTGCTTTCCGGTGGTGCTGCTCTACCAGGGCTGGTCCTTCCATGTGTTCCGGGCGCGCGTGAAGGCGCCTGCCGGAGACTGACGCTAAATACTTTCCCGCCGGAGAATACGTAGTTTACCCCCTGGTGGGCGGCGAGCGGTTCGGCATACTGGATCAGGTCGGCTCCTTCCCCCAAAGGTGTCGGGGCCGACGGTAAGCGGGTTCGGCGGCCGCAGGAGCTAAGGGCGTTCGCCGGGCCTCCCAATCGAAGGCCCCGGCGCTGTCGGGGCAGAAGGAGGACATAGCAGTGCTTACATCAAGACTAAGAGCCCTCGTGCTCGGCTTGCTGGCAATGATGCTGGTGGGGTCGGTCATGGCGGGCGCGGCCTCGGCGGAAGCCGGGCCGTTTTGGCACCACCGGGCAGTCGGTGGGAAAGGCGAAGGAGAAAAAATCGAACCCAAAGCGCCGGAAAATTTCTCCGGCAAAGGGGGCGTGCAGACCCTCGCCACCGAAATCGGTGGTACAAAAATTGAACTTGTTTCTGCTGCTACCCAGGTGAAAGGTGCTCTTCTCAACGGGGAACACCAAGGTCAAATTAAACTAGTTATATTTTATCAACAACCAGAAGTAAAGATCAATGGCGTAGCAAAACCTGAATGTAAAGCTTCCGTTGGTCAGCAAGGTCAATTCAGCGATATTGTACAACTAAAAGGCCATTTGGCGTGGAAATGGAACGGTGAAAAAAAACAGCTGGAAGAACTACCCCAAACAGAACAAAAATGGGATATCGTCTTCACGCAGACCGAACCACAAAGACAATCTGAAAAAGAATTCCCGGTGCTTGATTTGAGAAAAGCGTCAGGTGCCTTTGCCGAAATAGATCTAGTAGGAGGCTCAAAAGCCTGTGGCGTATTGGCTGGGCTTTCGAAGGTAGGTGGGGCCGAGGTCGGCATTCCAAGCCTGACAAATCTTGGCGAATTCAACAAAATACTGTCCGTACGGACGCTGCCTTCCGCAACGCTTCCTGCAAAAGTCCTAGAAACAGAAGTAGGAAAAGAAGGATTCCTCCAACACATCTGGGTTGGGGGTGGGTATCAACCTCTAGTTCTGGGCTTGACATTAGCTAGCAATCCATCTGGTCTAATTGGGCAAACTGAAACAGAAGCAGCACAACAAGAAATAGCCGTTTTTGAAAAATAGATAAACTACCCTGGTAGGGCCACTGGCTAAGGTGGCCCTACTTTTTGGATTTACTTCCTTTTGGAGGTGAGGCAGGAAACACGCTCACATGGGTTAAGGGATATGAAGTAGAAAATCCAGGTGGGAGGCTATCCTTTTTCCCGGCGCATCTGCCTCGCGGTGATCGTTTGGGTAGCTTTGCCTACGGCCGGTGCGTGGGCCAGCGCTTGTCCCAACGAAGCGCTCCGCTCCGAACTGCGCTCGGGGCAGCTTCCCGATTGCCGTGCGTATGAGCTGGTTTCACCCACCTACGCCGAGAGCGGGATCCTAACTGAAGTTTTCGCAGTCTCACCGGAAGGCTCAAGTGTGGTGGTCGGCAGCCTTGGCACCTTCGGTGGGGCGGAAGACGGCATATTGAATAATACGGCGATCATTGCGGAAACCTATCTGCTGTCGCGGATGTCGCGGGGCTGGGCGTCTGTGTCGTTGGGTCCTCCCTCATGGCGATATCGAGGCGGCGGAGGCTTGCTGGACGCGTCGACCGATCTCAGCTCGTCACTATGGGTGCTGGAGACCTTGGCGCAGCCCGAAGGGGCCTACGACTTCTATCTCGAGCAGCCGCGGGGGACGTTCAGAGAGATCGGACCACTCGCTCCTGGAGGCGGCAACATTCACAGCGATCATTACTTCGGTGCGTCGGGTGATCTTGCGCGGGTGCTCTTCTCGACCCTCGAAGGATCCCGCTGGCCGTTCGACACAACCGCGAGCGGTGGGACCCTCTACGAATACGTTGGAGTCGAGCAGTCCGGCGAAACCCGAGAACGGGAGCCGCAGTTGGTCGGCGTGGACGGTGGCCGCGAAAGCACGGAGCTGATCAGCCAGTGCGGTACGCGACTGGGGTCCAGCTCGACCGAAGAAGAACCGAATGGGCTCGGTTCAGTGTACAACGCAGTCTCCGCGAGCGGGGAGCGTGTGTTCTTCACGGCAATGCACAATGACAAATGCGCCGGCTCACAGCCGCCGGTCGATGAGCTGTTCGTACGGGAAGAGACGCCCTATACAGCAACGACGTCAGCTCCGGAAATGCGCACAGTCCCGATCTCCTGCCCGCCTGCGCCGCTCTCGCCCTGCGCCGACGCAAACTTCGAGGGCGCCTCGAGCGATGGCTCTAAGGTCTTCTTCACCAGTTCCGGGAAGCTCCTTCCCGGAGCGAGCGAAGACAACACGATCGGTGACAGCGCGCAGGAATGCTCCGCTACCAAGGGCCTGGGCGGCTGCAACCTGTACGAGGCTGAACTGAGCAGTGCGGGCGCGCAGCGACTGGTGCTCGTGTCGGCTGGCAGTGCGGATCCCGAAGTGCAGGGAGTCGCGCGCGTCTCAGAGGACGGATCGCACGTCTACTTCGTGGCCAAGGGGAAGCTGACAGATGTTTCGAATGGGCTGGGTAGCAGCGCGCTCTCCGGCGAAGACAACCTATACGTATATGCCGATGGAGACATATCTTTTATTGCGACGCTCGCGCCCAGTGACGCGGCCGACTGGGCACACAGAGACGACCGTCCGGTGCTCGCGTCCGGCGAAGGGCGCTATCTCGTGTTCACCAGCGAAGCGGATATCACGGATGAAGGCATCAGTTCCGGCAAGCCCCAGGTGTTCCAGTACGACGCAGAAACAGGGGCGCTCGCGCGAGTGTCGATCGGGGAGGAAGGCTACAACGATAACGGTAGAGAGCCCGCTGTCGGCTCGGCCATCAGTAAGCGCTTTCCGGCTGCTTACCCGGACGACGGCACCGACTCGCCGACCCTGGCGGCCGGATCGCAGGCGCCCGCGAGCGGCGCGGTGCTCTTCGAAAGCCCAGACGCCCTTACCCCGTTGGCACTGAGCGATCACCGCGATGTCTTTGGGCAGCTGGTTCCAAACGTCTATGAGTACCGCACAGGGAACGTGTATCTGCTGTCCGATGGACGCGATGTCTCGGTCGTCAACGGCAGTCCGAGCGTGTCTCTCGTAGGCTCGGATCCGTCGGGCGATGACGTGTTCTTCTGGACCTCCGATCCACTGATCTCCGCTGATGGCAACACTCAGCAGGATCTTTACGACGCACGCGTCGAAGGCGGCTTTCCAACGCCGCTGGAACCGGCGGACTGCAGGGAAGCGTGTCAGGGGGCGCTGGCTGGAACGCCGACGCTGGTGGCGCCAGGCGGAAGCGCGGTCCAGGCGGCGGAAGCTGGCGTCCCAGCGACGTCCGGGCCGACGCCGATCACGCCCAAGGCAAAGAAGACAGTCCGCCGAAAAGCCAAGCCGAAGAAGCGCCGGAAGTCGCAGACTGCAAGGAAGGCGATCCGCCGCCCCATCCCCCCCGGGCATGTGCGCGGCAGCAGTGGGACGAGGAGCGCGCCATGACAATGAGGCGGATCATCCATGGTCGCGACACGCGGCAGCGGCCTGTGCGCCTGTGGTCGATCGCGCTTGTGCTGTGCTCGGCCTCGGTCCTCTGCGCCAGCGCGGCGGCGGCTCCTCCGCCCGGGGCCGGCTGGTCGATCCAGTCGGTCGAGCAGCCCACGAACTTCTCGACGACCGGTGGCGACTGGGAGTTGATCGTGACGAACGTCGGCAGCCAGGCCAGTCGTGTAGGGGTGCCCGTGACGATCGCGGACGAACTGCCCACGGGCGTGCACGTTGAAAGTATAAGCGGACAAGAGGTTGAGACCGAAACGGAATTCACGTGCACCAAGGTTCCGCTGCAGTGCGTCGGCGGGGAAGTGCCTGCGGGCGGGACGATTGTCGTCACGGTCGGCGCCAGACTAGAAGCAGGGGCAAAGGTGACTGGGGCGTTCAACGTCGCCTCGGTGTCTGGCGGCGGCGCCCCCGCGGTCGCGACGCGTGAGGCGACGGCATTCAGCTCCGAACCGGCGCCGTTCGGGATCGTGAGTTTCAGCCTGCAGGCGTTCGAAGCCGACGGCTTGCTCTCGACCGCTGTAGGTGGGCGACCGTACACGCTCGCCACCAGCATCTACTTCGCCAGCAACGTTTCTGGCAACAACGTGAGCTCGGCGGCAGAAGTCAAGGACGCGATCGTCGATCTGCCGCTCGGATTGGTGGGCGATCCCCAGGCGACGCCCAAGTGTCCACTCGAGGCTCTGCTCCAGCAGACAGAAGAAACGGCCTGTCCGCCTGGCAGCCGGATAGGCACGGTCGTGTTCGAGGCGTCGCCTGGACAGACCTTCCGTGCCTCCGGGGCGTCGCACAGCGAGACGACGGCGATATACAACATGCAGCCCGAACCCGGCTTTCCGGCAGAGTTCGGCTTCACCTATCTCGGCAAGGCGGTGTACATGTATGCCGGCGCCGTGCGCATCGACGGCCAGCTGCGCCTGCGCGTGACCGTGCCGGGGATCCCTTCGCTGAGGACGATCGGCACGACGCTGCTGTTTTACGGCGAACCCGCGAAACATTTCGGCGAAGCCGGCGGCACACCCAAGCCCTTCTTCACCAGCCCCGCCGACTGCGAAGCGGGGCCGCTGACGGCGGCCGCCGAAGCTGACAGCTGGGGTAGTCCGGCCAACCAGCACGGGAACGTCTATTCGTTCGCCGAATCCACCACCTACCCACAGCTGACCGACTGCAACCTGCTCCAGTTCCAGCCTACGCTTTCGGCACGCCCCGACACCACCCAGGCGGACGAGCCGTCGGGGTACGACTTCACTGTAGCCAACCCGCAGAACGAAAGCCCCGCGACACCCGGCACGCCACCGCTGAAGGAAGCGACCGTGACGCTGCCGGCGGGGGTCTCGATCTCGCCCTCCGCGGCGGACGGCCTGCGCACGTGCGCGGCAACGGGACCGGAGGGGATCAACATCGGCAACGGCCAGACCCTCGCGGCCGGCCAGCCTGGAGCAGGCGAGGACGTCGGCGACCCCGAAGCGACCGAACTGGGCGCGGGCCACCTCGGCGGCAACGGCAGCCCCTACGACGACGGGCTCTACCACACCGCGCCGGGGCACTGCCCGCGTGCCTCGACGGTCGGCTCCGTGGAAGTCGAAACGCCGCTGCTGCCGACTCCGCTGCAGGGCCACGTCTTCATCGCCGAACCGGGTTGCGGCGGCAACGGGCAGCCGGAATGCACGGACAACGACGCGCGCGATGGCAAGCTCTTCGGCGCCTACCTCGAAGTTTCGGGCGACGGCTCGATCGTCAAGTTCGCCGGCCACGTCTCGGTCGACCCCGGCAACGGGCAGATCACGGCGAGCTTCCGCGAAAACCCGCAGGTGCCGTTCAGCGCGATCAGACTGCGGCTGTACGGCGGCCCGCGCGCGGCGCTGGCAAACCCGCAGGCGTGCGGCCCCGCGACGACCGCCGGCAACCTCTCTGCGTGGAGCGCGCCGGCCACGCTCGATGTCCCGGCCTTCTCCGAATTCAAGGTCGACTGGGACGGCGCGGGCGGTGGCTGCCCGGCGTCACTGCCGTTCGCGCCGTCGCTCGTGGCGCAGACGACGAACCCCGACGCAGGGGCGTTCAGCCCGTTCACGCTGACGCTCTCGCGCGGCGATCGCCAGCAGTACATCTCGCAGCCGACGGTCACGATGCCGCAGGGCCTGCTGGCGATGCTCGCCAACGTGCAGCTGTGCGGCGAACCGGAAGCCAGCCTCGGCGACTGCCCGGCGGCGAGCCACATCGGCACGGTCACGGCCGCCGCTGGCGCGGGCTCACACCCGCTGTGGGTGCAGGGCAGCGTCTATCTCACAACTGGCTACCACGGCGCGCCGTTCGGCGTCTCGGTCGTCGTGCCCGCCGAAGCGGGACCGTTTCACCTCGGGCGGCCGGTCGTCGTGCGCGGCGCGATCACGATCGACCCGAACACGGCGCAGGCCACGATCACGACCGAACCGCTCCCGCAGCTGATCGACGGCGTGCCGCTGCGCGTGCAGACCGCCAACGTCACCGTGGAACACGAAAAGTTCGTGTTCAACCCGACGGGCTGCACCGCCAGGCAGGTCGCGGTGACGGTGACCGGCGCGCAGGGCGCGATCGCGCACCTCTCAAGCCCGTTCGCCACTGCCAACTGCCGTACGCTGCCATTCAGCCCGAAGTTCACGACGTCCACCCAGGGCAGCACCTCCAAGAAGAACGGCGCGAGCCTGCACGTGACGGTGCTCAGCGCGACCGGCCAGGCCAACATCGCCTCGGCGTCCGTGACGCTGCCCAAGCAGCTGCCGGCGCGGCTGACGACGATCCAGCAGGCCTGCCTGGCCGCGACGTTCGAAGCCAACCCGGCGACCTGCCCGGCCGGCTCGCTGATCGGCGTCGCCGAGGCGGTCACGCCCGTGCTGCCAGTGCCGCTCACAGGCCCCGCGTACCTCGTCTCCCACGGCGGCGCAGCCTTCCCCGACGTGGTGGTGATCCTGCAGGGTGACGGGACGCGGGTCAACCTCACGGGGCACATCAACATCGCCAAGGGCATCACCAGCAGCACGTTCGCAACCATCCCCGACGCGCCGATCACGAGCTTCGAATTCAAGCTGCCGGAGAGCCCGCACTCGGGGCTGACGACCAATCTGGCGGCCGCTTTACATGGCAACCTGTGCGGCTCCAAGCTCACGATGCCCACGACGCTGACGGGGCAGAACGGCGCGCAGCTCAAGCAGAGCACGAAGATCGCGGTCACCGGTTGCCCCAGGCCAAAGAAAAAGCCGAAGAAAGCGAAGAAGGCCGGCAAGGCTGCCGCCGCCAGCGGCGGGAGGCACGGTTAGATGCGCCTGCGCCTGTCGCTGGCCGTGGCAATGGCGGTCCTTGCGGCGCTCGGGCTCGCCGCGGCGCCTGCGGGCGCGAAGATCGCGGCGCTCAAGCTGTCGTTCAGCCTGGGGCCGGTCGGCAGACCGAACGCGATCTCCGTCGACCAGGTGACGGGCAACGTGTACGTAACCGATCACGAAAGCCAGACGGTGAAGATCTTCGGCGCCGAAGGGGGCAGCCCCAGTGGCGGGGTGCCGACCGAGGTCACGGGCGCGGAAACGCCCAGCGGCGGCTTCAACTTCCTCGAAGCCGCGGAACCGGTGGGCGTCGCGGTGAGCGAAGCGGGTGTCCTTTACGTCGCCGACGTCGGCCACAAGGCCGTTGACAAGTTCAAGTTGGAAGGCGGCGCCTACAAGTACGTCTGCCAGTTCACCGGCTTCGGCAACACCGGCAACGGCTGCCTGCCCAACCTGCTCTCGCAGGAAACGAACCCATCGACGCCGTTCACGGGTCCCGGCGGGATCGCGATCGACGGGGCAGGCAACGTGTACGTGTCGAACTTCGGCGGCGCCCTGTACGAGTTCAACGCCGCCGGGGAAGACGTCAGGCAGACCGCGATCCCGACCGGAGAACCCTCCGGCGTGGCCGTCGACTCCAACGGGGTGGTGTACGTGCAGGATTACCAGGGCCCCGTATACAAGCTCACACCCGGCGCCGGCGGCGAATTCGAAGTCGCGCCGTTCGACGAAGAAAAGTCGCGCGCGGTCGCGGTGGACCCGGCCAACAACCACGTCTACGTAGATCACGACAGCTATGTCGTGGAACGCGAACCGCCGGAAGGCGCTGCGCCGGGGGCCGTGATCGGGGAATACCACCCTGCCGGTGGGCTCACCTCCGAAGGGGTCGGCGTGAACGCCACCAGCGGCGACGTGTACGTCGGCAACATCCTCACCGAAAGCATCGAAGCCGTCGAGTTCGTCAAGGTCCCCGATGTCCGCCTGCTCCCCCCACCCTCCGGCATCACCCCCACCGAAGCGACGCTGCACGGCGAAATCGACCCCGAAGAAACGAACGAAGCGGCCTACTACTTCGAATACGGTCCGACTCCGACGTTCGTCGAATCCACCTCGTCGACGAGCGTCCCCGCGGTCAATGCCTTCGTCCCCGCCACTGCTTCGCTCACCGGCCTGCAGCCTGCGACCGAATACAGCTACCGCCTCGTCGGCACCAACAGCTCGGGCCTACTCGAACGCAGCGAAACCGGCACCTTCGAGACGCTCAGCGCCCAGCCGGAAGTCTCGGGCGTCGAAGCGATCGACGTGACGAGCGACAGCGTCGTTTTCCGCGGCTTCGTCAACCCCCTGAGTAGCGCCACCAGCTTCCGCTTCGAATACGGCGCGACGGCGACCTACGGCCACGTCCTGCCCGAGGTCCCGATGGCCACGACCGATGTGCCGACCGAAGTGCAGGAGGCCGCGAGCGGCCTGGAACCCGGGCGCACCTACCACTTCCGGATCGTGGCCAACGGCGTGGGCGGCGAAGGCGTGAGCCTAGATCAGACCTTTGCCACGCCGCCCGCCCCGACGCACCCTGAAACGCCCCCTGCACTTGAAACCGGCCTCGCCGCCGCGGTCGGCCCGAACGGCGCCATCCTCACCGGCCTAGTCTTCACCGAGGACACGCCGACGACGTTCCTGTTCGAACTGGGCACGAGCACCGCCTATGGCACGCGGCTCTACGGTGGCGCGGCAGGCCCGCCTGAAGCAGGCCCCACGTCCGTCAGCGTCGCCGCGGACAGCCTGCAGCCGGGCACCGAATACCACTACCGCCTGATCGCCGTGAACGCCGCCGGCACGACGGTGGGCCCCGACCGCACGTTCACGACACCCACGTTCCTGCAGCAGATCTTCCAGCCGTCGAGTCCGGGCCTGGTCCCGGTGCCGGTCTTCCCCCCGGTGAAAAACCCGGTCTACAAACCGCCCAAGAAAAAGCACCACAAAGCGCCGCCAAAGAAGCCCAAGCACCGGCGCGCACACGGCAGCCGAGCGGCACGTCGCGGCCCCGGACGCTAGTCCGAGCCTCCGCTGAGGCGCCCTGGCCCTAGAGTTCTCGTCGAGATGGACTCGCTGTTCGATCCCGCCGAGGCGACGGCGGCCCCCGCGCAGGTCTCCCCCGGCGCACCGCTCGCCGCGCGCCTGCGCCCGACGACGCTTGCGGACTTCGTCGGCCAGGAGGACCTGTTGGGGCCGGACTCGGCTTTGCGCCGGGCGATCGAGAGCGGGCACCCCCACTCGATGATCCTGCACGGCCCGCCGGGCAGCGGCAAGACGACGCTCGCGCGCATCGTGGCGGCCAACGCAGGGGCCGCCTTCGAGGAGCTATCGGCCGTGGAGGTGGGCCGCGCGGACGTGCGCGCGGTGATCGAGCGGGCGCGCGAGCGCCGCCGCGGCGGGCGCGGCACGATCTTCTTCCTCGACGAGATCCACCGCTTCAACAAGGCCCAGCAGGACGCGCTGCTGCCGGCCGTGGAGGACGGGCTCCTGACGCTGATCGGGGCGACGACGGAGAACCCCTCCTTCGAGGTCAACGGCGCGCTGCTCTCGCGCACACGGCTTTATGAGCTGAACGAGCTGACGGAGGAGCACGTGCGCACCCTGCTCACCCGCGCCCTGCAGCGCGGCGAGTGCGGCACGGCACGCGTGAGCGCGGAGGCGATCGAGCTGCTGGCGGCCCGCTCCGGCGGGGACGCGCGCACGGCGCTGGGCGCGCTGGAGCTGGCGTGCGAGACGACGACGGCCGGCGAGCAGGTCACGGCGGCGCAAGCCGAAGACGCGTTGCAGCGGCGGATCGTGCACTACGACAAGGGCGCGGACAACCACTACGACACGATCAGCGCCTGGATCAAGGCCACGCGCGGCTCGGACCCCGACGCCTCGCTCTATTACCTGGCGGTGATGCTGGAGGGGGGCGAGGACCCGCGCTTCATCGCCCGGCGCATGGTGATCCTGGCGAGCGAGGACATCGGCAACGCCGACCCGCACGCCCTGACGCTCGCGACGGCGACGGCTGCGGCCGTCGAGCACGTGGGCCTGCCGGAGTGCCAGTTCGCCCTGGCGCAGGCCGCCATCTACCTGTCCCTCGCACCCAAGTCCGACGCCGCCAAGCGGGCGATTGGCGCCGCGCGCGGCTTCATCCGTGACCACGGCGCCGACCCGCCGCCGGTTCAGCTGCGCTCGGGCGGGCGCGGCGATGGCTACGACAGCCCGCACAAACACCCCGGCCACGTCTCCCCGCAGGAGCTGGCGCCGGCGCACGCGATTGAGGAGCGCTTCTACACACCCGACGAGGCGGAGGCCACCCAAGCCGCCCGCCTCGCGGAGGTCCGCCGCGCGCGCGGGCGCGGGGATTGACATAGCCTTGGCTGACATGTCCGCGTCCGTACGAGCAGAGTCCGTGCAGCTTGCAGGCAACGCTGTGGACTGCCTGCCTGCGGGCGCGCTTGCGCAGAAGTTGGAGCTGGCCGACAGGGAGGCCCGGCCGTTGCGTGTGAAGCTCGGCATCGACCCCACTGCGCCCGACATCCACCTGGGGCACGCGGTGGTGCTCGGCAAGCTGCGCGAGTTCCAGGACGCCGGGCACACAGTGGTGCTGATCGTGGGGGACTTCACCGCGCGGGTGGGGGACCCTTCGGGGCGCAGCACACTGCGCCCGATGCTCTCGCGCGAGGAGATCGACGCCAACGCACAGACGTTCCAGGAGCAGGCCTCGCGCATCCTCGACCCTCGCCCTGAGCGCCTTGAGGTGCGGCGCAACAGCGAATGGCTGCAGCTTGAGATGAGCGAGGTGCTGGGGCTGCTGCGCACCACGACCGTCGCGCAGTTGCTGGAGCGCGAAGACTTCTCCAAGCGCTGGGCGGCGGCGCAGCCGATTTCGATGCTCGAGCTGATGTACCCGCTGCTGCAGGGCTATGACTCGGTGGCGGTGCGCGCGGATGTCGAGCTGGGGGGGACCGACCAGAAGTTCAACCTGCTGCTGGGCCGCGACATCCAGCGCGCCTACGGACAGCCAGAGCAGGCGATCATGACGCTGCCGATCCTCGTCGGCACGGACGGCCGCCAGAAGATGTCCAAGTCGCTGGGCAACCACATTGGCATCACCGACAGCCCGCAGGAGATGTATGGCAAGACGCTGAGCATCCCCGACGAGGCGATGGCCGACTGGTATCGCCTGCTGCTGCACCGCTCCTGCCCCGCGGACCTGCCGGATGGCGATTCCGCGCGCCTGACGCCGCGCGAGGCCAAGCGGCTGCTCGCACGCGAGCTCGTGGGGTGGCTCTACTCCCCCGAGCAGGCCGTGGCGGCCGAGCGCCACTTCGACCGCGTGTTCGTGGCGGGCGAGGCGCCGGAGCAGATCGAGGAGGCCGTCTTTCAGGCGGGCGCCGGGGGGACGACGGTGCACCTGCCTGAGCTGATGGCGGGCGCGTTTGGCATCTCGCGCAGCGAGGCGCGGCGCCTGATCGAGCAGGGCGGCGTGTCGCTGGACGAGGTTGCCGTCGGGGCGAGCGAGTACGATGTCGCCACGGAGCGCGCCGATGGGGCGGTCCTGAAGGTGGGCAAGCGTCGTTTCCGTCGTCTGCGTTGCGCGGACTAGGCGATCGCGCTATACTTCTTCGTCGGCCCAAAAAGCGCCCTCGGGCGTGGGCTGGACGGTCTTCTCAACGAGAATCCCTCACGAGAGGTCGGGCGGTCTTTGAAAACTCAACAGCATGCGCACCTACGATCGACCTTCGATCGTGGTGTGCGTCCAGGTTCGACCCGCCGCCGGGCGGCACGCTTGCGTGCACATACCGGGGGCGGACAAAAGAGTCAAGTAGATGAGAAGCACCCCGTTATGGTTCTGGGTCCACGTGTATAGGACCCCGACCGTCCGGTCCTCGTAGGGCGATTCGTCGCTCGCCGAGCACCGGCAACTCCATAACAGCTTTTCGTGTGAAGTTCTTCACGGAGAGTTTGATCCTGGCTCAGGACGAACGCTGGCGGCGTGCTTAACACATGCAAGTGGAGCGACGAACCGGGGCTTGCCCCGGGGCAGAGCCGCGAACGGGTGAGTAACACGTGGGTTACCTGCCTCGATGACCGGGACAACCCGAGGAAACTCGGGCTAATACCGGATGTGCCCGCAAGGGGAAAGGAAGCTTCGGCCTCCGCATCGAGATGGGCCCGCGGCCCATTAGCTTGTTGGTGAGGTAACGGCTCACCAAGGCTTCGATGGGTAGCTGGTCTGAGAGGACGATCAGCCACACTGGGACTGAGACACGGCCCAGACTCCTACGGGAGGCAGCAGTGGGGAATCTTGCGCAATGCGCGAAAGCGTGACGCAGCAACGCCGCGTGGGGGAAGAAGGCTTTCGGGTTGTAAACCCCTTTCAGTTGGGACGAAGCTTCGCCGGTTAATAGCCGGCTGGAGTGACGGTACCTTCACAAGAAGCACCGGCTAACTACGTGCCAGCAGCCGCGGTAATACGTAGGGTGCAAGCGTTGTCCGGAATCATTGGGCGTAAAGAGCGTGTAGGCGGCCCGATAAGTCCGCTGTGAAAGTCCAGGGCTCAACCCTGGAATGCCGGTGGATACTGTCGGGCTAGAGTCCGGAAGGGGCGAGTGGAATTCCTGGTGTAGCGGTGAAATGCGCAGATATCAGGAGGAACACCAATGGCGAAGGCAGCTCGCTGGGACGGTACTGACGCTGAGACGCGAAAGCGTGGGGAGCAAACAGGATTAGATACCCTGGTAGTCCACGCTGTAAACGATGGCAACTAGATGTGGGGGGTGTCGACTCCCCCTGTGTCGAAGCTAACGCATTAAGTTGCCCGCCTGGGGAGTACGGCCGCAAGGCTAAAACTCAAAGGAATTGACGGGGGCCCGCACAAGCAGCGGAGCATGTGGTTTAATTCGACGCGACGCGAAGAACCTTACCTGGGCTTGACATGTGAGTGACCGGCGTGGAAACACGTCTTCCCTTCGGGGCACTTTCACAGGTGGTGCATGGCTGTCGTCAGCTCGTGTCGTGAGATGTTGGGTTAAGTCCCGCAACGAGCGCAACCCCCGTCGCATGTTGCCAGCATTCAGTTGGGGACTCATGCGAGACTGCCGGTGACAAACCGGAGGAAGGTGGGGATGACGTCAAGTCATCATGCCCCTTATGTCCAGGGCTACACACGTGCTACATTGGCGCGTACAGAGGGCTGCGATACCGCGAGGTGGAGCGAATCCCTTAAAGCGCGTCTCGGTTCGGATTGCAGGCTGAAACTCGCCTGCATGAAGGCGGAGTTGCTAGTAATCGCGGATCAGCACTGCCGCGGTGAATACGTTCCCGGGCCTTGTACACACCGCCCGTCACACCACGGGAGTGAGCAACACCCGAAGCCGGTGGCCTAACCCGCAAGGGAGGGAGCCGTCGAAGGTGGGGCTCGTGACTGGGGTGAAGTCGTAAGCAAGTTGCGACCCGTGTCGGTAACGACACGTGAAAAACTCGGCTGTATGCTGGAAACTCCGAGTATCCCTCGCTACTAGCTGTTCCATCCGGAGCAGCAGTGAAAATGTGGGGGTGCGGACAATCAGCAGGGAAGTCGTGTCCCCGCCCAACCTGGCGGAGGCATTGACCCCTCAGAGACTACACGCCGAGCTCCTGGCGACAGGCGCTTTAGGTGCTTGGAGCTATCTGTTCGGAGCAGCACACGATGCGACGATCAGTTCACGTCATGGGACTGTCCGCTTTGGGCAGGCCGACGTGGAATGGCTGGATGTCCTTCGCTTGCTTCTTGAAGCGCAAGGTCAGAAAGCCTGGATGTATCGCGAGGGCAAGGACCGCAGGTTTTGGGTCCTGGAGACGTCAGCCGCATGGTTGGCGGCTGAACCCTCATTCTCGACGAAGGAGGAGCGTTGCGCGTATGCGCGGGGCTACTTCGACGCCGAGGGCGGCATTCCACGGGATGCCAGTGCGAGGTTTTACATCCAGTTCGTGCAGAAGGATCGAGCGGATATAGCCAGACTGCGAGAGATCCTCGAAGAAGAGGGGATCGCTTGCGGAAAGCTGCACCAGCCGAGCCGCAGAACGGAGCATCCGGTCTGGCGGTTCTATGTTGCGGCTCGTTCTCAGCGGGATTTCATTGCCCGCGTGGGATCGTGGCATCCAAGGAAGCGCAGTCTGCTGGCGACCCGATTCGGGTAGCTGGCAACCAGGATGAAGATATAGTCCATGCCCCATGGCGACATGGGGAACCACATGAACAAGGTAGCCGTAGCGGAAGCTGCGGCTGGATCACCTCCTTTCTAGGGAGCACATACTGTGCCCCGGTCTGAAGTGAAGACCGGGCCTAGCATGTCGACCGAACCTGGCCGACGCGCCGTCTTGGCCGTCCTGTCCGTACTACTTCGGGCTGGGGCGTGGTGAGGCGGCATCCAACCCGCCGGACATGCTGTTGAGTTTTGAGAGACCGGCGTCCGCTTGCCGCTTTGGCAGGCCGGCGTTATCGCCTCTCCACGGTCCTTGAAAACTGCACAGAAGCCACATCAACCGCCGATCGATAAGCCGGCGGTTGATAACTGGAACCTTTCTGGAAGGGTCTCACAGCCCGCGGAGCGTCAAAACTCCGGAGAGAGAGGTTCCAACGGGTATCACCGGGCCCAACCTGACGCCAAACCTCCGCAAAAGGGGCGAGGGGTCATGCTGGGCCAGATCACCGTCAAGATAGTAAGGGCACACGGTGGATGCCTTGGCACCAAGAGTCGATGAAGGGCGTGAACGGCTGCGATAAGCCACGGTTAGGCGCTGAATAGCCTTTGACCCGTGGATGCCCGAATGGGGAAACCCAGCGCTGGTAATGCGGCGTTATCCCCGGCTGAACACATAGGCCGGCGGAGGACAAGCGGGGGAAGTGAAACATCTCAGTACCCCGAGGAAAGTAAATCAACAGAGACTCCCTGAGTAGTGGCGAGCGAAAAGGGATCAGCCCAAACCTGCTGCGTGTAAGCGGCCACGCGTTGCGCAGTGGGGGTTGTAGGGCGTTTGTTCCGAGCTGTGGCTGGCTCGGCGGAAGTTACAAAATCATGTGGTAGTCGAAGCGTGTGGAACCGCGCACCATAGAGGGCAATCGTCCCGTAGACGAAACTGCATGATCTTCCGTCAGACGTTCCTGAGTAAGTCCGCGCCCGTGAAACGCGGACTGAACCTGGGGGGACCACCCTCCAAGGCTAAGTACTCCTTGGTGACCGATAGCGGACTAGTACCGTGAGGGAAAGGTGAAAAGAACCCCGGAAGGGGAGTGAAATAGTACCTGAAACCGCGTGCCTACAAGCGGTGGGAGCAGGCTTGTCCTGTGACCGCGTGCTTTTTGCATAACGAGCCGGCGAGTTACTCGTCTGCGGCAAGGTTAAGCGATGAGCGGAGCCGTAGCGAAAGCGAGTCCTAATAGGGCGACATAGTCGTAGGCGGTATACCCGAAACTGAGCGAGCTACCCATGGGCAGGCTGAAGCGGGGGTAAGACCTCGTGGAGGGCCGAACCGACCTAGGTTGAAAACTGGGCGGATGACCTGTGGGTCGGAGTGAAAGGCTAATCAAGCTCAGTGATATCTGGTTCTCTCCGAAATATATTTAGGTATAGCCTCGGATAAATTACGTGGTGGCCGTAGAGCACTGTTTGGACTAGGGGCCCTACCAGGTTACCGACTTCAGGCAAACTCCGAAGACCATCACGTCTACTCCGGGAGTCAGTTGCTGGGGGATAAACTTCAGTGGCGAAAGGGAAACAGCCCAGACCGCCAGCTAAGGTCCCAAAGTACTAGCTAAGTGGGAAACGATGTTCGAGTGCATAGACAACCAGGAGGTTGGCTTAGAGGCAGCCACCCTTGAAAGAGTGCGTAACAGCTCACTGGTCAAGTGTTCGAGCGCGGACAATGTAACGGGGCTCAAGCTAGTCACCGAAGCTGCGGGTGCGAGATCGATTTCGATCGGTCTTGCGCGGTAGGAGAGCGTTCCCATGCCAGTAAAGCGGCGGCGTAAGCCAGCCGTGGAGGCATGGGAAGTGAGAATGCCGGCATTAGTAACGAAAGAAAGGTGAGAATCCTTTCCACCGATTGCCCAAGGATTCCTGAGTAAAGTTCGTCTGCTCAGGGTTAGTCGGGACCTAAGGCGAGGCCGAAAGGCGTAGTCGATGGCCAACAGGTTGATATTCCTGTACCACGTTGCTTCCGTTTGACCGATGGGGGGACGAGGAAGGCTAAGGGACCCCAGGCGATGGTTGTCCTGGGACAAGCATGTAGGGGCGGCCCCTGTTAAATGCGGGGCTGCATTCAACCCGAGGTGCGATGTGAGCTGGCTCTGAGCCGGCGACTCCCCGACGCCATGCCTCCTAGAAAATCCTCTAGGGAGGAAGCGCGTGCCCGTACCAAAACCGACACAGGTGGGCAAGTAGAGAATACTAAGGTGATCGAGATAACCATCGTTAAGGAACTCGGCAAAATTGCCCCGTAACTTCGGGATAAGGGGCGCCCCAGTAGGGTGAAGCTCTTCGCGAGTGGAGTCCGAGGGGGCCGCAGTGAATAGGCTGAAGCGACTGTTTACCAAAAACACAGGTCTCTGCTAAGTCGAAAGACGACGTATAGGGGCTGACGCCTGCCCGGTGCCGGAAGGTTACGTGGAGTTGTTAGGGCTTGACCCGAAGCAGCGAAGCTAAGCCCCGGTAAACGGCGGCCGTAACTATCAGTTGACCGAGGTAGTTGTAAAACTTGGCTATATGCTGGAACATCCGAGTATCCCGCACTACGAGTTCCGTCCGAAGTGGGCGGTACCGTGAAAATGTGTCGGGTGCGGACAATCAGCAGGAAAGGCCATTCATCGAGGCCATACCGGCCTCACTCGGTAGCTTCTTGTCCGGGTTCGCGCTGGGAGAGGGGAGCTTCATGATCGTCTGTCGCAAACGCGGCGACTATCGAAGAAGCTTCAAGCTCTCAGCTGCCTTCAACGTTTCGCAGCACGACCGCGTGCCTCTGGATCTCTTCAGGGAGACCCTTGGGTGCGGGACGCTGCGTAGGGCGGGCAATGGTGGTTGGTATTGGGAGGTCAATCGACTTCCCGATCTAGCCAACCGCATTGTGCCCTTCTTCGACCGGTTTCCGGTCGTGGGACAGAAGGCGGAGGACTACCGGCTGTGGAGAAGCGCAGTGATGCTTCTCTCGGCGGGCGGTCTGAGCGACCAGGACTACCACCAGGTTCTTGCTCTCCGGGAACGGATGAACCGTGGTGGGAAGAGACGCTATCGGATGGATGGAATCCTCAGAGACTATACGCCAAGCCCATCGACCTAGAGCGGTTGTGGGATGAGATAGTCCGCTCTCATGGGCGACCATGAGAGTCCGTCAGAAATGAGCGGACCGCTCAAGCGAAGTGCTTGAGTAGTAACAGTCAGGAACGGTCCTAAGGTAGCGAAATTCCTTGTCGGGTAAGTTCCGACCTGCACGAATGGCGTAACGACTTCAGCGCTGTCTCAACGATGGGCTCGGTGAAATTGCAGTCTCGGTGAAGATGCCGAGTACCCGCGGCTAGACGGAAAGACCCCGTGAACCTTTACTACAACCTGGTATTGGAATTCGGTGCATTTCGCTCAGGATAGGTGGGAGGCTATGAAGCGCCGGTTGCGGCCGGCGTGGAGCCAACCTTGAGATACCACCCTTGGTGTATTGGGTTTCTAACAGCATTCCGTGAATCCGGGTGCTGGACAGTTCCAGGCGGGTAGTTTGACTGGGGCGGTCGCCTCCCAAAATGTAACGGAGGCGCACAAAGGTTCCCTCAGCACGGTTGGAAATCGTGCGTAGAGCGTAAAGGTAGTAAGGGAGCTTGACTGCGAGACTGACAAGTCGAGCAGGTGCGAAAGCAGGTCTTAGTGATCCGGCGGTAGCAAGTGGAAGTGCCGTCGCTCAACGGATAAAAGGTACTCCGGGGATAACAGGCTTATCGGGCCCAAGAGTCCACATCGACGGCCCGGTTTGGCACCTCGATGTCGGCTCGTCGCATCCTGGGGGTGGAGTCGCTCCCAAGGGTTGGGCTGTTCGCCCATTAAAGCGGTACGCGAGCTGGGTTCAGAACGTCGTGAGACAGTTCGGTCCCTATCTGCCGTGGGCGTTGGAGAATTGAGAGGATTTGTCCCTAGTACGAGAGGACCGGGATGAACGCACCTCTGGTGTATCTGTTGTCCTGCCAAGGGCATAGCAGACTAGCTACGTGTGGATCGGATAACCGCTGAAAGCATCTAAGCGGGAAGCCGACCTCGAGATGAGTTCTCCCATCCCCTAGAGGGAGTAAGACCCCTGGTAGACCACCAGGTTGATAGGCCGGATCTGGAAGGACGGTGACGTCTGAAGGAGACCGGTACTAATGGTTCGAGGGCTTGACGGATTTTTTTGTACCCCGCATGGGGTATGTTCGACAGGTGGTACCCGTTTGTGGCGCTGTGCAGTTTTGAAGGACCGCGGAAGGCGAGGTCTCTCGACTTTTTCCGGTGGCCTTGGCGAGGGGGAAACACCTCTTCCCATTCCGAACAGAGCAGTTAAGCCCCTCAGCGCCGATGGTACTTGGCTCGCAAGGGCCTGGGAGAGTAGGACGCCGCCGGTTTTTTCATCAGCGGGCCGCCTTCGGGCGGCCCGTTTTTGTGCCCACGGGCGCGGCCCCGCAATGGTCAGCGAGTTGTGGCCGCGCTTCGTGGCTCTGTACAGCGGCTACGAGCATTACAAGTCGATCGCCACGCGCGAGCTGCCCGTGGTGATACTCGATCCGCGCTGAGTCCTGCGCTGGAGGCCGCCGGGGCCGAAAGGCGTCTGCTCCGCGGGTCATGGACCCCCGGGCAGCGCCCCTCCCACTCGGCTTCCCGGCGGGCCTCTTCGCCGTCCTGGAGCGTCAGCACCGCGGCCGTGAGGTCGATGGCGTCGCGCAGAAGATGGGGGATGGAAGAGAACATATGTTCGTAGAGTACGACCCGCGTCGGACGACTGGCGTCCGAACATACGTACGTATCGAGCCGCGCACTCTAAAACCGCTTCGGCAAGCCAAATCTTAGCGCCGGAGCTGCAATGGGAGTTGCAAGACGGCTTGTGTTCGGGACTGCGTGGACCTCACGGCGGATGTCTTTTGCCCCTCACGGCGGGTCTGGCCCTTCACGACAGCCCCGGCGCCCACAAGCTCCTGGCCCTGTCCAAAGCAGGTCCCCGCCCTCCGCGCGCGAACTCCACCCGCAGGATGGCTGTTACGCTTGGCAAGCGCTCTGCGAACGTCCCCGCGTGGGGTCGTCGGCGGCGCATACAGCCCATGGAGAAGTTCGTCATCGAAGGCGGCGTACCGCTGTCCGGCACGATGGTTCCCGCCGGCAACAAGAACGGTGCCCTGCCGATCCTCGCCAGCTCCGTCCTCACCGACGAGGAGGTGCTGGTGGCCAACGTGCCGCGTATCCGCGACGTGGAGGCGATGCTGGCGATCCTGCAGTCGATCGGCGTGAGCGTCGGCTGGCGCGGGCCCAACGAGGTGGCTCTCTGCGCCGCCGGTGTGCACGACGTCGAGGTCCAACCCGAGCTGGCCGAGCAGATCCGCGCCTCCTTCCTGCTCGCCGGGCCGCTGCTGGCGCGTTTTCAGCGCGCCGTGATGCCGCCGCCCGGGGGCGATGTGATCGGGCGCCGGCGCCTTGACCCCCACCTCGACGCGTTCCGCGCGATGGGCGCCAGCACCGTGTGCGGGCGCGACATCGTGCTGACCGCACCCAAGGGCCTGCGTCCCACGGATGTGTTCATGGACGAGCCCTCGGTGATGGCCACCGAGAACGCGCTGATGGCCGCCGCGCTGACGCCCGGCGCGACCGTCATCGGCAACGCCGCGTGTGAGCCGCACGTGCAGGACCTCGCGCGCATGCTCGTGAAGATGGGCGCCGACATCCAGGGCATTGGCTCGAACCTGCTCACCGTCAACGGCGCGCAGCGCCTGCACGGCTGTCACCACCACGTCGCCCCTGACCACATCGAGATCGGCAGCTTCATGGCGCTCGCGGGCGTGACCGGCGGGGAGCTGCGCATCAAAGACACCGTGCCAGGCGATCTGCGCATGATCCGCCTGGTGTTCGAGCGGCTTGGGCTGCGCAGCGAGCTCGACGGCAACGATGTCGTTGTGCCCGGCGGGCAGCGGCTGGTGGTCCAGTCCGACCACGGCGAATACAAGAGCAAGATCCAGGACGGGCCGTGGCCCGCTTTCCCCGCCGATCTGACATCGATCGCCGTGGCGCTCGCCACGCAGGCGGAGGGCTCGATCCTTGTGCACGAGTGGATGTTCGAGAACCGCCTGATCTTCACCGACAAGCTGATCCTGATGGGCGCCGACATCGTGATGTGCGACCCGCACCGCGCGATCGTCACGGGCCCCCGCCGCCTGCGCGGCGAGCGCGTGGAGTCGCCCGACATTCGCGCCGGCATGGCGATGCTGCTCGCCGCCCTCTGCGCGGAGGGCCGCAGTGAAATCGGCAACATCCGCCAGATCGACCGCGGTTATGAGCGTATCGACGAGCGCCTGCGCGAGCTGGGCGCCAACATCGAGCGCGTCGCGACCGAACCGGCGCTGCACGCCTAGCCGCGGGCCGCGGGCCGGGGCGCCGCGCCACGGCTGGATAGGCTGCATGGGCTCCACCACCGCCTCCGCCACGACCCCCGCCACCCGAGACACCCGCCCAGGACAATGATCCATCGCATCCCCAGCGGCACCCGCGACGTGCTGCCCGACGAGACACGCGAGGTGCACGTCATCACCGAGGCGTTGCGCGGTGTGTTCGACGCGCATGGCTACGGCGAGATCTCCACGCCGGCGCTGGAGTACGAGGCGGTGCTCGCGCGCGCGGACATGGCCGACGCACGGCCCGCTTACCGCGTGTTCGACGAGAGCGGCGCGGTGCTGGTGCTGCGCTCGGACATGACCGTCCCGATCGCCCGCGTGGTCGCCACGCGCTACCCGACCGAAGACCCCCCCTTGCGCTTCTGTTACGTCGCGCACTGCTACCGCGGCGTGCGGCCCCAGCGCGGGCAGCCGCGCGAGCTGTTGCAGGCGGGGATCGAGCTGATCGGCGCAGCCGCGCCGCAGGGCACCGCCGAGGCGCTGACGGTGATGTGCGACGCGCTCGATGCGCTCGGCCTGAAGGGCTACCGCGTGGGGCTGGGCGACGCGTCGCTGCTCAGCGCGCTGATGGCCAGCCTGCACGTGCCCGAGCCGGTGCGCCCGGAGCTGCTGGCCACGCTCGCGCGGCGCGACTTCGTCGAGCTGGAGCGCCTGCTGGCCACCACGGCCGGCCTGTCCGATACCGCCGCCGAGCTGCTGCTGAGCGTGCCCCAGCGCCGCGGCGGCCCCGAGGTGCTGGCCGACGTGCCCGCCTCGGCCGCGGAGGCCGTCAGCGGCCTGCGCCAGGTGCACGAGCTGCTCGCCCCGCACGTGGCTGAGCGGGTGATCTTCGACCTGGGCCTGCTGCGCAGCATCGGCTATTACACCGGCGCCGTGTTCGAGGTGTACGACCCGGCGCTCGGCGCACCCCTGGGGGGAGGCGGCCGCTACGACGAGCTGCTCGGCCGCTACGGGCGCTCGCTGCCGGCGGTCGGCTTCGCGCTGGGCATCGACCGCCTGCACATCGCCCTCGCGGGCGAGGAGCGGGGCACGGGGGCGCTGGCGCGATGACGCCGATCGACGGCCTCACGATCGCGGTGCCGCGCGGCGCGCTGTTCGCGGAGACGGTGGACCTGCTCACCGGCCTCGGTCTGGACACGGATGAGTTGCGCGTCAACGATCGCAAGCTCCTGTTCGAGGACATCGGCGTGATCACGATGCGCCCGAGCGATGTGCCCACCTACGTGGAGGCCGGCGCCGCCGACATCGGCGTCACGGGTAAGGACGTACTGGCTGAGCAGGCCCTTGCCCAGGGACCCCTGGGCGACAGCTCCGGCAGCGCGGGCACGGGGGCGGCCGGCGGTCGCGAGGTGTACGAGCTGCTGGACCTCGGCTACGGCCGCTGCACGATGGTGCTGGCCACCACGGCCGGCCCGGACCCGGCCGCGCAGGCGCTGCGCCGCCTGGGGGTGATGCGCGTGGCGACGAAGTACCCCAACATCGCCGCGCGCCACTTCGAGGAGACGGGCAGGCAGGCGGAGATCGTGGAGGTGAAGGGCAGCGTCGAGCTGGCGCCGCTCACGGGCCTCGTGGAGGCGATCGTCGATCTGACCGCCACCGGCACGACGCTGCGCGAAAACAACCTCGTGATCCGCGAGGAGATCATGGAGTGCACCGCGCGCTTGATCGCCAACCCGGTGGCGCACAAGCTGAAGGCTGCGGCGATCGACGGGCTGCTGGAGCGGTTGCGTCGTGCGGGTTGAGCGGCTGAGCCTGGAGGAGGTGCGGGACGCGGAGGGTCCGCAGGGCGTGGCCAGGCGGCTTCGGCATCTCGATCCGTTCTCTGAGCTCATCCCGGCCAACGTGCAGGAGATCGTGGTCGAGGTGCTCAAGCACGGTGACGAGGCAGTGCTGAGGTACACGCGCACGTACGACACGGCCGGCGCGGATCCACGTCCGCTGCTGGTGCCCGGAGAGGAGCTGGACGACGCGATCGCGCGACTGCCGCTGGATGTGGTGGCGGGGCTGCAGGTCGCGATCGCCAACGTCGCCCAGGTCGCCCAGGCCGGCGCGGGCGAGGACGTGTCTGTGACGCTGCCGCAGGGGCAGCGCGTGACCCTGCGCGAAGTCCCCGTGCAAGCGGCGGCCGTGTACGTTCCTGGCGGCCGTGCTCCATACCCGAGCACAGCCGTCATGGGCGTCGTCACCGCGCGGGCCGCCGGCGTGCTCGATGTCGTCGTGTGCTCGCCGCCCGGACGCGACGGGCAGATCGACCCGGTGATCCTTGGCACCTGCCGGTTGCTGGGGGTGGAGCGGGTGTACCGCATGGGCGGCGCGCAGGCGGTCGCCGCGCTGGCCTACGGAACGGGAACGGTTGCGCGCGTGGATGTGATCGTTGGGCCGGGCAACCTGTATGTGCAGGAAGCCAAGCGCGAGGTCTCGGGCGTGGTGGGCATCGACGGGTTCGCTGGCCCGAGCGACTTGATGATCGTGCTTGGCGAGGATGCCGACGCCCGCCTGGCCGCCATGGACCTGCTCGCCCAGGCGGAGCACGGCGAGGAGACGTTGGTGGTGGCGGTCTCTCCCTCGCGGGAGGCGCTGGATGCCCTGGAAGCCCAGCTTTGGCTGCTGGCGCCCGAGACGCTGGTGGAGATGGCGCAGGATGACCCGGCTGTGTCACCGGCGCTGTGCGCGCTCGTGCAGAGCGCCGACATGCGCGAGGCCGTCGCCATAGCCAACGCTTTCGCTCCCGAGCACCTGCAGCTGATGGGCGCCGAGCCCGAGGCCCTGGCGCCGATTGTGCGCAACGCGGGCTGCCTGCTCGTGGGCGCTGCGTCGGCCACGGCCTTCAGCGACTACGTGGCCGGCTCCAACCACATCCTGCCCACGGACGGCGCCGCCCGCTGGGCCTCCGGCCTTTCCGCAAGGCACTTCCGCCGTAGGATGTCCGAAGTGCGCATCGATCCCGACGGCGCCGCCAAGCTGGCTCGGGCCGGCGCCCCGATCGCCCGCGCGGAGGGCTTTGAGTGGCACGCCAGGTCAATGGAGGCGCGCGTGCGCGACAATCCAGAGTGATGCAGACAACGCAAACGCAGCCGATTCTCGCGAGGGGACGATCATGACCCGCGCAGCCAAGATCGACCGCAAGACCGGCGAGACCGACGTGCGCCTCTCGTTGACCCTGGAAGGCAGCGGACAGGGCACGCGCAGCACAGGCATCGGCTTCCTCGACCACATGCTCGATCTGCTCGCGCGCCACGGCGCCCTCGACCTCGATGTGCAGGTGAGCGGTGACCTGCAGACCGGCGCGCACCACACCGCCGAGGACACCGCGATCGTGCTCGGCCAGGCCCTGGACAGCGCGCTGGGCGACCGCGCGGGCATCACGCGCTACGGCACCGCCACCGTCCCCATGGACGAGGCCAGCGCCACCTGCTCGATCGACATCTCCGGCCGCCCCCTGCTGGTGTTCGCCGCCGACCTTCCCCCCGGAGCCACGGGAGGCTTCGAGCACGAGCTGACGGAGGAGTTCTTCCGCGCACTGGCCAATGCCGCCAAGCTCACGGTTCACCTGGAAGTCACGGCCGGGACGAACGCCCACCACAAGATCGAGGCGGCCTTCAAGGCGTTCGCACGCGCCCTGCGCCAGGCCGTGCAGATCGACCCAAGCGAGACGGGCGTGCCGAGCACCAAGGGCACCCTCACCGCATGAGCGCCGCACAGGGCGCAAAGCTGGCGATTGTCGACTATGGCATGGGAAACCGCCGCTCGGTGGAGAAGGCATTGGAGCGGGTTGGCGCAAAGGCCACCACGATCAGCCGCGACCATGAGGAGCTGCGCGCAGCCGATGGGCTGGTGCTCCCAGGGGTGGGCGCCTTTCCGGCGGCGATGAAGGTGATAACGGAGCTGGGCCTCGATGACCTGCTGCGCGAGCGCGCGCAGGCCGGCACGCCGATCTTCGGCAGCTGCATGGGCATGCAGCTCCTGTTCGAGCACAGCGAGGAGCACGGCGGCGCGGCGGGTCTGGGTCTGTTGAAGGGCCAGGTGAAGCATCTGAAAGCCCCGGGCCTGAAGCTCCCGCACATCGGCTGGAGTGAGATCCGCTGGCTGCGCGATTCACCACTGCGCGACGGGGTGGGGGAGCCGACGTTCCTCTACCACGTGCACAGCTTCGTTGTGCATCCGGCAGATGAGAGTGTGATTCTGGGCACGGCCGAGTATGGTGAGGCGTTCCCGGCGGTGGTGGGGAGCGGCAACGTGTTCGGCGCGCAGTCACACCCGGAGAAGTCATCCACCCATGGCCTGGCGCTGCTGGCGAACTTCGCACGGATTTGCGCGGCGCGATGATCCTCTATCCGGCGATCGACATCATGGATGGCATGGCCGTGCGCCTGGTGAAAGGCGATTTCGAGGCCAAGAAGGCGTACGACTTGGACCCGCTGATGGCCGCCTCGCGCTGGGTGAGCGAAGGCGCAGAATACCTGCACGTGGTGGATCTCGACGGGGCGCGCGCGGGCGTGCCTGTGAATCTGGAGCACGTGCGTCGCATGGTCGACGAGCTATGCAAGCCCGTGCAGTTGGGCGGAGGGCTGCGCAGTCTCACGGCCATCGAAGGAGCGTTGAACGCGGGCGTCGAGCGAGTGATATTGGGTACCGCGGCGTTCACCGAACCTGACCTCCTCGACGAAGCCCTGCGTGAATGGCCGGAGCGGGTGATGGTGTCGGTGGATACGCGCGGCGGCATGGTGACAACTGACGGGTGGACTGAGACGACCGACCTGACGGCGCACGGCGTGATCGCACAGTTGCAGGCTCGCGGCGTGAGGCACATCGCATATACCAACGTGGATCGCGATGGAATGCTGCAAGGCCCCGACACCGAGGAAGTGCGCGGCATCGCGCAGGCGACGCAGTGCGATTTGGTGTATTCCGGTGGCATCGGCCAACTGGCGGACCTGCAAGCGCTAGTGGACCTCGCCGCGCCTAGCCTGACTGGGGTGATTGTGGGTAAGGCGTTGTATGAGGAGCGTTTCACTGTTACGCAAGCGCGCGCGGTGCTGGGCAATTGAGATGCCAATTTTGCCGTTCCCCCCGGCACATGTGCCGGGGGGCCGGGCCGTACATGTACGGCCCGGGGCCGGCCCACATGTGGGCCGGCCTTGATGAGGATGGGAAAAGTCATGGCGACCCGCTACGGTGACCCCATGCACCTCAAGCGAGTGATTCCCTGCCTGGACGTAGCCAACGGCCGTGTCGTGAAGGGCGTTGAATTCCTCGACATCCGCGATGCCGGCGACCCCGTCGAGCTGGCCGCGCACTACGACCGCGCCGGTGCGGATGAGCTCGTGTTCCTGGACATCACCGCCACGCACGAGCGCCGCGACACAATCGTCGCGCTGGCGCGGCGCACCGCGGATGAGGTGTTTGTGCCGTTCACCATCGGCGGCGGCATCCGCTCGGTCGCGGACGCACAGGCGGTGCTCGATGCGGGCGCCGACAAGGTGTCGATCAACTCCGCCGCGCTCGCGCGTCCGGAACTGATCGATGAGCTGGCACAGGTGTTCGGCACGCAGTGCGTGGTGCTAGCTGTCGATGCCAAGGCGCGCGCCGAGTCGGGCGGCTGGGAGGCGTATGTGGCGGGCGGGCGCACTTCCACCGGGCGCGATGTGGTCGAGTGGGTGCGCGAGGCCGTGGAGCGCGGCGCGGGGGAGATCCTCTTGACGAGCATGGATCGCGATGGCACCAGCGACGGCTACGACCTCGGGTTGACAGCCGCCGTGAGCAAGGCCGTCGATGTGCCCGTGATTGCCTCCGGCGGTGCCGGTGAGCTGCCGCACTTGGAGCAGGCGCTGCAGGCCGGCGCCGACGCCGCTCTGTGCGCCTCGATTTTCCACTACGGGCAGCACACCGTCGGCGAGGCGAAGGAGTTTTTGACGGAGGCCGGCATCCCCGTGCGCACGGGCTGAGCGGCCGTGAACGAGGCGGGCATCGATCCGTTGGCGGGCGGCGCGGCCGTGCTGGAGCGCTTGCGCGAGCGTCCAGGTGGACTCGAGCTGCTGGAGCTGGCCGACGGGCGTGGGGACTTGGAGCTGGTTGGCGGCGCCGTGCGCGATTTGCTGCTCGGGTGCACGCCGCGTGAGCTGGATGTGGTCGTGGCCGGGGACGCGCCCGCGCTCGCGCAGACCCTCGCGCGGCGGCTGGGGGCCGAGGCGACGGTGCACGAGCGCTTCGGCACCGCCTATGTTGAGCACCGCGAGGCGCGCCTGGATTTCGCCACGCGCCGCGCCGAGTCTTACCCCGCGCCCGGCGCCCTGCCGGAGGTGCGCGCGGGCACGCCAGAGGAGGACCTGCTGCGGCGCGACTTCACTGTCAATGCGATTGCTTTGGCGCTTGGCGGGTCCGAACGGGGCGCACTGCGGGCGGCGCCGCACGCGCTCGATGACCTGCGCGCCGGGCGCCTGCGCGTGCTGCACGACGCTAGCTTCAGGGACGATCCCACGCGCTTGCTGCGCCTGGCGCGCTATCGCGTGCGGATGGGCTTCACCGTCGAGAAGCGTACAGAGGCACTCGCGCGCGAGGCGATCGGCGTGGGCGCGCTGGCGACGCTCTCGGGTGCGCGGGTCGGCGCGGAGCTGCGCCTCGCGCTGGGCGAGCCCGATCCGCTCGCCGCGCTCGCCGCGCTGGAGGAGCTGGGCGTGCTCCGGGCGCTGCACCCGCGGCTGCACCTGGAGCAGGGGCTCGTGCGCCGCGCGCTCGACTTGCTGGCGCCCGCGGGTGGCGGGGAGGCGGACGCGTCCTCGTTCGTTCTGGGCGAGGCGAATGTGCTGCTGCTGAGCGCGCTCACGCTGCCGCTGGCCCTGCGCGCGGAGGGCGATCCGGGCGTGGAGATCCGCGCGCTGCTGGATCGCCTGGAGTTCCCCGGCGCCGAGCGCGACCTTACGCTCGCGGCCGCCACCGCGGTGCCGCGCCTGCTGGAGGAGCTGCCGCGGTGCAGGCGCGCTTCCGAGCTGTACGCGCTGGCCGCGCCTGTGCCGCCCGAGGCGGTCGCTTTGGCGGGTGCCCTGGACGCGGCGCATGCGGCGGAGGCGGCCCGGCGGTGGCTGCACGAGCTGCGCGACGTGCGCCTTACGATCACCGGCGCGGACCTGCTCGCGGCGGGTGTGCCGGAGGGCCCTGAGATCGGCAGGCGGCTGCGCGCGACGCTGATGCTGCGCCTGGACGGCGAGCTGGACCCAGGGCGCGAGGCCGAGCTGCGCGCGGCGCTGGAGCTGGCGTGAGGCGCGCTTGCCACGGAGGGCTTCGTGGTTGAGCTGAGATCTGGGCTGCGCGCCGAGGCGATCGCCGCGAACCTCGCGCGGGTGCGCGCCGAGATCGCCGCGGCCGCCGCGCGCGCGGGGCGCGACGCCGCCGGCGTGCAGGTGCTGGCGGCGACCAAGTACGTCGCGCTCGCGGACATGCCGCTGCTGGCGCAGGCGGGCATCGAGTTGGCGGGGGAGAACCGCGCACAGGACCTTGCGGCCAAGGTGGCCGGCTACGGCGAGATGTTCACGTGGGATTTCATCGGACACCTGCAGAGCCGCAAGGTGCGCGAGGTCGTGCCATACGTGCGCCTGATCCACTCGGTGGCGAGCGACTCGGTGCTCAGGGAGCTGGTGCGCCACACGAACGTTGCGCGACCTGGCCTGCGCGTCCTGATCGAGGTCAACGTCGCGGGCGAGCCCGGCAAGGACGGCGTGGCGCCCGCGCAACTGGGTGGCTTCATCGAGCGCTGCCCCGTGCCCGTGGCGGGCCTGATGACGATGCCGCCGCTCGCGGGCGCGCCGGAGGAGAGCCGCCGCTGGTTCGCCGCGCTGCGCGAGCTGGCAGACGCGCATGGCCTGCGCGAGCTGTCGATGGGCACCACGCAGGATTTCATCGTGGCGGTGGAAGAGGGCGCGACGATCGTACGGATCGGCACCAGGTTGTACGCTGATGGGGACACTTAGCAGGGAAACCTGCTGTTTCAGCGAACTCTGCGCTAAGAGGGTGGCGAAGTCGGCGGTACGCCGGCAAGCCGGGCCCCTCGCTCTTTAATCATGGCATTCCGTGACTCATGGCACCGTGCCCTCGTTTACTTCGGCCTGGCCGAGGAGTACCACGACGAAGGCTACGAGGACGAAGGCCCGCCGGAGGCGGAGCTTGAGGACCACTATCGCCAGCGGCCCAACGTGCGTCGCTTGCGCCGCAGGCAGGACGAGTGGGATGAGATCTACCCCGAGGACGAGGGTCACGGCGAGGCGCGCGGCGGGCGGCCGACGACCGTCTTGCGCTCGGTGAGCCGCGCCGTCAACGGCGACGTGCGCGTGCACCTGGTGATCCCCAAGTCCTTCAACGACGCGCAGCAGGTGGCGGACAAGTTCAAGGAGTCGATCCCGGTGATCCTCAACCTGCAGACGACGGAGATCGACCTGTCCAAGCGCCTGATCGACTTCGCCAGCGGTCTCACATACGCGATGGACGGCGGCATGCAGCGGATCGCCGACAAGGTGTTCATGCTGACGCCGCACAACGTGGAGATCTCCGCCGAGGAGCGGGCGCGGTTGATCGAGAAGGGCTTCTTCAATCAGTCCTGAGGGCTATAGCCGGCGTCTGGCAGCGTCCTCGGTCGCTCGCGTGCTGTGAGACGCCACGCTCGCTGCGTCCTTGTCAGACTTGGCTCCAGCACCTCAGGACGCTGTTGGTTCGTGGGACGGTAGCCTGGGATCGTTATGCAGATTGGTCTGATCGGCAGTGGCAACATGGCCCGTGCGCTCGCGCGCGGGTGGGGCCGTCCGGTGCTGTGCGCAGACCCGGTGGCGGCGCGCGCGCAGGCGCTGGCCGCGGAGACCGGGGGAGAGGCGCTGGCGAGCAACGCGGAGGTGGCGCAGCGGGCCGATCTGGTCGTGCTCTGCCACAAGCCGGCGCAGCTTGAGGAGGTGGCGCGCGAGGTGGCGCCGCACGCGAAGGCAGTCGCTTCGATTCTCGCCGCCACGCCGCTAGACGCCCTGCGGGCGTCCTACCCCGAGCGCCCCGTGTACCGCTTCATGCCCTCGCTACCGGTGGAAGTGCGCCAGGGCGCGGTGGTGCAGGCGGCAGAGTACGCGAGCCCTGTGGGCATGGAGCAGCCCCGGGACCAGGATCTGGACGCGCAGGTGCGAGACCTCTTCGCCGAGCTGGGCACGCTCGTGACGCTGCCCGAGGCGCAGGTGGACGTGGCGATGGGCTTGATGTCGTGCGGCCCCGCCTACGTGGCGCTGGTGGCGGAGGCGCAGGTGGATGCGGGCGTGCGCCACGGCATCCCGGCGCCGCAGGCCGCGGCGCTGGTGACGCAGACGCTGGCCGGCACCGCGGAGCTGTTGCGCCGCCGCGAGTACGACACGCTGGCGGTGCGCCGCGAGGTCTCCTCGCCCGGCGGGCTCACGGCGCGCGGGGTGGAAGCGCTGGAGCGCGGCGGGCTGCGCGCGGCGTTCGGCGCGGCGATGGACGCCGTGGTGGGCCCGGGGCGATGACGACGCTGCTGCTGGCGAGCACGCGCACCGACATCGCGGGCTATCTCTCGACGCTGCTCTACGTATACACGCTGCTGATCGTCGTCTACATCGTCACGAACTTGCTGTTCGCGGTGGGCCTGCGCCCGCCGTACTCGCGTGCGACCGACGCGATCCTTGGCTTCCTGCGCGATGTGTGCGAGCCGTTCCTGCGGATCTTCCGCCGGGTGCTGCCGATGATGGGGCCGTTCGACTTCAGCCCGATTCTGGCGATCCTGACGCTGACGATCCTCGGCGGGCTCGTGGTGCGCGCGATCCACGGCTAGGCTCCTAGCAATGCGTCCCGCCCCGCTCGCATGGCTGCGCGCCGGCCTCGTTGTCCTCGCCGTGGTGGTGCTCGACCAGGTCAGCAAGCGCCTGGTGGAAGGCTCGATCGTGCCCGGTGAAGAAAAGCGCGTGCTGCCGGGGGTGCAGCTGGTGGACGCGCGCAACCACGGCGTGGCCTTCGGCTTCCTGCCCGGCCATCACGTGCTGGTGACCGTGGTGATCGGCGTGGCGGTGCTGGCGCTGCTGGCGTACTTCCTGCGCAACGCCACCAAGCCGTTGATCTGGCTGCCCACGGGGATGTTGATCGGGGGGGCGCTCGGCAACATCATCGACCGCCTGCGCGCGGGCTCGGTGACCGACTTCGTCAAGCTCCCGCTGGGTTGGCCGCCGTTCAACCTGGCGGACGCCTCGATCACGCTGGGCGTGGTGCTGCTGGTGTTTGTTGTCGAGGGACCCAGGCGTGGGCAAGAGAACCTCGCCGAACCCAGCGCCGAGCGCTCGTGAGCGCCGGGGAGGTGGGCGGGCTTCGCTTCACCGTCGCCTACGAAGACGAGCACCTGCTCGTGATCGACAAGCCCGCGGGCCTCGTGGTGCACCCCGCGCGTGGCCACCGCGAGGGCACGCTCGCCCAGTTGCTGGCCGGGCGAGTCGCCGGTGGCGAGGTGGTGGGTGGGGATCCAAATCGATCGGGCATCGTGCACCGCCTGGACCGTGATACCTCGGGCCTGCTCGTCGTGGCGCGCTCGGATGAGGCGCACCGCCGGCTGCAGGCGCTCTTGCAGGCGCGCACGCTGGAGCGCGCGTACCTCGCGCTCGTGCAGGGCCATCCCCCGAGCCGCACCGGCACGATCGAGGCGCCGATCGGGCGTGATCCGCGCGTGCGCACGCGCATGGCTGTGGGCGGGCACTTCCCGCGCGAGGCGCGCACGCGCTTTGAGCTGGAGCAGACGGCGGGGGAGTACACGCTGCTGCGCCTGAAGCTGGACACAGGCCGCACGCACCAGATCCGCGTGCACCTGCAGGCGATCGGCCACCCCGTGGCGGGTGACCCCGAGTACGGCATCGCGGGCCTGCTGGGGCTGGAGCGCCAGTTCCTGCACGCCACGCGACTGGCGTTCCCGCATCCGATCACGGAGGAACCGATCGACGTGCGCTCTCCGTTGCCCGAGGATCTGGCCTGGGCGCTCGTGCGGGCGCAGGGTCGCTAGGGCGCGCCCGCCCGCGGGCGGGATCGTTGCCGCCGCTCGGCGCGGGCCGACACCGGCTATCCTCTCCTGCTCATCCAAACCCAACCCGTGACGGATATGGATTGCGGCCCTGCCCGAGGCGAGCCTTTTATTCCCGCTTCGGGTCCGCGCTCCCCGCCGCGGAGTCCTCGCAACTACATAAAGGGAGTACGACTGTGGCTCAGGTAGGCATCGCGGAGCTGCTGGAGGCCGGCGTTCACTTCGGTCACCAGACGCGCCGCTGGAACCCCAAGATGCGTCGTTTCATCCACGGCGAGCGCGCCGGCATCTACATCATCGATCTGCTCAAGACCTCGGCGCTGCTCGAACAGGCGCAAGGGTTTGTCGACACGCTCGCGCGGCGCGGTGGCACGGTGCTGTTCGTGGGCACCAAGAAGCAGGCGCGCGACACGATCGCCTCGGTGGCCGAGGAAGCGGGCATGCCCTACGTGAATCACCGCTGGCTCGGCGGGCTGCTGACGAACTTCCAGACGATCAACCTGCGCATCCGTCGCCTGCACGACCTTGAACGCTACGAGGCCGAGGGGCAGCTCGCACTGCTGCCCACGCGCGAGCGCATGGCCGCGCAGGCCGATCTGGCCAAGCTGCGCGCGAACCTCGGGGGCGTGAAGAACATGCAGCGCGTGCCCGACGCGATGTTCGTGATTGACCTGAAGACCGAGCTGATCGCCGTGCGCGAGGCGCAGCGTCTGCGCATCCCGATCATCGGCCTGGTCGACACCAACTGCGACCCCGACGGCATCGACTACGTGATCCCCGGCAACGACGACGCGATCCGCTCGTGCGCACTGATCACCAAGGCGATCGGCGACGTCGTCTCGCAGGGCTACGCGGTGTTCCGTGCCGAGGAGCAGCGCGCGCGCGAGGAAGCCGAAGAGCGCGCCCGCGTCGAGGCGGAGGAGCGCGCCAAGCGCGCCGCCGAGGAACAGGCCAAGCGCGAGGTCGAGGAAGCGCAGTCGCGCAAGGAAGCTGAAGAGCTGGCTGCGCGCGAGGCGGCGGCACGCGCCGCGGCGGAGGCAAAGGCCGCGGCGGAGGCGGCGCCTGCCGCGCCCGCGCCCCAGGCCCCTGCGGCAGCTATGCCGGAGGCCCCCGCCGCGGAGGCGGCATCCGCGCCTGAGCCGGCAGCTACGCCCGAGGCCCCGGCAGCCGAGGCGCCCGCCGACTCCACCCCCACCCCAGAGCCCGCTGCCGAGGAGGCCGCATCGTGAGTGCAACAGAGATCTCCGCCAAGGACGTGAAGGCCCTGCGCGACCGCACCGGCGCGGGCATGATGGACTGCAAGAAAGCCCTCACCGAGGCCGCGGGCGACCTGGAGAAGGCGATCGAGATCCTGCGCGTGAAGCAGGGCAAAAAGATCTCCGATCTGGGCGAGCGCGTGGCCACCGAGGGGACCGTGCAGGCGTACATTCACGCCGGCGCCAAGGTGGGCGTGCTGATCGAGGTGGACTGCAACACCGACTTCGTCGCGACCAACGATGACTTCACGGGCTTTGCGAAGGACGTGGCGATGCAGATCGCCGCCTCGCCCACCGTGGCGTACGTGAGTCGCGATGACGTCCCCGCCGAGGCCCGCGAGGCCGAGGCGCGCGTGTACGAGCAGGAGGCCGCCGGGAAGCCCGAGAACATCCGCCCGAAGATCGTCGAGGGCAAGCTCGACGCCTGGCTGAAGACGATCGTGCTCTTGGAGCAGGAGATGCACAACCCGAAGTTCGAGGGCAAGACCGTGCAGCAGTTGCGCGACGAGCTGACGGCGAAGACCGGCGAGAACGTCGTGATTCGTCGTTTTACACGCTTCGCGGTTGGCCAGTAGTCTCTTCGCGCAGTGGCCGACGCAGACAACGAACCAGCCTTCAAGCGCATCCTGCTGAAGCTCTCCGGCGAGGCCCTGATGGGCGAGCTGCAGTACGGCACAGACCCCGAGCGTGTGGCTGCCGTGGCCAGGCAGGTGGCGCAGGTGCAGGAGCGCGGCGTGCAGGTCGCGATCGTCGTCGGCGCGGGCAACATCTTCCGTGGCATGACCGGCGTGGCGGAGGGCATGGACCGCGCCACCGCGGACTACATGGGGATGCTCGCGACCGTGCTCAACGCGCTGCCGCTGCAGGACGCGCTGGAGCGCACCGGCACCCCTGTGCGCGTGCAGTCGGCGATCCCCATCTCCGAGGTCGCCGAGCCCTACATCCGCCGCCGCGCGATGCGCCACCTGGAGAAGGGGCGTGTGGTGATCTTCGCGGCCGGCACCGGCAACCCGTTCTTCACGACCGACACTGCGGCGGCGTTGCGCGCGGCGGAGATCCACGCGGAGATCATCCTGATGGCCAAGAACGGCGTGCAGGGTGTCTACACCGCCGACCCCGCGCGCGACCCCGACGCGCGGTTCCTGCCGGCGATCACGCACATGGAAGCGATCGAGCGGCGCCTGAAGGTGATGGACTCCACGGCGCTCGCGCTGTGCATGGACAACAACATGCCGCTCAACGTGTTCAACATGGACGACGACACGGGCCTCGCGCGGATAATGTCCGGTGAACGCGTGGGCACGCTGGTGAGCGCCGGCCCGTCATAGGAAGGGAGACGACGTGGAAACAGAGTTGATGGATGGCCTGTTGGCCGACGCGCGCGAGCGCATGGAGAAGGCGGTGGAGGCCAGCCGGCACGAGTTTGCCACGGTGCGCACCGGGCGTGCCAGCACCGCCGTGCTGGAGCGGATCACCGTCGACTACTACGGCGCGATGACACCGTTGAACCAGCTCGCCACCCTGTCGGCGCCCGAGGCGCGGCTGATCACCGTGCAGCCCTACGATAAGTCTTCGATCAAGTTCATCGAGAAGGCGATCAACGAGTCAGACGTCGGCCTGACGCCTTCCAACGACGGCAACATCGTGCGCCTGATTGTCCCCGAGCTGACCGAGGAGCGCCGCAGGGAGATGGTCAAAGTCGTGCGCAACCTCGCCGAGGAGGGGCGCATCCGTGTGCGCAACGTGCGCCGCGACATCATGCACGACCTGCGCGAGCTCAAGGAGGCCGGCGAGGCCGGCTCCGATGACGAGCATCGCGCCGAGGTCGAGCTGCAGAAGCTCACCGACGCGAGCATCGCAGACCTCGACGCCGTGCTGAAGGCCAAGGAAGCCGAGATCCTGGAGGTCTGATGGGCGCCGGGATGACCCGCCCCCACCCGGCTGCCCGCTACGTAGCGATCATCACCGACGGCAACGGCCGCTGGGCGCGCGCCCGCGGCCTCTCGCCCAACGAGGGTCACGACGCGGGTGCGGACACAGTGAAGGCGCGCCTGCGCGACGCTGCGGAGCTCGGCATACAGGAGCTCACGGTGTACTCCTTCTCCACCGAGAACTGGTCGCGCCCCGCCACGGAGGTGCAGGGCCTGATGGACATGTTCTCGCGTCGCATCGCCGGCGAGACCCCAGAGCTGCACGCCGAAGGGGTGCGGATGCGTTTCGTCGGGCGGCGCGCGGGATTGCCGCAGGGGCTCGTCGAGCAGATGCGCTGGGCAGAAGAGCTGACGGACGCCAACGGCCGTATCACGATGTTCGTGGCCTTCAACTACGGCGGGCGCGCGGAGATCCTCGACGCGGCGCGGGCCTTCGATGGAGAAACCGAGGAGGAGTTCCGTGCGTGCCTCTACGCGCCGGAGATGCACGACCCAGACATCATCATCCGCACGAGCGGCGAGCGCCGCCTCTCCAACTACCTGCTGTGGCAGAGCGCCTACAGCGAGCTGATCTTCCGCGAGGAGCTGTGGCCCGATTTCGGCCGTGAGGCGCTGGAAGGGTCCCTTGCCGAGTTCGCCGAGCGCCGCCGTCGCTTCGGTGGGCGATGAGCACGGGCACCACCATGGCCTCCGCCTCGACCCGCTCCGACCTCATCCAGCGCATCCTCGCCGCCGTACCCGCGGTTGCCTTCGCGCTGTTCATCGTGATCGAGGGCGGCCTCGTCTTCACTGTGGGGGTGATCGCGCTGGGCCTCGTGTGCATGCATGAGCTGTATGGCATGTACGACCGCGCACACCCGGTGCGCATCGCGGGTTTTCTAGCGCTGGCCGGCCTGCTGCTGGCGGCGCTGTACGGCTCGCAGTACGACATCCTGCTGGTGGCGGTCTGTGCGCTGCCCGTCCTGTTCGCGTTCACGCTGCTGCAACCAAGGCCGAGTGTGGGCGGCATGGCGATCACCCTGCTCGGTATCTACTGGATCGGCTTCGCGCTCGCCAACGCCGTGCTGCTGCGCGGCCTGCCCCACGGCACGGGCATCGTGATCGACGTGCTCGTCGGCACCTTCCTCGGCGACACCGGCGCCTACCTGGGGGGGCGCCTGTTCGGCCGCCGCCCGCTCGCCCCATCGATCTCCCCCAACAAGACCGTCGAGGGCCTGTTGATCGGCATGGCCGTGGCCGTCGCGGCCGTCTGGTTCGCCGGGCGCTACCAGGAATGGCTACCCGGCACGCACGCGCTCGTGCTCGGCCTCGGCGTCGCCGTCGTCGCCCCCGTGGGCGACCTGTTCGAGTCGTTCGTCAAGCGCCAGGCCCGCGTGAAGGACTCCGGCCGCCTGTTCGGCGCCCACGGCGGCGCGCTTGACCGCCTCGACGGCGTGCTGTTCGCGGCTGTCGTCGGCTATTACATCTGGTCGGCGTACCTCTGAGTAGTCTGGGGCAATGCCCAAGCGCCTCCTCGTCCTCGGCTCCACCGGCTCGATCGGCGTGCAGGCGCTCGACATCCTCACGCGCAGCCCCGAGCTTGAGCTGATCGGGCTGTCCGCGGAGCGCTCCTGGGAGACGCTCGTCGAGCAGGCCCGCGCGCACGGCGTCAAGCGGATCGCGCTGGCCGACGCCGATGCCGCGGCGCGCGCTGCCGAGGCGTGGACTGACGGGGAGGTGCTCGGCGGGGCGGAGGGGCTCGTGCGGCTCGTCGTCGAGTCGGGTGCCGAGCTGGTGCTCAACGCGCTCGTCGGCTCCGCCGGCCTCGGGCCCACGGTGGCCACGCTGGGCGAGGGGATCGATCTGGCGCTCGCCAACAAGGAGTCGCTTGTCGTCGGCGGCGAGCTTGTCACTGCGCTCGCCGAAGCCACGGGTGCGCAGATCGTGCCGGTGGACTCCGAGCACACCGCCCTGCATCAGCTGCTCGCCGGCCAGCCGCCGGGTGCCGTGCAGGGCCTGACGATCACCGCCAGCGGCGGGCCCTTCCGCGGCTGCACACGCGCGCAGCTCGAAAACGTCACGGTGGAGCAGGCGCTCGCGCACCCCACGTGGGCGATGGGTGGCAAGATCACGATCGACTCCGCCACGCTGATGAACAAGGGGCTTGAGTTGATGGAGGCCCACCACCTGTTCGGCACACCATACGAGCAGATGGACGTCGTAGTGCACCCCCAGTCGATCGTGCACGGCCTCGTGCATCTCGCCGATGGTGCGATGCTCGCACACCTCGGCCCGGCCGACATGCGCGTGGCGATCTCCTACGCGCTGCACGGCGCCTGCAGCGTCGATCTGCCGATCCAGCCGCTCGACCTTGTAACGCTCGGGCGTCTGGACTTCGAGGCCGTCGATACCGACGCCTTCCCCTGTCTGCGCCTCGCGCGCGAGGCCGCGCTCGCGGGCGGCACCGCGCCGTGCGTGCTCAACGCCGCGAATGAGATCGCCGTGCACGCCTTCCTCGCCGGGCGGCTGCCGTTCCTAGGCATCCCCGCCGTGATCGAACAGACCCTGGAGCGCCTCGGCGCCAGCCCGGTGCGTGCCTTCGACTCGTTGTACGAGTCCGACCGCGAGGCACGGGCTATAGCGGGCGAGGCTGTCGCGGCGCTGGCCTGAGGGCGGCGAATGGCTTTCAGGCAACGCCGTCGTGCAGCGGACTTGCGGTCGGCTCAACAGGCCTGACGATCACCGGGCGGCGTCGCACGGGTGCGATCGTGATCGGAACGCAAGTCGCCGTCTCGCTCACACTCGCGCCGCCGCTCGTGATGCAGGCGACCTCCGGGCCGATGTTCCCCTCAAAGCCCAGCCTCAACGCATACTTGCCCACGGGACGCTCGAGCAGGACGATCAGCGCGCGCGTCTGGTCCGCCGACCACAGGATCGCGATCTCTGTCGGCTTGCCCGCATAGCCCCCGATGGGCTCAAGCGTCGTCCACTGCCACATGCGCCGCCACGGCAGCGGCTCGGGCGAGGCCAGCAGCAGCGCCACCACCCGCGTGTCGTCGTCTTCGCTCAGCAGCGACAGCTCGGTTTCGGGCGGCAGCGGCCCGCTCGCCCATTCGGCGAGCGCCGGCTGATCGAGTGCTGTGACGAGCTCACCGAACGTGCTCGCCGTCGCGCTCGCAAACGCCTGCCAGGCCTGCTCGGTTTCGCCGCGCTGCGCCGCCAGCGCCTGCTCGCCGTCGCCGCTGGACACGGGAGCCGGCGGCGCGGGCTGTTCGACGTCATACAGCGGCTTGAAGCGGTGCAGCATGTCTGCGAGCGCCGTGCGCGCGGCGAGATACGCGGCGCTTGCCTGCGCGCGACCCGCCTCGGATGCGGTGGCCGTGAGCAGCGTCTTCACTTCGCCCCCGGCCGGCGGGCGTGGATAGCGGCGGACAGTCGCCGTGCTCGGGGCGCGCACGTTCTTCACCTGGTCGCCGAAGCTCGCGTAGCGCGAGGTGGTGAACTGCACCCTTTGCAGTGTGCTCAGCGCGTCGTCCCTGGCGAAATAGGCTTCCAGCGCTGCCAGCGTGCCGATCGCGTCGCCTGCGTGGAGGATCGACTCGAGCGTCGCGCCTGTCGCCGATCCATAGCTCGGCAGCTCAAGCGATGCTGCCCCCGTGTCGCGCTGCCCGCCGATTGCCAGTGGCCCCGCGACGACGTCGAGCGTGTAGCGCATCTGCGGCGCAAGCGGCGCGAACCACAGTTCCCGGGCCTGCGCTGCGGCGGCTAGCTCTTGCAGCTCGTGCTTGAGCGCCTGCATCAGACCCGAGTCCACGGCTATCGCCGCGCCGATCGCCTGCGCCTGCAGGTTCAGCCCCGCGTTGGCGATCGCCGCTTGCAGGGCGGGCAGGGCGCTCGAATCCACACGTTTGGCCAGCTGTGAGCCGGGGCTCGCCACGAGCATCGCCCGCGCCGCGTCGAGGCTTCGAGCGGACAGGACGCCGGCGGGCTGGCCCAGGGGCGGCTGCAGGAGCGGTGCAACGGCCGGCGCGGTGGGGCGGAGGACCGGAGCGTTCGGCGAGATCCGCGGCGGAGCGACCGGCGCGGCTTGCGCGATCTGCTCGGGCAACGAGAGTTCCACGACTCTGCTCACGAGCGCGCTCTGCGGATACGCCGAGGGCACGTGGGTCGCGATCGGATCGAGCAGCGTGTGGCGGTGGTTGCGATCCATGCAGCGCATGTGCAGCGCCGGCTTAGCCGGCGGGTTCGCAAGCTCGTACGGCGCCACGCTGCTGAGGAACGTCGCATACAGCGCGTTCACATACGTCTCGTTGAACTCCACGTTGAGGTCGTAGCCGTAGTAGGCCGCTGCGTCGCCGTTGCCCGGCCAGGACCACTGCGTGTAGGTCGCCAGATCGTTCAGCCTCCCGCCCTGCGGGAAGGTGCTCGGGGGACGACCGCCCGGGGGCGGCGTGCCTCCAGAGGATTCCTGTGCTTCGGTGAGCGTCAAATACGCTTCCGCCAGTGGGGTCGAGGGCGGCTGGCGGTAGGGCACCGGCGGCGCGCCGATCGCCGCGCCTGCACCGCTCGGCGAGGGTTCTTCTGGCGAGGGTGCGCCCGGGGGTGCGATCGACGCCGTGCCGGGGCCGCTGGCGCACTGCAGGTAGGCGAACTCGATCACCGGTTCGCCGTTCTGCACCGGCGTGTATGTGGGCACTTCGTTGTTCGCGCCGACCCTCCCGGTTTCGATCACCGTCACCGTCTTCAGCGCATACAGCCCCGGGGCGCTCGGCAGGATCGGCATGTCGATGTCAGGCGTCGTGTAGGCCAGGCTCAGGACATACGTTGCCGTACCCGCTTCCACCTCCAGTTCGATCTCGCCCACCGCCTGCGCGCCGGCGAAGGTGAGCGTGTAGATGAGGGTGCTCGGGTCCTGCTCGATGCTCGCCGGCGTGAGCGGCTGCCCGCCGCTGCGCACCTGCGGCGGCGCGTATTTGCTCCCACCGTCCAGCAGCACGACGCCGCTGAGCGCGGTGAGCGCGCCCTTCCAGGGAAAGGCGACCGTGAATGTCCCCGCCGCGTTCTCCTGCGCCTGGAAGCACACCCCGGTCGGCGCGCCCCTGCCCGGGGAGGCGATCCGCGCGGCGGCGATCCCCGCGCCCGCGGCGAACGCCAGCTCCTGCTCGACGAAGCTCAACCCGAGCGTCCGCGCCTCGCCTCCCCAGGCGACGCTGAAAGCTTCGCCGTCGAGCACCGTGTAGGGGGCCAGCTTCAGCACCGTGCCCGCCACGGGCACGCCCGTCGGGGGCACCGCCGCCGGATCGGCCGCCGTCCAGGCACCGCGCAGCTGCAGGGGCGCTGTGACGCTGTAACCGGCGGGCTGGCTGGCTGCGATCAGTTCCCAGCCGCCCTTCGCGCCCGCGCCTTCTTCGTAGCGGTACAGGGCCACCTGCCGGAGTTTGTGGTTGATGCACCACTGCACCGCGGGCGGCTGCAGGTCGATGTTCGACATGTCGTCCTTGCCGATCACCGGGGATTCCGGCAACTTCACTTCGACGACTTCCGGCGGGGGGCTCACACTGCCCGCGAAGACGCCTGTTTCGTCTGCCACCGGATGCGCGAAGTGCAGCGCGAAGTGGCTGTCCTGCGGGACCAGCGGCGCCCACGCGAGCGTTGTCGGTTCGCCGAGCGTCCCCGGGTCGAGGTTGGGCACCACGCTCGATGGGTCGCTCGCGACGCCGGGATAGCGCGCAACCCAGTATTCGCCCGGCGAGGCTTCGAGGATGCCTGGTGCCTTGGCTTCACCCGGCGGTGGGTCGTACACGACGATGTCCGCGCCGGGCGCCGCATTGACAGCCGCGTGCGCGCGGTGCGCCAACAGCTCGTAGTGGTCGCTCGCGCCGTGGTCCACGAGCGTCGCGCTGAGCGAGTTGAGCGCCAGCGGCGCCGGCGGGGGCGGCCCGTTGCCACCCCAGGACAGCGACACCGTGCCGCCCACGTTGGGCAGCGGCCACGGCAGTTCCAGCTCCACCGACAGTTCGCCGTGCACCCACCACGGGTCCGGCGCCGTGGCCTCGAGCAGCGCGTCGGCGGTGATGCCCAGCCCGATGCCGAACGCTTCGAGCTTGATCTCCCCGTGCAGCTCCACGCCCGCGCCCAGCTGCAGGGGCGACCACTGGATCGCCGCCATCGCCGCCAGATACGCGTCGAGCGAGGCGCTCAGCGGTCCGAAGGACCACGAGTTCCGGTATCCCGTCCAGATGCCGGTGACCAGCCCGCTCTGGCTGACGACGAAATACAGGTCGGTCTCGAACAGGTCCAGCACCCGCGCCGACACGCGCTGCTCGTGCGGCGGCTTGCCGATCGCCAAGAACCACAGTTCTTCCCCGGGCTTGGCGTCGACGTGCAGTTCGGCCGTCGCCTGCACGTCGAGCAGGACCGGGATCGAGTACTGCGCCTCGATCACCAGTTCAAACGTCTCCGCTTCCCCGTCGTACACGGCCAGCGCCTCGAAGTCCGCGCCTTCGCCCGGCCCGCCCACGCGCTTTGAGAGCACGTTGGCCTGGCCGATCAGCATCACCACCGGGCCCGGCAGGATCAGCACGAAGGCGATCGACGCCGACGCCGTGAAGCCGTCGTCCTGCGTGCCGATCACCGCGCCCGCCCCCAGCGCGAACGCGCCCGCCTCGGGGTGCAGCCACTTGTACACATCCGTGGCGGTGAAATCGGGCTTGCCACTTCCGCCCTGCAGGTCGGGCGTCGTTTCGCTCGTGTCCGGCAGGCCGCTCTGGGCGGTCGGGTACTTGTACCAGTCCCACCATGTGGCGCTGCCGATGTCCGGGCGCAGGTTGCTCGCGAACATGCCCGAGAGCCCATACAGCGCGACGTCGGCGAACAGCGGGATGCCCACCGGCAGCTCCGCGTCGAGCGCGAGGAAGAAGCACGACTGCGTGCCGCCGCCCCGCAAGGGCACCTGTGCGACGATGAACTGCGCGTCGACTTCCAGGTTGCCCGCCACCTCGATCGTCACGTCCACGCCGCCGAAGAACACGCTGGCCGGGGAGCCCTTCTTCACTTCACACGCTTCTACGAAGCTCGCCGGCAGCCCCGCCGCGGCCGCTTCTTCGGCCGTTTCAAACTGCGCGTGGTCGATCTCGCCGCTGAACGAGAGCACGTCTTCGATTTCAAAAGCAACCGCGACCCCGTTGAAGCTCACCGCGCCCGTCGCGAGGTTCACCTGCAGGCCCCGCACCGAGCCGCCCAGCGGCACGCCTTCGACCAGGTTCACTTCCCCGTCGAAGCCGATCCAGCGCTGCGTTTCGCCGTTGCCGTTGACCTCGCTGCCCAGCCCCAGCCGTTCCAGGGCGACGTGGAAGCCGAAGAAGTCAATTGCCGTGTGGCTGGGCAGCTCGATCCAGCCGCCCTGCAGCTTCACGTCCCCCTTGGAGTCGATCGATAGCCCGCGCAGCTGCACTTCGGGCCAGTCGATGCCCACCGTGTCGAGCGCCAGCGCGCCGGTCAGCGTCAGCTGCCACACCCCGTCGGCTTCGCGTTCGAGCTCGAGCGTCGCGATGCTCAGGTCGATGCTCGATTCGGCGGGCAGCGCGTAGTGCAGCTTCACCAGGCCATCCGCGGTCATCTTTTCCGCTTCGCTCTGCTGCGCGGCGAGCGTGACGGCGAGCGAGCCATCCGCGCGGATCGCGACCTCGAAGTCCACCGTCTCGGGCGAGCCGTCTTCGTTGCTGAAGAACGGGATCTGCAGCGACCCGGTGATGTTTGTCGAGACGAACGCGCTCTTGGCCAGCGTCAGGTCGAAGGCCGTCAAGGCCACCGTGAAGTCCCCGAACAGTTCCGCCGAGAGCGGGTGTTCTTCGGGGATTTCGATGAACAGGCGCCCGCTCACGCCTTCGGCGTCGCTCTGCAGGTGTTCCACGATCACCTTCGGCGCCTGCGCCTGCGCCACCGTCAGCGAGATGCCATTGCTGTCGCTGTAGGTGAGGACGGGTTCGCTCGCCGAGGCGTTCAGCGCCGAATTGACCCGTTCGATAAGGGCCTCGACAGCGGCGTTGGCGATCAGTCCGGTGGCGCTCAGGGTTTCGGGCATACGCTCAGGGCTTTGGGCTCAGGGTTGCGGGCATGGGTGTCGGTCGTCTCGGTTGGGGGATCGCGTGGTCTTTGCGCGCTCGCTTCGCGTCAGAGCGCCTTGCCGATCGTTTCCAGCTGCTGGGCGATTTCTTCGAGCGTCTTGGCGGCTTCGTCGAAGGACTTCAGGTCGTTCAGCAGCTTTGAGATCAGTTCCAGCACCGGCGCGCCCACCGCGCTGACGCTCTTGGCCCCGGGTGTCAGCGCGGACGCGGTGGACAGTGCGTTCTGCAGTCCGGTGAGCGCCGTGGCGACTTCTTCGGCAGTCAGCGGTCCGCTGTTGCCGGCCTTCGTGCCCAGTTCCTTGACCTCTTCGGCGATCTTCTTCAGCGCCTTGGCGATTTCTTCAAAGCCGGTGTCGATCGCTTCGCTCAGCGCCTTGATCACCGGGCCGACGACTTCGGCGCCTTCGATTGCCGTAAACAGCCCATGCACCGCCTTCAGCGTGTTTTCTTCCGTCGCGCTGCCGCCCAGATCGGGCTTGGCGAGGACTTCGAGGTCCTTCTTGAGTTCGCTCAGTGGATCGGCCATCGTGGGTCTCCTAGGTCGGTAGCAGTGCTGGGACGGTGAAGGGCGTGGAAGGCGCCGAGCGGTTGCCCGCGACATCCACCGCGACGACGGCATACGCGGGCGATTCGCCGGGCTCGACCGGCGTCCACGGCAGCAGGGCGTGCGCATCGGCCGGCTCCGCTTCGCCGGGCGCGCGCGGCCCGTCCACGAACGCCGCGCGCATCGGTTCCTGCACGCCGATCGTGCGCACCGCGCCGGCGTAGCGAGCGACGACGACGACCGCCACCCCGCGCCCGAGCCCCAGGCGCAGCCCGACGATGCGCGCGCTCGCCGGGTTCGTCGAGGTGTCCGTCTGCAGCTGCGCGGTGCCGCCGGCGGCACCGGGGATCCAGTAGTTGAACGCGCCCGGCTGCGCTTCCGGCGTGCCCGCTTCGAACTCCGCCAGGCGGTACACGCCGAGGATCTCTTCCGGTGGTGTGCCCGGCGGCAGCGCCACCTCGCCCATGTCGCTGCCCTGATGGTCGCGCGCCCATGCCCGCGGGTCCTCGACCAGGCCGATCAGACGGGGGTCGCGTTCGCCGGCGGTGAGCGACAGCGGCGCCCAGGCGCCGGCGCCGATCTGCACCCGCGCCAGCTCGTCCGGTTCCAGCGGGCGCTCGGGATCGGACCCCCACCAGCGCACGTCGATCAGTTCTTCGCCGCTCGGCGCGCGGTAGACGAGATAGCCGGCGACGTCGGGGCTCGCGTCGAGCGCCCACGCGACGATGAACGCGCCCGTGCCCGGCTGTGGCGCGACCTTGTAGAGCACCGGCGCGCGCGAGGGGCGCACCGTGCGCGTGTAGATCGGTCCGACGCTCGGCGTGGGGGCGCTGGGCGAGCCGGCGCTGTTGATCGAGCACAGCTGGTAGAGGTTGCGCGCGAAGCCGTTGGCGTTTTCCAGCGTGTCGCCCAGCGGCGAGGCGCTGGGTTCAATCGGCTTGGCGCTCGATTTGGGGCTCGCTGAGGTGCTCGCTTCGATCGCCGTGGACTTGACCTGCGCAAAGGCCCCTTCGTTGCCCGGGCTGGGCGCTGCGGGCGGAGTGGTGGCCGCGATGTCCGCCAGTGCTCGCAGCTCGTCGTCGAGCAGCCCGCCATAGAAGTGTTCGATCAGCTCCCGCTGCCCCGACGCGTCTTCAAGCACGCTTGCTTCGGTCAGAGGCGTCGGTGGCTTTTCCGGCGGCGACTGCTTGGTGGTGCTCAGGTAGCGGCCGTACGCGGCCAGCAGGCGGTGATTGTAGGCGGCCAGCCATCCCGGCAGCGCTTCGATCCACTGCTTCAGGTCCCCGCGTTCCTGGCCGCCTTCAAGCACGCGCGGGTTTGCGTCCAGCAACCCCGCGACGCGGCGGCGCTTGATGTCGGCGATGAACAGCGAGTGCGCCGGCGCGCGCCTGAGCAGATAACCGGACACCGCCGGCGGGCCCTGCGAGCGGTCAAACGGCAGCGTGTAGCGTGCGTTACCTGCGTGGTCGGCTGGGCTGTAGTACAGGTGATCGACGATGTGTGTGGGGACCGGCACTTCCGCCGGCGGGGGCACCGGCGGTTTCAGCTGCTGCGCGCCTGTGAACGCCACCGCGTTGGAGGACGGCTGCGGGCGACTCGCCCCGGTGTTCGGTTCGAGAATCGCCTGCGCCTGGAACGCGCCCGTCCCCGCCTCCAGCGCCAGCGGCGAGACGGCGACGATCGCTTCCCCCGCGCGCTGCGCTTGCCGATCGGCACCCTCAGCGGCACGCCCATTTCGTGCGCTGCCATGCTCACCCCGTGCAGCAGGTAGGCCGGCTGGCCTTCGAACAGGCTCCCGTTGCTGGCGACGCGCGAGCCTTCGCCGCCGAGCAGCGTCGCCACGACTTCGCTGCCGGGCACGGTGGCGGGCCACGTCGGCGGCGTCGCGGCGAGCACACCGGGGCGCACGGCGAAGCGTTCGCGCACCGGCGTTCCGTCGCCCAGCACGCCCGTCAGCGTCAGCGACGCCGCCGGCTCCCCGGGCGCGAGCGCCGGCAGGGGCGGTTCGGTGATCGCGTAGCTCACGCCGTTCGCCAGGTCCGCCACCAGCTTCAATAGCTTGAACGTCTGCGGTTGCGCCGCGGGGAGCTCAAACGCCCAGCTCGCCAGCACGGCAGAGGCGTCGTCGAGCACGCTCAGGCAGGCGCTGCGCGCGTCGGGGTAGGCCAGCAGCGCGCTCCCCGGCCAAGAGACCGCGGCCTTGAGCGTGCCTCCGACCCAGGCGTCGCCCGCCGCATCGCTCGCACCCCCGCCGGCGGGGGTGTTGTCGAACAGGCTCTGCGCCTGCCCGAGCGTGCACAGCCGCAGCGTTGGCGCCGCGGCGATGTATTCGACGCCGCGCTCATCGCTCCATGCGCTGTAGGCGCCGAGCTGGCCGAACAGGCCGAAGCCGGCCGTGCGGTGCTGATAGCCGCTGCCCTGCGGCGGGTCGGGCAGGCCTGCGTCGACGAAGCGCAGGATCGCGGGCAGTCCTTCCAGCGGCGAGCCTTCCTGGGGTGTCTGGGGCGCGGCAGCGATGAGCCGCGCGAGCGCCTGCGTCTGCGAGCCTTCGCCCTCGCGCCGCTGCGCCAGGTAGGCGACCGCGCCCGTCGGCGGCGGCAATGCCTCCGGATCTGTCACCGGATCGCCGGACTGCGCGCCGGGCGGTGGCGCGGCCCACTGCACTTCGAAGAACGAGCGCGCGACGAGCGCCGGGCCGGGCGCTTCGATCTCGGCCGTGCGCCGGCGAAACCACGTCACCGGCTGGGCGGGGGCCGGCGGTGCCTGCATCTTCTGCGGCGCGTGCACCTCCGCATAGCGCACCCCCACCTTCGCGCCGAGGACGGGCGAGCTGACGACGCTGCCCACGACCAGCACGCCTTCGGTGTCCGGCATGCCGGTGGCGACCAGGAGGATCGTGTCGATTGGCTGGCTCGTCGGGTCCGGCGAGGCCAGCGCGTGCCAGCTCAGCGTGCTGCCCGTCACGGCGGCGCTCGCCACGCTCACCCCTTCACACAGCGCGCTCACGCGCCCGGTGCCGGCGACGCTCACCGCCACCTCCGCGACCGGTTCGGTGAGCTCGATTTCGCACACTGTCGTTTCGCTTGCCAGCGGAGCGCTCGCGCTCATCTGTGCGGCCAGCAGCGCCGGCGGGCGCTCGCTTGGAAGAAGACCTTCCACGGCCTGCGCCAGCGCGGCCACCACGCTCGGCGGGGTACCGGGCAACGTCTGGGGCGGCACCGTCGCACCGCCTTCGCTCTGCCACGCATACAGATGGCTCAACGGCGGTTCGGGTGGGTCGCCCGGGCTCGCGGGGGGCGGTGGCTCGGCGAGAATCCGCATTCCTTCATACAGCGCCCTGCCGCGTGCGAGCGCACCCGCGGGGGCCCCACCCGGGCTGCGCAGGAGCGGCGGGACGTAGGACCCCCACACGCCGACGAGGCAGTAGTCGTAGGACTTCACCGGGTCCGCCTCGGTGTCCACGAAGTAGAGCCCGAGCACCCGCGCCATGTAGGGGCTGAGCGCCGCCAGCTGCAACTGGGAGACGACGCGCAGCGAAAGCCGCGGTGCGCTCGCGCCGTCTTCGGACTCCGCCAGCCTCACCGCGTAGTTGGGGATCAGAGGCCAGTCCCGCACCAGGCGCGCGCACTCCTCGCGCAGCGCCGCGAAGTGCAGGCGCTCCTGCGGCGTGCTCATGCCGGCCTGCAGGTCCAGGGTGCCCAGGCGCTCCTTGCACTCGAGCACGTCGCGCGCCAGCAGGATGCTTTCGGGCTCGACGAGTGGGTTCAGCGCGCCGAAGTAGCGCGCCGGCCACGCCTTCTGCGTCACCGGCAGCGTGAATGGCTCCCCCCACACCTGCCAGCCCCGCTCCTCCGGCGGCCCCCAATGGGGTCCGGTGGGGCGCCAGCCGACGCCACCGACGCCGCCCGTGTCCGTGCTTTCGCCCTTGTTGCCGCGCCCGGGTTCTTCATCGCACTGCCGCGTGCCGCGCCCGGGCTCTTCATCGCACTGCCGCGTGCCGCGCCCGGGCTCTTCATCGCACTGCCGCGTGCCGCGCCTGGGTTCTTCATCGCCCCGCCGCGGTGCTTCAGGGCCGCTCGCGGGGTCGCCTGCCCCCTTCCCACCGCGCTCCTTGCAGCAGCAGCAACAGCGGCATCCGCAGTCCTCACAGGGATCCGGCAGTGCCGTGCTGCCGACCGTGACCAGGCCGCCGAGGCCTTCCTGCTTGGCGGGAGCCGGCGCGGCTTTCCCCTGCGCTTCCTGCGCGGCGGTCGCCTCGCTGACCGCGACCGGCGGTTCGATCGGCCCTTTCTCGTGCCTGCCCGCTTCGCGTCGTGCCAGCCAGAAGGCTCCTGGCGGGAAGCCGAGCTCCGGCGTGAAGGCCCAGCGCAGGTGCGTGCCCTTCTGCATCGGCTGGCCGTCGAAGGTCGGCTCCGAGCCATCGGCGATGGCAGCCTGCAGTCCCAGCACTGAAAGTCGCAAGTCGGTACCCCTTCTTGCCCTGGATCAGGTGCACGACGGTCGAGGTTCGCAGGCAGTATCCGACCACCTCTGGGGAAAGTCAAGCCTTTCGTCAAGTGTTAACACCCTTCATTCGTCCAGTGCCACCGGCGGGTGGTAGCACGGGCGGGGGTGCCATCGGGCGTCCAGCGCCACTGGCGGGGAGCGCCACCGCGGCCTGCCACACTGGGCGTCATGAGCTGGCTGCTGACCTTCCTCGGCTTCATCACCCTGATCGTCCTGCACGAGCTCGGGCACTTCGCCGCGGCCAAGGCCGTGGGCATGCGCGTGGAGCGCTTCTCGCTGTTCTTCCCGCCCAAGCTGGTTGGCGTCAGAAGGGGCGAGACCGAGTACATGATCGGCGCGATCCCGCTCGGCGGCTACGTGCGCATCACCGGCATGAACCCCGGCGAAGAGATCCCTCCCGAGGTGGTGCACCGCGCCTACTACCGCCAGCCGGTGTGGAAGCGCCTGGTGGTGATCGGCGCCGGGCCGGCGATGAACGTGCTCGTGGCGTTCCTGCTGCTGTGGGGGGTGTATACGTTCAGCGCTCAGCACCCGCGCAGTGACCGCGCGCGCGTGGCGGTGGTCGAGGCCGGGCATCCCGCCAGCGGCGTGCTGCACCCCGGAGATGTGCTGCTCGCCGTGGACGGGCGGCCGGTGCACGTGAGCGCCAACGGCGAAGGCAACTTCATCGGCGAGATCTCCTCACACCACTGCGCCGGCAAGCCCGTGCAGGGCTGTGCCGCCACCACGCCCGTTCACCTCACTGTGCTGCGCGGCAACCGCGTGGTGACGGTGGCGCTCACGCCCCACTTCGACGCCAAGGTCGGACGTACGCTCGTGGGGATCCAGGCGCAGTCCATCCTGCGCGGCGAATCCGCTGGGCAGGCCGTCAGCTCCAGCGTGAACGAGATGTGGTACGTCACGCGGGTCACCGTCTCGCGCATCTCGCAGATCTTCGTCAGCGAAAAGGCGCGCAAGGAAGTGCACTCGGTCGTCGGCATCTCCGATGTGGCCAGCGAAGCCTTCAGCTACAGCACCGCCGACGCGCTGTTCATCCTCGCGCTGATCTCGCTGTCGCTGGCGATCATCAACCTGTTCCCGTTCCTGCCGCTGGATGGGGGGCACATCTTCTGGGCGCTCGCCGAGAAGGTCCGCGGCCGTCCGATCCCGTTCGCCGTGATGGAGCGCGCCAGCGTGGTGGGCTTCGCACTTGTTCTCGTCTTGTTCATGGTGGGCTTCACCAACGACATTCACACGTTCTCTAACGGCGGCTTCCACGTGCGTTAACACAGATCCAGCTCTTCACCACGCGGCCCCACCTCTCCCCAAAAACACTTCCCTCGAAAAGCCCTTCCAGCTCGCTTTTCCTCAGCAGCGAGATGTCCTCCCACCCTCCAGCGGCACCCAGCCTCCAGTAGCCCTTGCGCACGCGCACCGGCAGCCAGTGCGCCGCGGGCAGCAGCGCGTGGGGCTCGATCGGGAAGCTCCGGGCGGGGGTCTGCACGTACCACGCGCGCGCAACCCGGCGCAGCTCCTGCGCGAACGCCGCCCGGCGCTCCGGGGGGACGTGCTCGATCACGCTGTTGCAGTACGCGAGGTCGAACTCCCCGTCGGCGAACGGCAACCCCTCGGCCGGGTCGCCTTGCACAAAGGGGCCGGGGTAGGCCGGCTGGGGCGCGAGGTCCACGCCGGTGATGTCAAGGCCGGGCTCCAGCGCGCGCAGTCCCAGCGGGCCGCAGCCCACATCCAGGATCTTCGCGCCCGGCCGAACACCCGTCAGCGCGAAGAACTGGGCGTGCCTGCGCTCGCGCGCACGCCTGGCAAACGGGGACGCCAGCCTTGCCAGGGGGCCGCGGGCGGTGGCATAAATATCGGAAGGGGGCAGGGGCATCGTAGAATCCTCAGCGTATGGCCTCCAAACGACAGATCCACGTCGGCGCCGTGCCGATCGGCGGCGGCGCGCCCGTTGCCGTCCAGACGATGACCAAGACTGAGACGGCCAACCTGGCGGCCACGATGGAGCAGATCCGCACCGTCGCAGCCGCCGGTGCGGACATCGTGCGCGTGGCGGTGCCGCGCGAGCAGGACGCGGAGGCGCTCAAGACCATCGTGGCGCAGTCGCCGATCCCTGTCATCGCCGACATCCACTTCAACCACACGCTTGCGCTGAAGGCGATCGAAGCGGGGGCGCACTGCGTGCGGCTCAACCCCGGCAACATCGGGGGGCCCGAGAAGGTGGCGGAGGTGATCGCGCTCGCCCGCACACACGGCACGCCCCTTCGCGTTGGCGTGAACAGCGGCTCACTGCCCAAGCACCTGCGCCAGCTCGAGTACGACAATCCTGTCGAGGCGCTCGTGACGGCAGCGATCGAGACCGTCCGGCTGATGGAGAGCCTCGACTTCGAAAACTTCAAGGTCTCGATGAAGTCCACCTCGGTGCCGAACACGATCGCCTCCAACCGGCTGCTGGCCGAGCGGATCCCCTACCCGCTGCACCTCGGGGTGACCGAGGCGGGGACCAAGTGGTCGGGGTCGCTGAAGTCGGCAGTCGGCCTGGGCACGCTGCTGGCGGACGGCATCGGCGACACGATCCGCATCTCGCTCTCGACGTTCCATGCCGAGGAGGAGGTGAAGGTCGCCTGGGAGATCCTGAAGGCGCTGAAGCTGCGCCAGCGCGGGCCGGACCTGATCGCCTGCCCGACCTGCGGGCGGCTGCAGTTCGACATGGACACCGTTGTCGCCGAAGTGGAGCGGCGCCTGGAAGCGTACGAGGACCCGATCGAGGTCAGCGTACTGGGGTGCGCGGTGAACGGCATCGGCGAGGCACGCCATGCGGACTTCGGCATCACGGGCGCGAAGGACATGGGGATGATCTACTCCAAGGGCGAGCCGCTGAAGAAGGTGCCCACGGAGCAGCTGGTGGACGAGCTGTTCAAGGAGATCGATCGTTACTACGCCGCCGGGAAGACCGTCGTGCGCGATGAGGGCAAGGCCGCTGAGGCGCGCGCTTGGCTTGCGGCCAACGAGGACGACACGCAGATGACGCCGGAGCGCATGGCGATGCTGGAGGCCGCCGCCGCGGAGAGCGACGAGGAGGCCGACGCGGTGCTCGAGTCGATGCTCGCCACCACCACGTCGGCTCCCGCCGCCGCCTCCTCCTCCGCCGTCGCGCTCGACGAGTCGGACTCGCCCGTCGCTGGCCGGCGTTTCACGCGCGGCTGAGCGGCCCGCACCGCGCGTGCCGCGCGCACTCCGTGAACGCGCGCTCTAAACGGCGCTGAAGCGCTCCGCCACCTTCGCCCAGTTCACCGTGTTCCACCACGCGTCGAGGTAGTCGGGGCGGCGGTTCTGGTACTTGAGGTAGTAGGCGTGCTCCCAGACGTCCACACCCAGGAGCGGCGTCTTGCCGGCGGAGATCGGGTTGTCCTGATTGGGGGTGCCCACCACCGCCAGGCCCGAACCGTCGTGCACTAGCCAAGACCAGCCGGAGCCGAACTGATTGACGCCGGCTTCCTTCAGCTTCGCCTGGAAGTCGGCGAACGAGCCGAAGGCCGAGTCGATCGCCTGTGCGAGCGCGCCCTCGGGGCTGCCGCCGGCGTTCGGCGCCATGCTCTCCCAGAAGAGACTGTGGTTGTAGTGACCGCCGCCGTTGTTGCGCACCGCGCCGCGCTTCTCCTCCGGTACTGCTGACAGGTCCTTCAGCACGTCCTCGATCGCCGCGTTCTCCAGCGGCGTTCCGGCGAGCGCGGCATTTGCCTTGTCCACGTAGGCCTGGTGGTGCTTGTCGTGGTGGACTTCCATCGTCTTCGTGTCGATGTTTGGTTCGAGCGCGTCATACGCGTACGGCAACGGCGGAACTGAATAGGCCATTGGGGGCTCCTTGGGTCAGTTGGCGAAGGTGATTGTGCGCTGTTCTATCAGAGCTATGAATAGGCTCTCCTGCGATGGCCCAATTGACCGCACGGCGCTTGCTCGGCCTTGACCGCTCGGGACCGCCGCCGCCGCAGACGCTCTCCGGGCAGCCCCTGCGGCCGTGGACGATTCCCAACGCGATCGGCTTTCTGCGCCTGGCGCTGATCCCGGTGTTCCTGGGCGTGGCGCTGTCGAGCGGCGATGGTGTGGACGCGCTCGCCGCCGCGCTGTTCGCGGTGATCGGCTGGGGCGACTACGCCGATGGCATCGCGGCGCGTGTCACGCGCCAGTACAGCCGCCTGGGCACGCTGATGGACCCTGTTACCGATCGGCTGCTGGTCGTCTCGGGTGTGGTCGTCTGCTGGCACTTCGATCTGCTGCCGCGCTGGGCGCTTGCGGTGCTTGTCGCGCGTGAGCTGTTGATGCTCGTGCTGGGGCGCTACGGGCAGACGAGGGGTGTGGAGCTGCGCATCAACTGGCCCGGGCGCCTGGGGGTTGCGCCGGTGATGGGCTCGTTCTTCTTCGCGATGGTCGGGCTCTCGACGCTGGCGGAAGTGCTGCTGTTTGTGGGGCTTGCGCTGGCGCTGCTGGCCACGGTGTTGTACATGCGCAGCGGGCTGGCCGACCTGCGTGCCCTGCAGGCGGGTAGCGCTTCGTGAGCGCTCTTACACGGCGCCAGCTCCTCGCGCGCGGCGCCGCAAGCGCGGCGGGAGCGGCGCTGGCCGGGTCGGGCCTTGCGCCGCTGGCCTCGGCCGCGGCCGCATCCGCCGCCCCGGGGTCCGCCGCGCGCGCATCGGCGCCCGCCGCCGCCTCCCAGGCCGCGGCCGCCCCGCCCGTGCCCGACGGCGCCGCCGCCGCCGTGGCCTCTTACCTGGCCTTCATGGACACGGTGATGGAGCGCCTGCTGGGGGAGTGGTCGCCGGCCTTCTCCTCCTACCGCGCGCCCGGCGGCACTTACGCGACGGTGATCAACGCGCGGATGCTCCAGGTGCACGCCGGCGCGGCGCTGGCGGGGCACGAGGGGGCGAGCCGCGACGACGACCGCGCGCGGGCGCTCACGGCGCGGCTGCTGCAGAGCCCGGCGCCTTGGCGCACCTCGGGCGCCGGGGTGCCGCACGAAAAGATGTTTCACCTGCCGGGGTGGACGACGAGCCTGACCGACCCGGACGCGGTGATGGACAAGGCTGTGGACCCGCAGGTGGCGCAGGCGCTGGTGGCGGCCTGGCGCGCTCGCACAGCGCTCGGGCTCGAAGCGACCACGGTGCAGGCGGTCGTGCAGGCCGTCTCGGCGGTGGCGCGCTGCGCGTTCTTCCGCTACCCGGGCATCCGCCTGAACCAGCTCAACTGGAACTGCGCGTTGTATGCGCTCGACGCCGAGCTGACGGGCGCCACGGACCTGTTGCGCGGGGATTATCGCGCGCAGATGCTGCGTTTCGCGACCTACGCCACCCGCGCGGAGCACCAGGGGGGGTGCCCCAACCTGGGGCCGGGCTGGCACTTCGACTATTTGCCCAACCACGATCCGGCGAGCATGGCTAACCTCGACGCGCCTGAATACGCGAATGAGGTGCTCGACTGCGTGCGCCATTACGACACGGCGCTGACGGCCGGCATGGAGCCGCTGCCGAACGCGGCGATCGAGGTGTTCCGCGCTTACGCGCGGCGGACGCTCTACGGCGACTGGACGCACGCCGGCTACCTCAACTGGGACACGGGGCTGGGGGCGCAGCGGCGCTACATCGGCAAGGTCTTTGCCTTTGCGCAACAGGGGCTGATGTCGATGGCGACCTCACCTGTGGTGCAGAGCGTGCCGGGGATGGCCGGGCACGCGCACTGGCTGTTCGAGCGTGGCCTCGATCTGTATTTGCGGCTGCTCTCGCAAATGCCCGTGGGGGCGGTGCCGCCGGCGGTGCAGTTCGGCGAAGACTCCCACCCGGAGGGTCCGGACGACAGGCTGCTGTTTGCCGCGCGCATGGCCAGCAACGCGGCGCAGGCCGTGCAGCTCGATCTGGCGGCGGTGCCGAGCACAGAGCCGCCGCCGATGTACTCGTTTGACCCGGACTCCCAGCGCCTGGCCGTGTCGACGCCGCGCTACTCGACGGCGATCCTCGTGCACAACCGCGGGGCCGTGCCCTACGGGGGGCTTGAGCTCTGCCGGCTGTTTGACGCGCGCCAGGTGCCGGTGGCCTGCACCGGCGGCACCGGCCTGGCCAACTTCATCGCCTCCATCCACGACGGCCGTGGGCGGGTGCTGCTCGACACGCAGACGGGGGGCGGCGCACCCTCTGGGGCACCCCCCATAGCGGGGGGCAGGCAGGCGAGCATGAGTGTTGTGGCGGCGCAGTCGGACGGCTCCATTCGCCGCGTGGGTCCCGCGTCTGCGCCCTATCCGCTGGAGGCGTACGCGGGGCCGATGCGCGGCATAACGGCCGGCGGCCGCGTCGCTCAGGGCGCCGCCGCGATCGCCACCTCGCACGAGTTGCTGCCGGAGACGATTGCGCTGAACTGGCTGTTCACGCTGCCCCGGGGCGCCGGCTGGGAGGTGGCGCTGCCCTCTTACGGTCCCCAGGCCAGCTTCATCGTCACACGCCCCACCGAGCCGGGCGGGGGCGCGGAACTCACACCCGGCGCGCCCGGGGCTCCCGGCGCACCCGGCGTTGCCCTCGCGCGGGCACGTTCGATCCTCGTGCGCTCCGAACAGGGCAGTTACACGATCGAGGCCCTCACGGTGCCCCGCGGGGCGCAGCTGCGCGTCGTGCCGCCGACGGCCGGCACCGGCGCGGCGCGGCCGGGTCCCACGCTGCTCATCACCGGCGGCCCTGCCGCGGACCGACGCGCCGGCACCGTCAGGCTGGCACTGCGGCTCGCCGTGCACTGAGACGTTTCCACGCCCTGGCGCCCAGCAGCCACAGGCCCGCGGAGCCGTAGGCGAGCAGCAGCGGCATGAGGCTGACGTTGTAGCGCGGCTGGTCGTTGAACAGCGTCGCCAGACCGGCGATCGCCAGCAGCACCGCTGCGGCGGTGATCAGCTCCCACTTGCGCGTCAGGAGCGCGCCGCCCAGCAGGCCAATCAACCCCAGCAGCAGATACAGCGTGTGCTGCAGTTGGCTCGTGGAGGGATGGTAGGTGCCGTTGCCCCCGCTCCAGACGGTCGACCACATCTTCCAGAACTTTTCCCCGAGCATGCCCGCGAACGCAAACGGCTGGCCCAGCGCATACTTGCGCACGTTTTCGAGGTTCGCCGCACTCACCGCGGCCTCCTGGCTCTCGCCGGGATGCTCGGCGCGCAGCAGCGCGAACAACGGGGCTGAGCTCTGCTGCCAGTAGTCGCCGCAATCCTGCCGAAAATGCCGGCACACTTCGGGCGCGAGCTTCTCCTCGGTGGGCACCAGCTCGCCCTTGCCGGGTAGGTAGCTGCCGATGAAAAAGGCGTCGGTCCCCGCGGTGGTGATCGGCACGAAGCGGCCTTCCAGTTCCGAGGCATACGCCAGCCACGGCGAGAGCGTCAGCAGCACGGCGCCCAGGTAGATCGCCGCGCGCAGCAATCCCACACGCCAGCCGGGGCGGCCGCTCAGCGCCAGCGCCCCGGCGAGCACGACCATCGCCACCGCGACATCGCCGCGGGTCAGACACGCCAGGCCGCCGACGACGCCCGCGCCGATCAGCCACAGCCACCAGCGCTCGCTCCCCAGACGCCGGCGCACGAGCGCGGCAGTCGCGACGCTTGCCAGCAGCACGAGGCCCCCCAGCGGCTCGGACAAAAAGGTGCGCGTCGCATCGACGAGCGGCCAATAACTCGCCCCCAGCGCTGCCGCCAGCACGCCCGCCCACGGCCCGGCCAGCCACCACGCCACCGCGGCCATCAGCACCAGCGTCAGCACGCCGGCCAGCAACTGCACCACCTGCGCAGGCCCGCTCGCGCCCGTGCGCAACCGCAGCGAGCGATGGCCCGAGAGCCTGGTCGCCACGGCGAACGCGAGCGAGGTGCCCGGCGGCCACTTCAGCGTGGCGTAGCGTTCGTGGGCGAGGATGCGGTTGGTGTTGGCAACGTAGCCGTTCTCGTCCGCGGAGGTGTGCGTGTTGCTGCCGATCACGCCCGCACGCAGCACCCCGCCGAGGAGCACGATCGCGACGATCGCGAGCAGCGCGACGCGCGCGGTGGTGGACCTTGGCCAGGGCATCGCGGCGTACTCTAAACCTCAGCTTTACGTTTTGGGCCGCGGCGGTCTATACTGGGCGCCGGCCGCAACTGGTGTGACCTAATGAGGACTAGGAGGAGATGCCCGCGATGGACACCTTTCCCGATCTCGGCTCGTTGAGCGACACCGAGCTGAAAGATCTGATCAAGGAGCTGACCGATGAGGAGGTGGATATCTCCTATAAGCGGCGTATCTTGCACGGCAAGATCGACATTTTGCGCGCCGAGCTGGTGAACCGTCTGCGCAAGAAGCACGACGGCGGCGAGGCGATCATCACCGGCGATGACGTGCAGCAGCTGACCGACATTCTTGCCCGCCGGCAGATCGGCGAGCCCAGCGAGAGCACCTGAGGGAGGCGGCATCGCCGTGGCCTTGCATTGCAGCGAGTGTGGGTTTGCCAACAGCGAGGGCGCGAACTTCTGCCAGAGCTGCGGCGCCCAGCTGGCCCCCGGCGGAGGCGCCCCCGCGACGGGTGACCCCGCGACGGGCGCCCCGGGGATGAATCCGCCCGCGACGACGGGTGCCACTGGCATGAGCAGCGATCCGGTTACCGCCACCTACCGCATCGACGAGACCGGGGAGCTGGTGCCCGTCGAGATCGGCCAGGTGACGGCGCACGGCCCGGCGCTTGTGATCCGCGCGGGGGGCGGGCGCGTGGGCGAGAGCTTTGCGGTGCAGGGGGAGCGCATGTCGATCGGCAGACGGCCCGATTCGGATGTGTTCTTGGACGACATCACCGTCTCGCGCGATCACGCGCTGTTGATCCACCGCGGCGATCACTGGCACCTGGACGATTGCGGCTCGCTGAACGGCACGTACATCAATCGCAAACGGATCGACTCGCAGCTGCTGGACGATGGCGATGAGGTGCAGATCGGCAAGTACAAGCTCACCTTCCACGCCCGCTGAACGACCGACGATGGCTGCCACCCAGACACCCACCGAAGCCGAGATCGCCGCCCTGCCGGGTAAGCCCGAGGCCCCCGCGGCACAGCGCGAGAAGGCGCTCACGATCGGCGCGGTCTGCAAAGCGCTGGTGCAGGAGTTCCCCGACATCTCGATCTCCAAGATCCGCTATCTGGAGGACCAGAAACTGCTCAACCCGCGCCGCACGCCCGGCGGCTACCGCCTCTACACGCAAGGGGACGTGGCCAGGCTGCGCACGATCCTGCGCATGCAGCGCGACGAGTTCCTGCCGCTGCGCGTGATCCGCCAGGAGCTGGCAGCTGGGCGCGCCGGCGGGGGCACGGGGATCGTGGGAAGCGAGATCGTAGGAGGAGGGGGGAGGGGGGGGTCGGGCATGGCCGTCCCGCGGGGAGGGCGGGTCCGTGTGCAGGAGGCGAGCGGGGCGCTGTACTCGTTGCAGGAAGTGCTCGAGGATACGAAGGCCGAGGCGAAGCTTGTGAGCGAGCTTGAGGATTACTCCGTGGTGAAGGGCCAGGCACGCGGCGGCGTGCGCTATTACGACGAGACCGAACGCGAGATCATCGGCGCGGTGGCAGAACTGGCGCGCTACGGCGTGGGGGGGCGCAACCTGCGCGTATTCCGCTCAAGCGCTGACCGCGAGGCGACGCTGTTGCAGCAGATCCTCGCGCCAGCATTGCGCTCGCGCAACCCGCAGCGGCGCAAGGACGCGCTGGAGGCGCTGGAGAACCTTGCGGCGGTGACTACGCATTTGCGCCATTTGATGCTGGTGCGCGATCTGCGCAAGATCGTACGCTAGGAGACCACAGGGCCGTGCCGACCGCGCGCCGCAGTCGCCTGATCGCCGCGCCGGCGGGGGAGCTTTGGGATGTCATCTGCGACCCGCACCACCTGCCGCGCTGGTGGCCGCGCGTGTCGCGCGTGGAGGACGTCGACGGGGGGGCTTTCACGGAGGTGTTGAAGACGGATAAGGGCAAGCTGGTGCGGGCGGACTTCGCGCTGGTGGCCGCCCCGGGCGGGACGGCGTTACAGGGCGAGGCGGGCATGCAGGACGAGGCCGGCTCGGCGGGCGCGCGGCGGATCGCCTGGGCGCAGCAGCTGGAGGGCAGTCCGTTCGCACGGCTGCTGGCCAGTGCGGAGACGGAGGTTTGGCTCACGCCGCGGGGGGAGCGGACGACGGAGGTGACGATCGAGCTACGCCAGACGATGGCGGGGTTTCATTCGGGGCCGACGGGGTTTACATGGGGGGGGTTCTTTCCGCGCTTCGGCACTCATCTGGTGCGCCGCGCCGCCACCGCCACGCTGGATGAGGCGCTCGACGGGCTGGAGCGGATCAGCACGGACTCGGGCGCGGCGGGCAATGCCTGACCGGCCCATGTCTGGCCGGCCCGCCATGCGCTGGTGGGGCTGGGGCGATCCCGCGCATCCGCCCGCGCTCGGCGCGGGCGCGCTTGGGTTCCTGCGCGAGCACGTGGGGCTGGCGGGCACCCCGCGCCCTCCCGTGGCGCTGGAGGCCGTGGCGCTTGAAGCCTCTGCGCTGAGCGACGGCGCATTGGCGGCGCTGCGCGGGGTCGTGGGAGAGGCGGGGGTTTGCACTGGGCACGACGAACGCGTGGGGCACGCGGCGGGCAGGGGCTATCCGGACCTCGTACGGCTGCGCGCGGGGGCACCGGCGGGGGCGCCGGATGCCGTGGTGCACCCGACGGAGCGAGGGCAGCTGCGGGCGCTGCTGGGCGTGTGCGCGCGCGAGCGCATCGCGGTGGTGCCGTTCGGCGGTGGGACCAGCGTGGTGGGGGGGCTTGAGCCACTGCGCGGCGAGCAGCACACGGCAGCCGTAGCGCTCGATATGGGCCGGCTCGATGGCGTGGTGGACCTCGACCGCACCTCGCTGACGGTAAGGGCGCGGGCGGGTATGCGCGTGGCTGCACTGGAGGCGGCGCTGGGCCGCAAGGGGCTGACGCTGGGGCATTTCCCGCAGTCCTTTGAGTACGTGTCGCTGGGCGGCTGCGCGGCGACGCGCGGCGCGGGGCAGGCATCCACCGGGTATGGGCGTTTTGAAGAGATGGTGCAGGGGCTGGCGCTGGTGGCGCCGGCGGGGGACATCGACCTGGCAGCGGTGCCGGCCAGCGCGGCGGGGCCGGATCTGCGACGGGCGATCGGCGGGTCGGAGGGAACGTTGGGGGTGATCGCGGAGGTGACGCTGCGCTTGCGCCCGGCGCCCGCCTTGCGCCTATACGAGGGGGTGTTCTTCAAGGACTTCCCCGCGGGGGCGCAGGCGTTGCGGGCAATGGCGCAGGCGCACTGCGCACCGGCTGTGGCGCGACTCTCCGACGAGGCGGAGACGCGCATGTCGCTGGCGCTCGCGAATGCTGGATCGCACGCGGCTGGGGGATCGCGCCTGGGTGGCGCCGCGGGCAGCGCCAAGCGTCGCCTCGGGCAGGTCTATCTGGGGGCGCGGGGATACGCAGAGGGGTGCCTGGCGATCCTGGGCTTCGAGGGCACGCAGGAGGAGGTCGCACACAGACGCAAGCGCGCCATGGCGCTGGTGCACGGGCACGGCGGCCTGGCGGTGGGCCGCTCCCCGGGCGAGGCTTGGCTGCGGGGGCGCTTCGCGGCGCCGTATCTGCGCGATGAGATGCTGACGCACGGCGTGATGGTGGAGACGTTGGAGACGGCGACGTTGTGGGGGAACATCGAGCGGTTGCACCGGCGCGTGGCGGAGGCGATCGAACTGGGGCTGCGCGCGCAGGGGACGCGGGGGCTCGCGATGTGCCACATCTCGCACCTCTATGAGACAGGCGCCTCGCTGTACTTCACGTTCATCGCGCGCCAGCGCTTGGGGGAGGAGATCGCGCAGTGGGCGGCCGTGAAAGAGGCGGCTTGCGCGGCCATAAGCGAGGGCGGCGGCACGATCACCCACCACCACGCGGTCGGGCGCGATCACGCGCAGTGGCTGGCACGCGAGATCGGGGACACCGGGGTGGCCGCGCTGCGTGGGCTCAAGCGAGAGCTCGACCCCGAGGGGATCATGAACCCGGGGAAGCTATTGCCATAAGGGACTGGGAAGGGAGGGGCCCCCGGCTCGCCGGCCTAAGGGCCGGCTGCGCCACCCTCCTAGTGAAGGCTGAACGGGCCGCTGAGCACGACCGGCCCGGGATGACTGGGCTTGGTCTCGGTCTCCCGCGTGATCAGCATCTGATGGAAGTTGCCCGCGTCGCTGGGCAGCGCGCCGACCGCCTGCAGCTGGCCGTTGGAGCTGACCGACGGCGCCCGCCCAAGTACGCGCGCTTCGCTCGGCGAGTTGTAGAGCCAGGCGGCGTAGAAGAAGCCGCTGGTGGGCGGGAGGTGTTCGGCGGTGACGAGGAACGCCTGCTTGCTGCTCTGCGAGAGCACCTCGACCAGGCCGACGGCCTTGCTGGAGGGATCGGGCGCGACGAGGTTCAGCTGCTTCTCGATGTGCGGTTCGTTCGCGTTGGTGCCGGTGGTGGCGGAGCCGCTGGTGGTGGTGCCGGTGGAGGCGGTGTTGTGCGAGCTGCCGCCGCCGCTGTTGGCCACGACGATCCCGACCACGGCGACCACGGCGACGATCGCCGCCAGCAGCAGGGCACCGGCGCGGCGCGAGGACGGGGATACGGGCGTGGCGGGCGCTGGGCGCCGGGTCCGCAGTGGCGGTGTCGCTGGCGGCCGGGATCGCGGAGGCGCGGAGTCGCCCGCCGAGCTGCCCGCGGTTCCCACCGAGCCGCCCGCGGGGATGCCGCTTGGCGGGCTGGCGGCGGGCGGGTCGCCGATCCCATCCAGCGCCGCGTACGCGCGCTCGCGCACCGAACGCTCCGGGATGCGCAGCAACTCGGCGATCTCGCCGTAGCTCTTGCCCTGCCGCAGCAGCAGCGAGAGCACGGCGCTCAGGTCGGGTGGCAGGCTGTCGATCGGGTCCATGTCTGCAAGGGGCCGCCCGCTGCGCCAGGGGGCACAGGACGGCTCTCCGGCGCCGTAGGCTATCGTGGCGCCCCGATGGGGGGCCCCACTGCCGAGCAGATCAACGAGGTGCTGGTCGGTTTCGACCGGCTGTATGGCCTGGAGCTGTTGGAGTATGGCGACGGCGTGGTGCGCGCGCGCGTGGCGGTGCGCGACGAGCTCAAACAGCCGGCGGGGCTGATCCACGGCGGCGTGTATGCGGCCATCGCCGAGGCGATCGCCTCGCTGGCGACGGGCTTTGCGGTGCTCGAAAGCGGGCACACCGCGATGGGCATGGCAAACGCGACCAGTTTCCTGCGGCCGATCACCACTGGCTATGTGCATGCGGAGGCGCTTGTGCTGCACCGGGGACGCACCACCTGGGTGTGGGACGTGCGCTTCAATGACGACGCCGGGCGCCTGTGCGCGATCACGCGCATGACGATCGCGGTGCGCGAGCTGCCCCAGGCCCCGGCGCCCGCATAGGAATCCCCCTCTGGCGCACGGTGCTGAGCCTCTGGGCCTATTCGACTGGGTTCTTGAGCCCCGTGGCGGAGGGGATCACCACCGTCTGCGGTTCCTGACCGGGCAGTGGCTTGGACGCGAAGCCGGTGTCCGGCAGGCGTGGCGGCAGTGGCCCGCCGGGCACGGCGATGCGGTTGATCGGCACCATCGTGTGCGCCGCGGCCAGCGCCAGCGCGGGCGAGGACGCGAAGATGCTGACCACCACTTCCCCTGTGGGGATCGCGATGCTGGCGCCACCCTGCGTGAGCACACCGCGCGCCCCCCGCAGCGCCACCGTGGCGCGCCCGGGCTGGTAGCCCGGCACGAAGCTGTTGTCGGGCGAGGTGACGATCGTCAGCGGCGTGACGCAGGTGTACTGCCCGCCGCGCGTGCAGTCGCCGTAGTGCAGCGTGTAGGCCCCGCCGGGGTCGTGGGCGGTTTCGGTGATCGAGAGGCCGCGGAACTCACCGCCGAGCCAGTACACCGCGTAGTGCTGCTCGAGCACCATCGGCTCCAGCGCGCTGCGGGCGATGGGCTGGTCCTGGATCGTGTTGGCGCACGCGCTGAGGCCGAGGGCGAGGACGGCGAAGCATGCTGCAGCCGCGGCCATGGCCGCGCGGCGGGCGGGGGGGAGGGGTGCGCGGCGAATGGCACGGCCCGCAGAGTAGCGCTGCGACTGCCGAGACTGCCTCAGCCGCGATAGCGGTTGGTGATCGGCATCCTGCGGTCGCGCCCGAATGCGCGCGTGGTGACCTTGATGCCTGGCGGCGCCTGGCGGCGCTTGTACTCCGCCAGATCCACGAGGCGGATCGTGCGATCGACCTCGGCCGCGGGCAGCCCTTGCGCGATCAGCTGCTCGCGGCTTTCGTCGAGCTCGATGTAGCCGCGCAGGATGCGGTCGAGCAGCTCGTACGGCGGCAGTGAGTCCTCGTCGCGCTGCTCGTGGCGCAGCTCGGCGGAGGGCGCGCGCGCGATGATCGAGGCGGGGATCGGGATCTGGGCGGGGGCTGGCGCGCCGTCGGCCCGATCGCTGGCCATGCTTTCGGGCGCGCCACCGACTTGACCGCCGAGCCCCCCCCGCGCCGAGTTTCGCCACTCGCACAGCCGGTAGACAAGCGTCTTGGGCACGTCCTTGATGACTGCCAGGCCGCCGGCGAGGTCGCCATAGAGCGTGGTGTAGCCGACGGACATCTCCGACTTGTTTCCGGTCGTGAGGACAAGCCAGCCGAACTTGTTGGAGAGCGCCATCAGCAGGTTGCCGCGGATGCGCGCCTGCAGGTTCTCCTCCGTCAGGTCCGCTTCGCGTCCGGCGAGCTCCGCGGCGAGCGTCGTCTCATAGGACGCCATCACGGCGGCGATCGGCAGCTCGTGCAGACGCACGCCGAGGTTGGTGGCCAGCGCTCGCGCGTCGCCCTGCGTCTCAGACGAGGAGTAGGGCGAGGGCATAACGGTGACGCTCACGCGCTCGGGGCCGAGGGCGTCGGCGGCGATGCAGGCCACGAGCGCGGAGTCGATGCCGCCCGAAAGACCAAGGACAACATGAGCAAAGCCGTTCTTCTCGACGTAGTCGCGCAGGCCTAGGCACAGCGCGCCGTAGACCTCCGCCTCGACAGGCGCGAGCGGCTCGCGCACCGGCTCGCGCGGCGACTCCCGGCTCTCCAGGTCGAGATCGCACACGAGCAGCTCCTCCTCAAACTGCGCCCCTCTTGCGATCACCTTGCCGCTGCTGCTCAGCACGAAGGAGTGTCCGTCGAAAACCAGCTCGTCCTGGCCGCCGACCATGCCGCAGAACGCGATGCACGCGCCGTGCTCGCGCGCGCGTTGCGCAAACAGCGTTTCGCGTTCATGGCCCTTGCCGGCGTGGTAGGGCGAGGCGGAGATGTTGACGATCAGCCGCGCACCGGCCTGCACCTCCTCAGCGGCCGGCGCGCCCGGCAGCCACAGGTCCTCGCACACCGTGAGCCCTACGCGCACCGTGGCTCCGTCGGCGCCGACGTCGAATGTGGTGCCTGCGTGGCCGGCGGTGAAGTAGCGCTGCTCGTCGAACACGCCGTAGTTGGGCAGGTGCACCTTGCGATAGACCTCCCGCACCTGGCCCTCCGCGAGCACGGCAGCGGCGTTGTACACCGACTGTGCGCGCTCGGGGAAGCCGACGACCGCCACGATCCCCTCCGCCTCCCGCGCCAGCGTTTGCAGCGCAACGCCCGTGTCCGTGAGGAAGTGCTCGCGCAGCAGCAGATCCTCGGGCGGGTAGCCCGTGAGCGCCAGCTCCGGGAACAGCACAAGATCGGCCCCCGCCGCGCGGGCCTGGGCGATCCCCGCGGCGATCCGCGCGGCGTTGCCGGGGATATCGCCGACGGTGGCGTTCATCTGGCAGAGGGCGAGGCGCATCGATCCCCTACCGCCTCGCCGACGATGCAGACGGACACACTTGAGCTGAGTTTCGTGTCGAAAGAGCCCGCGAGACGATCAAGGATACGCCCGATGGCCGGCGAACAGTCATTATGGCCACCTTAGGTGCACCGTCTACTGTGGGTATGTAGTCTGAATGGGAAGCCATGTCGATCAGAATTAAGCTTTTAGAGGACCAGGTTCTAGTCGTCCGCGCCAGCACGGCGGAGTGGGCGAAGGCATACAAGCGTGCGATGGACAACAACAGCGTGATCGAGGTCCACGACGCTGGCCGAACGCTGGCGATCAACCCGAAGCAGATCCTGTTCTGGGAGGAGGTTCCGGAGGATGAGGATCCTCCGGATGCGGACCCAGCGTCAGCTCCTTTGCAGCGTCAGCCGGCGTAAGGTCGTCGAACGGGCTGGCGAACTCACCGCCGATTCCAGTTGCACCGCTGTGGAAGCCAAAGGGTCCTTTCATGCGCGGCGACAGGCCTGCGAAGACCCCTCCGAACAGCGCGGCAGACGCAAGCCCGGGCCATCTGTGCGCGAGCAGGCAGTACACGAGCACGACCAGGCAGGCAACCGCGACGACATCCGAGCGGAGCGGCGGCCAGGAGAGACGGTTGGGATCGCCGCGCACAACCAGCTCGGCCCTCGTCTTTGCAGGCGCTTTTGCCATACGGCTGACGCTATCGGACTGGTGTCGCAACCTGCAAGTTCCAATCGCCACACTCCCGACAATGTTTCGACAGGAGGGTTGTGTCTGCGAGGCACTGGCGCACTTGCCGCTCAGGTGGTCGCGGCAGTCTGAGTGCCGGCCCGTCCGCGGGCACGAGCGCGCGCGGGAGTCTTGCGCAGCCCCGCCGCGCGCGCGAGCGCGGCGATCGCTTTCTCCAACTCGCGTGCGATCAGCTCGAGCTCGGGGATCGCGTCGTAGTCGGCGAGCAGGCCGAAGCCGAGCCGGCCGTTGTAGCTCATCACGGCGATGCCGAGCGCCTGGCGGCGGGCGAGCGGCACCACCGGGTAGAGCGACTCTAGCTCCCGCCCCAATAGATACAGCGGGAACTGCGGTCCGGGGACGTTCGTGACGACCAGGTTGAAGAAGCGCTGGCGCGCCTGCAGGCGCGCGGCCTGACTGAGGATCGTGGGCGGGGCGAAGCCGGCGAGGTTGGTGATCATCTGCGCGCCCACCGCCTGTCCGGAGCGCTTGAGATCTTCCATCGCTGCGCGGATCTGCTCGTAGCACTCCTTGGCGTCCGTCACGCCTACGGGCAGCGGCGCCCAGATCGCGGCCACGCGGTTGCCCAGTGCGCCTCGCTCGGCGTCGGCGCGCACTGACACGGGCACCATTGCGCGCATGATGAGCCCCTCGGTGTCGTAGCCCATCGCGCGCAGGTGCTCGCCCAGCGCGAGGCTTACCGCCGCTAGCACGACGTCGTTGAGCGTGCCGCCGAGGGCATCCTTGATCGCTTTGAAGCGGCTCAGTTCGGCGTCCACCCAGGTGTAGCGCCGGTGCGGGCCGATGTCCACGTTGAAGGGCGTGTGCGGCGCGGGGTGCCCGAGCCCGGGGAGCGCAGTTGCGCCGATGCTTGTCAGCCCCTCGCGTACGCGCTCGACGGCGCGGCGGGGTCGGCGCAGCAGCGCGCGCGCGCCGCGCGTCATCTCGCCGGGCACGGTGGTGCGCTCGAGCAGTGCCTCGCCGAGCAGCTTTGCGCCCCCCGGCAGCGGGCGCGCCGTCCATGCCTCCGGTGGGCGCCCGCTGGGCACCGGGTCGGGGCTCGTGTCGAACAGCACGGTGGTGATGTCCACGCCGGAGATGCCGTCCACCAGCGCGTGGTGGGTCTTGGCGATCAGCGCGAAGCGACCGCCCGCCATGCGATCCACGAGCCAGATCTCCCACAGCGGCTTTGAGCGATCCAGGCGCTGGGAGAACACCCTGCCCGCCAGCCGCTTGAGCGCCGCCTCGTCGGCTGGCTGGGGAAGCGCGGTGTGGCGGATGTGGTAGTACGGATTGAAGTGCGGATCGTCGGTCCACACTGGCCGGCCCTGCCCGAGGGGCACGTCGGCGAGGCGCTGGCGGTAGCGCGGGACGAGGTGCAGGCGCCCGATCACGTGTTGCACCAGTTCGTCGGGCGTGGGCGGGGTGCCCGCGAAGACCATCACCGAGGCGACGTGCATGTGCGCTGTCGAGTCGTCCTCCAGGTGCAGGAAGGCGGTGTCGAGCGCCGTGAGGCGGTCCGGGTTTGCCATCGCGCCCGATTTTCGCAGGTTGGCCGCGCCGGCCTCGATTTGAGTCCGAGCGTCCGAGTCGGAAACACGGCCGCTTGGCAAAAACCGCTGAAATGCAGGCATTTTGGCCTTGTGTGACGCTCAACACAGTGTTTCGGGTGCAGTACCGCATAGCCTCTGGACGGATATTTGAACTGCCGAGTCGTCTCCGTGGATGGAGGCGAGCGGGGGACCCACTGCCACAGACCGCCGCAAAAAGGGCGTCGTCTGTGGATGGGGCGAATCGGCTGCTGCTGCAGCCGTAACGCCCGGATCGCGCGCGACCGTTTCGCGTGCGCATGCCGGCCGTGAGCCCGACAGCTAACCCCGTAGGCGGAGACCAGGAGGTCGATGCATACATGTTGGTTGCCATGCCGCCGGCGCAGCCCGCCGTGCCACTCGCGCAGGTGGCGATCGTTGAGAAAGTGCCCGCACCCGAACGTCCGCGAGGCGCGTCGCGCAGACATCGGCGGCACGCCGGTCCGCCCGCAAGCGTCGGCTCGGCAGGGGGCGTTCCCGCCGGCCAGAGCCCCGGCCGTCGCGCGAAAAGCACCGGCGGCCCGTTTCGCCCCGCGGAGGCGTCGTGGTATGGGGGCGGCGGGAGCCTCGCCTGCGGCGGCACTCTGACGAGCTCCACGCTGGGGGTCGCGAACAAGACGTTGCCTTGCGGTACCTGGATCGTGCTGCGCTACCGCGAGCACACCGTGCAGGTGCAGGTGATCGACCGCGGGCCGTTCGTGGCGGGGCGCGAATTCGACCTCACCGAAGCGACCAGGCGCGCGCTCGGCTTCGGGGATCTGGGTGAGGTGTGGTGGAGGCTGCGGTAGGTCGTCCACATGTGGCATGATGTATGGCATGAAGCGGACCACTCTTTATCTACCTGACGAGCTGAAGGCGGCGCTGGAGCGTACGGCCGTCGCTGAGGGTCGCAGCGAGGCCGAGGTCGTGCGCTCCGCTGTGGCGTCTGCGACCGCCGTGCACACCTTCCCCTCGCCACGGCTCCCGCTGTTCGACAGCGGCGACCCGACACTCGCGGAGCGGGTGGACGAGGAACTCGCCTGCGGCTTCGGCGAGTGATCCTGCTCGACACAAGCGGATTGCTCGCGGCGCTCGACGCAGGGCAGCGCTCGCATCGAGAGGCTGCCGCGTGTCTCGCCGCCGCTCGTCCTCCGCTGCTGCTCTCGCCATTCGTGCTGGCAGAGCTGGACTATCTCCTGGCCTCGCGCGTCGGCGAGACAGCGCGTGCCGGTCTGCTCAAGGAGGTCGAGCGCGGCGCCTATCTCCTTGAGCGGATGACAGGGGCCGACGTCGGCCGCGCGCAGGCCATCATCGAGCGCTACGCGAACCTCGAGATCGGTCTCGCCGACGCATCGGTCGTCGTGCTCGCCGAGCGGCATAGCGTCAAGGTCGTGTTGACTCTGGATGAACGACACTTCCGTGCATTGAGGACCGCCGGTGGACGGTCGTTGCGCCTACTACCGGCGGATGCCTGAGATATATGAGTGCAGATCGGCAGCCATGGACCTGACCTTCGACGAGCGCGAGCTGGCCTTCCGCGAAGAGCTGCGCGGCTGGCTGGCGCAGAACCCGCCCGACCCCGAACCCCCGCACGAGGCGGGCGAAGACGCCCATTACGCATGGCGGCGCGCATGGCAGCGGCGGCTGTACGACGGCGGCTGGGCGGCGCCGAGCTGGCCGGTGGAGTACGGCGGTCGCGGCGCGACGCTCACGCAGAGCGCGATTTACTTCGAGGAGATCGGCCGCGCGCGTGTGCCGATGGCCGCCAACGTGCTGGGCCTCTTGCTGGGTGGGCCGACGCTGATGGTGTGGGGCACGGACGAGCAGAAGGAGCGCTATCTGGCGCCGATCCTCAGCGCCGAGGAGATCTGGTGCCAGGGGTTCAGCGAGCCGGACGCCGGCTCGGACCTGGCTTCGCTGAAGACGCGCGCGGTGCGCGATGGCAGCGAGTGGAGGGTGACGGGCCAGAAGGTGTGGACGAGCGCGGCGCAGTATTCGAAGTGGTGCATGCTCGTGGCGCGCACCGACGGCGCGGCGCCCAAGCACAAGGGGCTGACGTATTTCCTGATGGATATGGAGCAGCCTGGCGTGCAGGTCAGGCCGCTGCGGCAGATCACGGGGGAGGCCGAGTTCAACGAGCTGTTCATCGAGGAGGCGCGCATCCCCGATGAGAACGTGGTCGGTGGCGTGGGCAATGGCTGGAAGGTGGCGCTGACGACGCTGATGAACGAGCGCGCCGGGCTGGGCTTCGCGTTGCAGGTCCGCTTGCGCCAGCTGCTCGACGACACGATCGCTTGCGCGCGCGAGCAGGGCCTGCTGGAGGACCCGCTGTATGCCGATGCGCTGGCGGAGCTGCACGTGCGCTGCGAGGCGATCCGCCTGCTCGCCTGGAAGGGCCTGACGGATGTCGAACGCTATGGCCAGCCTGGCCCGGAGGGCTCGCTTGTGAAGTGGCTGTGGTCGGACACCAACCAGCGCCTCACGCAGCTCGCCGCCGATGTGGTGGGGCCGGCGGCTCTGACGGCGGGCACGCAGTGGAGCTATGAGCTGCTGCGGGCGCGCGGGAACTCGATCGAGGGCGGGACGACCGAGGTGCTGAAGAACATCGTCGCCGAGCGCGTGCTGGGGCTGCCGCGCATGAAGGTCGCGGCTTAGCTATGTGGGAGGGGGGCTCCGCTGACGCTCCGCCGAGGTTGCCGCGCAGCTATGGGACGGGCGGCTGCATCGAGACGGCCGGCGGACGGCGGCAGAGGACTGGCGTGAGGGTTGCATGGACTTTGGTCTGAGCGAGGACCAGCGCGAGATTCAGCGCACCGCGCGCGAGCTGTTGGGCGAGCGTGCGCGGTGGGAGCGGGTGCGCGAGCACGCCGAGGCTCGCAAAGGCGACGAGGCGCTGTGGCGGGAGCTGTGCGAGCTGGGGTGGCCCGGCATCGCGGTGGGCGAGCGCTATGGCGGACAGGGCCTGGGGATTGTCGCGCTGGCGGTGCTGTGCGAGGAGCTTGGGCGTGTGGTGGCGCCCGTGCCGTTCCTGCCGAGCGCGATGGCGGCGGCGCTGATCGAAGCTGCCGGCAACGAGGAGCAGCGCTCGCGCTGGTTGCCACGGCTGGCCGGCGGCGAGACGCTGGGCGCGGTCGCACAGGCGCATGAGGGTGTGGCGGAGCTGGTGGTGGGCGGCGCGGAGGCGGGGGTGGTGGTGCTGCTGGAAGGGCCGGACGACGCACGCCTTCTCGCGCTGGATGGCACCGCCGGTGCCGCGGACACGGCGGGCGTGGAGGTGCAGCCGCTGCAGTCGATCGACCCGACGCGCTCGGCGGCGCGGGTGAGCGCGGCGGCCGGCGCGGGAGAGACCCTCCCTGGAGACCTGCCCGCTGGGCGCGACCGCGCGCTCGTGGCGGTGAGCGCAGAGCTGGTGGGGGTGAGCGAGCGGGCGCTGGAGATGACCGTCGCGTACGTGAAGGAGCGCCGGCAGTTCGGCGTGCCCGTCGGCTCCTACCAGGCGGTGTCGCATCGTTGCGCGCAGATGCTGCTCGACACCGAGCAGGCCCGCGCGCTGACGGCGGCGGCGGCGTGGAGCGCGGACGCGGACCCGGAGGGGCTGGCGCAGGCGGCGGCGATGGCGAAGGCCGCGGCTAGCGACGCGGGCCGCGATGTCACGGCGGGCGCGATCCAGATGCACGGCGGCATCGGCTTCACTTGGGAGGCTGACTTGCACTGGCTGTTCAAGCGCGCGCAGCTGGACGCGGCGCTGCTGGGCGGGGCGAAGTACCACCGCGCGCGGGTGGCGGCGCTGCTGGAGGCCCAGCTCAGCGCCGCAGTGCCCACATGAGGCCGTTGGCGGCCGAGCCCTCTCCGTCGTTGCCGCCTGCTCCCCTCGTGTCGCGGCCCTGCTCGATCGCCTCATAGCCGCCGACTTCGAGCAACGCACGCGCGGCGTGGCGAGCTTTCGGCCCGGGACACAGGCGCTGGTGCCACTCCAGCACGATCGCCCGCGCGGGATGGTCGGCCAGACGCGGGTCGCCGAGGATCGCCCACTCACCCCCCTCAATGTCGATCTTGAGCAGATCGACGGGCGGCTGCGCGAAGAAGTCGGCGACCGCGACGTCGATGGTTGCCGCACAGTCACCCGGCGCACCGCCGCCCGCGGCGAGCCGGCTCTCCGAGAGTAGGCCGGTTTCAAACCTGGCCATGCCTTCCGCGGCAGAGACGGCAACCTGCTCCAGCTCCCAGCGCCCGACGGCACGGTTGGCGGCAATGGTGGCCCGCAGCAGTGCGGCGTTGGCAGGATCTGGCTCGAAGGAGCGCAGCGAGAGGACAGGCCAGCGACGCAGGGCATATAGCCCGAACAGGCCGATGTTGCCGCCGAGGTCGGAGATGCGTAACGGCCCAAGAGCGTCCAAGACCGCGGCGACCGCGGGCGGCGGCTCATACGACATGCGGCCGGGGGCGAAGATCTCGACGAAGATCTCGATGTCGCGGCTGCGATGGCGCAGGTGCACGACGAGGTCCGTGCCCCTGATCCGGTAGCGCCCGGGGTAGCGCTCGGCCGTCCTGGCATGTGCCTCTCCCAGAAGAAAGCGTCCGGCGGGCCGCAGCGCCCGTGCCGCGCGCCCCGCCCCGATCGCCCGCCGCAGTGGGGGCGACCCCACGAGCGTACGCGCCGCGGGCGAGGTGCGCACGGCGCGGCGGGCGATGCTGGCGGCGGAGGTGCTGGCGCTCACGGGCTGACAACCTATGAACGGGGCGGGCCGGCTTGAAATTACGGTCAGTCGGCGGGCGCTGAAGGGGGTGGGGCAGGCACTTGGAGCGCCAGTATCTCCGCCATGGCATGTTTGGATGTCTCGGCAATAAGAGCGCTGTCCTTCGTGGCCAGCGGCTCGCCCAGCTGCTCGGCGAGAGCTACGAAGAGTGCGTCGGCTGCAGTGAGGTTGCGTCGCAATGCCCACGCGCGCTGTCGCAGCGGCAGGCAGGGGAACAGAGCGATTGGCAGATCCGCCAGATCCTCGACGGCCCCGGCCGCACGACTTTCAGGCAGAGCCTTGCGCAAGGTCTCGCGGCGCAGCACCGCGAGCACCTCGAACACGAGTATGTCGGGCGCGCTGAGTTCGTCCTCCTGTGCCATCAGGGTCTCAACCTGCCCTGCCACGCCGGTTCCGAGCAGGAAGTCCACCACCGCGGAGGTGTCGAGAACCGTCACTCGCCGCGGTCGCGCAGCGAGCGCACGGCGGTCTCGCTGGGCTCGTCGAGGTTCACAATCCCGCGCGCGGCGATGCGTGCGGAGAGTTCGCCGGGGGTCGGCCGTGAGGCCGATCGCGCAAGCACTCCGCGTACGTACTCGGACAGCGAGACTCCGGTCATCGCGGCGCGCGCCTTCAGCGTGTGGTGCACATCCTCGGGGACATCGCGGATCTGGACCAGTATTCCCATACGTGGCGCATGTTAGCATACGGCACACATCCTCAGGGCCTGATGCGTACTGTGTGCGTCCCGTCACCTGGGCGCCACCACCGGCGCGGAAAGGAAGCGAACATGGGATACCCGGTCGTTCATTTCGAGATCATGGGCAAGGACGCGGAGAAGCTGCGGGGCTACTACTCGGATCTGTTCGGGTGGGAGTTCAACACCGATAACCCAATGAACTACGGCGTGGTGGCGCGCGAGGCGAACCAGGCGCCCGACGGCAGCGGCATCGGCGGCGGCATCGGCGCGGCGCCGGAGGGGTATGAGGGCCACGTGACCTTCTATGTGGCGGTGCCCGACGTTGAGGAGGCGTTGCAGAAGGCCGAGAGCCTGGGAGGCGAGCGCATGATGGGCCCGGAAGAGATCATGGGGCGCATGGTGCTCGGCATGCTCAAGGACCCGGAGGGCCATGTGATCGGGCTGATTACGCCTTCGGCGTAAACACGGCAACCCGGGCGAGCAGGGCAAGGGCGTGTAGGCTGGCTGTCTCATGAGCACCGAACATGTGGACGTCCTGATCGTCGGCGCCGGCCTGTCGGGCATCGGCGCGGCGCATCACCTGCAGAGCAACTGCCCGGGCAAGACGTTCGCGATCCTGGAGGCGCGCGACTGCATCGGCGGCACGTGGGACCTGTTCCGCTACCCTGGCATCCGCTCGGACTCGGACATGTACACGCTGGGCTACTCGTTCCGGCCGTGGGAGGAGGCGCAGGCGATCGCCGCCGGCTCTTCGATCCTCGAGTATGTGCGCGCGACGGCGCGCGAGGGCGGCATTGAGCGCCACATCCGCTTCCATCACCGCGTGGTGCGCGCCGAGTTCTCGACCGAGCAGGCGCGCTGGAGCGTGGAGGCACAGCGCAGCGACACGGGGGAGACGGTGCAGCTGAGCGCGAGCTTCCTGCTGATGTGCAGCGGCTACTACCGCTACGACGAGGGCTACACGCCGGACTTCGCGGGCACGGAGCGCTTCGCGGGGGAGATCGTGCACCCGCAGCACTGGCCGGCGGACCTCGACTACGCGGGCAAGCGCGTGGTGGTGATCGGCAGCGGCGCGACGGCCGTGACGCTCGTGCCGGCGATGGCGGAGAGTGCGGCGCACGTGACGATGCTGCAGCGCTCGCCCAGTTACATCGTCTCGCTGCCGGGGGAAGATCCGATCGCGCGGGCGCTGCGCCGCGTGCTGGGGGCCAGGGTCGCCTATCCGATCGTGCGCTGGAAGAACGTGCTGCTGCAGATGCTGACCTTCCAGATGAGCCGCCGCCGCCCGGGGGTGGTGAAGGCGGTTGTGCGCAAGAGCGTGGCGCGCCGGCTGCCCCCCGGATACGACGTCGATACGCATTTCAAGCCCAGCTACGGCCCGTGGGACCAGCGCCTGTGCCTGGTGCCCGACGGCGACCTGTTCACGGCGATCAGCTCGGGGCAGGCGTCGGTGGTGACGGACCAGATCGACACCTTCACGGAGAAGGGGCTGCGCCTCACGAGCGGCGCGGAGCTACAGGCCGACGTGATCGTCACCGCCACGGGTCTCAATCTGCTCGCGCTGGGGGGGACGCAGCTGGCCGTGGACGGCCGCGATGTTGTGCTCAACGAGACGATGAGCTACAAGGGCATGATGCTCAGCGGCGTGCCCAACATGGCGCTGGCGCTCGGCTACACGAACGCCTCGTGGACGCTGAAGTGCGACTTGACGTGCGAGTACGTGTGCCGTCTGCTCAACCACATGGACGCGCACGGATACCGCCAGTGCGTGCCCGAGCGCAACGACCCCTCGGTGGCGGAGCTGCCGTTCATCGACTTCTCCTCCGGCTACGTGTTGCGCTCGATCGACGAGTTCCCCAAGCAGGGATCGAAGGAGCCGTGGCGCCTGCGCCAGAACTACCCGCTGGACATCCTCAGCCTCAGGCGGGGTGAGCTGGAGGACGGCGCGATGCTGTTCTCGCGCGCGGGATCGCCGCGCGACGCGCAGGCACCGGAGCCCGTCACCGTCTGAGTCGCTCAGTCCATTGCAGCGCCACGGCGCCAGCGGTGGCCGTGCCGACGAGCACGAAGCCGGCGAGCACGAGCCAGCTGAGCAGGCTGAAGGCGATGCCGATCGTGCCGTAGAGCCGCGCGGAGGTGCTGACGGAGTGGGGGAGGTAGATCAGCGACACGCCGCCGAGCGCGGTGAGGCCGAGCGAGGTGAGCACCGCACCGGGCAGCAGGCGCAGCCAGCTCATGCGCCGGCCCAGCAGAATGTAGGGGGTCGCTAGCCACGCGGTGGCGCCCAACAGGAGCGACGCCGCCACGTGCCACCACCCTCCGGCAAGTTCGGAGATGAGAGGCCGCACGGTGAGGTAGGTGGGGATCAGGGCGATCCACAGCAGGTGCCACGGGGTGCCGCGGATGCCGGAGGCGGGCAGCTCATAAGAGACCTCGTACAGCCGCTGCATGGCGCGCGCGAGCGAGAGCGAGGAGACGATCACGAGCACGAAGCCGATGACGGTGATGCTGTGCCCCACCCCTGTGGCGGGCGCCAGGACCTCACGCACGCTCAACGCGGAGGAGCCCTTGAGTCCCATGCTCTGGCTGATGTGCGCGGCGAAGTCCTTTGCGTCGACGAGAGGCACGACCGAGGCGTAGACGATCAGCAACGGAATCAGCGCGCCGAACGCCTGTGCGCCTAGCCCGGCTGCGCGGTCGGCTGCCTGCACGGCGAGCAGGCGCTGCAGCCATGCACTCAGCGGGCTGGCGGGAGCCAGCAGTATTCGTTTGAAGCCCTGCAGGGCGGCTCGCACTCGATTCGTCACGGCGCAAATGATGCCGCACGCGGGCCACGGCGACGCGACGCGAGCTACCTCTCGAATCCTCCTCGGGGACCCTCGTTCAGATGTACATGTCCGCGGAGACGCGGTCGACTTCGACCACGACGTCTGCGGGGATGCCGACGCGCCTGGCGGCGGCGACGATGGGCTCGGGCGAGGGTGCCTCGTACAGGCAGTAGGAGCGACGCTTGTCGGCGCTGAGAAACGAGAACAGCCAGCGCACGCCCTCGTTTGCGTTGACCTCCTCGATCAGCTTCACGTCCTCGCTCGTAAGTTCAAGCTGCTCGGCGAAGGCGCGCTCGATCACATACATCGGCATGGGTGGATGCTACCGCTCGCTCAGCTCTGTGCAAGACCGCGGCGATAGGCATAGGCGGTCGCCTCGGTGCGGTTTGCACAGGCGGTCTTGCGCAGGATGCTGCGCACGTGGTTGGCGGCGGTGTGCTCGCTGATGAACAGCGCGGCCCCGATCTCACGGTTGGAGCACCCGCGCGCCACCAGGTGCAGCACGTCTAGCTCGCGTGCGGAGAGGCCGTCGGGAAGCGGCGCGCTCGACGTCGGCGTCAGCGCGCGGGTGCGCGCGAGCAGCGTGGGCATCCCCACTGCCTCCGCGAGCTGCGCGGCTTCGGTGAGCAGCAGTTGCGCACGCTCGCTGCCGTTTGCAGTGCGCACCGCGTCGTGCCCTGCACCCGCAGCATTGCTCTCTGCGCCCATAGCGTCGCTCCCGGCCCGGGCTTTCCCGGCCGGAGCTGCGCCTTCGAGGCTGAGCAGCATGCGTCCGTACTCATACGCGGTGTGCGCAAGCCAGGTGCGCGCGCCCATCTGCCGGTTGAGCTGCATGGCGGCCTCGAAGTGACGCGTCGCGCTCTCGCGCTCTCCGAGCGTGGCGGCGAGCATTCCCAGGTAGCGGTCGGCAGCGCCGTAACAGGCGACGCCGTGGCCGATCATGATGTTCGTGCCGGTGAGCGGCGCGAGCAGCGGGTAGAGCAGCGCGGCGATCCCTTTGTGCGCGACGGCAGCGGCGGCATCGGCAAGGTAGGTGAGCGAGGCGAGCCACAGCCCTTCGCGCAGCGACTCCAAACCTTCGGACTGCACGCGGTCGAGCTCGTCGCGCACCTGCGCCTCCATGGCGAGCTCGGCGAGCAGTGCGGCAAGGCCTGGCCGCCACGCTCCGCCTGCGCGGTCGTCCGCTGCCAGGATGCGCATCACGGGTGCCAGCTCCGCCAGACGGCCCTGCTCGCGCCGCACCCCGAACATCTGGATGCCGTAGACGCTGGAGGCGTCGCGCCCGACCAGCAGCCGACCCCACTCGCGTGAGCGCTCCGCGGCCGTCTCGGCCTGCGCGAGCTCGCCCTCCAGCAGCGCCAGCATCGAGCGGTAGTGCTCGGCGACGTGCAGGATGAAGGGCTGGCGGGTGTGCTGGGCCATGTCGAGCACGAGCGCCAGCTCCGCGCGCGCGGGCGCGATCTCGCCGAGCGCCATCTGCACGGAGAAGCGCCACTGCGTCGCTTCGGCCTGACCCTCGATGTCGCCCATCGCGGCGGCAAGCCCGCGGGCCTCGTCGAGCATCTCGAGCACCTCCGTGAGGCGCTTGCTGCCGCTCAGGCCACCCCTCGCGGTCCCCCAATAGGCGCCTATCAGAGCGGTCGCCAGCCCGGGCCGGTCATCGATCCGGCGTGCCATCGCGATCGCCTCCCCGCGCGTGCTGTTGGCCTGCTCGGAGTTCCCCTCGTACGCGAGCGCACGGGTGAGACTTGCGAGCAGGCCCACGCGCAACGTCGAGTCCTCACGTGCGAGCGCCGCGGAGGCTTCCTCGAGCAGCTCGCGAGCGCCCTGGTCGGTCAGCCCGGGGCGCCAGCAGCTCGTCTCCAGCCCGATGGCGGCGCGCGCGAGCAGCTCGCCCTCATTGAGCTTGCGCGCGATCTCGGCCGCCGCGCGGAAGGACCGCAGCGAGTCCAGCGAGCGCCCGGCCCGGAACAGCGCGGTGCCCTCGTCGAGCAGGATCTCGGCGCGGTGGCGCTCGTCTGCGACCCCCAGCCGCAGAGTCGTGCCCAGGTGGGCGCCGGCCTCGTCGTAGGCAAGCGCGGCCGACGCCGCCTGGGCGGCAAGGAGGCTGTAGCGGACGGCCCGCTCTGGCCCGTCGATCGGCGCTGCCGCCGCGAAGTGGTGGGCCAGGCCGGCAAGCAGGCGTCCCTGCGGTGGCCCATCTTCGCCATCCGCTCCCGCGAGACCTTCCAGCGCCTCTGCGATGCGTAGGTGCAGCTCGGCGCGGCGCAGCACGCTCAGCCGGTCATACAGCGCGCGGCGCACGAGCTCGTGTGTGAAACGGTAGGCCAGCGCGGGGAAGGGCAGCTCCTCGATCATCCCGCTGCGCATCGCCGGTTCCAGCGCATCGATCCGCTCAAGCTCGGCGGGCGCCGCGCGGCGCAGCACGTCGAGCTCGAACTCGGGTCCGGCGACAGCAGCCAGCTCGAGCAGCTCCCGGCTCGCCGGATCGAGCCTGCCCAGGCGCTGGCCGACGACCTCGTGCACGCTCTGCGGGGTTGCGATCTCGTGCAGCGGGGCGGTGAGGCGCAGGGTGCCGTCCTCGATCGCGAACGCGTCGGTCTCCACGAGCGCCCGCCAGAGCTCGCAGAGCAGAAAGGCGTTGCCCTCGGTGAGCTCCTGCAATGCGCGGGAGAGCTCGGGTTCGGCGGGATCGAGCTCGCCGCCGCCGGCGGCGCGGCGCACGAACTCCTCGATCTCCTGCTCGCTGAGACCGCTCAAGCGCAGACGCACGACGTCGTCGGAGCGGCGCAGGTCGGCGAGCGCGTCGGCGAGCTCGGCGGGAACGTCGGCCTCGGTGTCGCGGAACGTCGTGAGCAAGAGCAGGCGGGCCTCGCTGCCCCGGCGGGCGAGGTGGCGCAGGAGCACGAGCGTTGGCGTGTCGGCCCAGTGGGCGTCCTCGAGCACGAGCAGCAGCGGCGCCCGGCGGGCGGCGGCGGCCAGGAGATCGGTCACAGCCGTGTGCAGGCGATGGCGCTCGGTGTCGGGATCGGCGGCCACGGGCGGCGGCAGCTCGCCGACGCGCGCGGGCAGGTCCGCGAGCAGCCGCGTCAGCTCGCCGCCGGCGCTGCCAAGATCCGCGCGGAGCACGTCGGGGTCGGTCGCGCGCACGAGCTGCTCGAGCGCTTCGGCGAAGGGGCGGTAGGGCGTGTGCACCACCGCGTCGCAGGCGCCGTAGAGCACGTGCACTCCTTCGCCGGCAACCTCCTGTGCCAACTCGCGCACGAGGCGGCTCTTGCCCGATCCGGCCTCGCCGCCCAGCAGCGCGAGCCGGCCGCGCTCCCCGGCCTCGCGCGGAACGAGCGCCCGCAGCGCCGCAAGCTCCGTTGAGCGGCCGACGAACGGGTATGAAGGGGGGAGTCGTAAGGGGCCGGGAAGTTGTTGCACGAGGCAGGCAGGCAGGGGTGTCGGCGGAGAGGCTCGACGAGCACTGGTCAGATCTGATTATGGCCCTCTCTGTGACCCATGCCGTGGGGCGGGGCGAACTGTGTCAATACAGGTCATGACAGCGGCTGTGCGCGTGGTTACCGTCAACATCACACGAAAGCTGAGGAGACATGACATGAGCACAGCGGGCACCGATGCGGCACAGGCAGCACGAGCGGAGCTGGGGGCGGGGTTCACGGGCGAGCTGGTTGGCCCCGAGGACTCGGGCTACGAGCAGGCGCGCAGCGTGTACAACGCGATGATCGACCGCCGGCCGGCGCTGATCGCCCGCTGCGCCGACACGGCGGATGTGGCGCGAACGGTTTCTTTCGCGCGCGCCCACGACCTGCTGCTCGCCGTGCGCGGGGGCGGCCACAACGGCGGTGGCCTGGGTGTCTGCGACGACGGTGTGGTCATCGACCTGTCGCTCATGCAGTCCGTGGAGGTCGATCCGGGCACGAGCACTGTGCGCGTGGGCGGTGGCTGCACGTGGGCGCAGGTGGATGCGGCGACACACGAGGCCGGCCTGGCGACGCCGTCGGGCATTGTTGCCAGCACCGGCGTGGGCGGCCTCACGCTGGGTGGCGGCATCGGCCATCTTTCGCGCAGGTACGGGTTGAGCATCGACAACCTGATCGAGGCCGACGTGGTCCTCGCCGACGGCACGCAGGCGCGCGCGAGCGCCGATGAGAACGCCGAGCTCTTCTGGGCGCTGCGCGGTGGCGGTGGCAACTTCGGCGTCGTCACTTCGTTTCGCTTCCGCGCCCACCCCGTCTCGACGGTGCTGGCCGGCCCGACGTTCTGGCCGTTGGAGCAGGCGGCGGAGGTGATGCGCTTCTACCGTGAGCTCCTCCCCGCGGCGCCGCGCGATCTGAATGGCTTCTTTGCGACTATGACGGTGCCCCCCGCGGACATGTTCCCGGCCGAGTTGCATCTGCGCAAGGTGTGCGGCGTCGTCTGGTGCTATACCGGCCCGCAGGAGGCGGCGGCCGAGCTGTTTGCGCCCGTGCTTGAGGTCGGGACGCCGCTGTTGCACGGCGTGGCGCCGATGCCCTTCCCGGCGTTGCAGAGCCTCTTCGACGGCCTCTACACACCCGGCCTGCAGTGGTATTGGCGCGCGGACTTCGTACGCGAGCTGCCGGACGCGGCGATCGAGCAGCACATCGCGTTCGCGCACAGGCTGCCGACGCTGCACTCGACCATGCACCTCTACCCGATCGACGGAGCGGTGCACGATGTCGGCGCCACCGAGACGCCGTTCGCCTTTCGCGACTGCCACTGGGCTGAGGTGATCGTGGGCGTGGACCCGGATCCCGCCAACGCCGGCCTCATTCGCGACTGGACCGTTGACTACTGGGATGCCACCCACCCCTACTCGGCCGGCGGCGCCTACGTGAACATGATGATGGATGAGGGGCAGGAGCGCGTGCGCGCGAGCTATCGCGAGAACTACTCCCGCCTCGCGGCCGCGAAGGCCATCTACGACCCGGCGAACGCGCTGCGCGTGAACCAGAACATCGTGCCGGCGGCGGCCTGAGGGGCGGAGCCGCAGCGCAGCGACCCTCGGGCGGCCTCGCAGCGACCCTCGGGCGGCCTGAGAGGCGGGGCGCGGGGGCCTGAGGGGCGGGGCTGACAGCGCAGCGACCCTCAGGCGGCCTGTGCGATGAGGCGCTCGATCGTCAGCTCGCTCGCGATCGCCGCGCGTATCGCCGCCAGCGCGCCGGCGCGGGCACGGAGCTTGGTCGCCGCGTGCGCCTGCAGGTTGAGGGCGGCGAGCTCTCCGGCTGCCCGGTGGCTGGCCTCGCTCAGCTCCTCTGCCGGCAGCGCACGATCGAGAAAGCCGGCAACCACTGCCTCGGAGGGTTCATACATCGCGGCGCAGACCACGGCGCGGTCGAAGTGCGCCGGGTGCAGGCGCCGGCGTGCGAGCTCGATCGCAAAGGTGGGCACCGTCAGGCCGATCTTCACCTCGTTGAGGCCGATCTGAAAGGGGCCCTCGATGCCGATGCGCAAGTCGGCAGCAAGCAGCAGGAAGGAACCGGCGGCGACCGCGTGACCTGTGCACGCCACGAGGATCGGCGTGGGGAAGGAGAGCATCCGCTCGATGAGCCCGGCTCCCAGGCTCAGCATCTCCAGCACCCGCTCGGGGTCTCCGCCGGCGAAGACCTTGAGGTCGAATCCGGCCGAGAGGAAGTTTTCCCGGCCCCTCAGCACAACGACGGCGTTGTCGCGCTCGGCCTGGTCGAGCGCCCCGTGGATTTCCGTGAGCAGCTGGGCTGAGAGCGCGTTGACCTTCCCGTCGTCAAGCGTAATCGTTGCGATCGATCCGTCGAGCTCGTATTTGGCGAGGTCCGTCATCTGATCTCCTTAGGGTGTTTGCTGTTGACTGTTCGGCTCGTACACGCTGCCACTGCCGCGCGACCGCCACGGTTGCGCCGCCGTCACGACCGAGGCGCCGCGGTGTAGCGGACGCCTATGATGGACGATGTTCCGAAGCAACGTTCTCCAAGGGTTTCGGCTGCGCGGCGGGAGCTGGACGGCCTCGCGGATCGCCACGTGACTGGCAAGATCTAGCCGTTGCCCGACGCGTTGCCCGAATTGATCCTCCTCGACGCCGCCGCATGGCGGGCGTGGCTGGGTGCGCACCACGAGCAGCCGGGCGTGTGGCTCGTGCTCGCCAAGAAAGGGCACAGCGAGCCGACCGCGCTGGGCTACGAGCAGGCACTGGATGAGGCGCTGTGCCACGGCTGGATCGACGGCCAGGTGCGACGGCGCGACGAGCGCAGCTACCGCCAGCGCTTCACGCCCAGGCGCGCGCGCAGCCAGTGGTCGGAGCGCAACGTCGGCAAGGTCAAGCGGCTGCTGGCCGCGGGCAGAATGCACCCCGCCGGCCTGGCGGCGGTCGCACAGGCCAAGGCGCAGGGCAGCTGGGATGCGGCCTACCCGGGCCAGGCGTCCATCGAGATACCCACCGACCTGGCGCAGGCGATGGCAGCACAGCCTGCGGCGCAGGCCACCTTCGAGGGCCTGTCCAGCCAGAACCGGTACGCCGTGCTTTATCGGATTCATAGCGCCAAGCGCAGCGACACCAGGGCACGCAGGATCGAGCGATTCGTGGAGATGCTCGCCCGCGGCGAAACTATTCACCCGCAGGGACCGGGCGCCGCAAAAAACCGAGGGCCTGGGGCCGGCTGAGGACTCGGCAGCAGACAGCGCTGGATTCACACACGGTGCCCGGCGAGGAGCCCTGCTCGAAGGGGCGAACCTCGACGCAGATGCTTCTGAGGGTTGTGTGCCAACGGGGCGGAGTCCGTGTTTGGGTCCAGGGCGCGATGCTAGGATATACATAGAAAGCTATGTAGGAGGGCCCGGGAATGGCGAGCAAAAGTCGCGAGAAAGAGGTGCCGGCGACCGTGAGGCGCGGCCGAGCGTCTGGTCGGAGCGCGGCGGCCCCGTGGGGTCCGACGGAGATTCAGCGCGACTATCGGACGCTGCTCGATTGGGCCAAGGACAGGCCGCAGGAGGTGTTGGACTCCGACGGTGAGCTGCTGGTTATCCAGGACAAGGGCGTCGCGGATTTCCAGCGGCGCCTGCGGGAGCAGATGGCCGAGGCGGGCCGGTTTTTGGCGGTCTTCAACGAGCATCGCGACGTGGCACCGGCTGGGTGGGCGATGCAGACCGCCTATCCGTGGCTTGCGGCCTTCTCGGGGGAGGAGGTTGGCGAGTTTGCCCGGGAGCTTGTGGCATACGCTTTTGACGCCGCCCAGCGAGGCACCTTGGAGCAGTTCGAAGGCAATCTGCGGGCCTGGGAGTCGACTGCCGGCATCTACGCGCAGCCCGACGTGATGCAGGCCCTGAACGCCCCGGTTGATGTCGCCGGGCTCGTGGAGATATTTCCTCCGTCCGAGGGGCAGGTCCAGGCGGCTGGGGCGTGACACGTGAAGTCCATGCGCCGAAAGGGCGCCACAAGGGACGTCACAGGGTTTTCTCGACCGTCTATCGCGATTGGAACAAGCTCTGCCAGAACCGGCCGGGTCCGATGCGCCGCTGTTATATAGAACTGGCCGACAACCCGTTTCCAGCGATGCAGACCAATCGCCACCATCAGCTGAAGGGTAGCCTCAGGGGCTTCTGGGAGTACGAGGTCGACAGCGGTGCCCGTGTGCGCTACAAGCGTGGCCCCAACGACGAGATTATCGTCCTCGTCGTCTACGCCAGCTCGGCTCCATCGGATACCCACCGCTGAATCGGTATGTCCGGATCCTCCCAGCTCAGAGTGGCGCTGCTTGACTGCGACGCCTCTGTGGGTGGGGTGCTATCGAGCCGCAGCAGCCTCCCGCCGTCGTCACTGGAAGAGCACGACCCGATGGTCGGCTCAGACCGTGGCATGAGGGCTACGCTACGCAGGCTGTGGTGCGACTCAGGCGGTGATCTGCTCGCGCTCGGCCTGCTCGGCTGCTGCAACCATCTGGGCCGCGCGCTCGGGGTCGCCGAGGGCCAGCAGGTGTGCGTTCAGCGCCACGGCACGCGCGGAGACGTAGTTGAGCGGGACGCGCTTGCCGTCGACGATGACGTAAACGGTTTGCGAACTGTCGCTGTTGGTGTGCTTGCTCATGGCTCCAGGATAGGACATCCGTCAAGCAGACTGGCTGTCGCGGGTGATCTCCGCGATGTGCTGTGCGAGTGGCCGGTAGGAGTCGTGCTTGCCGGCGAACGCGATGGCGAGCAGTTCGTCGTGGCGCTCGAGATTCTCGAAGGTGACGATGTCGAGGCCGAACGTGACCAGCCCGGCGTTCAGTGCGACGATGCAGGCGCGGAGGTTGCCGTCGATGAACGGGTGGGCGCGTAGGATCTTGGCGTACAGCCGCGTGGCGGCATGGACGGCGTCGAAGCTGTCGGTGTAGGGGGATACGCGAATCTCCGCGGCGGCGGTGTTGAACTCCTTGCAGATCTGTTCCAGCCGGCGGTGAAGCCGGCGGGGGTGGGCGCCGCGATAGACGCGGATACGCCGGAAGCGCCGGGTGCCGACGTACCCGCCGTACTGGACGTGCTCCCAGTCACCCTCGTGGCGTCCGCGCAGCCGTCCGGCGTCCTTGGGGAAGAGCGCGCCGAAGATTTCGCGGTGCCAGGAGCACTGCATCTGTCCCGCGTGAGGGCGGACGAGCGCCGGTTGCGTCCGTGACCCGAGCCGATCTCGTTGCGCAGCTCAGCGAGCGACTGGATTGTCGATACGAGGGAGCGGAGCGTCTTGACGGCCGCCTCGCTGCCTTTCTTGCTGTCCGGGACGGCCTCGACATTTAGGCGCAGCTCCTTCTCCCGTGGTCTGCTCCAATGCGACAGCGCGCAGGTCCTTCGCCTCGAAGACCGCCTTCTGCATCAGGGCTCGGTCGCCCACATGCGCTGCGTGTCGTCCCCGCCCACCCTTCGCCGGTCGCACGAACACCACGTCCAAGAACGCGCCGGAGACGTTCTCCTCGGGCGGACAGACCTCCACCTGCACGCCGCGCCGTTGCGCCCAGTCGCGGATGCCCGTTCCTGGGTCTTGGGCGAGATGCAGCTCTCGCCGGAGCGGTCCCCGGCGCGCGCGACGCGGATGTAGCCGTCGAACGGCAGCCCGCCCTGTCCGTCGGCCGATCTACCGTTGAGCCAGATGCCAGCGGACGGCCATAGCACCGCGCACCTCGACGCAGACGCCTTCTACGTCTCGGTCGAGCTCCTGCGCCACCCCGAGCTTCGCGGCCTGCCGGTGGTCGTGGCGGGCACCGGCCCTCGCGCGGTGGTGACCACCGCCAGCTACGAGGCGCGGCGCTACGGCGTGGGCTCGGCGATGCCGGCGGCGCGCGCGCGGCGGTTGTGCCCCCAGGCGACGTTCCTCCCGCCGGACTTCCGGCTCTACCGCGAGACCTCGCGGCGCATGATGGACATCGTCCGCGCCCACGTCGAGCGCGTGGAGGTGGTCGGCCTGGATGAGGCGTACCTGGACCTCACCGGCCTGTTCTCCCCGCGCGCGGCGATGCGCCGCCTGCTGGCGGACATCCAGCAGAGCGTGCAGCTGACCTGCTCGGTGGGCATCGGGCCGAACAAGCTGGTGGCGAAGGTGGCTTCTGACGCGGAGAAGCCGGCGGGTTTCGTGGTGCTCACGCGCGAAGAGGCGTGCGTGCGCTTTGCGCAGTCCTCGCCGGGCCTCGTACCGGGGATCGGCCCGAAGACGGTGGCGCGTCTGCGGGAGATGGGCCTGACGACCCTGCAGCAGCTGGCGCTCGTCCCCGAGCAGTTGCTCGTGGAGCGCTTCGGCCCGAACCTGGGGCGCGAGCTGCGGCGGCGGGCGCGCTTTGAACACGACGGCGAGGTGGGGCAGGCGCGCAAGGTGGTGTCGGAGTCGCGCGAGCGCACGTTCGACCGCGACATCGGTGACCCGGCGCAGCTGGAGGAGGCGCTGCGGCGCATGGCCGCGGAGCTGTGCGCGAGCCTGCGGGCGCACGGCCGGAGGGGGCGCACGATCGGCATCAAGGTGCGCCTGGACGACTTCTCCACGGTCACCCGCGCACACACGCTGCCAGAGCCGATGGCCGACACCGTGCAGGTGACCGCTGTGGCGCTGAGGCTGCTGCGCGAGTATGCGCCCGCGCGACCGGTGCGCCTGCTGGGCGTGCGCGTGGCGGGCCTCGCCGCGGCCGCGGCCCCCGATGAGGATGGGGCCACCACCGGCACGGAGCACACAGGAGACCCCTCACCCCCTGCGCGCGAGGACAAAGACCAGCTGGAGCTGCCGGTGTAGGTGTAGGGTATGGGCATGCCTTTGATCGACGCAGGCGACGTGCGGCTGAACTGCGAGCGCGGCGGCGAGGGCCCGCCGCTGCTGATGATCATGGGGCTCTCGGGCTCGCTGCTGCACTGGGGGCAGCCGTTCGTGGCGGCCCTGCGGGAGAGCTTCGAAACGATCGCCTTCGACAACCGCGGCGTGGGGGAGAGCACCCGCGTGGAGGCGCCCTTCTCGATCGCCGACCTGGCGGCCGACACCGCCGGGCTGATGGCGGCGCTGGAGCTGGACAGCGCGCACGTGCTGGGCATCTCGATGGGCGGGATGGTCGCGCAGGAGCTGGCGCTGGCGCACCCGCAGCGCATCCGCACGCTGACGCTCGGCTGCACCTACTGTGGCGGCCCCGGCAACGGCCTGCCCCCGCAGCCGGAGGTGGGCGCGGCGGTGATGTCGGGCGATCGCGAGCGCGCGCTGCGGGCGACGTGGGAGGTCAACGTGTCGGGGAGCTTCGCGCAGAACGCGCAGGCGTACGCGGCCTTCCGCGCGATCGGCGAGGAGCGCGCCGTCGCGGTGTCGGTGATGATGGAGCAGCTCTCGGCGATCACCCGCCACGACACGAGCGCGCGTCTGGGGCAGCTCCAGATGCCGACGCTGGTGGTGCACGGCACGGAGGACCGCATCATCCCGGTGCGGCACGGCCACACCGTCGCCGGCCTGATCCCCGACGCGCGCCTGGAGATCCTGCCGGGCATCGGCCACCTGTTCTTCTGGGAGCTGCCCGAGCGCTCGGCGGACTTGGTGCACGAGCACGCGCTGACGCACGCCTCTGTGTAGGCGGCGGCGATGGCCCCCGATCCCGGCGCGCACCGACCGGCCCCCGATCCCGGTGCACGCCAACCGGCCTCCACACCCGCTACGCGGCAGGCGACGAGCGAGCTCGAGGTGCCGCGCGGCGAGGGCCTGGTGCTCCGCGGCGAGCAGGCGGGCGACGGTCCGCCGGTCGTCCTGCTGCACGGGCTGACGGCGACGAGACGCTACGTGGTGATGGGCTCGCGCCTGCTGGAGCGGGCGGGCTACCGCACGATCGCCTACGACGCCCGCGGCCACGGTCGCAGCACGCCCGCGCCTGAGCCGCGCGCCTACGACTACGCCGAACTGGCGGGCGACCTGGAGGCGGTGCTCGACGCTCTGGGCATCCAGCGTGCGCTGATCGCGGGCGCTTCGATGGGCGCGCTGACGGCGGTGCGCTTCGCGTTGGCGCACCCTGCGCGTGTCGCGGGCGTGGGCATCGTCACACCTGCTTATGACCCGCGCGCTCCAACGCCGCCGGCCAAGAAACGCGACGCGCTCGCCGAAGGCCTGCGCCACGGCGGCATCGACGGCTTCGTGGCTGCCTACGACTTCACGAGCATCCCGCCGCAGTGGCGCGAGACGGTGGAGAAGGTCATCCGCCAGCGCCTGGCCCTGCACGAGCACCCCGCGGCGGTGGCGGACGCGCTGGAAGTCGTGCCGCGTAGTCGTCCGTTCGCCACGCTGGGCGAGCTGGCGGCGATTGTCGCGCCGGCGGCGGTGGTGGGCAGCCGCGACGAGGTCGACCCCGGGCATCCGCTTGCGCTCGCCGAAACGTACGCGCAGAGCATCCCGGGTGCGGATTTTTTTGTGGAGGAGGGGGGGCCGGTTTTGCGCTCGCCGATCGCGTGGCAGGGAGGACAGCTGTCAAAGATCCTTAGAAGTCTCGCCGAAGTGGCCGACATCACGGGTCGTTCGCAGCGCGGCTGAGGGCGCCCGGGCGCTTGTGCCGCTGTCCCACCCACCAGGTGCATACGTGATAGCGTACAGACGTATGCCAGGGGTACGCGAGTGGAACGGGGCCAGCTACGACCGTATTTCAGGTCCGATGGCGGCGCTCGGCCTGGGGGTGCTGGAGCGCCTGGAGCTGCGGGGCGATGAGACGGTGCTCGACGCGGGGTGCGGCTCGGGCCGGGTGACCGAAGCGCTGATCGAGCGGCTGCCCGATGGTCGGGTGATCGCGGTGGATGCGTCGCCTTCGATGGTCGCTGCCGCCCGTGAGCGCCTGGGGCCCGAGGCGGACGTGCGCGAGCTGGATCTGCTCGACCTTGCCCTTGAGGAACCTGTCGATGCGGTGCTCTCGACGGCCACCTTTCACTGGATCGCCGACCACGCGCGGCTGTTCGCACGGCTGCACGCCGCGCTGCGTGCAGGAGGCCAGCTGGTGGTGCAGTGCGGGGGCGAGGGCAACATCACGGTGCTGCGTGGGGTGGCCAACGGGGTCCTCGCGCGCGCCCCGTATGCGGAGCACTTCGAGGGTTGGCAGCCGCCCTGGAACTACGCGGCGCCTGGCATCACCGAAGAGCACCTGCGCGCGGCTGGCTTCAGCGAGGCGCGTTGCTGGTTGACACCGGCGCCCACGCAGCCGGAGCACCCGCGGGAGTTTCTGGAAACGATCGTGCTGGGGCCCCATGTGCAGCAGCTGCCGCCGGCGCTGCGCGCGCGGTACATGGACGATGTGATGGCCGCGCTGGCTGCGCCGGTGGTGGTCGACTACGTGCGGCTGAACATCGACGCCGTCGCGTAAACGCCACGGCACTGGGGCTCAGGCCAGCGCCGCCGAGCGCCTGCCGTCGCCGTCGAGGCCACCGTCGTCACCCGGCTCGCTCCCCGGCTCGTCCACGAGCGCTCCGCGCAACAGCGCCGCGTAGCGCCCGCCCAGCTCCACCAGCTCCTCGTGCGTGCCGCGCTCCACGAGGTGGCCCTGGTCGAGCACGAGGATCTGGTCGGCGTCCCGGATCGTGGACAATCTGTGCGCGATCGCGATCGTGGTGCGGCCCTTGGCCAGCTCATCGAGTGCCACCTGCACCGCGCGCTCGGTCTCGGTGTCGAGCGCGCTGGTGGCCTCGTCGAGGATCAAGACGGGCGGGTTGCGCAGGACGGTGCGGGCGATCGCGATGCGCTGCTTCTCGCCGCCTGAGAAGCGGTAGCCGCGCTCGCCCACCATCGTGTCGTAGCCCTCGGGCAGCGAGGCGATCAGCTCGTGGATCTGCGCGGCGCGGGCGGCGTCTTCGATCTCCTCGTTGCTGGCCTGCGCGCAGGCGAAGCGCAGGTTCTCGCGGATCGAGGCGTGGAACAGGTAGGTCTCCTGGGAGACGAGGCCCACCGTGGCGGCCAGCGAGGCGAGCGTGACCTCGCGGATGTCCACCTCGTCGATTTCGACCGCGCCTCGCTGCGGCTCATACAGCCGCGCTACCAGGTAGGCCATGGTGGTCTTGCCCGAGCCGGTCTCGCCGACGATCGCGGTGCGCGTGCCGGCGGGTATCTGCGCGTCGATTCCTTCTAGCGTCCACGGCGCGGAGGGCCCGTAGCGGAAGCAGATGTCGCGCAGCGCCACATCCCCGCGCACGTTTTCCAGTGGTCGTGCGTCGGGCGCCTCGGCGATGTCGATCGGCAGGTCGAGGTACTCGAAGATGCGCCCGAACAGCGCCAGGGAGGTCTGCACTTCGACGCCCACCGACAGGAGCGACTGGATCGGGAACAGCACCCGCGTCTGCAGGGTGGTGAACGCCACGACGGTGCCGATCGAGACCGCATGTCCCCCGTGCGCGGCGTTCAACCCTGCGAACAGATACACCAGCGCCGGCATCACCGCGAAGCTGATCTGCACCGAGGCCATGCGCCAGCGTCCCGCCATCCGCGCCCGCACCTCCAAATCCGCCAGCCCGCGCGACTCGCCCTTGAAGCGCTCGACCAGCTCGGGCGAGCGGCCCATCGTCTTGCCCAGGAGGATGCCGGACACCGACAGCGACTCCTCCACCAGCGTGGAGATGTCCGCCAGACGGCCCTGGCGCACTGAGGTGATGCGCTTGCGCTCCTCGCCCACCCGCCGCGTCAGCCACACGAAGAACGGCAAGAGCGCGAGCGTGAAGGCGGCCAGCTCCCAGCTGAGCAGCACCATCGCCACGACCACGGCCACCACCGTGGTGACGTTCTGCACGATCGAGGTCGCCGTCGAGGTCACCACGTTGTCGATGCCGCCGATGTCGTTGGCGATGCGCGACTGCACCTCGCCGGTGCGCGTGCGCGTGAAGAAGGCGAGCGACATGCGCTGCAGGTGCGAATACACGGCGGCGCGCAGGTCGTGCATCACCTGCTGGCCGACGATGTTCGAGATCCAGGTCTGCGCCACACCGAGCGCGCCGGTGACGATCGACAGCGCGATCATGCCCGCCACGAGCAGGATCAGTTCGTGGGTGTCCTTGCTCGGCAGCGCGTTGTCGATGATGCGCCGCAGCAGAAACGGGCTGATGACACCGAGGCCGGCGGCCACGAAGATCAGCGACAGCAGGCCGCCCAGCCGCACGCGATAGGGGCGAAACAGCGCCGCGACGCGCCGCAGCGAGACGGGCGTCGGCGCGATGTCCTTGAGCTGCGGCCCGCTCTGCATCGCGCGCCGGCCCGCACCTGACCGGCCCCCTCCTTCCCCAAAAAAATGGCTCATCACAACGACTGTATCGGCCACGGGCCACAGCCGGGAGGGGTCCTAAGAGCGCAGTACGCTGCTTGCGCGTGCCTTCGGGCATGGCACTGGAGGGTCGTCTAACGGCAAGATGCACGACTGTCCATCGTTGAGATGCGGGTTCGAATCCCGTCCCTCCAGCCTCCAGAAACCCCCGCGCGGTCCGATACACTCCTCGTGGACAGTCGTGCGTCGCGGCCCTTCGGGCCATGTCGACGAATCGGCTAGAAGGCCCGCCCGGGAGCCGCCGTCAGGCTTGAGCGGGCCTTCGGCTTGTCTGGATACCCTTACGGCCATGGACCTGGGTGACGCAGAGGTACGTGTGCTCGGCTGCCTGCTGGAGAAGCAGCGCACGACGCCGGACGCATATCCGCTGTCGCTGAACGCGCTGCGGCTGGCTTGCAACCAGGCCACGAACCGCGATCCGGTGGTGGAGTACGACGACGCGGTGCTGCGCGACGCGCTGCACCGGCTGGAACGGCGTGGCTACACGCGGCTCGCTTCGGGGGCGGGGTCGCGGGCGCCGAAGTACCGGCACCTGCTGGCCGACGCGCTGCCCATGAGCGAGGCGGAGACGGCTGTGGTGTGCGTCTTGATGCTGCGCGGCGCGCAGACGCCTGGGGAGCTGAAGCAGCGGGGGGAGCGGATGCATTCCTTCGCGGGCCTGGATGAGGTGCAGCGCACGCTCGACGGGCTGATCGAGCGGGGGCTGGTGGCGCGTCTGGAGCGAAGGCCGGGGCAGAAGGAGGAGCGTTACGCGCAGCTGCTGGGGGAGGGTTCGTCGGCGGACCCCCGTGCGGCCCATCCGTCTGCCGCGATGGCGACGCCCGGGACCCCGGCCCCCACCATCCCTGCGACCCCTGCGGTGGACAGCCTGGAGGAGCGCGTGGCACGACTGGAGCGCGAAGTCGCGCAGCTGCGGGCTACGGTGGGAGGGACATGAGTAATCACCTGCCGCTGCTGCTGGGCGTGAGCGCGTCCGTCTCCGACACCGCCACGGGCGTGGGCATCCCCGTGGCGATCCTCGCGGGGCTCGTGTCGTTCCTCTCGCCCTGCGTGCTGCCGCTGGTGCCTGGCTACCTTTCGACGGTGATCGGCGTGACGCCCGCGGAGCTGAACACGGCGGGACCGAAGCGCGTGCTGATTCCGAGCCTGCTGTTCATCGCGAGCTTCTCTTTGATCTTCATCCTGCTGGGGCTGAGCGCCACCGCGCTGGGTTCAACCCTGAGGGCTCATCAGGCCGGCCTGGAGAAGGCCGGGGGGGTGCTGATCGTGGCGATGGGCGCGATCTTCCTCGCCACGCCGTTCGTGGATCGACTGAACTTCCAGTGGCACTCGGAGTCGCTGATGCGCCTCGCAGGGCGCGGCGGGCCGCTGCTGGCGGGGGCGGCTTTTGCGATTGCCTGGACGCCGTGCACGAGCATCACGCTGGGGGCGATCCTCACTCAGGCCGCTATCTCCAGCTCTGCCCTGCACGGGGCTCTGCTGCTTGCCTTCTACTCGCTGGGGCTGGCGATTCCGTTCCTCTTGCTCGCGCTGGCCTTCGAGCGCGCAACCAACGCCCTGGCCGTCGTCAAGCGCCACTTTCCTGTCGTTATCGCCGTCGGCGGGGTTGTGATGATCGGCCTTGGCGTGATGATCCTCACGGGCGAATTCACGACGCTGAACGCCGAAGCGAACAATTGGCTTCAGGGCACCGGGCTGAACGTGTCCAACGTGTGACCCGTCGCGTCGGTCGCCCCGTCAGGGCACCGGGCTGAAAGCATCGGACGTCTTCCCGTTGCGCGAGGCCTGGCGCTCGCGGTAGCGCTTTTCCCACGCGCGTTGGTTGCGCTTGGCGTCCTGCACGAAGGGGCTGAACGCGATCGCTTTGATGATCAGCCGGTTGATCCAATCGTCCAGTCGGGGCAGCGGGCGCAGGACGTCCACGAACAGCACGACGCGCGTCTCATCCGTGTCGTTCCAGACCTCGTGGTTGAAGGTGTCGTCGAAGATCATGCTCCGCCCTGCTTCCCAGTGGCGCACCTCATCGCCGACGCGGATGCGGCACTGCTCTTTCTCCTGGGGCACGACCAGCCCGAGGTGGTAGCGCAGCACGCCCTTGTAGGGGCCGCGGTGGTCGAGGATGTGCTTGCGCGGGCTGAGGATCGAGAGCATCGCCGTGGTCATGCCCGGGATTTCGCGCATCAGCGCGGCCGTGCGCGGGCACATCTGCACGCCCAGCTCCGCTTCGAAGCCGTAGCCGTAGAGGAAGAACGTCTTCCAGCGGTCATCGTCGGTGATCTCGGACTGGTCCTTGGAGATGTCCTGGAAGTTGGGCAGGGCGGCGCGGTCCTTGAGCACACCTTCGAGCTCCTCGCGGATGACGAGCCAGTTCTCCTCGATGTGCGCCACCCAGGGGAAGCGCTCCAGCGGGAAGAACTGTTCGTCGCCGACGAGCGAGCGCCGGCCGATGAAGCGCTCGATCGGGGCGAGGATGCGTTCGCCGGCGAGGATCGTGAAGTCCACGACGCGCTCCCACGGGGTCTTCTTCTCCGACATGGGTCCTCCTCTGGTGGCCTGGCGAGTGAGACCACCAGAGTAGACCGATGTGGCGACGGTGCTTATGCAGCCTCGCGCAGAGCCGCCAGCTCCGGCGACTCGGCGAGCTTCTTCAGCGCGCGCTGCTCCAGCTGCGAGGCCCGCTCGGCGGAGAACCCGAGGCGCTTGCCGATCGCGGTGAGCGTCTGCGGCTCCTCGCGGCCGGTGCCGAAGCGCAGCGTGAGGACCTTGCGCTCGGTGTCGGGCAGCTGCGCGATCGCGCGGTGCACGATCCGCTCGCGCTCGTTCTCGTAGGCGATTTCCTCGGGCGCCTCCTGGTCGGCCGGCAGCAGATCGCCAAGAGCGGTGTCGCCGTCTTCGCCGACCTGCTGGTCGAGGCTGACGAGCGCGTTGCGCTGGTGGCGCACTTCTTCGACCTGCTCCAGCTCAAGGCCGGTCTCAAGTGCCAGCTCCTCGTTGGTGGGCTCGCGGCCGAGGCGTACCGACAGCTCGCGCTCGACGCGGCCGACCTTGCGCGAGCGCTGGGCGACGTGCACGGGCAGGCGGATCGTGCGCCCGCTGTTCTCAAGGCCGCGCTGGATCGCCTGGCGGATCCACAGGGTGGCGTAGGTGGAGAAGCGAAAGCCCTTGCGCCAGTCGAACTTCTCGCTTGCGCGGATCAGCCCCAGCATGCCCTCCTGCACGAGATCGGCCAGCGGCAGACCCTGGTTCTGGTAGCGGCGCGCGTTGCTTGCGACCAGGCGGAGGTTGGAGTTGATCATCAGTTCCTTGGCGTGCAGGTCGCCCTTCTCGATGCGCTGCGCCAGTTCGATCTCCTGGGCGGGCGTCAGCAGGGGGTAGCGGCGCGAGTGCGCGAGCAGCTGGTCGACCGACTCGGGGATGAAGCTCTCGGCGACAGTGAGGTCGGGCACGGCCGTGGGGCGGGTGGGTGTGGCCTGCTCGTCGGGCGTCGTCTCCTCGTCCTCGGTATCGGCCACAGCGGCGAGGTCGGGGCTCTGCGCAGGGGCCTCCAGCGCCGCGTTCTCAGCGGCGTCGATGGACTCCACGGAGTCCAGGGGGGGAAGATGGGTGGTGGTTGTGTCAGACATAAATGGTCCTTCTAGGGACGAGGGTCCCGGCTTTCGACCCTCATCGAGTGAGTAACGAGAGGCCCGCCTCACCGGCCCCTGGCCGGCTGCGGCACCCTCGATTTCCGATGTGCGAGGTAGGATTTTAGAGCATGTTAGTTGCGTTGTCAATCATTCTTCCTCGCAGGAGAACAGGGGGTGCGGCGCCCTGCCGATAGGTACTACGCACCAGGACGTGTATCGGTGCTTTTTCCTTCCGCGCTCGTTCTCCTGCTGAAAGCCCGTATATGGGGCCAAAGTTGCTGTATGGTGAGCAGATTCTCAGGGGGATCGCGCGGGACTGGCTACGCATCGGCTGCCTGGGATTCGGCGGCCCGCCCGCGCACATGGCGATGCTGCGGCGCCTTTGCGTCGCGGAACGGGGGTGGTTGAGCGCACAGGAGTTCGAGGATGCCATCGCCGCATGCAACCTCCTACCCGGTCCGGCCTCGACTCAACTGTCGATCTTCTGCGCCTGGCGCGTCGCCGGGGTGCCTGGGGCGCTGGTGGGCGGTGTCTGCTTCATCGCGCCGGGCCTGCTGGCGATCCTGGCGCTCGCGGCGCTGTTCCTGGCCGCGCACCCGCCCACATGGGTGCTCGGCGCGGGCGCGGGGGCGGGGGCCTCGGTAGCGGCGGTCGCGCTGCGAGCCGGGCTCGACCTGGCGCCGGCGAGCCTCGCGCGGGCCACGCAGCACCACGACGCGCGGCGTCTGCGCTGGGGGCTTTATGCCGTGTTGGGCGCGCTCGCGGCGACGGTGCTCGGGCCGTGGCTGGTGCTCGTGCTCGTGGGCTGCGGCCTGGCGGAGCTGGGGTTGCGGCGCAACCTGGCCGTGACCGCAGGCGCCTTCGCCCCGCTGCCGCAGTGGCCCCTGTCGTCCTCGCGCCCCGCCGGCCTGGCGCGTCTGCTTGTGGTGGCGGGTACAGCCGTTGCGGGCGCCGGTGGTCTGGGCGCGCTCGCGTGGGTCGCGCTGAAGGTCGGCGCCCTGTCCTACGGCGGCGGCTTTGTGATCGTGCCCTTGATGCGCGCCGACGCGGTGCACGTGTACCACTGGATGAGCAGCGCCCAGTTCCTCGACGCCGTGGCCCTCGGCCAGGTGACGCCGGGGCCGGTGACACATACGGTGGCGGTCGTGGGCTACGCCGCGCACGGCCTCGGCGGCGCGCTGCTGGCGGCGCTGGTGGCGTTCGCGCCCTCGTTTGCCTTCGTGCTGCTGGGCGCGCGGCACTTCGGGGCGCTGCGCGGGGACAGCCGCGCGCGGGCCTTCCTCGACGGCGCCGGCCCCGCGGCGATCGGCGCGATCGTCGGCTCCGCCGTGCCGCTGGCGCTGGCGCTGAGCGAGACCTGGCAGGCGGCCGTGCTCGCGGCGGCTGTGCTGGCGCTGTTCCTGCCGTTGCGCATGGTGCGACGGCGCTCGGTGCCCCTGACGATCCTCGCTGCGGGGCTCGTGGGTGTGGCGGTGGCGCTGGCCGGCGGCCCGATCCCCGGCTGAAAGAAGACTGCCTGTATCGCATTGTCGCGGGCGCGTCCATCGAACGAACGTCCACTCTCGGCACCCGTTGACGGTCACAGCAGCGGCGAGACCGAACAGTCCATGTGGATACCTCAGCAGGACGACTGGGCTCCGCGGGGGGCCTGCTGGACGCACCGCCGCGCGGGGCGGTGCCGCCTGCGCACCTGCCGGCTCGGGCGCCCGAGCAGCTTCAGGCGGAGTCTCCCGCCCTGCCGGCACCGGCGCCTGAGCAGATCCAGGCCGAGCTTCCGGCTCTGCCAGCCCCACCAGAGGCGCCGCTGCCGCTCGGCGAGGCGCTGCTGGCTGCCGAGCTGATCGACCGCAAGACGCTCGACTGGGCGCTGGCGCGCCAGGCGGAAACGGGCGTGCGCATCGGGCGCATCCTGGAGGCGGCGGAGCGTGTGCATCGCCTCGATCTGCACCGCGTGCTGGGCGAGCAGTGGGGCCTTGAGTTCATCGACCTGCTGCGCGAGCCGGTGGACGAGACGCTCGTGCGCTGCTTCGATCCCGAGCGGCTGCTCGACGAGGGCTGGCTGCCGGTGGGCCGGGTGAACGAGCGCATCGTGGTGGCCACTTGCGAACCACCCAACGAGGCGCTGCTGCAGCGCCTGCGCAGGCACGTCGGGGAGCCGGAGACGATTCTGCTGCGCAGCACGACGCCGCTTGACATCGAGCGCACGGTGGCGCGCTGCTTTGAGGAGCACATCGTGCAGCGCTCAACGGGCGATCTGCTGTTCCGCCGCCCGGAGCTTTCGGCCGCGGGCGGGTTCTCGCGCGGGCAGAAGCTGTGGATCGCGGCGCTCTTGGCGGCTAGCGCGGCGGGGGCGATCCTCAGCTGGCAGTTCACGCTGTCGCTGTTCGTCGCACTCGCCAACGCGGCATTTCTGGGCGCGGTGAGCTTCAAGCTGCTGGCGTGCCTGACGGGCGCGGTCGCGGGGCCAAGGCAACCGGGGCGGGTGGGGACGGGGTCAAAGGCCGAGCGCGACGACAGGCTGCTGCCCGACTACACGGTGCTGGTGCCGGTGTACCGCGAGGCGAACATCATCGGCAGCCTGATGCGCAACCTGGGGGAGCTGGACTACCCGAGCGAGAAGCTTGAGATCCTGGTGCTGCTGGAGGCCGACGACGAGGAGACGATCGCCGCGGCGCGTGCGGCGCGGCCGCCTTCGACGGTGCGCCTGGTGGTGGTGCCCGACGCGCAGCCCAAGACCAAGCCGAAGGCTTGCAACGTGGGGTTGTTCCTTGCGCGCGGCGAGTTGCTCGTGATCTACGATGCGGAGGACCGCCCCGAGCCCCAGCAGCTGCGCAAGGCGGTGGCCGCCTTCGAGCACCAGGGCGAGCGCACCGTCTGCGTGCAGGCCAGGCTGCGCTACTGGAACGACGCCACGAACCTGCTGACGCGCATGTTCGCGCTGGAGTACGGCTACTGGTTCGGGATCATGCTCCCGGGCCTCGACCGTCTGCGCCTGCCGATCCCGCTGGGCGGCACCTCCAACCACTTCCGTATCGACGCGCTGCGCAAGCTCGTCGGCTGGGACCCGCACAACGTCACCGAGGACGCGGACCTGGGGCTGCGCGCGGCCGTGGAGGGCTACCGCGTGGGCACGATCGACAGCGACACCGAGGAGGAGGCCTGCGCGGAGATCCGCCCGTGGATCCGCCAGCGCACGCGCTGGATCAAGGGCTACATGCAGACCGCCCTCGTGCACACCCGCTCGCCGCGGCGCCTGGTGAGGCAGGTCGGCTGGCGCGACACGTTCGGCTTTCTGCTCCTGATCGCCGGCACGCCGCTGACCTTCCTGCTCGCCCCGGTGATGTGGGTGGGCACCGCAGCCTGGTACGCCTTCGGCGAGCCCCACCTCCCGCTGGTGGACTCAGGGGTCTTCTGGAGCATCGCCCTGATCAACCTGATCGCAGGCAACGTGATCATGATCTTCCTCAACCTGCTGGGCGCCGTGCGCTGCCACGGCTGGCGCAGCGCGCCCTTCGCACTGCTCAATCCGCTGTACTGGGTGCTGCACTCGATCGCGGCTTGGCGCGCGTTGATCCAGCTGATCCACAAGCCCTTCTACTGGGAGAAGACCCCGCATGGCCTCAAGCAGGGGGCCGATGGGCAGGCGAGCATCGGGGAGGTACTCGAAGCTGGCGCCATCGGCGGGCGCACCGCCGTGCCGGGGTGAGTTGCCATCAGGTGAGGTGCACGACCTCAAGCGATGACCGCATCTCGCGCATCCGCTCGACCACCAGCCGGCGGTGGCATCGCTCGGGTGTCGGCTCGGAGCAGAGCAGCGCAGTGACCTCACCGCCTTGGCTGCGTTGGAGCAACTCCTCCATTGTCTCGATAGCCTGCGGCGTGGCGAGCACCAGGCGCTCGAAGTCGCCGACGTAAGACTCCCAGTTCTTATCCTTGCGATAACGCTCCAGCAGGTCGTTGGGCGGCGCCAACTCTGGGCGGTGCTCGTAGGCGATTGCCGCCGCGTGCTGGAGCAGGAACGGCAGATCGCGCTGTCTGGCGTATCCGGCCAGCGGCGAGTCCGGGCGACGCCTGGTATCCACGAGGGTCTGGACATTCGCCCCCTGCAGCAGCTCCACAAAGCGCTCGGCGCTCTTCTTGCCAAAGCCGATCGTAGCGATGCGCGGCATTACAAAAAGAGCGTCGGACGGGCCACGAGGCTCCCGTCTGGGAGGATGTGCTCGACGGCGGTGCCGCGTATCTCAAGCTGGGGCTCGAGCATCCGGGTGCGGTGACAACCCTCCGGACGAGACTCGCTGCAAAGCAGCGCGATGCGTCTCTCCGCTGCCATGTCAACAAGGCGATCGAGGGCGTCCACGGTCGCGGTCTCGGCGGCCATGCGCTCGTAGTCGGGAGCCCCCGTCGCGGTTCGCAGGCGCGCGGGCGGCCGGCCGCCGAGAGTCTGACCCATCCACGAGTAATCGATCCTCGCGCCGCGCAGGGAATCGCACAGCGGGTCGCGGTTGAACTGCGGCGCGCGCGTGGACCCCGGGTGGGAGCGGACATCCACGACCATCTCGATGTCGTGCGCCTGCAGGTTGCCGACCAGCGCCTCCAGCGGAAGGAGTCCGTGACCAGCTGTGTACAGAGTGCGCACGAGCGGACCCTATCGCGCCGTCCGGCCAGAGTTGACGGGCAACGCAACCACCCCCGCCACGAGCTTCCAATGCTCCTCCTCGTGCGGCTTCGTGAGGCTGATGACGAGGAAGGTCTCCCGCGTGGGATCGGCCCGGTGATCGCCCGCGAGGGCCTGTGCGAGTCTGGCGCAGGTGTCGGGATCGGTGACCGGCAGGCTGTGGTATGCGCCGGCGTGCTCGAACACCGCCCGCACCCGCGACCTCTCCGGCCAGACCTCTTTGTGCCATCTGAGATTCCGTGGACTTACGACAGCCAGCGAGGACGCCACCTCTTCCCTGCATGCCTCGGTGGCTGGGATCGACCGTTCGTTGGTCCCAAAGACGGGAGTGTCGAGCACCAATGGCTCCAGCAATGCGCGCACCTCGTCCGGGTTCATGTGACCTGTACGAGTCCACCGCCCTGCCGCCTGCCGCCAGTTCTCAGGCTGCCCTGTCTCGGGTGCTGCTTCGTGCAGAGGAATCTCGACTATGTCCAACAACCGCGGGCGCGTGCCATCCGCGAAGGTCTGTTCCGTGGCAGTGACAGCATCCTCTTCACCCGTGCCAAGCGGGCGAGCCCACGCGCCCGACTCGAGGTCGATGCCCGCGAAGCAGGATCCGCCACGCTTGAAGGAGTTTGCCAGGCATACGATCGTCTTGCGCATCGGAATCTGACTGATAGCACAGCTCGGATCCTGTCAGTTTCCATTTGGACGTTGGTGCTACGCGCATTGGCGGCTGAATGCCAGTGGTGGCTTCAGGCAGGCAGGGCTCTCCTCATTCGAGAACCCTTGACCGTTGTGGTATGCGCTATCGTATACCAAGCGTATACGCATGTGTGCACGAAAGGAGATGCAGAAATGGCTGCAAGCGCAACCGTCCGCATTCGTCCAGAGACGCGGGACCGGCTGAAGCGTCTCAGCCGCAAGCGGGGACTCAGCACCCCCGATCTTCTGGACGCGCTGATCCTCGATGCCGAGGACGATCAGATATTGGCAGCGCACGAGGCGGCGATGGAGCGTGTCATGGCCGATCCCCAGCAGGCCGCGTCCTACCTCGCGGAGGTTGAGGCGTGGGATGGCACCCTGCTTGACGGGCTGAAGGACATGGAGTGATTGGGTCCCCACCCGCCCCTGCCGCGAGGCAAGGCGATGTCTGGGATGCCCGTCTGGAGCCGGTGGTCGGTCACGAGCAGGGTGGCACGCGGCCGGTGGTGATCGTGAGCGTCGATCAGCTTTCGTCCGGACGCGGCGAGATGTGCATCGCCGTGCCGCTGACGCGGACCGATCGGGACACGCCGTTACACGTCCGCATCGAGCCACCCGAGGGTGGCCTGACGGCGGTCAGCTACGCGCTCCCCGAAAACATTCGCTCGCTCTCACGGACTCGCCTTGCCGAGCGGCGCGGGCAGTTACGCGATAGCACGCTTGCACTGGTGCTCAGTCGAGTCCACCTGCTGACGCGCCTTCCGCGTTGAGCTACACGCTGCGCTCCTCAGCCAGATCGGCACCGGTCTTGGTCGTGAACGCCGCGCCCGCCCCGCCGGCGAGCACGCGACGGGTGAGGCCCGGCAGCAGCAGGCGCGCGGCGGCGGCGAGGGCGTAGGGGCGGGGAACGTAGCGCTCGGGGCGCCCGCGCAGGCTGGCGTCGACGATCGCCTCGGCGGCTTGCTCGGGGGTGGAGACGATCCAGCGGGTTGTTGCCTTTTCGCGCAGCTCCTGGGCGGGGAAGCCCTCGGTGGCAATGAAGCCGGGGAGTACCACGCCGACGTGGATGCCGAGGGGGCGCAGCTCCGCGTAGAGGGCGTCGCTCCAGCCGGCGAGCGCGAACTTACTGGCGGAGTAGGCGCCTGCGCCGGGGCGCGCCACGCGCGAGGCCGTGCTGGCGACGTTGACGATCGCGCTCGGCGCGCAGGCGCGCAGCAGCGGCAAGAGCGCCTCGGACAGGCGCACGACCGAGTCGAAGTTCAGCTCCATCGTGCGCTTCACGTTGGCGTAGCCGCCGTCGGCGAAGGTCGCGCGCCAGGAGGCACCCGCGTTGTTCACGAGCAAGGTGAGGCGGCCGTCGTGGTGGGTCTGCAGATGCTCACGCACCCGCGCGGGCGCGTCCTCGTCCACGAGATCCAGCGCCACATACGTGGTGGGCACCGGCAGCTCGGCGGCCAACCGCGCGAGGCGCTCCTCGCGCCGTGCGACGAGCACCAGCTGCATCCCGGGCTCGCGCGCGAGCCTGCGGGCGGTGGCCTCGCCGATGCCGCTGGAGGCCCCGGTGACCAGCGCTACAGATGGCAGGGCCGCTACTCCTGGCCGAGTGCCACGGCGCCCAAGGCGGCGGCCGCGATGGCGGTGCCGGTGACAAGCACGCTGGCTGCCTTCGGCAGGTAGCCGCGGCGCCCACCGGCGATGCCGGCCACTGCGTCGGCTGCGTCGCAAGCGACGCCCACGGTGAGCCACTGGCGCTGCACCTCGCCCTCGCTGCTCATGGCGCCGTACGCGAGCGCGATGTCGCGCACGCCGAACAGCCGCGCCAGGTAGGGCGCCTGGGGGTTGCCCGCCGAGTCCAGGCCGAAGAGCTTGCCGGCCGGGCGGGGTGTGAGCCAGGAGAGTGCGCCCACGACGATGCGCAGGCCGATGAGGGTGCTGATGGCGCGTGAGCGGTTCATGGCGGGGACCTTAGCGCAGATCGGATGCGTATGGCAAGAGGCCCGGCGGGCGGCTGATTCGACCGACGTGAAGGAAAGTTCACGACATTGGACTTGACGACAGGTGTCTTCGCAGGGTAGGGTGCCCGGGTTTGCATTGCTCCCCAGGTACGGAAGGATCCATAATGCGCAAGCTGCACGGGATGGTTGGCAGGTCGGGTGGGATGTTCGTGGCCACACTTGTGATGGCCGTGGCGATGGCGATAGGCGCGACGGGGGTGGCCTCCGCGGCGCACGCACGCCACTACACAAGCGTTCAGGGATGGCTGAACGCGCACGGCGCTCACGTGCATCGATCCCGCGCCGGACGCCGTGTGGCTCACACCGCGATCGTCGGCGGCAACCAGATCTCGATCGAGCAGGCGCCCTGGCAGGTGTTCGTGATCGGCCTGTATCCGGTGGAAATAGAAGTAGAACCAGGGGTAAGAGAAGTGGTCTTGTTTGAATTGCTGTGCGGTGGCTCCATCCTCGACGCCACCCACGTCCTCACTGCGGGCCACTGTCTTTTCAATCCAGAAACTGACGAACGCCTGGAAGCAAAAGATGTCCTCGTGGTAGCGGGCAACTCGAACTTGTTCATACATGAAGCACAGGCGCAGGTGCGGCTCGCGGAAAGTCTTCGCGTGCATCCCTACTACGACCGCTCAGCCGGCGCCGCGGCCGCCGACGACGTCGCGGTGATCGCACTGTCCGAAGGACTGTCGCTCAGCTCGGCCCCCGGCAGCACGGCCAGCTCCATCGGCCTGGTCGGCGCAGGCGCCACACCCGCGGAAGGCACGCAGCTGAACCTCACCGGGTTCGGCCAGGAGAATCCCAACTTCGAACCCGCAGGCGAACTGAACTCGATCGCCACAACGGTGACCTACCCCCGCAGATGCGGCGGCGAAGATGACGCGGTGTTCGTGTGCACGAGCGCGTCGGGCGGCTCGGCCTGCTTCGGCGACAGCGGCAGCGGCCTCACAACCACAGGCGCGACCCCGGCGTTGGCCGGCGTCATGGACATCGTCTTCGGCAAGAACAAGGAATTCTGCCGCCCGGCCTCCACCAACGGCTTCGTGAACCTCGCGGCGCCCGAGATCCGGGACTTCATCGAAGGCGAAGAAGCGCCACCGAAGGCGCCGCGCGGCGGAGAAGCGATCGAAGTGCGGGGCGTGCCGAAGGTTGGCTACTCGCTGAGCTGCTCGCCGGGCAGCTGGAGCGGCGACCCGTCGATCATGTACGTCTTCATCAACAGCGTGAACGGGCAGGTGCTGCAGTCGGGCGCGTCCTCCACCTACGCGCTCACGGCCTCCGACGTCGGGCGCACTATCTACTGCGAAGTGCAGACCACGAACGCCGGGGGCACCGGCGTGGTCCGCACTGGCTCGCTGCGCGCGATCGAAGCGGCCCCGGTGGAACAGCAGCCGCCTCCGAGCGAACCGCCCCCGCATGAACCGCCCCCGCCGCCCGTCGAATCACACTCGCCACCGCCGCCACCGCCCGCTCCGGGCCCGGCTCCTGCCCCCGGTACCGGCACGTCTTCCGGCGCCGGCACCACCCCACCCGGCGGCACCCCACCCACCGGCGCTGGCGGCGTGGAAGCCGCGAAGATCCACAACGAAGGCCTGGCTCTGGTGGGCGGCACGCTCACGGTCCAAGGCGGGCTGGCCCCGGTGAAGCTCGATTGCAAGGAAGCCGAAAACTGCTCCGGCACCCTGACGCTGCTGGCGAAGCAGACCATCAGACACAAAGGACATAAGGCGAGCACTCACACGGTGAAGCTCGGCGTGGCCAACTTCTCGCTGGAAGCGGGGCAGAGCGCCACCGTGAAGCTCCACCTGAGCGCGGCGGGCCGCGCGCTGTTGAGTGCCGCCGGCGGGCACTTGGCGGCGACGCTGACGATTGAAGAGAGCGAAGTGCACACCTGGACGGACGGCGTGCGCCTCGTGGCGTCGCCGGTGAAGGCGAAGGGATCGCATAAAAAGAAGGGCTAAGGGCATCGCGAGCGGGCGGTGGGGGAGTACTCTGCAACTGTGCCCCCACCGCCCACCACCCAGCTCCCCGCCGAGGGCTACCGCCTGACCGGCATCAGCCCGCGCGCCTTCCAGCACCCGGCGGACCGGGCCGCATCGGCCGCCCTCGGCGCGATCCCGTACCTGGATCGGGTGGTGCGCAAGCTGATCGAGCTGGGCTACGAGCGCGCTTTGCGCCAGAGCTACCTGGGCAGCTCGGTGAAGCTCGGCGAGGAGCAGCTGCCGGGCGTTTGGCGCGAGCATACGCTCGCGTACGCGACGCTCGACATGCCCGATGTGCCGGACCTCTACCTGACGCAGTACCCGGTGCCGAACGCGCTGGCGATCGGCAGCAAGCGCCCGATGGTCGTGCTGCAGTCGAGCCTGGTGTCGCTGCTGCGCGCGGAGGAACGCCGCGCGGTGCTGGCGCACGAGGGCGCGCACATCCTCGCCGACCACCAGCTGTACCGCACGGCGCTGTACATCCTGATGCTGCTGACGAACAGCTCGCGCTTGCCGCTGCCGCTTGCGCCGGTGCGCACGGCGCTGTTGGAGTGGGAGCGCGCGACCGAGCTCAGCGCCGACCGCGCTGCTGCCCTTGTGACGCGCGAGCCGCTGGTGGTCTGCCGCACGCTGATGTGCCTGGCGGGCGGCGCGATGACCGACGAGCTCGACCTCGACGCGTTCATGCGCCAGGGGCTTGAGTACACCGAAGCGGGCGGCGGCCTGGAGCGCCTGACGCGCCTGCTGATCGACCTCGGCCTCGATCACCCGATGCCGGTGAAGCGCATCCACGAGCTGATGGCCTGGGTGCGCAGCGGCGAGTACGAGCGCATCGTGGGCGGCGAGTACATCCGCCGCAGCGAGCCGGTGGACGCCCGCGCGGAGGGCGGGGACGCCGTGAGCTTCTACGCCGAGCGCTTCCGCGACGCTTTCAAGGACGCGGGGGAGTCGATCAATTCTGTCGGGCAGCAGCTCGCCGGCTGGCTGCGGGGCGCGGGCGGCGGGGATGACGAGAGCGATTTGGAGGGGGAGGGGGAGGGGGTCGCGTAGCGGCCTGAAGGCTCAGGCGCCGCTCCACTTCCCCTTGCCGTACCGCGCTAGCTCGAGTCGCGCGATGACGCCGCGGTGCACCTCGTCGGGGCCGTCGGCCAGGCGCAGCGCTCGGGCAACGATCCAGGCGGGCGCTAGCGGGAAGTCGTCGCAGAGACCGCCGCCGCCGTGCAGCTGCATAGCCATGTCCACCACTTGCTGGGCCATGGCGGGCACGGCGACCTTGATCTGCGAGACGGCCCCGAGCGCCTCTGGCGCTCCTTGGTCGATGAGCCACGCGGCGTGCAGGACGTGCAGGCGCGCCTGGTCGATCGCGATGCGTGCGTCGGCGATGCGTTCGCGGTTGCCGCCCAGATTGGCCAGGGGCTTGCCGAAGGCGGTGCGCTCGCTGGCGCGGCGGCACGCCAATTCTAGGGCCAGCTCGGACAGGCCGATGAGGCGCATGCAGTGGTGGACGCGACCGGGGCCCAGGCGTGCCTGGGCGATGGTGAACGCCTCGCCGGGGCCGCCGATGAAGGCATCGAGCGGAAGGCGCACATCGGTGAAGCTGACTTCTCCGTGGCCGCTTGGGGCGTCTAGGAAGCCCATCGTGCTGAGCATGCGCTCCACCTTCACACCCGGCGAGTCCATCGGGACGAGCACCATCGAGTGCTGGTGGTAGCGGTCGGCATCGGGGTCTGACAGACCCATGAAGATCGCGACCTTGCAGTGCGGGTGGCCGACGCCGGTGCTCCACCACTTACGCCCATTCAGCACCACCTCTTCGCCCTCGATCGTGGCGGTAGCTTGCATGTTGGTGGCGTCGGAGGAGGCGACATCGGGCTCGGTCATGCAAAAGGCGGAGCGGATCTCACCGGCCAGCAGGGGGGCCAGCCACCGCTGCTGCTGCACTGGGGAGCCGAAGTGCAGGAGCACCTCCATGTTGCCGGTGTCGGGGGCGTTGCAGTTGAAACACTCGGAGGCGATCAGCGAGCGGCCCATGCGCTCGGCGAGGGGGGCGTACTCGACGTTGGCCAGGCCCGCGCCGTGCTCGCCATCGGGCAGGAACAGGTTCCACAGCCCCTGCGCCCTGGCCTTCGCCTTCAGCTCCTCGATTAGCGGCGCCACCACCCATGGGTTCTCCAGGGCGAGCTGTTCGCGGTGGTGGGCCTCCTCGCGCGGGGCGATCTGCTCGGCGATGAAGGCATCCACGCGCTGCAGCAGTTCCTGCGCGCGTGGGGAGGGGGCGAAGTCCACGACGCCTCAGCGCACCACGGCGGGCATCCCTGCACCCAGTCGCATCGCCGCGGGCGTTCCCATGTGAAGTGTCTCAGCGCACATCGAGCACAACCTTGCCCAGCGCCTCGCGCCGTTCGAGCGCCTGCAGGGCCTCGGCGGCCTGCTCCAGCGGGTAGCGTCCGCCGACGATCGGGCGCACGTGGCCCTGCTCGATCATCTCGTTCAGCGCGGCGCCGATCTCGCGCGTGCCCTGCGGGTTGCTCATCGCCCAGTGGCCCCAGCCGGCGCCGATCACCTCGGTGTTGTTGAGCAGCAGCCGGTTCACACGGACCTCGGGGATCGAACCTGCCGTGAAGCCCACCACGACGACGCGCCCGTTCTCGCGTAGCGAGCGCAGGCTGTCGGTGAAGCGATCGCCGCCGACCGGGTCGAGCACGACATCCACGCCGCCGCCCGATAGCTCCTTGGCCTCGTCCTTCCACGGGCCGTCGCTGCGCAGCACGTGGTCGGCGCCGGCGTCGCGCGCGATACGCTCCTTCTCGTCGGTCGAGACAACCGCGATTGCGGTGGCGCCGAGCCCCTTTGCGACCTGCAAGGAGGCGGTGCCCACGCCCCCGGCCGCACCGTGCACGAGCACCGTCTCGCCGGCCTTCAGGCGTCCGCGCATGGCGAGGGAGAAGTAGGCAGTGTGGTAGTTGAGGATCAGGCCTGCTCCCTGCGCGAAGTCCAGGGCAGCGGGCAGCGGGAAGACGAAGAACGCGGGCGCAACGGCGCTCTCGGCGAAGCCCCCCAGGCCGCAGAACGCCGCTACGCGGCCCCCTAAATCCAAACAATGCTCACCCTCGGGGACACTGCGCACGATCCCCGCGACCTCGCTGCCGGGGATGAACGGGACGGGCGGCTTGAGCTGGTAGAGGCCGCGGGTCTGGAGCAGCTCGGGGAAGGAGACGCCGGCGCAGTGCACCTCGATCGTGACGCCCTGCCCGGGGGCGAGCGGATGGGCGGGGTCGGGCTCGGCGGCGTCGTGCACCAGGCGCAGGGCGCTCGCGGGGCCGGACAACTCGGCGATTTGGATTGCTCTCACTTGTGCTGGACTCAGGTGGCTTGCCAACTGGCTAGCGTCAGCAGGGTCTTGGCGCTGACGCCGTTGGCGATGAGTATGCACGTATGGCCGGCGCGACGCCATGTGATCAGGGTCGCGTTGCCCGGGTGCAGCACGTCAAAGCGTGTTCCGTGCCAAGTGGCCGTCTGTGCGCCGGCGGGCCACTGCAGCGCGGGGCCGGCGACGATCGAGTAGGCGATGCGCCGGCCGCGGGGGCTCGTGTAGTAGACGGTCGTGACGGTGCGCCCGGCGAGCGTGTCGGTGCGCAGGCCGGCGCTCTGCCAGTGGCGCGCACCCCAGTAGGGGTAGGGGACGCCGGCATTTGCGAGGGCCAGCTGCCCGCGCACGTGCGGGTTCTCCTGGGGCGCCGCCTGCGTCGGGCGCTGCAGGCCGAGCGCGGCGGCCTGCGTGATCGTGGGCGGCGGCGCGGTCGTGCTGGAAGAACTGAGCGCTAGCACGAGCACGAGCGCGATGGCTGCGACGCCCGCGAGTGCGCCACCGAGGATCGCGCGGCGGCGGGCATGCTCGCGCTGGCGGGGCTCGGCGCGCTGTACGTGGCCGCGCACGTAGCCGTGCAGCGAGGGGGGCGCCTCGATGTCGATCGATGCGATCAGCGCCGCGGTGCGCTGCTGGATGTCCTCGGCGGTTGGCTCAGTCATGGCTGTGGGCGCACCTTTCTCATTACACAAGACTCCCAGGGGAGTCAGAAGCTTCCCGTGGTTTGGTCTCCTCGACCGGCTTGCCTTCCATCTCTTTGCCCACGCGCTCGCGCGCGCGGAACACGCGCGTGGCGATCGTGGCCTCGCGCGTGCCGAGCGCCTTTGCGGCCTCGCGGTAGGAGAGCCCGAGGACATCGACGGCCACCAGCGCCAGGCGGTAATTGTCGGGCAACTGTGCGATCGCGCCGAATACCTCTTTGGCGATCGCTGCCTGCTCCGGTCGCTCACCCGTGCGCGGGTCCGCGGCGTCGATTTCCTCGGGCGAGACACGCGCGCTCTGCGGGCGGCGCGAGGCCGTGCGCCGCTGCGTGAGGAAGGTGTTGCGCAGTACGCGCATCAGGTAGGCCAGCTCGTCCTGGCCGCGCAGCTGGCGTGGCCGCGCGAGGACGCGGGCGAACGTCTCCTGCACGAGGTCCTCCGCGTCGTGGCGCGAGCCGCACAGCGCCCAGGCCGCGCGGTAGAGGCGGTCAACGTGCTGGGGCAGCGACTGGGGGTCCAGTCGCGCCATCAATAGGACGCGTCGAGAGGGCCCATCTGCGCAACGACTGTAGCGCTCGTGCTGGGGTTCTCTGAAAGCCACGTGCCGAGCTCCGCCGGCGGCAGGGGCCGGGAGAGCAGGTAACCCTGCGCCGTGTCGCAACCCAGCTCCTGCAGCCGCTCCCACACCTGCGCGGTCTCGATGCCCTCGGCGACGGTGCGCAGGTGCAGGTGGCGCGCAAGGTCGATCGTGGAGCGCACGATCGCCTCGTCGCGCGGGTTCTCGCACATGTTCGTGACGAACGAGCGGTCGATCTTCAGCTCGCTCGCGGGGAGCTGAGTCAAATAGGAGATCGAGGCGTTGCCCGAGCCGAAGTCGTCGATCGAGACGCCGATGCCTTGCGCGCGTAGCTCGCTGAGCACCGCCACGGCGCGCTCTGGGTCGGACATCGTGGCGCCCTCCGTGACCTCCACCGTGAGACGGTGCGCGGGGACGGCGTGGCGGGCGAGCAGACTGCCGACGCGACGGGGCAGTTCGGGGTCGAGCAGGTTGCGGGCCGACAAATTGACGGACATGCTCAGGTGCAGGCCGTGGTCGCGCCAGCGCGCCAGCTGCGCGAGTGCGCTGTCGATCACATACAGCGTGATCGGGCCGACCAGCGCGGTCTGCTCGATCAGCGGGATGAACTGCATGGGGGGGACTAGGCCGCGCTGGGGGTGCTGCCAGCGCAGCAGTGCCTCCACGGCGGTGACGCGGCCCGTGCGCAGATCGGCCTGGGGCTGGTAGTGCAGCACGAACTCGTTGCGCTCGAGCGCCGGGCGCACCTGGCCGAGCAGCGTGAGGCGGGCGGCGTCGAAGTGGTCGTGCTCGGCCGCATATACCTCGACGCGGCTGCGGTGCGCCTTGGCGCGGTCGAGTGCCACGTCGGCGTGTTGCAGCAGGGCGTCCAGGTCTTCGGCGTGCTGGGGGGAGAGCGCGAGGCCGATGCTGGCGTCGATGTTGAGCGCGATGCCGTCGTGCTCGATGGGGGCCTCCAGCGCGCCTTGCAGGCGCTCGGCTAGCGACAGCGCCTCGCTGACGCCGTGCGCGCCGGGCGGAAGGGGGGCCATCGCCGCGTACTCGTCCCCGGCGAGGCGCGCGACCTTGCTGAGCTCGCCAAGCCGGCGGCCGATCTCGCACAGCACGGCGTCGCCGGTGGCGTGGCCGAGCGTGTCGTTGATCTCTTTGAAACCGTCGAGGTCGAGCAGCAGCACTGCCACCGAACATCCGTGTGCGTGCTCGCGCTGCAGCGCGGCGGCGGCGTCCTCCAGGAAGAGCGTGCGGTTGGGCAGCCCTGTGAGGCTGTCGTAGCGTGCCAGCCGGTCGTTCAGACGCGCCTGGCGGCGCAGCGTGCGCGAGGCGCCGGCGACGATTCTGAACAGAATCGCCCACAGCAGCGCCAGGCCGGCGAACACGAGCAGCGCGATCATGCGCTTGTCCTGGGCGATCGCGGAGGCGATCGGACGGTAGCTGAGGTAGATCTCAAACGCTCCGGCGATCGGACCCCTGGGGGCGAAGCGCAGCGGCACGTACACCTCCACGAGCTGCCCGAGGCCGACCTCGCTGGCGGTCTCGCTGCCGAGGCTGGGGGTGACCACCTCGCCGTCGTTCGGCCTGCCGGCGAGCGCGCCCAGCAGATCGTCGCTGGGCGCGATCGTGCGGCCGATCAGGCTGTGCAGGTCCGAGTACACCACCTCATGGCGCGTGTTCCAGATCTTGATGCGCGCCAGGTCCCGCGTGGTGGAGCGGGCGCTGAGCTGCCGATCGAGCGCCTGCACCCGCGCGGGGGAGAGGCCGTTGCGCAGGTCGCCCGGCGTGAGCTGGGGCTGGATGCCCAGGCGCGCCACGAGCTGCGCGGACTGGGCCGCGTCGGCGACGGCGCGCGCGACGATCTGCGCCTGCAGGACGCGCGCGAGGACGAACCCCAGGGCGACGATGGGGATGAGGCTCAGCAGCGCGACCTGCTGAGTCAGGCTGAGGCGTGGCAGCCCCCGGCGGCGCATACGCCGGTAGTCGGCAGAATCGCCTGGATGCTCAAGCGCGGGCAGCGCCGTTGGGAGCGCTCGTTCAGACGGGTGGGGCGCCGTCGGATGGACTCGGCGCGGCGGTGGAGCGGCGATTGAGGTTGCCGACGAGCAGCCCGATCACGGTGACGAGGTAGATCTGCCCGATCAGCATCTCCAGCACCGCGAGCGCGTGCCCGGCGGAGGTCGCGGGCGTGAGGTCGCCGTAGCCGGTGGTGGTCATCGTGGTGAAGCTGAAGTAGACCTGCTGGCTCTGCGTGCCGTTGGTGCCCTGAGCGAAGTAGTGCGGCGCCGCGCTGATCCAGGTCGCGATGTCGATCGTCATCGCGAACGTGAGGCCGACGATTAGGTAGATCGCCAGCGCGCCCGCCACGGCCTGCGGCGTGACGCCCTGTTCGCGGATCAGGCGCGCGACCCCGCGCACGAGCACGACGAGCACGGTGAAGATGACGAGCCCGGCGACCGCGGAGCCCGCGCGGCGTTCGATGTCCGAGAGCGCCACCCCGACGGCGAGCGCCACGAGCAGGACGCCCAGGGCGATGCTGGCGATCCCGTGGATGCGGCGGCGCTCGCGCGAGGTGGCGATCACGCCGAGCAGCAGCGCCCCCTGCAGCAGCACGCCGATGCCACGGCTGAGGGGCGTGTCGGGCGCGACGATCGCGTCGAGCACGGCGACGATCGTGAGCAGCAGCACGAGGCCGTAGCGGTGCCGCGCGGAGCGCGCCTCCTCAGAGCGCTTTGCCTGGGGACTGGTGGACACTGCGCACAGCATTGCGCCGCGTGCGGCGGAGGTTCCAGGCCGGGCGGGGATGCGGCGGACGGTCGGTCGCATCGGCGCTGCACTCGCGTCGGGTGGGCGATCGGTGCGCGTCAGCGCTGCGCGCGTCGCGCGGGACGCTCGGAGTCGAACATCTTCAGGGCGTGCACGCCGGCGGGGTGGGTGCGCAGTTCGCGCACGACCGAGGCGGCGTGGGGGGAAGCTCCTCCGCGGGAGGCAGCGGCACGCCGTGGCCCTCGGGCATCAGCATTGGCGCCGCCAGCGCCGAGAACGTGAGGTCCGCAGCGGTGAAGCGCTCGCCGCAGAGATAGGGCCGGCCGTCGGCCAGACGCTCGGCGACGGCAGCGAAGACGGCGCGCACTTCGGCCTCGGCGACGGCGGCCGTGGCGGGCTTGACGTCGAGCACCCGGGCGAGGATGCGAAAGAGCGCAGGATAGGCCCAGCGCAGCGCCCGTTCCTCCCAGATGGGGACGCCGACGCAGCCATAGCGGAGCGCGAGATCGCGCCGCTCGCGCAGCTGCTGGTACAGCCAGCGCCGCGAGTGCGGTCCCAGGCGCGCGTCGAAGCTCGCTTCCAGCTGCCGCACCTCGATGGCTCCCAGGCGATCGCTCGGATACAGCCGGCGCTGTGACGGTCCCCGGGCGCTGGCCCAGGCGAGGATGTCGGCGGAGTCGGCGAGCACGCCGGCGGGAGACACGAACACGGGCGCGGTCAGACCGCCGCCGGCGCGCAACGTAGCGGCGCGGTGGAACGCCTGCACATGCGCGCGCTCGCGGTAGGCGACGTCCGCGCGGTCGAGCGCCCAGCGCGCCTTCTCGCAGTAGTGGCTGATCGGGATCGTCACGAGGACGTTGCTGTCTGTGGCCGTGCGCATGTGCTCGCCGGAGACTATCTGCAGCTCCCAAGAGCGTTCGTCAACTGGCAGCGTTCGTCAACCAGCGGCCGCCCGGTCCCTCCCACGCAAAGCCGCCCTTGCCCATCTATCCGAACCGAGGCATAGATTTCCGGCGCAACGTTTTGCATTCAGTCGTGTTTGGCGCTGTTACGGACAATCGAACAGGAGCGGGTGACGAGAAGATGAGCATCAAAACCACCACAGGACGCAGCGCGGCGCTCGCTTGTGCGATGGCACTGGCACTGGCCGCCGGCCTGCTCGCCTCGCTTGCGGGCGTGGCGGCGGGCGCCTCGGTGCAGGTGGCCCGCTCGGGCTGGAGCTGGGGCGACCCGGTGCCGCAGGGCAACGCGCTGAGCGCGCTGGCCTTCAACGGCGGCGTGGGCTATGCGGTGGGCGCCGACGGCACGGCGCTGCGCACCAACGATGGCGGCAGCACCTGGGCGGGGCTGGCCACGGGCACCTCGGCAAACCTTACAAAGCTGCAGATCATCGACCCCAACAACCTGGTGGTGCTGGGCGGCAACGGCTGCGTGCTGCGGCGCTCAAGCGACGGCGGCGCGACCTTTCAGTCGCTGTTCATCCTCGCCCAGAACGGTTGCCCCAACCCGGTGCAGTCGTTCTTTTTCGTGAACGGCGAAATCGGCTATCTGCTGCTGCACGACGGCTCGGTGCTGCGCACCGGCGATGGCGGCAAGACGTTCTCCAAGCAGACCGCGATTCCGGGCACGCCCGCGAGCGCCACGGGCGGCGGCGCGGCGCCCGCCGATCTGCTGTTCACGAGCGCCAACGCGGGTATCGCCTTCGTCGGTCCGGCGGGCAACGCCAACCTCCAGTTCACGACGACCGACGGCGGCGTCTCGTGGAAGCCGGCGGCGACGATCGCCGGCGGCATCGGCAAGCTTTACCAGTACAACGCCACGACGATCTACGGCGTCGGCCCGAGCACGCTGCTGCGCAGCACCGATGGCGGCAACACGTTCACGCACGAAGCGGCGGGCAACGGCGTGACGCTCACGTCGATCCACTGCGCGAGCGAAACGACTTGCCTGATGGCGAGCGCCAGCGGCACGCTGCTGCGCACCACCGACGGCGGCAAGACATCGAGCACGATCACCGCGTCGAGCGTGCCGCTGGCCGACGCGGCGTTCGCCAACGCGACACGCGCCGTGGCGGTGGGCGCGGCGGGGCAGACGGTGACCTCCGAAGACGCCGGTGTCGATTGGGCTCCCGTGGGTGGAGGTATCGGCGGCAGCTTCACGAGCCTGCGTGCCGGCGCCGGCACGACGTCCGCGTTCGCCGCGGGCCTTGCCGGCCAGATCGCCTTCACGAGCAACGGCGGTGCAAGTTGGGGGACAGCCTCCGTGCCGACCTCGGCGGCGATCGTCGATACGTCGTGGCCGAGCGCGCAGAGCGGCTATGCGCTGGACGCGACGGGCGGCCTGTTCAGCACGGCCAACGCTGGCTCCAGCTGGCAGACGCTGAGTGCGGGCGCCGGCCCGCCGGCGCGGGCGGTGCTGGCTCCCGCAAACGGCAGGACGGTGGTGCTGGTCGGTCCGGTGGGGGTGAAGGTGTCGGTCGGCGGCGGTCCCTTCGCGGCGGTCACGGGCGGACCGGCCGCACACGCGGTGCTGAGCGGCGGCGAGCCGGCGGGCGGCGCGCTCGTGGCGTGGGGCTCGCGCGCGCTGCTGATCTCAAGCGACGGTGGCAGCTCGTGGCGGGCGCTGAAGCTGCCCAGCAAGAAGACGCGCGTGGAAGAGGTGTCGTTCCCGAGCGCGTCGGTGGGCTATCTGCTGGACAGCACCGGACGCCTGTGGCGGACCGGCAACGGCGGGCGCGGCTGGCAGGAACTGCCGGCGGTCGCGGCCTCAGCGCGCCTGGCGGATCTGACCTTCGGGTCGAACACGAGCGGCTATCTCAGCATCGCCGGCTTCGGCGGCGATCAGAGCGACGCGTTCGTGCTGCACACCGCGGATGGTGGCCGGACGTGGGTGCCGCAGGCGATCTCAAGCGGCGGCATCGTGGGGCTGCTCGCCAACGGGCCGACGCAGGCGTACGCGCTGGTGGAACCGCCCCCCAACGGCTCACCCCCGAACGGGCACCCGCAGCCGAGCCAGCTGTTCTTCACGAGCACGGGCGGCGTGGCGGGGACGACCTCGACGCTGTCGATCAAGGCCGGCCCGGCGAGCTTCACGAAGGCGAAGCTGAAGAAGGCGCACGGGCAGGTGACGATCAGCGGCCGGCTCAGCGGTGCGGTCGGCGGCGAGCAGGTGGTGATCTCCGCGCGCGCGGTGAGCGGCGGCTCTTGGAGCAGCCACACGGCGACTGTGGGTGCCAACGGCGGCTCGTTCTCCACGCGTTTTCGCATCTCGCGCAGCGCGGTGTTCGTGGCGCAGTGGGCCGGAGAGAGCGGCCGTGCGGGCGCGGGGTCGGCGGCGCTGACGGTGCGGGTGAAGTAAGCGCTTTCTCACAGGGTCTTTTAAGATCCCTTAGGTGCGGGTATCAATCTGCCGGGTGGTGACGGCAAGCCCATCCATGCCCAAAGGCGCGCGCTCGCGTGCGCCACGCCGCCCGTGGCGCTGCCTGCGCGTATTACGTGGTGGTGCCCTGGCGCTCGCTCTCGGCGGCGCCGCGATCGGCCTGTCCGCGTGCGGCGGCTCCTCCCCGGACCCGCCCGTGTCGGGCGCGGCCACCGGCGTGAACGCCGCTGGGTCCTCTGTCTCGACATCGTCCACCGACCCGCCACCGGCGCGGCTTGGGCCTCTGGCGCTGGCGTCCAATGCGCCCAGGGCAGCGGCGCACGGCTGCCCGACCCGCGCGGCTGCGCGCCACGCCAGACTGGAGCTGCGCCTGGCCGAGGAGCGCTACACGATCGAGACGCGCGGCTCGACCACGCACGCCGATCTGCGCTACATCGCCCACGATCCGATCCTGCTGGAAGCGCTGCGCAGCGGCAACCTCGCGGCGGCGAGGGCCGAGGTGAACATCCTGCAGCACAGCCAGCTCGTCAAACACGTCACGCGCATCAGGATCGTGCGCGGCGGCCACGTGCTGATCGACGGCTGGCCGAGCTCCTTCGACGTGGGCGGCTCCGAACGCGTTCTGCGCAGCGGGGGCAGGCGCCTCGGCAAGGTGCAGATCACGATCCAGGACGTGATCGGCTTCGTCAAGCTGGAGCACCGCCGCAACGCCACCGAAGTGCTGGCGCGCGGCGCGGCGGGCCAGGTGCGCACGCTGCTGCCCGCCGCCAAGCGGGTGCGGCTGCCGCGGGCGGGTTGCGCCACGGTGGCCGGCCGCAGCTACGTCGTGAGCTCGTTCCGGGAGCGGAACCTCACGGGCGAGCTGGTCACGATCTGGCTGCTGACGGCGGCCTAGACGCGCGAGCGCTCACCCTCGGTGAGCCGTCGTTGGGTGGGGTGCAGGGTGCAGGATGCCTCCGAGCACCTGCGCTGCAGTCGCCCCGCGGAGATGGTCTGGATCAGCCCGGCGATCCAGCACGTCGGGCAGCCGCGTAGCGCGACCATGCCGAGGGGTGCGAGCAGCAGCGCGGCCGGTCCGATGCTCAGTGTCAGGGCGAAGGCAGAGCCGATCAGCCCGAAGCCGATCGCACCGCGCGTGAGGTGACGGGGGACGGAGGCGCTGGCGAAGGCGCCTGGGGGCCGATCGGGCGCCGGCCGGTCAGGGGCCATCGTCGCCTCCTTCGCGGACCGCGGCGGGGGCCGGTTCGAGGCTTGCTCGCAGCGCCGCGCGCCCACGATGCAGCCGCGACTTCATCGCGGCGCGGCTGAGACCCAGCGCGTGGGCGGTGGCGGCCCCCGACTGGCCCTGGATGTCGCGCAGAACGAGCACGGAGCGCTGATCGGCGGGAAGGCCCGCGATGCACTGCACGATCCGCTCGATCTCCAGGCGAGCGAGCGCGGCGTCTTCGGCGGAGGGCTCGATGGTGGCGGCGGAGGTGGGTCTGCGCAGCGCCAGGCGCGACCGGCGGATGCACTCGTTGCGCACGATCTGAAACATCCACGAGGCGAGCGCGGCGGCGACGCGCAGTGTGCCGATCTTGCGATACAGCACGATCAGCGCCTCCTGCGCGGCATCCTCGGCGTCCTCGGGTGTCGCGCAGAGCGTGCGGGCGAAGCGGCGCACGTGCACATGCGAGCCCGAGACGAGCAGCGAGATCGCCCGCGGGTCGCCCTGTTGGGCGGCGCTGATCACCTGCTCGGCGGGCCAGCTTGGACGCGTGTCAATCACGCGAGCGGACCCTTGCGATGACGAATAGGCAGCCGCACACGATGAGCGCGGCCGCAATCAGGTAGATGGCGATGGTCACTGGTGAGCCTCTCGTTGTTGGTGTATCGGGTGATGGGTGTTGGATGAGAGGCACAGGGGCGTGAAAAGGATTCTCCCAAGCGGTCGCTCATCGGCCCGAAGGGTGGCGGCCCGGCCGAGGGTGTCAGTCCGAGTAGGGTGGCGGCCCGGCCGGGGCCGTAGTGTCAGCCAAAGGGCCGGGTTAGGGCAACGGGCCGCGATGTCAGCCGGCCGCCCGCGGATCGAGCAGACGGGCGCCCGCGCTGACGCTTACCGCGCGCGCGTCCGCCGGGGCACGCACGCCGCTCGCGAGCAGGCCGAGGACGTGTCCGCCAAAGCCGCCGCCCACCAGCCGCGCGCCTGCGGCGCCCACGCCGAGCAGCCGCTGCACGGTCGCCTCGACGGCTGGGGTGGAGACCTCGAACTGGTCGCGCAGGCTCGCATGCGCAGCGTTCAGTAGACGCCCGACGGCAGGCAGGTCGTCGGCGTGCAGCGCGGCGACCGTGTCGCGCACGCGGGCGTTTTCATCGAGCACATGTCGCGCGCGGCTGCGCCAGGGCTCGGGCAGCCGCTCGACGGCTTCGCGACTCGCCTCGCGCAGCGACTCGACGCCCAGCAGTGCACACGCATGCTCGCACTCCGCGCGGCGCTCGTTGTAGCGCGAGCTGGCGTTGAGGTGGCGCTCGCCGGAGTCGAGCAGCACGAGCCGCCAGCCGTCCTGCAGGAGCAACGGAACCGGATCGATCGTGAGCGCGCGAAAGTCGATCGAGAGCGCGGTGTCCGTCGCGCCGTACAGCGACGCGAGCTGGTCGAGCAGGCCCGTGTGTGCGCCCATCCACTCGTGCTCGACGCGCGAGCACAGGCGGGCGAGGCTGGTGCGCTCGACCTCAGAGGCGCCGATGAGGGCGAGTAGTGCGAGGCACAGCGCCACCTCAAGCGCTGCCGAGGAGGAGAGCCCTGATCCCTGGGGGAGATCGCCGCCGATCTCCAGGCGGGCGCCCACCAGTGGGAAGCCGGCGCGGCTCAGCTCGCAGACCACGCCGCGCACCAGCGCGCGCCAACCCTGAGCACGGGCGGGCCCGGCGGGCGCGGTTTGGTCCTCCGCGGGGAGCGCCGGATCGTCTCCCTCTACGGCGAGCTCCGACGTCTCTCCTTCCGTGGGGAGGGCGAACTCGTCCTGCTCGCCGCTGTCGAGGGCCTGCGCGAGAATGCGCCCTTCTCGGGTGGCGGTGGCCCGCACGACGACCCCGGCTGCGATCGCGAAGGGCAGCGCCAGGCCCCCGTTGTAGTCCGTGTGCTCGCCGATCAGATTCACGCGACCGGGAGCGAAGGCGCGGACGTGCTCATGTGGCACGGAGCATCGCCTCGCGCAGGGCCTGGGCGGCATCCTCGGGCAGCACATCGACGACGAACGTGCCCGCGCCCAGCTCCGATCCGGCGATGTACTTGAGCTTGTCGGCGCTGCGCAGCGGTGGGTAGAACTCGACGTGCAGGTGGCCGTGCCGGCTCCCGTCGGTGGGCGCCTGGTGGACGACCATCACGTAGGGGAGGGGCTTTGCGAACAGGGCGTCGTAGCCGCGCGTGACGCGCTGCAGGCACTCGGCGAGCAGGCACAGCTCAGCGGCCTCGCAGTCGAGCAGGCTTGGGCGGTGCTGGCGCATGACGGCGTGCACCTCGTACGGCCAGCGCGCCGCGTAGGGGACGTATGCGACGCAGCTTTCGTTCTTGTGTATCACGCGACGCCCGTTGTGCAGCTCGCGCTGCAGCAGGGTGCACATCGCGCAGCCTTGCAGGCGCAGGTCTGCTGCGTGTTCGAGCTTGGGCACCGGCGGCAGGAAGGGGTAGCCGTAGATCTGACCGTGCGGGTGCTGCAGGGTTGCGCCGGCCTCGATCCCGCGGTTCTCGAATATGAGCACGTAGCGCACGTCCTCGCGCGCGCCGAGCTCCGCGTAGCGGTGGCGCCAAACCCACATCAGCGCCTGTGCTCGCTCGGGCGGGAGCGTGGCGAACGAACCGTGGTGGCTGTCGGTGTACACAACCACCTCAGCCGCGCCGCTGGGGCTTTGAAAAGCGGGGAAGCGGTTGTCGAAAACCGCGATCTCGAAGGCCGGCAGCGGTATCTCCGTGGCGTGCGCCGCCCCGGGCGGTGTGGGGCAGAGGGGACAGTGCTGCTCCTCGGGCAGGAACGTCCGCTGCTGACGGTCGATCGCGTACACGACCTCCTCGCCGCGCAGCTCGTCGAAGCGCTGTTCGCTCACGCCTGTGTGTCCTGGCGAAGGGGCCGGCGAAGGGTGTAGACGATCAGGGTGCGGCCGTCGTCCTTGACATGCCGCTCGAGCTCGAGCGGTCCGTAGTCCATGTGGGGGGCGCGGTGCATGCCGGGGGTATATACCCGCCGTGTCGAGGTTCTTATACCCGTCCCTGGCGAAGTTCCTGACTAAAAAAGTTGAGACTGGGAAACAAAGAGTGTGGCGCTGCGTCGTCGGCGCGGCCCGCCGAGCGGAGGAGGATTGAGATGTCGCGGACAGCAGACTTGGTCCAGGAGGCCGTCAAGCAGCGTGGGCGCCCAGATCGCTCGCCGCCGGAGATCGACCTGCCGGCGGAGATCGACCCGCCGGGCTTCGACCGCCGCGCGTTCCTGCAGCGTGCCGCGCTCACGGGGGTGGCCGCCAGCTCGGCGAGCGTCGTGCTGGCTGCGTGCGGTTCGAGCAGCCCCAGCTCAAGCGCCTCGGGCGGCAGCGGCAGCGACGCCGTCTTCGGCAGCCACCCGGCATACAAGTTCGTGATCGTCAATCACGTGACGACGAATCCCTTCTTCGTGCCGACCCAGTATGGGGCCGCCGATGCGTGCAAGCTGCTGGGCTGCTCCTACCAGTGGACGGGCTCGGAAAGCAGCAACGTCAACCAGATGGTCAACGCGGTCAACAGCGCGATCACCAGCGGTGCCAACGGGATTGCGGTGGCGCTGATCGACCTGCATGCTTTCAACGCGCCCGTCGAATCCGCTTTGAAGGCGGGCATCCCCGTCGTGGCCTATAACGCCGACGCACCTACCAACAAGCGTCTTTCATATATCGGGCAGGATCTGGAAAAGGCCGGCGAACAGATGGGCGAACGGATCGTCGCGGCGGTGCCCTCGGGAGATGTCGCCCTGTTCATCGCAACGCCGGGCTCGGCCAACCTGCAGCCGCGCATCGAAGGGGCGCTGAGGGCGATCAAGGCATCCGGCAAGCCGATCACCGCGCACACTGTGGCCACCGGCGCGGCTGTGCCGGGCGAGCTTTCGACGATCGAAGCCTATTGGGTCGGCCATCAGAACACGAAGGGCATGTACGCGGTCGACGGCGGCAGCACGGAAAGCCTCGCGCGGGTGATGCAGAAGTTTGGGCTGCCCGCCAAGGGCATCAAGGCCGGTGGGTTCGATCTGACCGAAGGCACGCAGAAGCTATTGCAGGAAGGCAACATCGAATTCACGATCGACCAGCAGCCCTACCTGCAGGGGTTCCTGCCGGTTCTGCAGCTCTTCATGTGGCAGGTGTCGGGATCGCTGACGGGCCCCGCGGAAGTGGACACCGGCCTGAAGTTCCTCAACAAGGAAACGGTCGCTCCGTACGTGGAATCCAAGAGCCGCTATGAGGGAACCTCCTCGACGGCTGCGGTGGTGCCGATCAAGGCGGGCACCCCCGCCTAGACACAGGACATCGACATGGCAAACGTGGCAGGAGGGGAGCCGGGTGCCGAGCCGGGCGCGCCGTCGGACGCGGCGCTGGGCGCTCCATCGGGCACGGCGCCGAACGCCCCGTCGGGCGCGGAGCTGAGCGCCCCGGAGGGGTCCACGCCAGCGGGGCGAGGTCCCGCGCCGCCCGCGGCACGGGGGGGTCCTGCGCCGACGCCTCGGCGCCGTGGACTGCCCCCGCGGAGGGAGCTGCTGGAACGCGTGCTTTCCGTGCGCGAGGGGAGCATCATCGTCGTCACGATCCTGGTGGCGGCGTACTTCTCGCTGAACACCAGCAGCTTCCTCACTACGGCCAATTTCAAGACGCTGCTGCCCTACTTCGCGCCGTTCGCGATCATGGCCTCGGGTGTCGTGTTCGTGATGATCCTGGGGGAGATCGACCTCTCGATCGGCGGCACCTACCTGTTCGCGCCGTTCCTCTTCTACAAGCTGAACCAGGCCGGGCTGGCGCTCGTGCCGGCCGTGATCGTCGCGCTGGCGGCTTGCATGGCGGCGGGTCTCATCAACGGTTTCTTCGTGGCGATCGTCGGTATCAGCTCCTTTGTGGCGACGCTCGGCATGCTGTTCGCGCTGGAGGGTCTGACGTTGATCGTCTCCCACGGCGAGCCTGTGGAAACGCCGGGGGCGCGGGTGACGACGAGCACCCATGAGGTGGTCCACACGGTCAACGGCGTGCACGTGACGCTGCCTGAAACGGTCAACCACATCAGCACCTTCGCGCGGATCTTCGGCGGAGGGGTGTACTCGGAGCTGATCTGGGCGCTGGCGATCGTGATCGTGCTGCAGACCGTGCTGACCTTCACGCGCTGGGGCCTGTACACCGTGGCGGTCGGCTCGAACAAGCTCGGCGCGGCGGAGGCCGGCGTGCGGGTGCGTCTGGTGGTGATCCGCAACTTCGTGCTGTGCGCGTCGACCGCGGGCCTGGTCGGGATCCTGGAGGCCGTGCGGGCCTCCTCGGTACAGCCCGATCCGGCTGGCGCCAACGAAATCCTGTTCGAGGCGATCGCGGCGGCGGTGATCGGCGGCACGCTGATGACGGGCGGCTCGGGCACGGTGGTCGGGGCGCTGATCGGCGCGCTGTTCCTGGGCATCCTCCACGACGGTCTGGTGCTGCAGGGCGTGAACGCCGACTATCTCCTGTTCTATCTCGGTCTGGCGATCATCCTCGCGATGAGCATCAACGTATACGTGCAGCGCGTGCGCAGGGGGACGGGCCATGGCTGAGGAGGAGACCATGGGGGAGATGAGCGTGCCTGTGACGGACGCTCCCGACGATGTGCTGCGCGTCGAGCACATCGCCAAGCGCTTCGGTCCGGTGACCGCGCTGCGCGACGTCAACCTGCACTTGCGCAAGGGGGAGGTGCTGGGGCTGCTGGGCGACAACGGCGCAGGCAAGTCCACCTTGATCAAGATCCTCGCGGGCTTTCAGAAGCAGGACGCCGGCCGGATGTTCCTGCACGGCCAGCCATATGCGCCGCGCAGTGTCGATGAAGCACGCGCGCTGGGGATCGAGACCGTTTACCAGGACCTGGCGCTGATCGACGAACTGTCCGTTTACCACAACCTGTTTCTGCGCCGCGAGAAGGTGCACCGGCCGCTGCCGTTTCTGGCCAACCGCGAGATGAAGCACGCGGCGCGCACCGCGCTGGATGAGATCGGCATCAACATTCCGCGTATCGACGTGGCCGTTGCGCGTCTCTCAGGCGGCCAGCGCCAGGCGATCGCTGTCGCACGCACGGCCAACTCCGACGCCGACATCCTGCTGCTGGACGAGCCGCTGGCCGCGATGGGCGCCAAGGAGGGCTCGATGATCCTCGATCTCGTGGCGCGCCTGAAGCAGGAGGGGCGTGTCTCGATCGTGATGATCCTGCACAACTACATCCACGTGCTGCAGGCCTGCGACCGGGTGAGCATGATCCAGGATGGCTTGATCGTCCTGGACAAGCCGACCGCCGAGACCTCGGTTGAGGAGCTCACGGAGATCGTCGTCAACGAGTACCGCCGGGCGCGCCAGCAGGGCGCATAGCTGCCGGGAGGGATCGCGCCGGCTGGGGTCCCTGGGCTCTGCGGGAAGGGTCGCGCCGGGGTGCGCCAACAAAGCGCATAGCTGCCGGGAAGGATCGCCCCGGGGTGGAGTCTCTGGGTTCTTAGAGGGTGCATCGGCTTGGCTTCTATGGCACGAGCACGCAGAGCTGACGGGGTACTTCGATCGAAAGGTGGGCTGGGGTTGTGAAGCTGCGTAAGCGCTACCTACTTGTAGCGGCCGTGCTGGGGGCGACTGTGGCAATCGTGCCCGCCCTTGCCGCCGGCCCATCCGAAGTGAAGCTCGAAGTCAACGAAAACTGCGACGAGCCCAACTGGCCGTGCTGGACGCGCCCGGGTGGGAGCCCGACCTACACCCCGTCCGTGACGATCGCGAATGACGGGGTCGTGGCCTTCGCCGACGAGCTGGGCAAGGCGGCGAACATCGCGTGGACGAGCACGCCGAGCGGACCGCCCACCTGCACCTCAGAAGTTCCCGTGAGCCCGACGGCGGCGAAGACCGGCTGGGAAGGCAAGTGCACGTTCGAGGAGCCCGGGACCTACAAGTTTGAAAGCTCGACCCTCTTCGACGGCGGGCCGTCCTTGAACTACACCAAGTACGAAGTCTTCGTGGAAGGCGCCGTCACCACAACCTCAACCAGCTCCACAACCACGACACCGACGACCACCACCACGACGACGCCGACGACCACAACGACCACCCCCACGACGACGACGACAACAACGCCAACGACTACGTCGACGACGGCCACGACATCCACCCAGCCCTCGGGCGGTGGTGCCTCAGGCGGCGGAGCGTCCGGCAGCGGGGCCGCAGCCGGCGCCATCGTTGCCACGACCACGACGCCTGGCTCGATGGAAACATCTCTTCCGCCGACCGGGGGGAGCCATCCTCTCGCGACGCTCGCGCTGGCGAACGCCCAGCAGGGTGATGCCGTACACGGCGCGGTCCAGATCCCCGCCGCGGACGGCGGCGCACGGCTGGAAATCGAACTGCTCGCCCAGGGCGCCTCGCTGGCCAAGGTCAAACGACCCGCCAGCTTCCGCGTGGGGCGGCTCGTGCGCACCTCGGCGCCCGCCGGCAAGGTGCCCTTCGCGGTCTCGCTCGACGCCCAGGCCAAGCGCGCGCTGCACCGCCATCACAAGCTGGCGCTCACCGTGAAGATCGTGCTCACACCCAAGCACGGCGCGGCGCTGACCCTCACACACAACCTCATCCTACGATGAGACCGCGCATGCGCCTACGACACGCACCCTTGCTCCTCGCCCTCGCCGCGTTGATCGGTGCGGCAGTGGCCGTGCTGCCCGCTCTCGCCGCAGGCCCGTCCACGGCGAAGCTCGAAGTCAACGAAAACTGCGTCGAGAGCGCCTGGCCGTGCTGGGCAACCCCCGGCTCGGGCGCGAACCCGCCACCCGCGAGCAAGGTGACGCTCGCCGCCGGCGGCGAAATCGTGTTCGACGACAACACCAGTACCAAGGTGAACATCGCATGGAAGGGCAGTGCGCCTGCCTGCTCGCCCAGCGTGCCGGTGAGCCCGACCGTACCGCAGGCGCCTTGGGAAGGCAGCTGCAAGTTCGAAGCGCCCGGGACCTACAAGTTTGAAAGCTCGACCCTCTTCGACGGCGGGCCGTCCCTGAACTACACCATGTACGAAGTGCTCGTCGAAGGCGCCGGCACAACGCCCACCACAACGACCACGACCACAACGCAGACGCCGACGACGAGCACCCCCACGACGCCGGGCGGACCCAGCCACGGCTCGCCTTTGGAGGGGGGATCCAAGGCGCTCAAGCTCGCCGACAGACAGCGCGGATCGACGGTGCACGGGGCGATCGACGTGTCCCAGAGTGGTTCCGGCGGGCGCCTGGAAGTCGGCCTGTTCGCCGCCGGTGCCTCGCTGGCCAGGGCGGGACACTCTGCGCAGGTGCGCGTCGGGCGGCTGGTGCGCTCGTCGCTGCAGGCTGGCAGCGTGCGGTTCTCGGTGCCACTCAGCGCCAAAGGCAGGGCCGCGCTGCGCCGTCACCGGCGCCTGGCGCTGACGGTGAGGATCACGTTAATGCCGCTACACGGCGCGGCGGCGACGCTCACCCGCCTTGTGGTCGTGCACGCCTGAGCGGAGAAGGCGCGTTGAGCTTCCCGGGGACAGGCTGCGCGCCCCTCTGCACCTCTAATTTATACCGCAAGCGAGGCCTTCATGAAGCCTCGGATCATGCCGCATAATCGCCCGTCGCAGGCCAGAGCCCTACGAAAACGGGAGGAGCGAAATGCGTATGAGCGAGCATGCTGTGGTGATCGCCGGAGGCGGTCCGACGGGGATGATGCTGGCAGCTGAGCTGGCGTTGGCGAAGATCGACGTCGCGGTCCTGGAGCAGCGTCCCGATCACGTGCTCGTCGGCTCGAGGGCCGGCGGGTTTCATTCGCGCACGATCGAGGTGTTGGATCAGCGTGGGGTCGCCGACCGCTTCCTCGCGGAGGGCCAGGCGGCCCAGGCCGCGATGCTGGCCACGACCGTGTTGGACATGAGCGACTTTCCGACACGCTATCCGTATTCGCTCGGCATCTGGCAGAACCAGATCGAGCGGATCATGGCCGCCTGGGTCGCCGAGCTGCCGGTGCGGATCTATTACGGCTGTGAGGTGACGGGCTTCGCGCAGGACGACACCGGCGTAGAGGTCGAGCGCTCCGACGGCGGCTCGCTGCGGGCGCAGTATCTCGTGGGGTGCGACGGAGGACGCAGCGTCATCCGCAAAGCAGCCGGCATCGATTTCCCCGGGTGGGATCCGACAAGGAGCAACCTGATCGCCGAGGTCGAGATGGCACAGGAGCCGGAGCTGGGTGTTCGCCGCGATGAGAACGGCACTCATGGCATCGGCAGGTTGGAGTACGTGGTCCGCGATGGCGAGGTCATCTATAAGGATGGGGGGCCGGTGCGGGTGGTCTTGACCGAGCGGCAGCTCGGCCCTGACAGCGAGCCCACGCTGCGCGATCTGAGCGAGGCGCTGATCACGGTGTACGGCACCGACTTTGGCGTCCACAGTCCCACGTGGATCTCCAGGTTCACCGACATGACACGTCAGGCAGCGGCCTACCGCGCGGGACGAGTCCTACTCGCCGGCGACTCGGCGCACGTGCACTATCCGGCGGGTGGACAGGGCCTCAGCCTCGGCGTGCAGGATGCCGTGAACCTGGGATGGAAGCTGGCCCAGGTGGTAAAGGGGATCTCCCAGGAGAGCCTTCTGGATTCCTATTGTGACGAGCGCCACCCGGTCGCTGCCCGTGCGCTGAAGCACACGATGGCTCAGACCGCGCTCCAGCGCCAGGACGAGCGCATGAAGGCGCTGGTCGACGTCGTCTCAGAGCTGGCGATCATGGACGAGCCGCGCAAACGGCTCGCGGGGATCATCTCCGGGCTGGACATTCACTACGACCTCGGCGAGGGACATCCGCTGCTCGGGCGCCGGATGCCCGACCTGGACCTCATGAGCGCCGACGGCCCGCTGCGTGTCTTCGAGCTTCTGCACGACGCCCGGCCGGTGCTGCTCAACCTCGGCGAGCCCGGCGGTTTTGATGTCGCTCCATGGGCCGATCGGGTCCAGCTGATCGACGCAAGCTACAAAGGTGAGTGGGAGCTTCCCGTACTCGGCGCGGTCGTCGCTCCCACTGCCGTCTTGATCCGGCCCGACGGATACGTCGCCTGGGTCGGAGACCGAACCCAGCTTGGACTCCCGGAAGCGCTGACCATGTGGTTCGGGCCGCCAGCTGCTGCGTGACAACCAGATCCAACGCGGCGTCTCATTTTGATGTTGCCGTGTCATAGCACCCGTAGGTGCTATGTTGCGGCACCGTTTGGTGCTATTATATGGCACCTGTGAGTAGCCCGTTCATCTACGAGGATCCGCTTGAGCCGCCCGAGGTGCTTGCTGGGCGGATCGTCGAGCTGGCGCTGTTGCGGGACCGCATCGCCGAGACTCGCAACAGTCGTCTTGAGGGACCACGCCGATATGGCAAGACGTCGTTGCTCAAAGCTGCGCTGGCCGCGGCGGACAAGGATGGCTTCGTGCCGATCTACGTGAACTTCCTCGGCGTGCTGAGCGCTGCTGACGTGGCGGAGCGCATTGAGCGCGCCTATCGCGAGCAGCTCGACGGGCGGATGAAGCGCTGGTTTGCCGGTGTTGTCTCCACGCTTCGGCCACGCGTTAAGGTGGCGCCAGCCGGGGTTGGCGTGGAGGTGGCGCCCGAGACACAGGTGCCGGGTCTGTTGGATCGGCTTGCGTTGCCGCGTCGGCTGCAGGAACGTCACGGGCGCCAGTGTGCGATTGCGTTCGATGAGTTTCAGGATGTCGTGCGGGTGGGGGACGCCCTGACGGGGACGATCCGCTCTGAGCTTGAGCAGCACGGCAAGGTCGCCGCGTATGTGTTCTCCGGATCTCACCCGGGCTTGATGCGTGACCTGTTCTCAGATCGCCGTCACGCGTTCTTCGCCCAGGCCAAGCCCGTAGATCTCCCACGCCTCGGCGCTGAGGACCTGGCTGAGTACATCGGGTCACGATTTGAAAGCGCAAGTCGCGATCCAGGTGAGACGCTCGAGTTGCTGCTGGCGACCGCAGACGGGCATCCGCAGCGCGCGATGCTGCTCGCACACCACCTATACGAGAATACGAGACCTTCAGCGACTGCCACCAGCGAGGAGTGGGTCACGGCGCTCGGTGGCGCGACGCGTGACGCAAACCCGGAGGTGCAGGCGGCATGGGACTCCTGGAACAACAGCGAGCGGCGACTGATGGCCGTCATCTCAGAACGGACGACCCCGTTGCAGGGGCGCGTCGCGCACGAGCGCTACGGAGTCAGCAAGACCGGCAGCAACCGGGGCACGGTTGAGCGCCTGCAGAGCAACGGGCACGTCGTCGCCGACGAGACCACGAGGACTGGCTGGCGCGTGGTCGACCCGCTGCTTGAGCTGTGGCTAGCCAACGGCCGCAGTTGGCCGCCCCCGGCCTAATCGCCCCGGTTCATGTGAGACCGGCGTTGCCTTTGCGAAGGTCTCTCCCGTCGTATGAGAGACCTCCCGCGTGGGGTGCGAACAAGCAGTCTCACATGAATGGGCGCCGCAAGCGGGGTGCGGCGTCCCGTCGATCTGAGACAGCCGAATCCCATTCATGTGAGACTCTGACGTCTCACCCATATGAGACTCAGCGCCACTCCAGGGACGGTCTCTCAGATCGTGTGGAAGACTTTGCGGCGCGGCTGCCGGACGCGAGACCGGTTTGCCTGTCGCTGTACGGAAGGAGCTGAGGAACGATGACCACAATGAGCGACAGTCCAGAGATCGAGCTGCTGCACCGCGCCTGGGAGGCGGTGACCGGGGGCGACTTCGCCGTCCTCGAGGAGTCGCTGGCCGAGGGTGCCAAGTGGCATGGAATGGAGGAGGGGCAGCTCTGTTCGGGCCGCACAGAGATCCTCGAGGTGATGACACGCAACCTGCCCGGTCGTTTGCGGGGACGTATCGAGGAGACGATCCAGACCGGACCTCGTGTGCTCGTCGCGTTCCGCCCCGGGAAGCCATCCGACGCAGGGGACCGGCCGTTGGACGATGGGATCGCGTACATGGTCGTGACGATCAGTGACGGCAAGATCATCGAGTTGAAGGGGTGCGCCGACCGCGCCACAGCCCAGGCGTACCTCGCGAGCAGGCAGGTCTCTGCGGCGCCGGTGCTACCGCCGCCGTCTGCAAATCACTATCACTTTGGAGGAGCGTAATGGCCGACACCACCTGCCACATGTCGATCTCCCTCGACGGCTTCGTCGCCGGGCCGGGTCAAAGCCGCGAAGACCCGCTCGGCAAGCGGGGCCGCGAGCTTCACGGCTGGCACCTTGGCGACGAGCGCGCGAACGAGGCGGACGCCACCGCCGAGCGCCGTCTGCTGCGCCCTCGTGGCGCCTACGTCATGGGTCGCAACATGTTTGGCCCGATCCGCGGCGAGTGGGACGAGGAGTGGTCGGGCTGGTGGGGCCCCGAGCCGCCCTACCATGCGCCCGTGTTCGTCCTAACCCATCACTCTCACGCGCCGATCGAGATGGAGGGCGGGACGACGTTTCACTTCGTCACCGATGGCTTCGACGCCGCCTACGCCCAGGCCCGCGAGACTGCCGGCGCTGACGGCGTCGACATCGCGGGCGGCGCCTCGACCGTCCGCCAAGCGCTGCTAGCGGGCGTCATCGACGAGCTCTGGCTCGACATCGTCCCCGTTCTACTCGGGTCCGGTGAGGGGATATTCAACGGCATCGCCGAGTTCGATTTCGAGCCCGCCGAGGTCCTTCATTCCCCACTGGCGACGCACATCTGCTACCGCCGGGCGGGATGAGATGGGTACCGCAACCGTGCAAGCACCCTCCAACTTCCCGTGGATGTGCCTTGGTCCGATCCAGCCGTCCGTCACGCTGCACGCAGGCACGCGAGACGCTCGCTTGGACGCGAGAGCGGGGTGTCGTGCCTTCCGCTGCGCAGCGCGGTCGGCTACGGTTTCGCCGCGTGGAGCTGCTGCGGCGCATCGTCGATCGGACGGGTGAGTTCTTGCTATTCGCCGTGACGCCGCCGCGGCTGACGACCGGACCGGCGAAGAGCAGGGAAATCGCCGAGGTCACCCTTGAGCGACTGCAGACGGTGGGGGTGGACGGTCTGGTTCTTTACGACATCGATGACGAGAGCGACCGCAATCCCGACGATCGGCCGTTTCCGTTTCTTCCCACGATGGATCCGGCCGAGTATCTCGCCCGCGACCTGGCGGGCTTGGACGTGCCGGCCATCGTCTACCGTGCGGTCAGCAAGTACACCGAGGGCGGCCTGCGTTCCTGGCTCGGAGCCCAGGATCCGGCCCGAGTTCTATCGGTCTTCGTCGGTGCCTCCTCTCGGGGGAAGGCGGTCGCGACCTCGCTCTCGCGGGCTTACGGGCTCCGGAGCGAGGTGCGGCCGGACCTGCCGCTCGGTGGCGTCGCGATCCCCGAGCGGCACGCGCGCACGGGCAAGGAGCACCTCCGGCTCGTCGCGAAGCAGGCTGCGGGTTGCTCGTTCTTCGTCACTCAGGTCGTTTACGACGTCAACGCTGCGAAGGACTTGGTCTCTGACTATCGCTACGAGTGCGCCGCGCACGGCCTGGAGCCGGTGCCGATCGTCTTCACGTTCTCGGTCTGCGGCTCAATGAAGACACTGGAGTTCTTGCAGTGGCTCGGTGTCGACGTTCCGCGCTGGATCGAGAACGATCTGCGCCATGCCGACGATACCCTCGGTGCGTCCTACGATCAGGCTGTGGCGACTGCCGTCGAGCTCGTCACGTTCTGTCGACGCGTCCGCGTTCCATTCGGCCTCAACGTCGAGAGCGTCTCGGCTCGCAAAGTCGAGATCGAGGCCTCCGTGCGGCTCGCTGCCCGGCTCCGAGCCGAGCTCCGCCGATAAGGAGACATCCCAGTGCCTAGAACGTCGATCGTTGCTCTAGTTGGTGTTGCGTTCGTCATCGCCGGCTGCGGCAGCTCCAGCAGCACTGGGCGTCGCCGACCTTCTCGTAGGTGGCGCCCAGAGCCGATCGGTCACAGGCACCGCGGAAGGAACACGCCGGCTCGGAGTCCTTATGAGCACAGCTAGACCCCATGCCCCATGCGCCGGCACGGTGCCCGACTTGTCCAGAGGAGTGAACACATTGCGCCATCTACTGAGACTGTCCCTACCGGCACTCGCCGCTTCGCTGTTGCTCGCCGCCTGTGGCAGCAGCTCAACGAGCAGCAACACGACCAGCTCGGCCGCCACAACACAGCCCGCCGCACGGACAGGCAGCAGCTCCTCGGGTGCCGTCGTGAAGACCGCCTCTAGCTCGCTCGGCACGATCCTCGTCAACAGCCAGGGCATGACGCTGTATCACCTCGGCGGCGAGGTCAACGGCAAGTTCATCTGCACCAGCTCCGCGTGTCTCGGTGTCTGGCACCCGCTGATCGCGTCCTCCAGCGGCACTCCCAGCAGCGAAGTCGGGGCGCTCGGGATCGTGAAGCGCCCCGAAGGGACGATGCAGGTCACCTACAAGGGCACCCCGCTCTATACGTTCACGCAGGACAAGCAGACCGGTGAAACCAATGGGCAGGGCATCAAAGACGTAGGCACCTGGAGCGCCGTCACGACCAGCTCGAGCAGCACCCCCGCGGCGAGCACAAGCAGCTCTTCCGAATCGGAAAAGTCCAGTGGCGCCAGCTCCGGCGGAGGCGGCTACGGCTACTGAGCCCTCCGGCAGATCCGCGGCGCAGCAAGCGTGGGTTTGACACACCACCCCCGCGCGCTGGCCGCCAGCTGTTTGTGCATGGTTGCGCTCGGCGGGTGCGGGAGCCAAACCGGGGCGCCGGCCGACACGCAACGTGCTGGGCGGGCGGCGATCGAGCGCTACATGGGCGAGGTCGAGCCGATCAGGCTCGCGGTCAACAAGCTCCTCGGCGGGGCAGACCCGAACGCGGGCGCTGCCCGGCGCCTGAGCAACACGGCGCCGGGTCCTGAGCGCGAGGGCTACTTGACGGTGCCTCCGGTGACGATCACCCGCGCTGTTGTCGTGCACGCCTGAGCCGAAAAGAGCGCGCTGAGTGTTCGCGCGCTAGTGGTGGTGCTGGTGTCCTCGTATCGTGTGCCAGCTCTCGCGGGTGATGCGAAGGATCACGATCGTCATTCCCAGGCCGATGAGCGGATCGAGGATCGGGATGCCGGCGGCGATGGCTATGGCGCTCGCGATGACCGCGAGCGAGACGTATGCGTCAACGCGGGCGTGATTGCCGTCGGCCACCAGGGCAGCGCTGTTGAGCCGGTGACCGGTGCGAGTGCGTACCAGCGCGGCAAGCCAGTTGCCGGCAAACCCAATCGCTCCTGCGAGCGCGAGCGCGAGCAGGTGGCTCGGTGTCGATGGATGGATGAGACGCAGAATCGACTCATACGCGGCCACGCACGCGGAGATGAAGATGGCCGCCACGACCGCCAGGCCCGCGAGGCGCTCGGCGCGCTCGGAGCGCAGCGCAAAGGCAATGCCGAGGGGAATCGCGGTCAGCGCGTCGCCGCCGTTATGGATCAGGTCAGCGAGCAGTGCAAGGCTGCCGCTGAAGGCGAACACGAGCGCTTGCACCCCTGCGGTGCTGGCGAGGATCCCCAGCGCGAGCGTGACGGCCCGGACTCCCTCGCGCGAGCGCTTGATGCTCTCGTCAACAAGCCCGTGTGAATGGCCATGCGTGTGCTCGTCATGGTCGTCATGCGGGTGTTCATGGCGATCGTGTTCGTGGGGCCCGGTGTGTGGGTGAGCGTGGTGAAGTGCGCCGTGACGGTGCAGTTCGCCCTTGATGGGCTCATAGGTGGCGGATGGCACGGTCAGGCCTCGGTAGGGCGCGTGTGCGTTGGTGGCCTGGATCGGTAGCGTTTCAGCGCGATCATGGCCCAAATCGCCTCGACTACGCCAAAGGGCCAGGTGCCTGCGAGGAAGCCATAGACGCTCGACAATGCACAGCCGCAAGCGAACGCAAGGATGAAGACTCGGCCGCGTCGTTCGAGCGCGTACATCAGGACCATGAACGTGACCGCACAGGCACCAAAGAGAGTGAGCACCCCAGGAGTGTGCCAACGCGATCGGTCCTGTTCTGGCCTTGAGACAGCCCGTCTCAAATGATCGGGGTCGGCCAGTCTCAGATGGCCGGTTGTCCTCCCTCCAGTCGGTGCTGGTTGTGGAGCACAGGGGCGTACGAGATCCCGACGATCGCGCCCTCCGGTGACTGCAGCCTGGCTACAGTCTGACCCCACGGCTCCTCGCGCGGCGGATGCAGCAGCTCGTAGCCGGCCTGCTCGAGCTCCCGTGCCGCCGGGCCCACCGCCGCGGCGTCCGCTACATCGAACTCGATGCTGACCTGCGGCACCGGCAGCTCCGCGGGCCACTGCGACGTCCCGAAACACGCCTCCGCGGCCTGGGCCAGCGGCCAGATGCCGAAGGACTTGCAGCCGGGGATGTGCTCGCTGTGGTGATAGTTGTCGCCGTGGCTCTCGAGCGGCAGCCCGAGAGCGTCGACGTACAGCTTGCGACTGGCGGGCGGATCGGGTGCGATCACCGCCAGAGTTGAGAGGAACTCTATGTTCATTACCTACCTCCTCGTTCGCTGTGTGCTCGTTCTTCGATCGTCACGGACCAACCACCCGTGAGCGGGGGGGGGGGGGGAAGCAACTGCTCCAGCCACGGCGGGCGGTCAGGGAGCGTGGCCGCACGAGACGCGAAGCGCTATTAGTCGGCCCACCAGTCTCGCTGACCCTCCACGTCTTCCCGCGGGTTCTCGCCGAGGTGGGGCGCGCCGAAAACGAGGATCTCGAGGCCCTCCGGCCCGGCCTCGTACCCTCGCCATGTACCGGGTGGAACGCGCACGGCGTCCCACTTCTTGACCTCGACGATCTCGTCGTCGAGCTTCATCCGCCCGCTCCCGCCCACGACGACGAACACCTCCTCCTGCTCCTTGTGCGTGTGGCCGTACGGGAACCGGTAGTGGGGCGGGATGCGCTGATAGCTGAGGCCGGACTGCTCAAGCTCGAGCGCCGTACCGGCCAGGCGGAACTCCAGGTCCGGCGCGCCGTCGAAGTTGGACCCGACATCGACCGGATCCTCTCCGAGGTTCGTGAGGGTGAACGACACGCCGCGATTCTATGGCTCAGGAGGTCGCACCGCGTAGGTAGCTGAAGGCATGATCCTTCAGGCTAATCGTCGTCGTGCCGTGCTCGATGATGCCTGGGCCGCTCGTAGCGCGTCAATGACCCATGTGTCGGGTGGAGTGCGTTGGACGCCCTCGCCGGTCGGGTAGAGACGGCAGTTGAGACCGTAGTCCCCGACGGCTGGCGGCACCCGGGTCGACGTCGTAGCCGTCACGAGCCCGTCGCAATCGGTCGTGCGAGCGCTCCGTCGGCGGATGCCGGCGACGCGGTCGTGTTTGCGAAGCGGTTCGCAGTTCCCTCCGTCACGGACGGCGGTGTCAGTCCGACTCATCGCGGAGGTGCCGGTAGCGCTCGTAGATCACGCGCGAGCCGAACGTCCTAGTCTCGATCATGCTCAGCCGAACATCTTCGGTGACCGGCGGCAGAAACGGCGTGCCGCCACCGACGACGACCGGATTGCGGAACATGCGCAGCTCGTCGACGAGACCGAGCTCGACAGCCACCGCAGCCAGGCCGGCGCCGCCGATCGCGACATCTTTGTCGGTCGCGTCGAGCGCCGCAGAGGCCTCCTCGGCCAGCGACGCGTCGGCGAGCCGCGCGTTGCCTTGGACGCCGTCCAGCGTGCGGCTGAAGACAATCTTCGGGATCGCGCACCAGGCATCGGCGAACGCGGCGTCGAGCTCGCTGGCGCGCATCGACGGATCCGTCTCCCACACCAGCATGGTCTCGTAGAGCCTGCGCCCCAACAGAAAGCCCCCAAGCTCCCGTGTCTGCGCGACGTGGAAACGAAACTGGTCCTCGCTAGGGGCACCCGACCATCCGAACGCGCCCTCGCGGTCGGCGATAAAGCCGTCCACCGAGACGCTCATCGAGTAGATCAGCATGGCTTCAAGCTCATCGCATGGACGATATAGCGCAACGGCCGCCGATGTAGCGGTGCTCACAGCGACATTGAGTCCCACCTTGGACCCACACTCGCGTCGCTGAGCCGCCAGTCACCAGCGGAGGCGGCTCCGGGCCGAAATGAACCGCTCGGCAGCACATCCACGTAAGCCGGCCCCAGGCCGGCTGTCTCAGATGGGCGGGATTGCATCGTCTCAGATGAACGGGATTCCTGTCTCACATGAGCGGGACGCCGCACTATGGGCCGAAGCGTCGGCCGAATCAAACTGAGACACTACCTGGATATGCCCGATAATCTATATTATGTCAAGTAGAAGAGCGCAGCCCCTTTGATCCTCAGAGGTCTTTGGTCCTCTGCCAGCGAGAAACACGGCGGGCGTCGCGCGTGCGTGCGCGGTTAAGCTGGATCGAGCCAGCACACGACGAGGAGGAAGCGAAAGTCATGCGGAGGCTCGGAGGTTGCAGGGCCGTGCCTGTCGCGATGGCCCTCGCCGTGGTCGCGATCGCGTTGCCGCTGTTTGACGCCGGCTCAGCCGGCGCCACGTTTGGATTCCGCGACACTGAATTCAAGATCGTCAACGAAGATCAGACGCCGGACGTTCTGGCCGGGTCGCATCCGTTTGAAATGACGGCCGGGTTCGCCTTCATCACCAGGGAAAACCTGCGCCAGGAGGCGGTTCCCGACGGCGATCCCAAGGATGTTCAGGTTGAACTGCCGGCGGGCTTGGTGGGCAATCCCAGCGCCACGCCGAAGTGCTCGGCGAAGGACTTCCACACGGTGCAGGCCGCGCCTACGAACATCTTCGAACACTCGAGCTGTCCGGGCGACACGCAGGTCGGCGTCGCGCGGACCGCCCTGTTCGTGTTCGGCGGCAACACGGCCACCGTTTTCTCCTTCGCCGTCTACAACCTGGTCCCCCCCCCCGGGGTGCCCGCGGAGATCGGCTTCAACCCCCTCGGGCTCGCGATCACGCTGCTGCCCAACGTTCACGTGCACTCCGGTCACGGCGACGGTGGCTATAGCCTCATCACCGATGTGGACAACATCAGCCAGTACCAGCCGCTGTCGTTCGCCTCGGTGGCGCTGTGGGGAGTGCCCGGCGAACACAGCCACGACAAGTACCGCGGGCACTGCATGAACGCGGGCGGCGAATCGGTCTGCGAAGAAGCCAGCAGCGCCGGCGCCGAGCCGTTTTTGCGCATGCCCACGAGCTGCACCGACGGCGCGCTGGCGGCCGTGTTCGGAGCCGAACCGTGGCCACGGCCGAGCCCTGTGGAACCGGGCGTCCTCGAACCCAACGTGTTCGTGGAAGAAGGCGCCCTCGACCCCGGTCCGGCGGGCCAGCCGGCGGCGTTGAGCGGCTGTGGCCGGCTCGACTTCAACCCCAGCCTCACGGTCAGGCCACAGGGCGAATCGGCCAACTCGCCGACCGCCGTCAGCGTCGATCTGCACACGCCCCAGAACGAAAGTCCGTCCGGGTTGGGTGAGGCCGATCTCAAGGGCGCGACCGTTTCGCTGCCCCCGGGTCTCACGGTGAACCCCTCCGCCGCCGACGGCCTTGCCGCCTGCAGCCAGGCGCAGATCGACCTCGCAAGCACCAACGAAGCAGCCTGCCCCGACGCCTCCAAGATCGGTTCGGTGGAAGTGGTTACGCCGCTGCTGGAAGCTCCCCTGCAGGGCGCCGTCTATCAGGCCGAACAGGGCAACAACAACCCCTTTGGCAGCCTGCTGGCGTTTTACATCGTCGCCCACGGCGATGGCGTCACCGTCAAGCTGCCCGGCGAGGTCACGGCGAACCCGGCTACGGGCCAGCTGACGACGACTGTGCGGGAAGCGCCGCAGCTGCCGTTCGGCGACTTCAAGCTCAACTTCTTCGGCGGCCCGCGCGCCGCGCTCCTTACGCCCGCCGCTTGCGGCGAGTACGCGGCAAGCGCATCGTTCGAGCCGTGGTCGGGCGCACCGGCGGTCTCCCCCGCGATCCAGCCGTTCACGATCACCGGCGATTGCGGTGGCGGTTTCGCACCGTCGTTCACGGCGCAGACGATCAGCAACCAGGCGGGCGGCTTCAGCCCGTTCTCGACGACGATCGCCCGCACCGACCAGGATCAGGACCTTGGTCAGATCAGCGTGCGCACCCCCCCCGGTCTGCTCGGCATGCTTTCGAAGGTGTCGCTCTGCGAAGAACCGCTTGCGGCGACGGGGGCGTGCCCCTCCGCGAGCCGGATCGGGCACGTTACCGTCGGCGCGGGCTCCGGCCCCGATCAGCTGTTCCTGCCGCAGGCGGGCAGGCAGGAAGATCCGGTGTATCTGACGGGGCCGTACAGGGGCGCGCCGTTCGGCCTTTCGATCCTCGTGCACGCGGAAGCAGGGCCGCTCAACCTCGGGCCGGTCCCTGTGCGGGCGGCCATCTACATCGACCCGCACACCGCGCAGCTCACCGTCGTCAGCGACCCGCTGCCGCGCATCCTGCAGGGCATCCCGCTGGACGTGCGGACCGTCAACGTGAGCGTCGACCGCTCGGAATTCACGTTCAACCCGACCGACTGCGAACCATTGTCGGTCACCGGCACGATCGCCTCGACGCGTGGGGCCAGCGCGAACGTCTCCGCCCCCTTCCAGGCCGCCAACTGCGCCTCGCTCTCCTTCCACCCGAAGTTCACGGTCTCCACCGCCGGGCACACCGCCAAGAGCATCGGCGCCAGCCTCGACGTGAAGGTCGCCTCGGGACCCGGGCAGGCCAACATCGGCCGGGTCCTCGTGGCGCTGCCCAAGAAGCTGCCGGCGAGATTGACGACGCTGCAGAAGGCCTGCACCGAAGCGACGTTCGCCGCCAACCCCGCCACCTGCCCCGCGGCCTCGCTCGTCGGCCTCGCCAAGGCCGTCACGCCAGTGCTCGGCGCGCCGCTCACGGGTCCCGCGTACCTCGTCTCGCACGGCGGCGCGGCGTTCCCGGACCTGGTGGTGATCCTGCAGGGCGAGGGCATCGAGCTGGATCTCGTCGGCAACACCAACATCAAAAAGGGCATCACCACCAGCACGTTCGCCTCGGTGCCCGACGCGCCGATCACGAGCTTCGAGCTCAAGCTGCCCCAGGGACCGCACTCCGCGCTGACGACCGACCTCCCCGCCAAGGCCAAGGGCAGCCTCTGTTCCACCAAGCTCGCGATGCCCACGACGATCGACGGGCAGAACGGGGCGCGGGTGACACAGAGCACAAGGATCGCGCTTACCGGGTGCGCGACCGGCGCAGCTGCCAGGGCTGGTGGCGGTAGACGCAAGTAGGGATGGACCCGAGCCCTTCGGACCCACCCCTGCCGTTGCGCGACCGCTGCCTTAATTGCTCGGCGGCCGGCGTCTCCATGGTGGCTAGTTGAGTTCAAGTCCTCCGAGCTTGAGAGCTCCTGTTTCGGACGTGAACAAGGCGTTGGTGGCATTTTCGACTTTGCATTCTTTGCCTTCTTCGCCTTTGTCGTGGATTCCTTCCACATTGGCCGTGGAGTTCACGCTTTGAGTGCTCGGACTGTTTTCCCCTTTGATTATTTTGAGTCCTTCGTTTTCTCCTGCATGGTTACCTGGCGTCACCTTGATCAGGCACACGATTTTTTCTGATACAGGTATCGTGATGACGCATTCTGAAGCGATGTCAACTGTGGATGTCGCTGGATTGCCTTTTTGTTCTTGCACGAGTTGGAAGATGCATTCCGAGACTTTCATTGGTACTTTCATCGCCAGGACTTCAGCTTTGCATGTGTTCCATTGATAGATTTTGATGTATAGGTGTGGTCCATTGGTGGTTTTGAGTTGTTTGCCGTTTTGTTCGTGTTCCCACCATTGCCCTTTGGTTTGGATGTGCCATTCGCCCTTCGCGCTTTCGCACGAGACTTTTGTTGCTCCGGATGCGAGGAAAGTCTTTCCGAAGGTTACTGGGCCTTGGGTTTTGTGTTGGTTGAGCGACCTGAACCAGGCGCCCGCCGGCGCCGCCGACATCGCCATCACGGCGATCCCCACGGCAAGCCCGGCCAACAGCTTGGCCTTGAACATGTCGATGCATCCTTTCGTTGGTGTCGTTTAAGGCCCGGTCTAGCGCCGTGCCCGTAAGTAGGGGGTGGACCCGAGCCTTTGGATCCACCCCCGCTGTTGTTGCGTGACTACCCCTTGTTGCTTAGCTGCCGTTATCCATGGCGGCTAGTTTAGTTCGAGTCCTTCAGCTTTTAGACCTCCTGCTGCTGACGTAAATAAGGCGTTGGTGGCATTTTCGACTTTGCATTTTTTGCCTTCTTCGCCTTTGTCGTGGATTCCTTCCACGTTGGCCGTGGAGACCACGTTTTGACCTTCGTTTTTCCCTTCGATCTTTTTGAGTCCTTCATTTTCTCCTGCATGGTTACCTGGCGTCACCTTGATTTCACACACGGTTTCTCCGGATACGGGTATCGTGATGACGCATTCTGAAGCGATGTCAGCCGTGGATGTTTGACTTAGTTTTTGTTCTTGCACGAGTTGGAAGATGCATTCCGTGACTTTTGCCGGTACTTTCATCGCTAAGACTTCAGCTGTGCATTTGTTCCATTGGTAGACTTTAATGTATAGGTGTGGTCCATTGGTGGTTTTGAGTTGTTTGCCGTTTTGTTCGTGTTCCCACCAATTCCCTTTGGTTTGGATGTGCCATTCGCCCTTCGCGCTTTCACATGAGACTTTTGCAGCTCCGGACACGAAGGTTGTCACTCCAAACGTCACGGGTCCTTGGGTTTTGTTTTGGTTGAGCGACCTGAACCAGGCGCCCGCCGGCGCCGCCGACATCGCCATCACGGCGATGCCCACGGCAAGCCCGGCCAACAGCTTGACCTTGAACATGTCGATGCTTTCCTTTCATTGGTGTCTTGCTTGAAGGCCCCGGTCTGGGGCCATCCAGAATGTGCCCAGATCTCCGATCTATGTCAAGGTGTTCGGGTTCTGCCGGCCGCGCATTCGCCTTCTGGCCGCGGCGCGCAAGCCCGTATATTGTCGCTGGCGCGTGGTTTTTCCGATGCTGGCGGGCTCAAAGCGCGGCCGTTGGGTCCCGCAAAAATGTTTCCGACCCGGTTTCGGGCGATCGCCGTCCCAATGGAGCGGTCAGAGACAGACCAGCAGGGCCCGCAGGCGTAGCCGTTAGGCTCGGAGGGTCAGAGAACCAAGGCCCGGGAGGATGTACTTGTGCCGACGATGAGAAGTGGAGTCGGCCGGCAGGCGGCCCTGCTTGCCGGTGTGCTGGGCTGCGTTCTGATCGTGGCGTGCGGCTGTGCGTGCGCGGCCGTGCCGTTGCCCGACGGGCGGGCGTGGGAGATGGTCTCGCCGCTGGGCAAGAACGGCGGGGACGTCGTCGCGAGCGGACAGGCGAGTGGGGGCGGGATCGACCAGGCCGCGGCTGGCGGCGAAGCCACCTCCTATGTATCCGAGAGTTCGTTCGCCGAACCCAAGGGCGGAGGGGCCAGCCAGTACCTCTCGAACAGGACAGCGAAGGGCTGGTCGACGCAGAACATCACCGCGCCCGAATACTCCGGTACGGTCTCCGTGGCTGGCGGCGGTCTGCCCTACAAGGCGTTCTCGTCAGACCTGTCGCGGGGACTGTTCGTGAACGGAGAAACATCTGAAAAGGCCCCGGTCGAAAACCCCCCGCTCGTGCCGGGCATGCCGCCGGGGTACCAGAACTTCTACGTGCGCAACAGCAGCGACGGCGGCCTGCAGGCCCTGCTGACCTTTCAACCGCCCTCCCCTCCGCAGCTGGCCAGAGAATTCTACATGCACCTCGAAGGCGCCTCGCCGGATCTGCGGCACATCGTCGTCGCCAGTGACTCCGCACTGACCCCCGGAGCGATCGTGAATCCAAGTCTTCGCAGCACATACAACCTATATGAGTGGGCTGGCGGAGCATGGCAGACGGTGAACGTGCTGCCGGGTGCCGCCAAGGGCGAAACGACACCCGAAGCCACGCTAGGATCCGCGCGGGGCGGCGAGAGCCACATGGTCTCCGACGACGGTTCCCGCGTGTTCTGGAGCAACGCAGAGCTTGCCAGCGAAGTGTTCGTACGCGAAGACGGGGCCATGACCGTACAGCTTGACGCCTCGCAGGGCAGGGTTGCGCTCCCCGGAGAACAGAAGGGGACCATCTTCCAGACGGCCAGCAGCGACGGGTCAGTGGCGTTCTTCACGAGCCACGCGCCCCTGACCGAAGACGCCAACACCGGCCCTCCTCCGGTCGGCGGAGCACTGCGCCTTGGGAACGATCTGTATGCGTTTGACGTGCCCGACAGGACGCTGCGCGATCTCACTCCCGACCATAACCCCGCGGATCCCAACGGGGCCGAAGTGCAGGGCGTGCTGGGCGCCAGCGCGGACGGCTCGTATGTCTACTTCGTCGCCACGGCCGCCCTGGCGGGCGCCAATGCGGAAGGCCGTTCGCCCTCCAGCGCATACAACCTCTACCTCTGGCATGAAGCGCCGGGCAGGCCCCCGATCACGTTCATCGCTTCGCTCACCGGTGCCGACGAGGCCTCAGAAGAACTCGCAGGAACGCACGACTGGAGCCGGCAGGTGCTGCTGCGCAACGCGCGCGTCGCGCCGGGCGGCAATGCCGTGGCGTTCATGTCGGCCGCGGAACTCACGGGCTACGACAACCACGACGCGGTCAGCGGGCAGCCCGATGAGGAGGTGTACGTGTACGACGCGGCCTCCGGACGGCTGAGCTGCGCTTCATGCAACCCGAGCGGGGCGCGCCCGTTTGGCTCCTCCAGCATCCCCGCAGGAGCCCGATACGAAAATCGCGGCGCTCTTGGCGCCGGCGCGATCTACGAACCGCGGGCGCTCTCCGAAGACGGCAGCCGGCTGTTCTTCGACAGCAGCGACGCGCTCGTGCCGCAGGTCATAGCCGGTGTCCAGAACGTCTACGAGTACGAGAACGGGCACGCGTACCTGCTCTCCGGCGGCCAGAGCGAAGAAGGCTCGGAATTCGTCGACGCCAGCGCGAATGGCGACGATGCTTTCTTCCTCACCCGCGAACAGCTGGTCCCCGGCGACACCGACCAGCTCGTGGACCTCTACGACGCGCGTGCCCCCCACGAACCGGGCGAAGAGGTCGCGTTCCCCGAACCGCCTCCCCCTCCCCACTGCGAAAACGAAGGCTGCAAGCCGGAAGTCTCGCCCCAGCTCCTCTTCGCCCCCAGCGGCAGCGCGATCTTCAAGGGTGCAGGCAACATTCCGCCTCCCGCGCCGACGCCCGTGGCCAAGACGAAGGCGAAGAAGAAGCACGCCAAGCCCAAGCCGCGGCGCAAAGCGAAGCACAAGCGTGGCAAGCACGCGCGTGTGGCATCCCGTCGGCCCTGATCGGCGCGGGCGCAGGGGCTGATCGGCCCCGCGGCGGGAGCAGACATTGGCGCCTGCTGCCGGGGCTGACATCGGCGCTCCGTCGTCCGCCGCCGCGGGTCGGCCGGCGCGCTTCAGACCTTAACGCGGTTGCGCTTGCGCTGCTGGCGCGCAGCCTTGGCTTTGCGGCGGCGCTTACGCAGGCGCGCGGCGGGATCGCGCGTGCCACCGCCCGTCGGCCCATCGCTCACGGGCGCGACGTTATGCGCGTCGCGCATAATCATGAACGCGATGCCGATCAGCAGCGCCATGGCGGCGATCACGGCGAGGATCAGCAGCGTGTTGCTGTTAGAGCTCGATTCCGTGGATGCCGTCGACGCCGCGGTGCGCGTCGCGGTGGTCGTCGGCTGCGCGGCGGCCGGGGCCGTGGTCGTCGCTGGCGTGTGTGCGGCAGCCCCACCCGTGGCAGCCGGCGCGGCCGTATGCGAGGCCTTCGGCGCGGGCGCCGGTGCCGGTGCCGCGGAGGTGGTCGGGGTCGCCGGGGCCGTTGCCGGCGCGGTGGTCGCGGGAGTGCCAGCCGGCGCGGTGCTCACGGGCGCGGCCGTCGTGGGTGTCCCCGCCGGAGGCGCGAACACCGCTGCCGCTGCCGTCTCGGGGAGGGTCGCCCCCGCCCCCAGCGCGGCGGGCAGAATCGCCGCAGTCGCAAGCACGGCCGGCAGGCACAGGCTGCGCCCGTGCGCGACGCTGCGCCGACACGCAACGCTGCGCCCGCGCGCGAAGAGGGAGATGTTCGATCGTGTCCGCATCGCCTGGTGCTGCCTGGCGAGCATAGCGCCCATCACCGCCACAACGTAACAACGTAGACTGCGCCCAATGCCACCGAAGCAGCGTCAGATCAAGATCGAGCAGCGCGGAGCCATGGAGGCGATCCAGGCGCTCGAGCAGCGCTCCGACGAGGAGCTGGAGGCCGAGGTCAAGTACAAGTCCGCGGCGCTTGCCATCCTCGGAGGGCGCGCGGCCGAGCGCTTTGACGCAGACAAGGCGCGCGGCTACTTCCAGCGCTCGATCGCCGCGGCGCGCCCGCAGGAGCGCATGCAGATCCGGCGCATGGCCGATGCCTCCCTCGCGCTCGCCGAGCGCCGGCCGGACGCGCTCAAGGATGCCGTGCAGCGCCTCGGCCAGGCGCCACCCACGGGGCGTCAGATGTTCGCCCTGCGCGCGATGGGCCTGCTCGTGCCGCCGGCGAGCGCGGGCATCCTCGCGCGTGTGCGCGGCATCTTTCTGATCGTCGTCCTGGTCATCCTGCTGCTGGCCCTCGGCCTCGGCGTGGTCGAGCTGATCGCGCTGCCCTTCGGCGGGCTCGGGCTCGCGCCGGGCCTGCTGCTCGGGCTGTTCGCGGTGATCGCCGCCCTGGCCGTCGTGGCGGTGGTCGGGCGGCGGCGGCGCGATCGCGCGCTGGCCGAGCGCGCGGCATCCGGCCCGGGCGGCGCCGCCGGTGGTGGCAAGCCGGCGTCCTCCGGTCGCTGAGGTCTCGCCACCAGCCCGTGCCGGCTCCCGTCTGCCTGATCGTCAATCCCTCCGCTGGCGGCGGGCGTGCGGGGCGGTTGGCGCCCGATGTGCGGCGCGCACTCGCCGGTCACGGCCTGCAGGTGCGCAGCTGCGACACGCGCGATCTCGCCCACGCGCGCGAGCTCGCCCGGGAGGCGGCCGGCGCCGGCGAAACCGTGGTTGCGCTCAGCGGCGATGGCATGATCGGCGCGATCGCTGACGTGCTGCGCCATGTTCCCGACTCGCTCCTGGGTGTGCTGCCGGGTGGGCGCGGCAACGACCTGGCGCGCGTGCTCGGGATCCCCGCGGATCCGATCGCCGCCTGCGCCGTGATCGCACACGGGAAGCCCTTCGCGATGGATCTCGGCGAGGTCGAGGGCCATGCCTTCGTGGGCATCGCCTCCGCGGGGTTCGACAGCGACGCCAACCGCATCGCCAACGAGGCGCCGTCGCGGCTGGGCAACCTCGTGTATGCGTATGGCGCGCTACGCGCGCTGCTCTCCTGGCGCCCTGCGCGCTTCGAGGTCGAGTTGGGTCCGCCAGGCGCGAGCGCCGGGTCGCGGCTGGACGGGAGCGCGGGGTCTGACCGGTCCTCCATTCGCCGCGTCGCTTTCAGCGGCTACACGATCGCCGCCGCCAGCTCCGGCGTCTACGGTGGCGGCATGCGTCTCGCTCCCGCCGCACGCCTGGACGACGGCCTGCTCGACATCGTCGCCATCGAGCGCGTCTCCAAGCTGCGCTTCCTGGCGAATCTGCCGAAGGTCTTCGCGGGCACCCATGTGCGGCTTCCCTCGGTAAAGGTCTTCCAGGCCGCGGAGGTCGAGATCTCCGCGGATCGCCCGTTTACGCTGTACGCCGACGGCGACCCCATCGCACAGCTTCCCGCCCGCGTGCGCGCGCTGCCCGGTGCCGTGCGCGTGCTCGTGCCCGCAGGTGCGCCCACCCGCCGCGGTGCGCCCATCGGCAGCGGCGCGCCCGTCCCTGGGAGCCCCTGATGCGTGGGCCGCTGGCCCCCAAGCTCGCGCTCGCGCGCTCGCTGCGCGCCCTCACCCGCCTGCAGGGCGGCGGTGGCACGAGCGCACCCGGCAAGCTGCTGCTGCGCCTCGACCCCGATGCGGTCGGTGCGCTCGCTGCACGCCTGCCGCAGGGTAGCCTCGTCATCTCGGCGACCAACGGCAAGACCACCACGGCGGCGCTCGCCGCTGGCATCTTCAAGCAGCAGGGCCTGCGGCTCGTGCACAACCGCGCCGGCGCCAACATGGCCGGCGGCATCGCCTCCACCCTGCTCGATGCGTCCACCGCGCGCGGCGCCATCGCTGCGGATATGGGCCTGTTCGAGGTCGATGAGTTCTGGCTGGGCGAGCTCGTCACGCAGCTGCGCCCCCGCGCGATCCTGCTCGGCAACCTCTTCCGCGACCAGCTCGACCGTTACGGGGAGCTGGAGAGCATCGCCGAGCGCTGGGCGCAGACGCTCGCTGCGACCCCGGGGCGCGCCGCCACGCTCGTGCTCAACGCTGACGACCCGCTCGTCGCCGACCTTGGCCGCGCGCGCGACGCGCGCGAGTTGGATTCGCGCGACGGCGCAACAGCGGACGGCTCTGGTGCACCCCGCGCGCACGGCGCCCGGCGGGTTCTCTATTACGGCGTCGAGGACGACTCGCTGGCGCTACCGGGAATGTCCCACGCGGCCGACGCCAAGCACTGCCGCCGCTGCGGCGCCCCATACCTCTTCGACGCCGTCTACATGGGTCATCTTGGCCACTACCACTGCGCATCCTGCGGCCAGCGCCGCCCCGCCCCGCCGGTCATCGCCACCGACGTCGTGCTCGAAGGCGTACGTGCCGCGCGCTTCACCCTGAGCACGCCCGCAGGCAGCGCGCAGGTTCAGCTCGCCCTCCCCGGCCTCTACAACGTCTACAACGCGCTTGCCGCTGCCGCCCTGGCCACGGCGCTGAAGATTCCCCTCCCCACGATCGTCGCCGGCCTGCAGTCCACGCCCCCCGCCTTCGGCCGCGCCGAGAGCGTGGTGGTTGGAGGGCCCGCCCACCCGCGCGAGCTGCGCATCCTGCTCGTCAAGAACCCGGCGGGTGCCAACGAGGTGTTGCGTACGCTCGCACTCGAGCCCGGAGAGCACGACCTGCTCGGCGTGCTGAACGACAACATCGCCGATGGGCGCGACGTCTCCTGGATCTGGGACGCCGACTTCGAGCTGCTTTCCGGGCGCTTGCGCAGCGTCACCTGCGCGGGCACGCGCGCGCCCGAGCTGGCCGTGAGGCTCAAATATGCCGGCATCGATCCGGCCCGCATCCGCGTGCACGAGGACCTTGCGGGTGCGCTGGCAGCAGCCGCGTCCGATCGCCCCACCGGTCAGGCGCCGCCGTTGTACGCGCTGCCCACCTACACCGCCATGCTCTCCCTGCGCGAGCTGTTGGTGCAACGCGGGGAGGCGCCCAGCGCATGGGTCTAGCCGACGCCAAAGGCGCGCAGCACTTGGCTGCGCGCGATCCCGACCCGCGCGTCGCCGCCGACCCCGACGCGCGCGTCGTCTGGCACGACCTGGAGTGCGGCGACTACCGCGCCGACCTGCCGCTGTGGCTGGAGCTTGCCGAGGCGCACCCCAACGGTCCGATCCTCGACGTCGGCGCCGGCAGCGGGCGCGTGGCGCTCGCCCTCGCCCGCGCGGGGCGCCGCGTGATCGCGCTGGACCAAGACCCTGCGCTGCTGACCGCGCTGCGCCTGCGCGCCGAGCAGCTGGATATCGAGACGCTGTGCGCCGACGCGCGCGACTTCACGCTGCCCCGCGGCGAGCAGACCCCCCTCTGCATCGTGCCCATGCAGACGCTGCAGCTGCTGGGCGGCCCCACCGGCCGCGCCGGCTTCCTGCGCTGCGCCCGCGCCGCGCTCGCCCCCGGCGGCCTGCTCGCTTGCGCGCTGGTCGTCGAGCTGGAGCCGTTCGACTGCACCGACGGCTCGCCCGGCCCCTCCCCCGAGCAGCGCAACCTCGGCGGCGTCCTCTACACCAGTCAGGCCACGCGCGTTGCGCTCGAACCGGGCACGATCGCGATCGAACGCCGCCGGCGCGCCGGTGCGCAGGCGACCGTCGAGCGCGATCTGATCGAGCTCGATCGCGTCGGTGTTGCCCGGCTGGAGCAGGAGGCCACCGCGTTTGGCTTCCACCCCGAGCCCGCTCGCCACATCCCGTCCACTGCCGATCACTCCGGCAGCTCGGTGGTGATGCTGCGTGCCTGACGTCCTGCGGGTGTGCGCCCTGTACCCCGACCTGATGAACATCTACGCCGATCGCGGCAACCTGCTCGTGCTGCAGCGTCGCTGCGAGTGGCGGGGCCTCGCCTTCCACGTCACCTCAAGCGGCCTGGGCGAGCCGTTGGCCGGCGACGCACACGATCTCTTCTATCTCGGCGGCGGGCAGGATCGCGACCAGCTGCTGTGCGCCGAGGACCTGCTGCAGCACAAGCGCGACGGTCTGCATGCGGCCGCGGCGCGCGGCGCGGTGGTGCTCGGCGTGTGCGGCGGCTATCAGCTGCTCGGCGGCTCCTATGCGCTCGGCGAGCGGGAGCTGTCCGGAGTGGAGCTGCTGGACGTGCGCACCGTGCGCGACCCCGGCCCGCGGCTGATCGGCAACGTCGCGATCGAGGTGCGGCTCGACGACCGAGCCCCGGCGCGCGTGCTCGCGGGCTTTGAGAACCACGGCGGGCGCACCAGCGTTGGCTCCGACGCGCAGCCGCTGGGGCGTGTGCTGCGCGGGCACGGCAACGACGGGCGCTCCGGTTTCGAGGGCGCCAGGAGCGCGAACGTCATCGGCACCTACCTGCACGGCCCGCTGCTGCCGAAGAACATCTGGCTCGCCGACTGGCTGATCGCTACCGCGCTTGGGCTCCCCCCCGACGCGCTGGTGCCGCTTGACGACGCGCTGGAGCAGCAGGCGCACATGAGCGCGCGGCGCGCCGCCGGAGCCTGAGCGCTCACCTCGCCCACAGCTCACGGTGCACCTCGGGCGCGCGGCACGCCGCCCGGGCCTGAGCGCGTTCGCCT
>CAWGFQ010000011.1:0-22725 GCA_963821895.1 uncultured Solirubrobacterales bacterium
TGGGCTTCATGCGGTTCCCTCAGTCTCGGTGTCGTGCAGCTCCTTCAGGAAGTCCTCGCTGAGCGTCCCGCGAACACAGGACATCCCAGCCGGTCAGGTTGATGTGCAGATCCTCCCCCACCTGGACCTCCAGCTCGCCGCCGTCCAGCGCCACCACTATCGATGCGCCGGCTGCCCCGTTGCTCGCCAGGGAGTGGGCCACAGCGGCGCCGATGGCTCCCGTGCCGGAGGACAGTGTCTCCCCCACCCCCCGCTCGAAGATGCGCGCGCGGATACGGTTGGGTTCGATCTCGGTGTACCAGGAGACGTTGGTGCGGTTGGGGAAATCCTCACTTGGCTTCGATCTCCGGGCCGATCGCGGAAATGTCGAGTGCCATCAGCTCGTCAAAGGTCTCGACGTGGATGGCGCACTGCGGGTTGCCGATCGAGACGTGCTGAAAGCGCCAGATGCGTCCGCCCGCCATGATCTCTCCGATGCCGCTTGGCACGGCATCTGGGTAGTCCTTGGATGTCAAGGCAGCGACACCCATATCCACACGGCAGGTGTCCGCTCCCGTGATCGTCGGGGTGATCGCGCCCGCGGCGGTCTGGATCGAGAAGATGTCCTCATCCGTCCAACCGCGCCGGCGCAGGTAGAGGATCGCCTCGCGCGCGCCGTTGCCCGACAGCTCGGCCTCGGAGCCGTCGGGGTTGTAGATGCGCAGGTCGGCGACGAAGCGGGGATCGTCGCTGCGCGAGAGCAGCAGCACCCCATCGGCGAACACCCCGAAATGGCCCGCGCACAGCCGCCGCACACGCGCGGGCGTCAACTCTAAGGACAACTCGTGACCCTCCAGGATCAGGTAGTCGTTGCCCAGCGCCTGCCACTTCTCAAATCTCATCGCGGGGCAGTCTGACAGGGAACGCCTGGGGGCCCGTCTGTGCCGGCCTCTCAGGCGCTTCAGGCGCCCATTGCCGCGATCTCCCCCGCGACATCATCTGCCGAGCGCCCGGTGACATCGATCAACCGCACTCCCGCCAGCTTGCGCATCCACGTCAACTGCCGCCGCGCGTAGTTGCGCGTGCGGCGCTTCATCCCCTCCACATCGCCGGCGAGCAGCTCCTCGAAGCCGAGCGCCTTGCGCGCCGTGCCGCTGGCGCCCGCCGCGTTTGCACGCTGCACCTCCTCGCGCACCCCGGCGGCGAGCATCGCCTCCACACGCGCGGAGATCTGCGCATACAGCGCCTCGCGCTCCATCGTCAGGCCCGCCAGCAGCGTCGGGTGGCGCACCTCGGCGGTCCACAGCTGCGAGGGGCCCTCGGGTGGCTCCAGCTCGCCGAGGTCGAGCAGCTCAAGCGCGCGCACCACGCGCTGGCGGTCGTTGGGGTCGATCTCTTCTGCCGCCCACGGCGCTCGCTGCGCCAGGCGGGCGTGCAGCGTGGGCGCGCCGACGCGTTCCAGCTCCGCCACCCACCGCTCGCGCACCCCCTCGGGCGGGGGCGGGCGCAGGTCCAGCTCCGTGAGCGCCGCGCGCAGATACAGCCCGGTTCCCCCAACCACGATCGGGCGAGAGCCCTGCGCGAGCAGACCGTCGATCTCGGCGTGCGCCAGCTCGGCGTACTGGCCGGCGCTGAAGGCAGCGTCGAGCGGCAGGAAGGAGACGAGCCGGTGCTCGAGCGACCCGCGCTCGGCAACCGAGGCGACGCCGGTGAGCGTCTGGAGGCCCGTGTACACCTGCAGTGCGTCGGCGCTCACCGCCACGGGCCGCTCGCCCCGCGCGCGCAGCCGCTGTGCGAGCGCGACGGCCACTGCCGTCTTGCCGACTCCCGTGGGGCCGAAGAGCGCGATCACCCGCAGTGCCGCCTTCGCCTCTCCGGATGGGTGGGGATCTCCGTCGTGCACAGGCGCGTCCATTGCCGTAGGCTTGCAGACCAATGCAGCTCTCAGGGTCGAAGGTTCTGCTCACTGGTGCCACCGGCGGCATCGGCCAGGCGATCGCGCGCGGGCTGCACGGCCGCGGCGCGCAGCTGACCCTCACCGGCCGGCGCACGGATGTGCTGGAGCCATTGGCGGCCGAGCTCGGCGCGCGTACGCTCGCCGTGGATCTGAACGTGCCCGCCGAGATCGATCGCCTCCTGGCCGAGGCCGGCGAGATCGACATCCTGATTGCCAATGCGGCGCTGCCCGGCGCGGGCCGCCTCGACAGCTTCAGCATGGAGCAGATCGACCGCGCGCTGGATGTCAACCTGCGCGCCCCGATCGCGCTCGCGCATGCGCTCGTGCCACAGATGGTCGCGCGCCGTAGCGGGCATCTCTTGTTCATGTCCTCGCTTGCCGGCAAAACCGCCACGCCCGGGACCTCGATATACAACGCCACCAAGTACGGCCTGCGCGGCTTCGCGGCCGCGCTGCGCGCGGAGCTGCACGCCGAGGGCGTGGGCGTCAGCACGGTTTTCCCCGGCTTCATCCGCGACGCGGGCATGTTCGCGGAGTCGGGCACCAAACTGCCCCCGGGCGTGGGCACGCGCTCGCCAAGGGACGTCGCGGAGGCGACGCTGAACGCGATCGAGCGCAACCGCGGCGAGGTGGACGTGGCGCCGCTGGCCCTGCGTCTGGGCACGGTCTTCGGCAGCCTCGCCCCCGAGTCGGCGGCGAAGGTCACGCGCCGCATCGGCGGGGATGACATCGCCAGGCAGCTGGCCGAGGGCCAGCTGAACAAGCGCTGAGTTACCCGCCCGCCTCTCCGCTGCCCCGCGGCTCGCTAACCGGCGCGCGCCAGCAGCAGCTCCTCGCCCGCCAGCGTCTGGCTGGAAGCCGACTCGATACGCACCTGCGTGAACTCCCCCGGCTGCGCCAACCCCGTGAAGTTCACGGCCTTGTTGTGCCGCGTGCGCCCGCGCAGCTTGAGCGGGTCGGTGCGCGAGGGGCCCTCGACGAGCACCTCGACCGTGCGCCCCACGAAGCGCTGGGCGCGCAGGCGCGCGTGGCGCTGGACGGCCTCCAACAGTCGCTCCATGCGCTGCACCTTCACCTCGTGCGAGACAAGCCCCTCTGTCAGCTCGGCCGCGGCGGTGCCGCGGCGCGGCGAGAAGATGAACGTGAACGCGCTGTCGTAGCCGACCTGCTCGACCACCTCCAGCGTCTGCGCGAAGTCCTCCTCGCTCTCCCCCGGGAAGCCGACGATGATGTCGGTCGTGAGCGAGACGTCGGGCACGTGCTCGCGGATCAATGCGACCCGGTCGAGATAGCGCCAGCGGTCGTATGTGCGCCGCATCGCCTTGAGCACCCGGCTGGAGCCCGACTGCAGCGGCAGGTGGATGTGCTCGCACAGGCTCGGCAGCTCGGCGTGCGCGCGGATCACGTCCTCGCGCATGTCCTTCGGGTGCGGGCTGGTGTAGCGGATGCGCTCGATGCCGTCGATCGCGTCGATCGCGCACAGCAGCTCGGAGAAGGTCACCTGTCGCGAGCCGCCGACCCCAGCCGCCGCCCCGGCCGCCCCCGCCGAGACGCGCAGGTCGCGCCCGTAGGAGTTGACGTTCTGCCCGAGCAGCGTGACCTCGCGCACGCCGTCGGCGGCCATGCCTTCGACCTCCGCGACCAGCTCGCCCAGCGGGCGGCTGACCTCGCGCCCGCGCGTCGAGGGCACGATGCAGTACGAGCACACGCAGTTGCAGCCGACCGATATCTGCAGCCACCCCTGGAACGGCCGCGCGCGCCTCGCGGGCAGATGCCCCGTGAAGCCCTCGAACTCAAAAAACCCCTGCGCTGAGAGCGAATCGCTCGTGAGGAACTCCGCCAGCCGATGCACCTGGCCGGGGCCAAACGCCACGTCCACGAACGGGAAGCGCGCGAACACCTCCTCCTTGAGCGACTGCGCCCAGCAACCCCCCACTCCCACGACCCGCTGCGGCTCTTCGCGCTTCAGCCGCTTGGCCTCGCCGAGGTGCGCGAGGAAGCGGCTGTCCGCGGTCTCGCGGATCGAGCAGGTGTTGAACAGGATCACGTCGGCCTGCGCGCGCTCGGGCGCCTCGGTGTAGCCGAGCGACTCGAGCATGCCCTGCATGCGCTCGGAGTCGTGCTCGTTCATCTGACAGCCGAACGTCGTGAGGTGGTAGCGCTTCACTGCACCCCATGTTAGGCCGCCTGCGACACCGCCGCCGTGCGCGACACGACCTTCGGCTCGACGTCGCCGTTGGGCGGCGCTGCCGCCTGCGGGCGGGCCGCCTGCCCGCGCTCCGCCAACGGCGTGACCTTGTCCGCGCCGATGCCGAGCGCGGAGTAGATCTTGCCTTCGATCTCCTTCGCCATCGCGGGGTTCTCGTTCAGGTAGGTCTTGGCCGCCCCGCGCCCCTGGCCCAGGCGCTGCTCCCCGTAGGAGAAGAAGGAGCCGGACTTGGAGACGATGTTGTGCTCCAGGCCGAGATCGACGAGGCACCCCGCGGTGGAGATGCCCCGCCCGAACTCGATGTCGAATTCGGCCTGACGGAAGGGCGCGGCGAGCTTGTTCTTGACGACCTTCACGCGCACGCGGTTCCCGACCGCCTCGGTGCCGTCCTTGAGCGTCTCGATGCGGCGGATGTCAAGGCGCTGTGAGGCATAGAACTTCAGCGCCCGGCCCCCCGGCTGCGTCTCGGGCGAGCCGAACATGACACCGACCTTTTCGCGGATCTGGTTGGTGAGGATGCACAGCGTGCTGGTGCGGTTGAGGTTTCCTGCGAGCTTGCGCATCGCCTGGGACATCATGCGCGCCTGCGCGCCGACGGTCTGGTCGCCCATCTGGCCCTCGAGCTCCACGCGTGGCGTCAAGGCGGCGACGGAGTCGATTGCGACCACGTCCACCGCGCCCGAGCGCACGAGCATGTCGGCGATCTCAAGGGCCTGCTCGCCGTAGTCGGGCTGGGAGACGAGCAGCTCGTCGATGTCCACGCCGATCTCCTTGGCGTAGAGCGGGTCCATGGCGTGCTCGGCGTCGATGAAGGCGCACACGCCCCCGACCTTCTGCGCCTCGGCGATGACGTGGTAGATCAGCGTCGTCTTACCCGAGGACTCGGGGCCGAAGACCTCGACGATGCGCCCCTTGGGCACGCCGCCGATGCCCAGCGCCAGGTCGAGCGAGAGCGCGCCCGTGGAGATCGCCTCGGCGCGCACCTGCGCCCCCTCGTCCCCCATGCGCATGACCGAGCCCTTCCCGAACTCGCGCTCGATCTGCGTGAGCGCCCCCTGCAGCGCGGCATCGCGCGCCTTGGCGGCCTTCTCCTGTTCGGTTACGGGCATGGCTTGGCTCCTCCTGAAATCGTGGTGGGGCGAGAAACCCTAGGGACGGCTTCGGACGGAACAGGTGTTCGTATCGGGCGAGCCGGCCAAACGGACCGACCGGCCCTCAGCCTGGCACCAGCGTGGCGCCTCCCACGGCCTCGTACTCGGCCCCCGCGGGCGAGAGCCAGGAGCGATACAGCACCAGCTCCTGCGGCACAAACTCAAGCTGCGGCGTCGGCGCCAGCTCCCGCGCGCGCGGCGCGGCACCGTCGCGCATACGCGCGAGGGTGATGTGGGGTCGAAAGCGCCTGTGCCGCCGCTCCTCAACGCCCAGCACAAGGCCGAGCGCGTCGTGCAGCCGCGCGAGCTCCCCCGACGGCTCGTGCAGCTCCACCGCCAAAGCCCGCGGGCGGCGCGGGGGCAGCCACAGCGGCGCTCCGAGGGACACCTCCCCCACGGCCGTGGCATTCTCCCCGAGCGTCTCGCCGATCGCCCCGATCTCCTCCACCGGGCGCGCGCCGAGAAAGCAGACGGTCACGTGCAACAGCTCGGGCGCAAGCAGCCGCAGCGGCCGGCTCGCCCCGGACCCCTTCCCCCGCACGGGCCCGAGCGCACTCCGTGCCCACGCGCACAGCGCCTCGCGCACGCGCGCGGGCGGGTCGATCGCAACGAACAGCCGGGCCTGGGCACCGCGAGTCATCCCGTCAAACGCGCAGCCCGAGAACCAGCGCGAGCGCGTCGTCCAGCGCCTCCATCTCAGGACGCGTCAGGTAGCCGACGCTGCCCCCGATCGCTCCCACATCGAGCACCCGCAACTGGTCGGCGAGCACCCGTGTTGCCGTTCCCCCGACATCGACCAGCGGCCGGAAGCTGGCGGGCGAAGCCGAGCGCGAGGTGGGCGCAACCAGCACCGTGCTGAGCTCCAGCAGCTCGTCCGCCTGCACGACCACCCCTGGCCGCGCCCCCTGCTGCTCGTGACCGCGTGCGCGCCGCGGCGCGGCGATCCGCACCACTTCCCCGCGCACCATCAGTCGCTGGGCCACGCAGGCGCGAGCCGATCGAGCTCCTCGCGCAACGCCGCCAGCTCCGCCCGATCTGCAGGGTCGCTGCCCAGCCGCCGCGCCTCCTCGCGCAGTGCCGCTCCCCGCCTGCGCTGGGCACGGGCCTCGCTGAGCGCCCGCCGCACGGCCTGGGAGTCGCTCAAACCTTCGGCGCGCAGGACCGTGAGCGCCGCTTCGGAGTCGGCGTCGAGTCGAACGTGAAGCGCACGAGCCACACGGCCATTGTACTACAAATCATGCCACACCCCTCACCCGCGAATCGAGCGCTCGACCTCCTCCCCCCGCTGTGTGAGCGCCCACGCATTGGCGCCCCCCTTGGCCTGCCCCTCCCCCAGGTTTGCAATCAACCCAAGGCTCTGCAAGCGGGCGAGCAGCTTCGAAATCTGGCCCTGATCGGAGATGTCGGCGGCGGCCGCCACTCCCCGATTGCTCGCGCGCGGATGCGCGGCGATCGCGGTGAGCACGCGCACGGTTCGGTATGTGAGTCGCATCGCGAGGCCGTCCAGTGGGTCCTTTGTGCGGGGTCGCGTGGGATGTTGGATTTGTGGTGCCGGTTTGTTGAGCTCTTTCTCCGCGGTGGCGGCTCCCAGGTATGGGTGCACGATGGTGCCCATGAGTTGCGCTAGCAGCGGGGAGAGCGGCGCTGGGCTTGTGGCCGTCAGGCGCGCGTGCAGGACGGCCAGCACGGCACCCACCACGCCCTCGGCCGTGAGCGGCGGCGCCTGCTTGGCCCCGCGGGCTTCGGCGCGGCCCTCGTCGATTACTTGAATCAGCACACGCACGACACGCGCGCGGCGCTCAAGCGCCCTTGGCCCTGCGCCGAGGGACTCGACTACGCAGAGACGCGCGACGGTGGGCTCTTCGTCGAAAAAACGCAGCAGCGCGCTGAGCCCCGCGCGGATGCGCTCGCGCCAGCGCGGGCCTGCTTCTTTGTACGCCGGCAAGACGGCCGCGGTGGCGCGGCTGATTGCCTGGTCGAGGGCTGCCAGGGCGCACTCTTCGCGGTCGGAGAACAGTTCGTAGAACGTACGGCGCGAGACGCCGGAGGCTGCCACGATGTGCGCGACGGTGACAGCGCCCGCGCCGTGCTCGGCGGCGACCTCGGCCATGCCTGCCAGCAGCCGCTGGCGCTGAATCTCCGAGACGCGAGTGCGCGCGGGGACCTCGGCGGCGGGCTGGCTGCGGGCGGGCATGACGGTCGCGGCGCTCACTCGGCCTTCTTGCCTTTCTTTCGGGCCTTGGGCTTCTTCCTTGGGGCGGGGCAGCCGGTGACGGCGATCTTCTCGTTCTGCTTGAGCACCGCACCGTTCTGGCCCGTGATCGTGAACGGCATGCTCAGCGACGTGCCGCAGAGGCTGCCCTTCGCGCTCGCCGGGAGCACCGCCGCCAGACCGCTGTGCGGGCCCTCGGGCAACGTCAGCGCAAACGAGCCGATCGGCGCATCGGGGACCGTCGCGAAGTCACTGCTGGTGATGCCCTTCCTGATGTTCACACTGCCGACCAGGTCCACGGTGACGCCTTCGGCCTGGAGGATTGCCACTACATCGGGGAACGCCGCGCCGCCGTGGGACACCAGGTACGCAGGGCCCGACACGGGCGTCGCCAGAATCGGCGTGGTGGCCGTGGCGATCCCAATGTCAGAACCCGCGGGACAACTCGCGGGGTTCGCTGCGAACGTCGCTTCGGGGCACGCCTGCTGAATCGTCGTCAGCCGCGCCGGGAGCTGCTTGGGGAGCACGACCGCCACGCTGCGGGTGTTCGCATTCCCCGCGGGGAACGTGCCCTTGACCGTGAGGCTCGCGCCTTCGTGCTTGCTCGTCTTCGCCTGCGTGGACACGGCGAACACGGGCTTGTACGGCAACGCCGCACAGTTCGCCGCCTGGAAGCGGCTCGACACCGCAGCACTCGCTCCCTGGGTGCTCGACAGCGTCCCACCGACAGACAATGGTTCGCAGTTGGTCGGATTGAACATGAAGCTCTGCCGGTCGATGCTGACGTTCACCGTCTTGACCTGCAACGGAATGCCATCCACCATCGTCGGCAACGGGTCGCTCACGACTGTGATCTGCGCGGTATGCGGATCGACGCTCACAGCCGCACGAACAACAATGTTCCCCAGGTTGAACGGACCCGCGACCGCGGGGACCACGATGCTCAACCCAAACGGCGCGCCCTTGTACGGGCCCGTGAGGAACGCCTGGGCACCCTGCGCATAGAACGGGTGCGAACCCGCGCCCACAAGCGCACTGACATGCCCGATCAGACTGCCCTGGCCGCACGCGCCCTGGCCGGCCTGCGGTTCGGGACAGCGTTCCACACCCTTCAAGACACCCAACAGACCGGGCGGCGTCGTGACCCTGACACCGCTCAGATCCTGTTCCTGGTCGGTACGAGAGACCGTGACGCTCAAGGGGCTGAACGCACCCGCCTGGTTGTTCGTCGTTCCCCCCGTCGCGGACGGAGAGAACCCCGGGTTGCAATTCGAACTGATTTCAAACGAGCTCGGCGACAAAGCAGGCGGGCCCGACTCGGGTGCGGACCACGGCGTCAACGTGCTGTTCGTCGTGAACGTCCCACACGACTGCGGCGTCACAAGCGGCGCCCTCGGCCCGCCCTTCAACGTCAGGGTCAAATCTCCCACGGGCTGCTGCGGGGATTCCAGGAACGACGCCGTCAACGCACCCGTCACCGGATCCACCGATGTGGTACCGGGGACCTTGATCACGATCCCCGAATCAGGGGCACGCAACTGCAGGAACAACCGCACCAGGTTGCCGTTCTGCGCATCCGCCAACGTGCACGGGCCGCAGTTCGGGGTGCCCAGGAAAACCTGGCCTTCCAGGGGTTCACCCAACACAGGGGTATGCGCCACGACGGTCCCGACCTGCGACGCTTCCGGACACCCAGCGGGCTGTGTGGATTCCTCCGCGAACTGCGCATCCGAACACGCCTGCAACCCATCCGCGGCGGACGGCGACAGCGCCAGACCCGCAGGCAACGCGACCGTCGCGCTCCTCAGATCGGGTGTCGCGAGAGCGAAGTCCTCGTTCGGGGCCTGCGGGATCGCCAGGTGTGTCGACAGGCCCGTCGGGGAATTCGCCGCCGTCGTATCCAGGGACGCCGTCAGCGACGGGCTGAACTGCAACAGTTCGCAACCCGTCGTCGCCGGGAGTTCGGACTTCGCTTCAAGCCAGTTCGGGTCACTGAAGTCCGGTTCCCCGTCGGCGTTGTCGCGCCCCACCTTCTGCCACGTATCGACGTGCACCGTCGCAGTCAGTGGAGTCTCCGAGCAGTCGGTCGGGTTCGTGTAATACGGGACCGCCGGGTTCCCCGAGCTGACTTCAGTCACACCGCCGTCTTCGGCGCCCGGGTCACCGAAAAATGTCAATGTAGCTTTCACCAGATTGCCACCCTTCTGCGCCAAATCGTCGATCTTAGAGGCGTTTTCGGGACTGGTCACGCGCAACACGTATCCCGTCGCGGTATGCACGACACTCGCAAAAAGATGCACATTAAAAAGCCCAGGGATGGCGAACCCGAACTCTGCCGGATGACCACGTTCTGGCACCAGATTATACAGCGGCGACGGGAACTGAACCTCCGTCAACGACGACTGAGGACCACTGTCCAAATTGCTGAGCAAAGTGACATTACCAACCCGAGTATCAGCAGGGCAGCCATACTGTGGATGATTATTTATCCTTCCCACCTGTCTCAATTCGGTGAGGGGACACCTTGGGGCCGCCAGCACGTTTCCCGCGAAACCCAGCGGCAGGTCCACCACGATATCCTTCACGCCCTGCGCCGACGAGAAAGATCCCTCCTCTCCTGTGTCGTATTCGGACGAGAAGCCCAGCGAGTTATTTACCGTATAGGGGTGAGCTCCGGCCTGTGTGTCTGGGGCGCCATCCAGACCCGTCACGTCAAACCCAAATTCCCTGATCGCGAACGGCGCCGGGGTCCTACTGATCGCGTTTACAGTGCTCGCCGATACGGGGGCCGCGCCACCACCCGTGACAGTCACCGTGTTCGTGACGCTCCCTTCCGGCGCCGACGCGGGAACATTCACTTCGATAATCCACTCTAGAACGTCCCCTGCCGGCACTACAGCACTCCACGTGCACGGATCACCACACCCTTCCCGGGCAGGATCCTCTGTCAAGTCTGCATAATTGTAGAGTTCGTCGTATCCGTAGGTGACACCCGGAGGTAGCGTGTCCGTGATAGTGACCGGGGTGCCATCCGATGCGCGACTCCCGACATTCGTCACGAACACCTTGTACTCCCGGGCTCTTTCTTCTGCGTTGCCCGGCGCAAAGTTCGTCGGAGACGCGACCGACTGCACCGACCACGCCGGTCCAGGCATCACCGCTCCCGCCGACCCACACAACCCCAGCGCCACTAGCAGTGCAACCGCACACCCGGTGCAGAGCATCCGCGCGAACGACCTGTCTTCAGCCCCAAGCATCACTTGCTCCTCCTATCGCTCCGCACATCTCTCGATGTATGCGCGTACCGCCTCTTTGCTCGCGCCTCACACGACGCGCGTTTGCGCTTGGGATTCTTCAAGCACACCTTCAACGCCCGTGCGAGTTGCTGCGCGACTGTCAACGCCTTCTTCGGCGCTACCACAAGCATGGACACCGGTGCGGGCGTGAGATTCCCGCCACCCGAGAACGCCGCACTCGACGGGGAACCAAACACCGGTGGGTTGGATGGCGTGCTCTGGCAGGCGTCCCCCACACATCCCACCGGTGCCACGGGTGCGGGAAGTCCGCCATCGACACGCGCGTCATAGAAGTCAACCTGGGTATCGGTGTCCCGCGGAACAAGCTGTTCAGAACTTGAGAAGAATACATTCCCGCCCGACGCACTCACGCCGATCAACTGTTGCTGTGAAGAGATCAGCGAAACGCGACCATCGTGATACTCATACACACCACCACTTGTCGCCAGCGGAGTCAAAGCGACTGGGCTCTGAAAAAACACATAAGACCCATCGTCGGACATGGTCCGTGCAATCGCTCCCCCACGCACAGCTGGACCTCCATCACCGCCGGGCTGTTCGACGATACGCGCATCCAAACCATCTTGCGTGACGTTTCCGTTGTTGTCGTAGCCCTTCAAGCCGATCGAAACACGCACCATGCTTTCCGTCTGTGCGTCGTACTGAAATACCTGACGCGATGCACTCGTATCCCCCGCCGTCAATCGACAGGCGCTCGTGAACACCAGGAAGCGACCATCTGGCGTCGCCTGATTTTCAAACTGGCCGCCCACATCTCCGCAGTTCGCGATGAACAGCACACGACCTGTCGGATATTCCGCGTCACGCTCCCATATGTAGAAATTTTCCCCACCCGGCTGCGCGCGTTCCCCGACGCTATTCGCCATAGTTGTCAATATGCCCTTCGCAATGAAATAGACGTGGGAGCCATCATCGGAGACATCGGTCACGCTCTGCACTTCAGCCACAGGTTCCGAGACACTTCTATCGCCTGCGGAGACCCGTACCACCTTCGGCTGACCCGCGGGAGGATCGAAATCGTACTCGTACAAGTTCTCGCTCGTATCTTTTCCTAGCAACGGCTGCATGGTGGTGAAGAACACCCTCGACCCATCCGCCGAGGCGCCCTGGAATACACCATCCTCCGGCGCGCCGGTATCGCACAACGGGCAGTCCGCTTCGGAAGGCTCTGAGATTGTCACCGTCTTTGAGCCGTCGAGCCGCGCGAGCAGCTCGTTCACCGGCGGCTGTATACCCCCGCAGTCAAAGTGATCAGCGCCCTGCGCGGTGAAGAACACCGTCCCTCCATCTTCGGAAACTGCGTTACGCACCCCGCGTTCGCTGTCACCGCCACCGAGTTCGGTACCGCACTGGCTAATCAATTCCGTGCTCCCCGCGCCACCGTTGACCCCGACAAGGTTCGGCGCCGTATTACCCGTACCCGTGTACTCATACAATGGCACTCCAGACGGGGGCCCCTGGTTAGCTGGTCGAGGTCCGGTGATCGTCGAATCGAACGGCCACAAGAGCCCAGGTTCTTCGATGGTGAACACAACTCCATTCATGGCATCGGCCGCGGCACCTAGCACATGAAAAGGATCTTCTCGCGATCCGAGCGCGGGTGGCCAAACTGGACCGATTTCACTCAACGTACCTCCCGCCGTACGCAACCGCAGCTGTGCCACGGTCGTCTTTTCGCTCGGCCCCCATACCGAATCGCTCACCCCGAGGCTTTCCAAGGCCCCGCGGTAAGGCTGCAGCGGGGTTGTCATCCAGCCTGAGTCGGTCCGCGAAAAAAGATAAAACGCCTTTTCGTTGCCCGCTACTTCATCGTTGACGATCCCCGCAAACCCTTCCGGACTCTTACCCACCAGGCTTGACCCGTCAGCCGCTATCGTCGGAGAATTTCTTTCCGACCGCGTAATCGTCGCACTGTTCTTCTCCGCCGGCGTGACCATCTCATAAGCCCGGCAATCCGGCAGCCCCAGCGAGTTGTTTTCCGCGCGCAGCTGTTCATTGGGGCACCCTTCCCCCGCCAGCGCCGCCCCCGGCACGCACAACCCCACCAGCACCAGCAACCCGGCGACAGTCAAGCCACGCATCAGCATCCCCTCCCGAGGCAATCTAGAACACGCCCACCCGGGTGCAACCCCGGGCAGCAGAAAACCGTCCGGCGCAAAACGCCCCGGGACGGCGACACGGCGGTTGGCCCTAGAAGCCGGCCAAACCAGCCAAGAGAGAGAGAGAGAGAGAGAGATGCATCAGGATGCTGATGCATCTGGCCAAGGCCCCCACTGGGGCCGCAGGACGGTTGGCCGCGCCACGCGCGGTTAGTGCAATGTCACTCATCGCTCATCTCTTCCCAAGGCGATCATGTCCCTCTCCCATACATCCCTCGTCAGCGCTGAAGCCCAACCCGAAGGCAGACCCAGGCAAGATCTATTTGATGTCGCGCTCAGCCTGCGAGTCCGCAAGCCAACCCCGACGAGAACACTATAAGCACAAGCCACCCCCCATGTCAACCCCTGAGCAGATCGCCCCTTCCGCGCGGCTGGCCCCGTGGCGCGCGATCGAGGCCGGGCGCCCTCAGAGGGCGAGATGCAGCCGCAGGGCCTCGTCCACCCGCTCCATCAGATGCGCCGGTACCGACCCCACACGCGGGCCGATGCGCTGGATGTCCACGGAGCGGACCTGCTCGGCCTGGGCCTTGCAATCGTCCTTGAGCCCCACCGCATCGGCTTCGAGCAGAACTTGGAAGGGATGGACCCGTTCGGTGTTTGAGGTGACGGGCACGATCGTAAGGACCCCCCGCCCGAGTCGGGCGGCCGTGAGGTTGGCGCCGTCGTTGCTGACGATGACCGCGGGCCGCTGCTTGTTGGCCTCGGTACCCACGACAGGGTCGAGATCGACGATGCGGATGTCGCCGCGGCGCATCTTCAGTTCAGGACAGGCCGTCGGCCGCCGTGGACTCCCACGCCCGAGCCTCGCCGCTCGCGGCCCACGTCGCCCAGGCGTCCTCGTAGCAGCCCTCAAGCTCTGTCGCCCTCAGCGTGCGGATGGCCTTGTGCAGCACGGCGGAGCGCGACTTGTGTCCCTGCTCGTGCGCGTAGGCATCGAGGTAGGCAACATCGCCATCGGGCAGGCTCACACTGAGCTTCATACTTTCATGCTACCACGGGTACGCCCCTTTCGCCTCCACGCCGGCAGCCCGGCTGCCGCTCCCCCCCATGGTAGGCTGCTCGGACGACAACTCGTACGACTTGGAGGTGCTCATGCAGCAAAGATCAGGACTGCCGCTCGACCGCCAGCTCGGCACCGACCAGGCCCGTACGAAGCTGCCCGGGCTCGTCGATGCGATGCGCCGCAGGCGCAAGCCCTCGCAAAGCCTGCTCGACAACGCCTACGGCATCGGGCCGCGGCGCCAGGGCGGGGCGCTGCTGATTCCGGAAGTCGACGCGATCGCGGTGCTGGAGCGCCTCGAGCAGCTCGAAGCGGAGGCCGAGGATCTCGCGGTCGCCCTGCTCCTGCGCGAGCGCGCCGGGGAGTCGAGCGCCGAAGGCGTGCCGCTCGACGAGGTGATCGAGGAGCTGGGCTTCACCCACCGAGAGCTTGCACAGAATCGCGATGAGCTATGACGTAATCGTCCTCCCGGGCGCACGCGAGGATCTCCGGGAGCTGGTGCAAGCCGACCGCGGCGTCGCGCTGGCGGCGCTGCGTCTGGCGGGCGAACTGAAGCAGAACCCGTGGCTCGGGGATGAGCTGCGCGCGCGTCGCGGCCTGGAAGAGCTGAAGGACTGCCGGCGCATTCGCTTCGATCGGGACGGCTGGACCGACAAGCCGCGTTTTCGCCTCGTCTACCGCAACGAGCCATCCGACGGAGCCCCCTACATCGTCGCGGTACTGGCCGCGGCGCAGCGCACCAACCTCGGCGCCTACCGCCGCGCCAAACCCCGCCTGATCGACCGCCTACGCGAGCTTGGCGAAAGCTGATCACCCCCGAATCGAGCGCTCGACCTCCTCCCCCCTCCCCGTCAGCGCCCACGCGTTGGGACCCCCTTTGGCCTGGCCCTCTCCGAGGTTGCGGATCAACCCGAGGCTTTGCAGGCGGGCGAGCAGTTTGGAGATCTGGCCCTGGTCGGAGATGTCGGCGGCGGCGGCCACGCCGCGATTGCTCGCGCGCGGGGTGGCGGCGATTGCGGTGAGCACGCGCACCGTCCGGTAGGTGAGCCGCATGTCGAGCCCGTCCAGCGGGTCCTTCGTGCGGGGTCGGGATGTTGTTTGGATTTGTGGGGCCGGCTTGTTGAGCTCTTTCTCCGCGGCGGCGGCCCCCAGGTAGGGGTGCACGACCGTGCCCATGAGTTGCGGCACGAGCGGGTAGAGCGGGCCGCCTGGCGCTTCGATCAGGCGCGCGTGCAGGACGGCTAGCACGGCGCCGACGACGCCCTCAGCCGTGAGCGGAGGCGCGCTTTTAGCACCGCGCGCTTCGGCGCGGCCCTCGTCGATTACCTGAATCAGCACACGCACGACTTGCGTGCGGCGCTGCAGCGCCCTTGGGCCCGCGCCGAGGGACTCGACTACGCAGAGACGCGCGACGGTGGGCTCTTCGTCAAAAAAACGCAACAACGCGCTGAGCCCCGCGCGGATGCGCTCGCGCCAGCGCGGGCCTGTCTCTTCGTACGCGGGGAGGACTACCTGCGTGGCGCGGTTGATTGCCTGGTCTAGCGCAGCTAACGTGCACTCTTCGCGGTCGGAGAACAGTTCGTAGAACGTGCGCCGCGAGACACCGGAGGCCGCCACTATGTGCGCGACCGTGACGCCCCCTGCGCCGTGCTCGGTGGCGACCTCGGCCATGCCTGCCAGCAGCCGCTGGCGCTGGATCTCCGAGACGCGACTGTGCGGGGATGGTTCAGCGGGCTTGCTGCGGGCGGGCATGGCGGTCGCGGTGCTCACTTGGCATTCTTCTTGCTGCCCTTCTTCTTGGGCTTCTTTTTCACGGCAGCGCAGCCGGTGACGGCGATCTTCTCGTTCTGCTTGACCTGCGCGCCGTTCTGGCCCGTGATCGTGAACGGCATGCTCAGCGATGTGCCGCAGAGGCTGCCCTTCGCGCTGGCCGGGAGCACGGCAGCAAGACCGCTGTGGGGGCCCTCGGGCAACGTCAGCGTGAAGTTGCCGATCGGCGCGTCGGGCACCGTCGCGAAGTCGCTTGAGGTGATGCCCTTCTTGATGTTGACACTGCCGACCAGGTCAACGGTGACGCCTTCGGCCTGGAGGATCGCCACGACGTTCGGGGAATGCCGCGCCGCCGTGGGAGACCAGGTACGCCGGGCCCGACACCGAGGAGGCGAGGATCGGCGTGGTGGCCGTGGCGATCCCGATGTCAGAACCCGCGGGGCACGACGCGGGGTTCGCTGCGAACGTCGCTTCGGGGCACGCCTGCTGGATCGTCGTGAGCCTGGCGGGGAGTTGCTTGGGGAGCACGACCGCCACGCTGCGGGTATTCGCGTTGCCCGCGGGGAATGTCCCCTTGACGGTGAGGCTCGCGCCTTCGTGCTTGCTCGTGTGCGCCTGCGTACTCACGTTGAACGCGGGCTTGAACGGCAGGCCCTGGCAGTTCGCGGCCTGGAAGCGGCTTGAGACGGCAGCGCTCGCTCCCTGGGTGCTTGACAGCGTCCCACCGGCTGAGAGGGGTTCGCAGTTGGTCGGGTTGAACATGAAGTTCGAGCGGTCGATCGCGACGTTCACCGTCTTGACGTGCAACGGAATGCCATCCACCATGCTCGGGAGCGGGTCGCTTGTGACGGTGATCTGCGCGGTGTGCGGATCGACGCTCACAGCGGCACGTACCACGATGTTCCCCAGGTTGAACGGGCCTGCTACCGCCGGGACTACGACGCTCAGGCCGAACGGCGCGCCCTTGTAGGGGCCGGTGAGGAACGCCTGGCCGCCCTGGGTGTAGAACGGATGCGAACCCGCACCCACGAGCGCACTGACGTGCCCGATCAGGCTATTGGCGCCACAAGCACCCTGGGATGCCTGTGGTTCGGGGCAGCGTTCCACTCCCTTCAACACACCCAGCAGCCCGGGCGGGGTGGTGACCCTGATGCCGCTCAGGTCCTGTTCCTGGTCAGTACGAGAGATCGTGACGTCCAGCGGGCTGAACGCACCCGCCTGGTTGTCCGTCGTACCACCCGTCGCGGACGGGCTGAACCCCGGGTTGCAGTTCGAGCCGATTTCAAACGAGCTCGATGAGAGCGCGGGCGGACCGGACTCGGGTGCGGACCATGGCGTCAGCGTGCTGTTCGTCGTGAACGTCCCACACGACTGCGGCGTCACAAGCGGCGCCCTCGGCCCGCCCTTCAACGTCAGCGTCAAGTCCCCCACGGGCTGCTGCGGGGATTCCGGGAACGACGCCGTCAGGGCACCCGTCACGGGGTCCACCGTGGTGGTGCCGGGGACCTTGATGACGATCCCCGAGTTCGGGGCACGCAACTGCAGGAACAACCGCAACAAGTTGCCGTTCTGCGCATCCGCGAGGCTGCACGGCGAGCAGTTGGGGGTGCCGAGGAATACTTGGCCTTCCAGGGGTTCGCCCAGCGTCGGGGTGTGCGCGACGGCGGCCCCGATCTGTGAGGCTTCTGGGCACGCCGCGGGCTGCGTGGATTCCTCCGCCCACTGTGCGTCAGAGCACGCCTGCAGGCCGTCGGCGCCTGACGGGGAGAGCGCGAGGCCGGCAGGGAGCGCGACTGTCGCGCTCTTCAGGTCGGGTGTGGCGAGGGAGAAGTCCTCATCCGGGGCCTGCGGAATCGTGAGATGGGTCGTCAAGCCCGTCGGGGAATCCGCCACCGTGGTATCCACGGCCGCCGTCAGCGATGGGCTGAACTGCAGCAGTTCGCAGCCCGTCGTCGCGGGCAATTCGGACTTCGCCGACAGCCAGTTCGGGTCGCTGAAATCAGGTTCGCCATCCGCGCCGACGGCACCCTGGTGGGTCCACGTATCGGCATGCACCGTCGCGACGCCAGGCGTCCCCGAGCAGTCCGTCGGGTTCGTGTAGTACGGGACCGGCTGGTTCCCGCCACTCGGATAGCTCGCGCCACCATCGGTAGCCTCAGGGTCACCGTACAGCGTCAGCGTGATACCACTGAAAACACCGCCCTTCTGTTGTAGCGTCACGAACTGGGACGCTCCTTCCGGGGATGTCACCCGCAACACATAACCACCACTGGTATGTATAACACTCGCGAAAAGATGCGTCGCGAATAGACCACCCAGGTCAAACCCAAACTCCGCCGGATGACCACGTTCCGGAACCAGATTATACAACGGCGACAAATCCGTAGACGTTCCCACAGCCAGCGACGAAGTGAAGTTCCCCGGAAGGACAGTCTGCAGTGTGACATCGCCGACCTGTGTGTCCGCAGGACAATCGAACGAAGCATGATTCTCTTCGCCGATGATAGCCGCCTGTTGTAGGTCGGTGAGCGGGCACTTGGGGGCCGCCAGCACGCTCCCCGCGAAACCCAACGGCAGATCCGTCACGACATCCTTCACCGCCTGCGACGGCGAATAATCTTCCCCGGTGTTTCCTACGTGTTCGTTGGTGAAATTAAGTGATGTGCTGACACCGTACGGGTGCGCTCCGGCCTGGGTATCGGGCGCGCCATCCAGGCCCCTGACAGAAAACCCGAATTCCTTGATCGCAAACGGCGCCGGACTGCTACCGACCGCGTTCTCAGCAGTGACCGATGCTGGGGCGACCCCACCACCGGTAACCGTCACCGTATTCGCGATGCTGCCCTCCGGTGCGGACGCAGGCACCGTCACAGGAACCTGGAACTCCAAGATATCCCTCGGCGGCAACACACCGTGATACACACACGGATCACCACAATCTTCGCCAGTGGACTGCCCTGACCGGTCTTCGGAGACACCCATCGCCTCATAAAGCTTTGTTTGCCCTCCGTATCCGACCGTGAGTCCGGGCGGCAGGGTGTCCGTGATCGTCACGGGACTGCCATCCGACGGGCGGCTGCCCACGTTCGTCACGAATATCCTGTATGACTCTTCTCGTTCTCTGCTGTTGTTACCCGGTGTGAAGGTCGTCGGTCCTGCGATCGACTGCACCGACCACGCCGGGCCAGGCACCACCGCACCCGCACACGACACGCACAACCCCAACACAAACAACACAGCCAGCGCACCCAAACACAGAACCCGCCCGCAAGACCCACCTCTGAACGAGAGCATCACTTACCCCTCCTATCGCTCTTCACAGCCCTGGATGAACGGCCATACCGCCTCTTCGCTCTCGCCTCACACAACACCCGCCGACGCCTGGGCTCCTTCAAACACACCCTCAACGCCCGGGAAAGCTTCTGCGCCACACTCAACGCCTTGGGCGCCACCACCGGCACAGACACCGGCGGCGCGAGATTCCCCCCACCCGAGAACACCACACTCGACGGAATACCAAACCCCGGGACGGCCGACGGGGCACCCTGACAAGCATCCCCCCCACACCCCGCCGGCACCACAGACACAGGAAAACCACCACCCACACGCGCATCGTAAAAGTCCACCTGCGTATCGGTATCCTGCGACACCAGCTGCGCATCGGTCCTGAAGAACACATCCCCACCCGACGCCGTCGTACCAACCAACGCCACCCCGGATACGGCCTGGCTATATTCAGGCGCGGCATCGCTGCCGATCAGCCAGACACGACCAGCGTGATACTCATACACATTCTGGGCATAAACCGGAACGCCAATGCCCGTTTCGGTGACCTTTACATTATTCAGCGCCCCGGGAGCCAACCCCACCGAGCTCTGAAAAAACACAAACGACCCATCGTCAGACATCGTCCGCGCAAGCGCACCACCACGCGTACCCGCGTTGCCATTATGACCCTGATTGACGATGCTCGCACCCCCACCAGCAGCACCGCTGCCGTTATCGGGTCCTTCGGGCCCGCTCGAGACCCGCACGAGGCTGCCCGTCTGCGCATCATACAAAAACACCTGACGCCCACTCCCATAATTCCCTGGAGTCAAATGACAACCAGTGGAAAACGCCAAAAAGCGGCCATCGGGCGTCGCCTGGCTCTGTCCACTACTGACCCCTGCACACGACGCGATGAACACCGTATGACCAGCCGGGTACTCCGCATCGCGCTCATACACATACAAGTTCTCAGCATCAGCCTGCGCACGTTCACCAAAACCGTTTGGCGCACCCGTCAAAACGCCTTTGGCGATAAAATAAACATGCGAACCATCCTCAGAAACCGCCGTCACACCCTGCACTTCCGCGGTCGGTTCCAAAACACCATCGCCCCCAGAGACCCGAACCACCCTCGCCTGGCCAGCCGGCGGATCGAAATCATACTCGTACAAGTTCTCACTCGCATCACTCCCAAGCAACGACTGCTTCGTCGTAAAGAACACCTTCGACCCATCCGCCGAAGCACCCTGAAACACCGCATCCGCCGGCGCACCCGTATCGCACAACGGGCAATCCACCGCAGACGGCTCGGAGATCGCAACCGTACGAGACCCTTCGACACGCGCGAACAACTCATCCACCGGCGGCTGCACCCCACCACAAGGAAAACGATCCGCACCCACCGCCACGAAGAACACAACCCCCCCATCTTCAGAGACCGAGTTATGTTCACCAAACACCCCGCCACCGAGCTCAGAGCCACACCGACTGACCAACGCTGTGCTACCAGCGCCCCCGCTGACCCCGACCAGACTCGGCGCCGCATTGCCGATACCCCTGTACTCATACAACGAATGCGCAACGGGGAACCTGGTAGGTTCAGTGATCGTTTCATCGAACGGCCACAACAACCCAGACTCCCGGACGGTAAACACGACCCCGTCCACAGCACTCGCCGCGACACCATCAACCAAAAGAGGATTCCCTTCCCCGTTCGATCCCTGTGAAGACAGCCACGCCGGGCCGATTTCGCTCAGCGACCCATCCGCCCCACGCAACCGCAGAGACGCCGAAACCACATGGGGTTCCCCCGGCCCCCACACCGAATCCACACCCCCAACACCCATACTCAACATCGACCCACGGTAAGGATTCAACGGGCTGGTAACCCAACCCGACGCGGCCCGCGAAAAACGATAGAACGCGCCTCCAGTTTCGAATTCATCGTTCTCAATACCGGCGAACCCTTCTTGTGTCTCACCCGCAAGGCTCGATCCGTCGGGCGCCACCGTCGGCGCTTCGACGGGTTCCACCAACGCGCTGTTCTTTTCCGCCGGCGTGACCATCTCAAACGCCCGGCAGTCCGGCAACCCCAGCGAGTTGTTTTCCGCGCGCAGCTGTTCATTGGGGCACCCTTCCCCCGCCAGCGCTGCCCCCGGCAAGCAAACTCCCATCACCACCAGCAACCCGGCGACAGTCAAGCCACGCATCAGCATCCCCTCCCGAGGCAATCGAGAACAAGCCCGCTCGGGTGGCACCCCGGGTACAGAAAACCGTCCGGGTCATCCGACCCCGAACGGCGAACCGACGGCGAGGGCCTAGAAGCCGGCCAACCCCGCCAAAGAGAGAGAGAAAGAAAGAGAGAGAGAGATGCATCAGGATGCTGATGCATCTAGCCAAGGCCCCCACCGGGGCCGCAGGATCGTCGGCCGCGCCACGCGCGGTGCGTGCAATGTCACTCATCGCTCATCTCTTCCCAAGGCGATCATGTCCCTCTCCCATACGTCCCTCGTCAGCGCTGAAGCCCAACCCGAAGGCAGACCCAGGCAAGATCTATTTGATGTCGCGCTCAACCTGCGAGTCCGCAAGCCAACCCCGACGAGAACACTATAAGCACAAGCCACCCCCCATGTCAACCCCTGAGTGGATCGCCCCTTCCGCGGGGCCTCGCGCGCCGCTCAGCGCGGGTCGCCGCGATAGGCGACGGAGCGGTGGAGGATCGCGGTCACGCGAACCTCGCGTTCATCGGCCTTGAGCTCGTAGAGGATCCGGTAGGACCCGACGCGCAGCGAGCGCAGGCCGCGCAGCCGTCCGCGCAGCTCATAGCCAGCATCGGGCTCCCGCCCCAGCAACCCGAGGGCATCGTTGACCGCGCTGCTCAGGAGCCAGGGAAGATCGAGCAGGGAAAGTCGGGCGCGGCGAGCAAGAATGACCCGGGCCACGAATCAACTGGCGGCCGGCCGTTCGGCGGCGGCGCGGCGTTCAGCGAGCTCCTGCCGGACTTCCTCGAGCGTGACGGTTTCCCCTCGCGCGATCTCGGCCCGGCCCGCCTCTATCGCCGCCAGCGCGTCCCTGTCGGAGAGGATCTCGGCCGTCTCCTCCAGCGCCTCGTACTCGTTGATCGGCACCATCGCGGCGGCAGGGCGGCCATTGCGCGTCACGACGAAGTGATCGCGGCGATCGGCGACGTTGCGGAGGACTTGGGAGAGGTTGCTGCGCAACTCGCGTGCGGGGACTGTCCTGGCCATCGACTCAGTGTACCTTATTGCGTACGCGATTGCGTTTGCGGCTGCTCAGGTCCTACAATTGCCCCATGACGACCAAAGAAAGGTTTCTCCGTTTGGCAGACGAGCTCTCGGAGCCGCAGCTGGATGACATCCTGGAGTACGCGGCTCGCCAACGCGAGGATTCCCTTGTGCGTCGCCTGGACGCCGCGCCCCTGGAGGACGAGGATATTTCTGAGGAGGAGGAAGCCGCCGTTCAGGAAGCGCGCGACGAACTCGCGGCAGGCGTGCCGCCGATCCCGCTTGAGCAGGTGATGCGGGAACTCGGGGACGCATGACGGACGTCCCCTGGCGCGTGCGCTTCACTCGCGACCGTGAGACCCGCACGATCGTGATTCAGCGCGTCCTTCCCCGCGGACGGGCCTACGACCGCTGAAGCAGCGCTCGGCGGACCAGGTGCATGGCGACCGTCGTGGC
>CAWGFQ010000012.1:0-14526 GCA_963821895.1 uncultured Solirubrobacterales bacterium
TGGGTTTCATTTAGCTCCTTTAGAAAATCCTCGCTGAGGGTTCCCGCGAACACGGGTCGCGCCCAGCCAGTCAGGTTGATGTGCAGATCCTCCCCCACTTCCACTGCCAGTTCGCTCACATCCAACTCGACCGTCACCGTCGCACCGATTGGGGTGCCGGCTCTGAGATGGTGTGCCACAGCAGCGCCGACTGCCCCGGTGCCCGAGGACCAGGTTCTTCCGACGCCGCGCTCAAAGATACGTGCACGAATCCGATTCGGCCCTGTTTCGGTGAACCACGAGACGTTGGTGCGGTTCGGGAAGAGTTCGTGGTTTTCGATTTCCGGGCCGATGTCAGACAGATCCAGAGCCAGCAGCCCTGCAATGTCGGGCACATGGATCGCACACTGGGGATTGCCTATCGAGATGTGCTGAAAGTGCCATCTGCGTCCCCCGGCCTCAAGCTCTCCTCGACCATTGTCTGGTCCGTCTGGGAAATCCTTCGAGGTCACATGTGCATGGCCCATGTCCACGCGGCAGGTGTCAGGTCCTGTGATCGTCGGAGTAATCGCGCCCGCGGCGGTCTGTAGCGAGAAGACGTCCTCGTTGGTCCAGCCGCGCCGGCGCAGGTAAAGAATCGCCTCACGCGCACCATTGCCCGACAGCTCGGCTTCGGAGCCGTCCGGGTTGTAGATACGCAGGTTCGCCACGAAGCCCGGATCGTCGCTGCGCGAGAGCAGCAGCACCCCATCGGCGAAGACCCCGAAATGGGACTCGCACAGCCGCCGTACGCGCGCAGGCGTCAGCTCGAACGGCAGCTCGTCCTGCTCGACGATCAGGTAGTCGTTACCCAGTGCCTGCCACTTCTCGAATCTCATCGCGGGCAGTCTAGGCGCCCATTGCATCCATCGCGGCGATCTCCTCCGCGACATCATCCGCCAAGCGCCCCGTCACGTCGATCAGCCGCACCCCGGCGAGCTTGCGCATCCACGTGAGCTGCCGCCGCGCGTAGTTGCGCGTCCGGCGCTTCATGCCCTCCACATCGCCGGCGAGCAGCTCCTCGAAGCCGAGCGCCTTGCGTGCCGTGCCGCTGGCGCCCGCGGCATTCGCGCGCTGCACCTCCTCGCGCACTCCGGCAGCGAGCATCGCATCGACGCGCGCGTCGATCTGCGCATACAGCGCCTCGCGCTCCATCGTCAGGCCCGCCAGCAGCGTCGGGTGGCGCACCTCGGCGGTCCATAGCTGCGAGGGGCCCTCGGGTGGCTCGAGCTCGCCGAGGTCGAGCAGCTCCAGTGCTCGCACCACCCGCTGGCGGTCGTTGGGGTCGATCCCCTCCGCTGCCCACGGCGCTTGCTGCGCCAAGCGGGCGTGCAGCGCGGGCGCGCCGACGCGTTCCAGCTCCGCCACCCACCGCTGGCGCACCCCCTCGGGCGGGGGCGGGCGCAGATCGAGCTCGGTCAAGGCCGCGCGCAGATACAGCCCGGTCCCCCCCACCACGATCGGGCGAGAGCCCTGCGCGAGCAGACCGTCGATCTCGGCGTGCGCCAGCTCGGCGTACTGCCCGGCGCTGAACGTAGCGTCGAGCGGCAGGAAGGAGACGAGCCGGTGCTCGAGCGCCCCTCGCTCCGCCGCCGAGGCGACGCCGGTGAGCGTCTCCAGGCCCGTGTACACCTGCAGCGCGTCGGCGCTCACCGCCACGGGCCGCTCCCCCCGCGCGCGCAAATGCTCGGCGAGTGCGACGGCCACTGCCGTCTTGCCCACTCCCGTGGGGCCGAATAGCGCGATCACGTCCATTGCCGTAGGCTTGCAGACCGATGCAGCTCTCAGGGTCGAAGGTTCTGCTCACGGGTGCCACCGGCGGCATCGGCCAGGCGATCGCGCGCGCGCTGCACGAGCGCGGCGCGCAGCTGACGCTCACCGGCCGGCGCACGGATGTGCTGGGGCCATTGGCGGCCGAGCTCGGCGCGCGCACGCTCGCCGTGGATCTGGCCGTCCCCGCGGAGATCGAGCGTCTGCTGGCGGAGGCGGGCGAGGTGGATGTCCTGATCGCCAACGCCGCGCTGCCGGGCGCGGGCCGCCTGGACAGCTTCAGCATGGAGCAGATCGACCGCGCGCTGGACGTCAACCTGCGCGCCCCGATCGCTCTCGCGCATGCGCTGGTGCCGGCAATGATCGAGCGCCGCAGCGGCCACCTCCTGTTCGTGTCCTCGCTCGCCGGCAAGACGGCCAGCGCCGGGACCTCGATCTACAACGCCACCAAGTACGGCCTGCGCGGCTTCGCGGGAGCCCTGCGCGCGGAGCTGCACGAGCACGGCGTCGGCGTCAGCACGGTCTTCCCCGGTTTCATCCGCGACGCGGGCATGTTCGCCGAGTCGGGCGCCAAACTGCCCCCCGGCGTCGGCACGCGCTCGCCGCAGGACGTCGCGAAGGCCACGGTTAGCGCGATCGAGCGCAACCGCGGTGAGGTGGACGTGGCGCCGGTCGCCCTCAGGCTGGGAACGGTCTTCGGCAGCCTCGCCCCTGAGTCCGCCGCGAAGGTCACACGCCGCATCGGCGGCGATGACGTCGCCAAGCAGCTGGCTGCCGGGCAGCTCGACAAGCGCTAGCGAGCCGACGGGACGGCGCGCTCAGGCCAGGCCGGCGCGGGCGAGCAGCAGCTCCTCGCCGCTCAGCGTCTGACTCGAAGCCCTCTCGATCTGCACCTGCGCGAACTCCCCCGGCTGCGCCAACCCTGTGAAGTTCACGGCCTTGTTATGCCGTGTGCGCCCGCGCAGCCTGAGCGGGTCCGTGCGCGAGGGCCCTTCGACCAGCACCTCTATCGTGCGCCCGACGAACCGCTGCGCGCGCTCGCGCGCGTGGCGCTGCACGGCCTCGATGAGCCGCTCCATGCGCTGCACCTTCACCTCGTGCGGCACGATGCCCTCCGTCAACTCGGCCGCAGCCGTCCCCCGGCGTGGGGAGAAGATGAAGGTGAACGCGCTGTCGTAGCCGACCTGCTCGACGACCGCGAGCGTTTCCGCGAAGTCCTCCTCCGTCTCACCTGGGAAGCCGACGATGATGTCGGTCGTGAGCGAGACGTCGGGCACGTGCTCGCGGATCAGGGCGACCCGGTCGAGGTAGCGCCCGCGGTCGTACGTGCGCCGCATCGCCTTGAGCACTCTGCTCGAGCCCGACTGCAGCGGCAGGTGGATGTGCTCGCACAGGCTTCCCAGCTCGGCGTGCGCGCGGATCACGTCCTCGCGCATGTCCTTCGGGTGCGGGCTCGTGTAGCGGATGCGCTCGATACCGTCGATCGCGTCGATCGCGCGCAGCAGCTCGGAGAAGCTCGCGCGTCCAGCCCCACCGGGCGCGCCCGCCGACACCCCGAGGTCGCGCCCGTAGGAGTTGACGTTCTGCCCGAGCAGCGTGACCTCGCACACCCCGTCCGCCGCCATGCCCTCGACCTCCGCCACCAGCTCCCCCGTCGGCCGGCTGACCTCGCGCCCGCGCGTCGAGGGCACAATGCAGTACGAGCACACGCAGTTGCAACCCACGGAGATCTGCAGCCACCCCTGGAACGGCCGCGCGCGCCTCGCGGGCAGATGCCCGGTGAAGCCCTCGAACTCAAAAAACCCCTGTGCTGAGAGCGAATCGCTCGTGAGGAACTCCGCCAGCTTGTGCACCTGGCCGGGGCCAAACGCCACGTCCACGAACGGGAAGCGCGCGAACACCTCCTCCTTGAGCGACTGCGCCCAGCAACCCCCCACGCCCACGACCCGACCCGGCTCTTCGCGCTTCAGTCGCTTCGCCTCCCCCAGGTGCGCGAGGAAGCGGCTGTCCGCGGTCTCGCGGATCGAGCAGGTGTTGAACAGGATCACATCGGCCTGCGCGCGCTCCGAGGCCTCGGTGTAGCCCAGCGACTCGAGCATGCCTTTCATGCGCTCGGAGTCGTGCTCGTTCATCTGACACCCGAAGGTGGTGAGGTGGTAGCGCTTTGCCATGACTCAATAGGGTATCGGCGCAGGCGTCTGTCGTTCGTCGGCGTCGCTACCCGTCGCTACTCTCTTGGTATGACGGCGAAGGAAAAGCTGCTTGAGGAAGCGCCCGCGTGGACCGATGCGCAGGCCATTGCCGCGCTGCGCGCCGTTGAGACCCAGGGTGGGCTGGCGGCATATTTCGACGAGGAGGCAAAGCTCTCGCCCACCGAGTTGGATGGGCGCGAAGATCGATGGGCAGAGGCGAACGCCCGTGAGGCGGTCCGCGAAGAGCCTTGGTGAGTCGCGGCGCTATCTTCTGGCTCGATCTTGAAGTCGAGGGCCGGCGTCCCGTATGCATTCTGACTCGTGACGCGGCGATCCCGGGGCTTCGCAACGTGGTCGTTGCGCTGGTAACGACCCGCATCCGCGGACTTGTCAGCGAGGTGCCGCTGGGCCCCGAGGACGGCATGCCCCGCGAATGCGCGATCTCGCTGGACAATGTGCGCACCGTTCCGAAGGCCCAGCTGACCGAGGAAATCACAAGACTCGGATCGGATCGGATTGACGACCTGTGTAGGGCGCTTGCGTCCGCGAGCGGGTGCTGACCGACCGCAGTATCGGTGTGACCTAGGCCGCCTGCGACACCGCCGCCGCGCGCGCAACAACCTTCGGCTCGACGTCGCCGTTGGATGGCGCTGCCGCCTGCGGGCGGGCCGCCTGCCCGCGCTCGGTGAGAGGCGTGACCTTGTCCGCGCCGATGCCGAGCGCGGAGTAGATCTTGCCTTCGATCTCCTTGGCCATCGCCGGGTTCTCGTTGAGATAGACCTTGGCCGCCCCGCGGCCCTGCCCCAGGCGCTGCTCGCCATAGGAGAAGAAGGAGCCAGACTTGGACACGATGTTGTGCTCCAACCCGAGATCGACGAGGCACCCCGCGGTGGAGATCCCCCGCCCGAACTCGATGTCGAATTCGGCCTGGCGGAAGGGCGCGGCGAGCTTGTTCTTAACCACTTTCACGCGCACGCGGTTCCCCACGGCCTCTGTGCCGTCCTTGAGCGTCTCGATGCGGCGGATGTCCAGGCGCTGTGAGGCATAGAACTTCAGCGCCCGGCCCCCGGGCTGCGTCTCGGGCGAGCCAAACATAACCCCGACCTTTTCACGGATCTGGTTGGTGAGGATGCACAGCGTGCTGGTGCGGTTGAGGTTGCCCGCGAGCTTGCGCATCGCCTGGGACATCATGCGCGCCTGCGCACCGACGGTCTGATCGCCCATCTGGCCCTCCAGCTCCACGCGTGGCGTCAGGGCGGCGACGGAGTCGATCGCGACCACGTCCACGGCCCCGCTGCGCACGAGCATGTCGGCGATCTCGAGCGCCTGCTCGCCGTAGTCGGGCTGGGAGACGAGCAGCTCGTCGATGTCCACGCCGATCTCCTTGGCGTAGAGGGGATCCATGGCGTGCTCCGCGTCGATGAAGGCACACACCCCCCCGACCTTCTGTGCCTCGGCGATGACGTGGTAGATCAGCGTCGTCTTGCCCGAGGACTCGGGGCCGAAGACCTCGACGATGCGGCCCTTGGGGACGCCGCCGATGCCAAGGGCCAGGTCGAGCGAGAGAGCGCCCGTGGAGATCGCCTCGGCGCGCACCTGCGCCCCCTCGTCCCCCATGCGCATGACCGAGCCCTTCCCGAACTCGCGCTCGATCTGCGTGAGCGCCCCCTGCAGCGCGGCATCGCGCGCTTTGGCGGCCTTCTCCTGTTCGGTTACGGGCATAGCGGTCACTCCTCCTGAAATCGGGATTGGACGGGAAACCCTAAGGACGGGTTCGGACGGAACAGGTGTTCGTATCGGGCGACCCGGCGAAACGAGCCGTCAGGCCCTCATCCCGGCACGAGCGTGGCACTCCCGACGGCCTCGTACTCGGCCCCCGCGGGTGACAACCAGGAGCGATACAGCACCAACTCGGTGGGCACGAACTCCAGCTGCGGCGTCGGCGCCAGCTCCCGCGCGCGCGGCGCCGCGCCCTCGCGCATGCGCGCGAGGGTGATGTGGGGGCGAAAGCGCCGGTGGCGCCGCTCCTGCACGCCCAGCGCCAGGCCGAGCGCGTCGTGCAGCCGCGCCAACTCCCCCGAGGGCTCGTGCAGCTCGACCGCCAAGGCCCGCGGGCGGCGCGGCGGCAGCCACAGCGGCGCTCCGACGGACACCTCCCCGACGGCCGTGGCCTCCTCCCCGAGCGTCTCGCCGATCGCTCCGATCTCCTCTACCGGCCGCGCGCCGAGAAAGCAGACGGTCACGTGCAGCAGCTCGGGCGCGAGCAGCCGCAGCGGCCGGGTCGCCCCTGCCCCCTTCCCCCGCACCGGCCCGAGCGCACCCCGCGCCCACGCGCACAGCGCCTCACGTACCCACGCGGGCGGGTCGATCGCTACGAACAGCCTTGCCTGGGCAGCGCTCCTCACAGCGCGAGATGCAGCCGCAACGCCTCGTCCACCCGCTCCATCAGGTGCGCCGGCACCGACCCGACGCGCGCGCCGATGCGCCGGATGTCAACCGAGCGGACCTGCTCGGCCTGGGCCTTGCAATCGTCCTTGAGCCCGACGGCGTCGGCTTCGAGCAGCACCTGGAAGGGGTGGACCCGCGCGGTGTTCGAGGTGACCGGCACGATCGTCAGGACGCCCCGCCCGAGCCTCGCGGCCGACAGGTTGGCGCCGTCGTTGCTGACGAGGATCGCGGGCCGCTGCTTGTTGGCCTCCGCGCCCACGACAGGGTCGAGCTCGACGATGCGGATGTCGCCGCGGCGCATCTTCGGCTCAGGACAGGCCGTCGGCCGCCGTTGGCTCCCACGCCCCCGCCTCGCCGGAGGCGTCCCACTGCTTCCAGGCGTCCTCATAGGCGCCCTCCAGCTCGGTCGCCCGCAGCGTGCGGATGGCCTTGTGCAGCACGGCGGAGCGCGACTTGTGTCCCTGCTCGTGCGCGTAGGCATCGAGGTAGGCGACGTCGCCATCGGGCAGGCTCACACTGAGCTTCATACTTTCATGCTACCACGGGTGCGCACATTCGCCTCACCCCCGGATCGAGCGCTCGACCTCCTCGCCGCGCTGCGTCAGCGCCCACGCGTTGGGGCCTCCCTTGGCCTGCCCCTCCCCCAGGTTGCGAATCAGCCCGAGGCTCTGCAGCCGCGCGAGCAGCTTGGAGATCTGGCCCTGGTCGGAAATCTCGGCGGCGGCCGCCACCCCCCGGTTGCTCGCGCGCGGCGCGGCGGCGATCGCCGTGAGCACGCGCACCGTCCTGTAGGTGAGCCGCATCGCCAGTCCGTCCAGCGGGTCCTTTGTGCGGGGGCGCGTTTTTGTTTGGATTTGTGGGGCCGGCTTGTTGAGCTCCTTCTCCGCGGCGGCGGCCCCCAGGTAGGGATGCACGATCGTGCCCATTAATTGCGGCACGAGCGGGTAGAGCGGGCCGCCTGGCGCTTCGATCAGGCGCGCGTGCAGGACGGCGAGCACGGCGCCGACGACACCCTCGGCCGTGAGCGGCGGCGCGCTTTTACCCCCGCGCGCTTCGGCGCGGCCTTCGTCGATTGCTTGAATCAGCACACGCACGACGCGCGTGCGGCGCTGCAGCGCCCTGGGGCCGGAGCCCAGGGACTCGACTACGCACAGACGCGCGACGGTGGGCTCTTCGTCGAAGAACGCCAGCAGCGCACCGAGCCCCGCGCGGATCTGATCGCGCCAGCGCGGGCCTGCCTGTTCGTACGCGGGGAGCACCGCCTGCGTGGCGCGGGCGATCGCCTGGTCCAGCGCCGCCAGGGTGCACTCTTCGCGGTCGGAGAACAGTTCGTAGAACGTGCGCCGCGAGACGCCGGAGGCGGCGACGATGTGCGCGACCGTCACCGACCCCGCGCCGTGCTCGGCGGCAACCTCGGCCATGCCTGCCAGCAGCCGCTGGCGCTGAATCTCCGATACGCGACTGTGCGGGGATGGTTCAGCGGGCTTGCTGCGGGCGGGCATGGCGGTCGCGGTTGCCACTAGGCCTTCTTTTTGCCCTTCTTGTGGGCCTTGGGCTTGTGCTTTGGCGCGGCGCAGCCGGTGACGGCGATCTTCTCGTTCTGCTTGACGACGGCGCCGTTCTGGCCGGTGATCGTGAAGGGCATCGTCAGGCTGGTGCCGCAGAGATTGCCCTTCGCGCTGGCCGGGAGCACCGCCGTGAGACCGGAGTGGGGGCCCTCGGGGAGCGTCAGTTGGAACGAGGTGATCGGCGCGTCTGGCACCGTCGCGAAGTCGCTGCTCGTGATGCCCTTCTTGATGTTCACGCTGCCGACGAGATCGACGGTGATGCCTTCGGCCTGGAGGATCGCCACTACGTCGGGGAACGCCGCGCCGCCGTGGGACACCAGGTACGCCGGGCCCGACACCGGGGTGGCGAGAATCGGCGTTGTTGCCGTGGCGATCCCGATGTTCGAGCCCGCGGGGCAGCTCGCGGGGTTCGCCGCGAACGTCGCTTCGGGGCACGCCTGCTGGATCGTCGTGAGCCTGGCGGGGAGCTGCTTGGGGAGCACGACGGCGACGCTGTGGATGTTTGCCTCGCCGCTGGGGAAGGTGCCCTTGACGGTGAGGCTCGCACCGTTCTGCTTGCTGCTCTTCGCCTGCGTACTCACGGCGAACACGGGCTTGAACGGCAACGCCGCACAGTTCGTCGCCTGGAAGTGACTCGACACGCTGGCGCTCGCGCCCTGCGTGCTCGTGAGGGTTCCGCCGACCGACAGGGGTTCGCAGTTGGTCGGGTTGAACATGAAGCTCTGGCGGTCGATGCTGACGTTCACGGTCTTGACCTGCAACGGAATGCCATCCACCATGCTCGGGAGCGGGTCGCTCACCACGTTGATCTGCGCGGTGTGCGGATCGACACTCACAGCGGCACGGACCACGATGTTCCCGAGGTTGAAGGGGCCTGCGACCGCGGGGACCACGACGCTGAGGCCGAACGGGGCGCCCCTGTAGGGGCCGGTGAGGAACACCTGGCCGCCCTGCGCGTAGAACGGGTGCGAGCCGGCGCCCGCCAGCGCACTGGCATGGCCGATCAGACTGTTCGCGCCACACGCACCTTGGGACGCCTGTGGTTCGGGGCAGCGTTCCACGCCCTTGAGGATCGCCAGCAACCCGGGGGGCGTAGTTGCGCTGACACGGCTCAGGTCCTGTTCCCCGTCGGTGCGGGAGGCCGTGAGCACAAACGGGCTGAACGCACCGGCCTGGTTGTTCGTCGTGCCCGACGTCGCGGATGGGGAGAATCCCGGGTTGCAGTTCGAGGCGATTTCAAACGGGCTCGCCGACAACGCAGGGGGACCCGACTCGGGGGCGGACCATGGCGTGAGGGTGCTGTTCGTCGTGAACGTCCCACACGTCTGGGGGGTCGCCAGTGGCGCTCTGGGGCCGCTCTTCAGCGTGAACGTGAGGTCACCCAACGGCTGCTGCGGGGATTCCGGGAATGACGTCGTCAGGGCGCCCGTGGTGGGGTCCACCGTGGTCGTGCCGGGGATTTTCAGCACGATGCCCGAGGCAGGGGCACGCAGCTGCATGAAGAGACGCACCAGGTTGCCGTTCTGCGCATCCTGGAGGGTGCAGGGGCCGCAGTTTGGGGTCCCCAGGAACACCTGGCCTTCCAGCGGTTCGCCCAACACGGGGGTGTGCGCCACCACGGTCCCGACCTGCGACGCTTCCGGACACGCCGCGGGCTGCGTGGATTCCTCCGCGAACTGCGCATCCGAACACGCTTGCAGGCCATCCGCCGCGGAGGGGGAGAGCGCCAGGCCGGCAGGGAGCGCGACCGTCGCATCCCTCAGATCCGCCGTCGCCAGCGAGAAGTCCTCGTTCGGGGCCTGCGGGATCGTGAGATGGGTTGTCAGGCCCGTCGGGGAGTCCGCCTGTGCTGTATCCAGGGCCGCCGTCAGCGACGGGCTGAACTGCAGCAATTCGCAGCCCGTGGTCGCGGGGAGCATGGACTTCGCTTCAAGCCAGTTGGGGTCGCTGAAGTTCGGGGTGCCATCCGCGTTGTAGATCCCTCGGTGCGTCCAGGTATCGATGTGCACCGTCGCCGTTTGCGGCGCCTCCGAGCACTCAGTGGGGTTCGTAAAGAACGGGACCGGGAGATTCCCGGAGCTTTCCGTGCCCCCGACATCGCCTTCCTTGCCCTGGGAGCTCACACCACCGTCTTCGGCCTCGGGGTCGCCGAACAGCGTCAGCGTAATGCCCGACAGGGTGCCGCCCTTCTGTGCGGCAAAGTCAATCGGCGATGGGTCGTCCGGTGAGGTGACCCGCAGCACGTAGCCGGCCGCAGTGCGAACGACATCGGCAAAAAGGTGCACGTCGAAGAACTCGCCGAACCTGAACGCGAACTCTGCCGCATGGCCGTGTTCGGGCACCATGTTATACAATGGTGAGACCGGCGAAGTGTTCTGTCCCAGCGACGAAGTGGGACCCGAAGCTAGAATGATGTGCATCGTGACGTTGCCGATCTGCGTATCTGCCGGGCAGTAATACTTGTCCGCCGCTCCGTCCTCCTCAAGCTTGCTGAAGGGACACTGGCGCGCCGCAAGCGCGCTCCCGGCGAACCCCAGGGGGAGATCCACCAGGACATCCTTCAGGCCCTGTGCCGGCTCATAGACGCCTCGCCCGCCTTCCGGGATGATTTCCTTGGTCAGGTTGAGCGTAGTACTGGCTGCGTATGGATGAGCACCTGCCTGCGTATCGAGCGCACCATCCAAACCTGTCGCGCCAAAACCAAAATCCTTGATCGCGAACGGTGCCGGGGTGCTGCTGATCGCATTCTCGGCACTCACCGTCACCGGCGGCGCACCACCACCCGTCACGTTGACGGTATTCGTAATGGGCCCTTCCGGCGCGAACGCAGACACTTTCACCGTGACTTCCAACTCCAGGATATCGCCCGGTGGCACAACTCGATCCGACGTGCACGGGTCTCCACAGTCCACCGGATCGTAGGCTTCATACTCAAAATCAAAAAAATGAGCGGACCCGATGGGCGTGACGCCTTGCGCTTCCGGCAGCGTGTCGGTGATCGTCACCGGACTGCCATCTGTTGCGCGGCTGCCCACGTTCGTCACCAACACCAGGTAGCTGACTTCGCGTTCTCCGCCAGATCCCGGCGGGAAGTTCGTCGGCCCCGCGATCGACTGCACCGACCACGCCGGACCCGCCACCACCGCTCGCGCGGACACACACACGCTCAACAGCCCCAGCAGCGCGAGTACGCCACCCAAACACAGAAGCCGCCCACGAGACCCGTCGATGATCCGCAGCATCACTTGCTCCTCCTGTCGCTCTTCGTAGCCTTCGCTGAACGGCCATACCGCTTTTGCGCCTTAGCCTCACACGACGCCCGCTTACGCCTGGGCTCCCTCAAGCACGCCTTCAACGCCCGCGAGAGCTTCTGCGCCACCGTCAAACCCTTCGGTGCAACAGCCGGCTCAGGTGGCGGCGACGCGAGATTCCCCCCGCCGGTGAACACGGCACTGGCCGGCGCAGCGAACGCCGGCGGGGCGGACTGCGAGCCCTGACAGGTATCCCCCACACATCCCAACGGCGCTACAGGCGCCCGAAAACCACCCGCGACACGCGCATCGTAGACGTCTGACTCGGTGTCCGTGTCCCGTGGAACAAGCTGATTGCCTGTCTCGATGAACACGTCCCCACCCGACGCGCTCACACCAGCCAACACGGGGTGGAAAGCACCGCTCTCACTGCCGGAGAGCTCGGTGAGGGAGGAGTCGCTTGTGATCAGCCACACACGACCATCGTGATACTCATACACATTCTGGGCATAAACTGGACTACCTTCGTTGTCTGCGACGATCTCATCGTTGGGAGCCTCCGGTGTCAACCCGACCGGACTCTGAAAAAACACAAACGAGCCATCGTCAGACATGCTCCGCGTCAGCCCCCCGCCACGCGCAACCAGAGCCTCGAGCCTGGAGCCGGCTATCTGTGCTTCACCTGCACCGACATTCCCATTGTCGTTGTAACCTTCCAGACCCACTGAGACACGTACAAGGCTCCCGGTCTGCGCGTTGTACTGGAACACCTGACGAGCGGTACTAGTATCGCCTGCCGTCAGATGACAGCCGCTCGCGAACAGGAGGAAGCGACCGTTCGGCGTGAGCTGACCGTTGCTCGTATCGCCGCACCCGGTGATGAACGCCGTGCGGCCTGTGGGGTATTCCGCATCGCGCTCATACACGTAGAGGTTTTCGCCACCCGGCTGTGCGTGTTCGCCGAGGCTGTTCGTGCCGGTCGTCAGCACGCCCTTCGCATAGAAGTAGACGTGCGACCCGTCCTCGGAGACGTACGGCACGCTCTGCACTTCGGCCGCCGGTTCCGAGACGCTTCCATCTCCGGCGGAGACCCGCACGACCTTCGGCTGCCCGGCCGGAGGAGCGAAGTCGTACTCGTACAAGTTATCGCTTGCGTCATGGCCCAGCAGCGGCTGGGCTGTCGTGAAGAACACCTTCGACCCGTCCGCGGAGGCGCCCTGAAACGAGGCGTCCATCGGTGCGCTCGTATCGCATAACGGACAGTCCGCTTCGGCGGGCTCGGAGATCGCCACGGTCTGCGACCCACCAATCCGCGCGAACAGCTCATCCACCGGTGGCTGCGTCCCACCGCAATCGTCGCTATCGATACCCTTGGCCGTGAAGAACACGGTCCCCCCATCTTCCGACACGGCATTGGGGGCTCTGTAGTCGAAGTCGCCGGCGCCGAGTTCGGTGCCGCACTGACTGATCAACGCCGTGCTCCCAGCATCACCGCTGACCCCAACCAGGCTCGGCATCGTATTACCCGAGCCTTTGTACTCGTACAAAGGTCGACCGTCAAGCGGCGAATCGAAAGGCCACAAAAACCCCTGTTCCAGGACAGTGAACACAACTCCCTTCACAGCTTCAGCCGCAACACCAAGAACACGGAAGGAGGCCGTGTGCGTCTCGTCCGGTCCGAGCGCAGGCGGCCACAAGGGGCCGATTTCACTCAACGAGCCATCCGACGCACGCAACCACAACCGCACCACGGTCCGATGTTCCACCGGGCTCCACACCGAATCTCCAACTCCCATGCTTTCGAGCGTCCCTCTGGGGTTCAGCGGGGTCGTCACCCAACCCGAGCCGGTGCGCGTGAAACGATAGAACGCACTTCCACCGTTGTTGACGTTGGCCTCGTCGTTTTCGATCGCCCCGAACCCTTCGTTGCTTCCGGCCGCCAAGCTCGACCCATCGGCTGCCACCGTTCCCGGTACTACGCCCACCGCCACCCCGTCCTTTTCCACCGGTGTGACCATCTCAAACGCCCGGCAGTCCGGCAGCCCCAGCGAGTTGTTTTCCGCGCGCAGCTGTTCATTGGGGCACCCTTCCCCCGCCAGCGCCGCCCCCGGCAAACACAACGCCATACCCACCAGCAACCCGGCGACAGTCAAGCCACGCATCAGCATCCCCTCCCGAGGCAGTCGAGAACAAGCCCGCGCGGGTGGCCCCCCGGGCAGCAGAAAACCGTCCGGGGCAAGCGACCCCGGGACGGCAACACGGCGAGTGGCCTTACGAGCCGGCCAAACCCGCCAAGAGAGAGAGAGAGAGAGAGAGATGCATCAGGATGCTGATGCATCTAGCCAAGGCCCCCACTGGGGCCGCAGGACCGGTTGCCGCGCCAGGCGCGGTGCGTGCAATGTCACTCATCGCTCATCTCTTCCCAAGGCGATCATGTCCCTCTCCCATACGTCCCTCGTCAGCGCTGAAGTCGAACCCGAAGGCGGACCCAGGCAAGATCTATTTGATGTCGCGCTCAGCCTGCGAGTCCGCAAGCCAACCCCGACGAGAACACTATAAGCACAAGCCACCCCCCATGTCAACCCCTGAGTGGATCGCCCCTTCCGCGGGGCCTCGCGCGCCGCTCAGCGCGGGTCGCCGCGATAGGCGACGGAGCGGTGGAGGATCGCGGTCACGCGAACCTCGCGTTCATCGGCCTTGAGCTCGTAGAGGATCCGGTAGGACCCGACGCGCAGCGAGCGCAGGCCGCGCAGCCGTCCGCGCAGCTCATAGCCAGCATCGGGCTCCCGCCCCAGCAACCCGAGGGCATCGTCGACTGCGCTGCTCAGGAGCCAGGGAAGATCGAGCAGGGAAAGTCGGGCGCGGCGAGCAAGAATGACCCGGGCCACGAATCAACTGGCGGCCGGCCGTTCGGCGGCGGCGCGGCGTTCAGCGAGCTCCTGCCGGACTTCCTCGAGCGTGACGGTTTCCCCTCGCGCGATCTCGGCCCGGCCCGCCTCTATCGCCGCCAGCGCGTCCCTGTCGGAGAGGATCTCGGCCGTCTCCTCCAGCGCCTCGTACTCGTCGATCGGCACCATCGCGGCGGCAGGGCGGCCATTGCGCGTCACGACGAAGTGATCGCGGCGATCGGCGACGTCGCTGAGGACTTGGGAGAGGTTGCTGCGCAACTCGCGTGCGGGGACTGTCCTGGCCATCGACTCAGTGTACCTTATTGCGTACGCGATTGGGATTGCAGCAGCGCACGGCGGATCAGGTGCATCGCCACCGTCGTAGCCCTGT
>CAWGFQ010000013.1:0-51892 GCA_963821895.1 uncultured Solirubrobacterales bacterium
CGCGGGTCTGTAGACTCGCCGCCCATGGCCATGGCCACCTCGGGCACGACCTCCCCCACACATACGGCAACGCCCGAGCGCTCACTCAACCAGCGGATGGATGCGCTCGCGCGCGCCAACCTGATCCGCACCAAGCGCGCGCAGCTCAAGCGCGACCTGAAGTCCGGTCGTCTGTCGATCCATACGCTGCTGCTGCACCCGCCGGAGTACGTGGAGACGGCCAAAGTCTGCGACATGATGCTGGCCGTGCCCAAATACGGGCGCGTGAAGGTGAACAAGATCCTCGCCCACTGCCGCATCTCGCCCAGCAAGACGATCGGCGGGCTCTCCGAGCGCCAGCGCTCAGAGCTTGTTTCGCTCCTACGTCGCTAACGCTGCGAGTTTTCGATGCGCCGCCTCCGCTCGCGCCGCCCCCGGCATTAGGGTCCCGGCTAGTGGCACGCGTCTTCGTCATAACCGGCCCCTCCGGCGTGGGGAAGGGCACGCTCATCCGCGGCCTGATGCAGCGTCTGCCGCAGTTGCAACTGTCGGTCTCCGCCACAACACGCGCGCCGCGCGCGGGCGAGCAGGATGGGGTGGACTACCACTTCCTCACAGCTGAGGAGTTCGAGCGCCGCGTGCAAGCCGGGGACTTCGTGGAGCACGCCGACTACGCCGGGCGCAGCTACGGCACGCTGCGCTCCGAGCTCGAGGACCGCGTACGAGCCGGCGTTCCGATCGTGCTGGAGATCGAGGTGCAGGGGGCGCGGCAGGTGCGCTCCTCGGTGCCCGACGCCGTGCAGGTGTTCATCGCGCCGCCCTCGCTGGATGTTCTGCGCGAGCGTCTGATCGGGCGCGACACCGATCATCCCGAGGAGGTTGAGCGGCGCCTGCGCGTCGCCACGCAGGAGCTGACCGCACAGCCGGAGTTCGAGCACGTCGTCGTGAACGACCGTCTCGATGAGGCGCTTGACCGTCTCAGCGAGATCGTGGCACTACACTTGGAGGCCATTGAGAAAGAGGGGCGCCTCGGCGGCCCTTGGCCGCCTGCGCCACCCTCTAAGAAAAAAGGCCCAGCCCAAAGTGATCTCTCCCCGCATCGACCGTCTGCTCGAGAACGTCGACTCCAACTACGCCAGCGTGCTCGTCGCCGCCAAGCGCGCACGTCAGATCAACAGCTACTACCACAACCTCGGCGAGGGCACCTTCGACGAGTTCCCGCCGCCGATGATCGAGACCGCCTCCAAGAACTACCTCACCATTGCCCTTGAGGAGGTAGCAGCGGGCAAGATCAAGTACCACTACCGCTAGAGGCACCCCATGGCCCGCATCCTCCTGGGGGTCAGCGGAGGCATAGCCGCCTACAAGGCGCTTGAGCTCGTGCGCCTCGCCACCGGCGCCGGCCACGCCGTGCGCGTGGTGCAGACGCCCACCAGCCTGCGCTTCGTCGGCGAGGCTTCCTTCGCCGCGCTCAGCGGCGCGCCGGTGCTCAGCGACGAGTTCGCGCGTGACCCCGCGCGCGGCGCATTCCCCGACCAGCAGCCACCCGCGCACGAGCCGCTCAGCCACCTGGAGCTGGTGCGCAACGCCGATCTCTTCCTGATCGCCCCCGCCTCGGCCAACACGATCGCCAAGCTCGCGCACGGCCTGGCAGAGGACCTGCTGAGCAACTGTGCGCTGGCGGCGGATTGCCCGCTGGCGGTGGCCCCTGCGATGAACAACCTGATGTACGAACACGCCGCCACGCAGGCCAACCTGGCCACGCTGCGCGAGCGCGGCGTGCACGTGATCGAGCCCGACTCCGGGCGGCTGGCCTCCAAGGGCGAGCAAGGCGTCGGACGCCTGGCCGAACCCGCGCGGCTGCTCGCGGAGTGCGAAGCGCTGCTGAGCGGCGCCCTCGGCGCAGGGGCCTTGGCGACGGAAGGGTCCTCGGCGGCGCAGTGGAGTGGCGTGCGCGTGCTCGTCACCACCGGCGGCACGCGCGAGCCGATCGACAGCGTACGTTTCGTTGGCAACAGCTCCTCCGGGCGGATGGGCCTCGCCCTGGCGCAGGCCGCGCGTGCGCGAGGGGCCAACGTGAGCGTGATCGCCGCCAACGTCGTTTTGCCCCGGCCAGCCGGTGTGCAGTGGCACGATGTCGGCACGGCCGCGCAGATGCAGCAAGCCTGCGAAGAGCGATTCCCCGACTGCGACGTGCTGTTGATGGCCGCGGCCGTGGCCGACTTCCGTCCCGTGCAGGCGAGCAACGGCAAGATCAAGAAGTCCTCGCAGGAGCGTCTGCGGCTTGAGCTGGAGCCGACGACCGATGTCCTGTGCGCGCTGGCGGCCAAACGCCGCGAGGGCCAGACCCTGATCGGCTTCGCCGCCGAGCACGGCGCGGGCGCACTGGACTACGGCCGCGGCAAGCTGAAGGAGAAGTGCCTGGACGCTGTCGTGGTCAATGACATCTCGCGCGGGGACATCGGCTTCGACGCACAGGACAACGAGGTCACCATCCTCACAGCGGATGCCGAGCACCACGTTCCACGCGCTGCCAAGGCCGCCGTGGCGGAGTCGATCCTCGATGCGGTGGCCCGGCTGCGCAACGGCGGCTAGCGACGCGGGCCTCGGCGCGCTGAGGAGCGCGCAACGCTGAGGAGCGCGCAAGGATGGACGGGCTCTTGAGGGGGTCTCTACAGTAGAGGTATGGACAACGTCTATGACCTCTACAGCCGCGGCTGCGAGCTTTTGCGCCACGGCGACCACATGGCCGCGATCGTGCCGCTCACGCGCGCGCGAGAGCAGGAGCCCGGCAAGGCATCGATCCGCGAGGCGCTCGGGACGGGCACTGTTTCACGCCCAGCGCTACCAGGACGCGGCGGTCGAGTTCGAGGCGATCGCCGCGCAGGCGCCCACCAACGACTACGCGCTGTTCTGCCTGGGCCGTTCCATGCAGCAGCTCGGTCGCCACCACGAGGCGTGTCATCCTCTGGCGGTGGCCTGCTCTTTGCGACCCGAGCGCCGTGACTACCGTGTCTACCGCGAACGCGCGCGCCGCGCTGCGCTGGCGCGATGAGCGGGGTTGCTATGCTCGCTGCACAGCTTTCGTGCCCACGTGCAACCGCGGGCAGCAGTACCGAGAGTGGGCGGCCCGCCCGCTTTTTTTATGTTCTAAACCAGCCGTTCGCAGCACGCGTTAGAAGGAGGAGTCGATGAGCACCTTGCAGACCGAGATCGAGCAGCAGTTGGCCGCGGGCGAGCCCGAGGTCGAGGTGCTGCTGGCCGAAGTCGTGGGCGGCAGCACGCTGCGCGTCTACATCGACCATCCCCAGGGCGTCACGCTGGCGCTGTGCGAGCGCGTCACCGGCGTGCTCGCGCCGTTGCGCGAGCGCTACACGCTGGAGGTCTCCTCGCCCGGCATCGAGCGGCCGCTGACAAAGCCCGATCACTTCCGTCGTTTCGTCGGGCGCCGTGCGCGCGTGCGCACGCGTCATCCGCGGCCGCAGGGTGACGGACACCCGCAGGGGGAGGGACAGGCGGGCAAGGCGCGCGCAGGAGCACGGGCGGGCATCGGCCCTCCGGGGCGGCGCAGCTTCACCGGTGAGCTCGTGGGGGCCACCGAGGAAGAGGTCACCCTGGCCGCGGACGAAGGCCTCCTGACCATTCCCTACGCCGAGATCCATCGTTCCAACCTGGTTGAGGAGTAGCCATGTCACGCGAAATCCTGGAAGCCATGAACGCGCTGGCGCGCGAGAAGGGCATCGAGCCCGAGAAGCTGATGGTGGCTCTTGAGGACGCCCTGCTGTCCGCCTACAAGAAGCAGCCGGGCTCGGCCAAATACGCCCGCGTTGAAATGGACCGCGAGACGGCCGACTTCCGCGTGATCGAACTGATCATCCCCGAACGGCTGGAGGCGCACCTGATCGTCGAGACGATCGACGAGGGCACCGTCGTCGATCCCGAGACGGGCGAGCTGCGCGAACCAGAAGACCCCGAAATCGACCCCGCGAAGTTCGAGGAGTACCGCGATCAGATCGGCGAACAGGACGTCACGCCCGACGATTTCGGGCGGATCGCCGCGCAGACCGCCAAGCAGGTGATCCTGCAGCGCATCCGCGAGGCCGAGCGCGACATGATGTTCGAGGAATACCGCGACCGCGTGGGCGAGCTGATCACGGGCATCGTGCAACAGTCCGACTCGCGCTACACGCTCGTGCAGCTACGCGAGCGCGTGGAGGCGCTGTTGCCCAAGTCAGAGCAGGTCGAGGGCGAGCGCTACGACCATTCGCAGCGCATCAAGGCCGTCATCAAGGAGGTCTCGCCCTCCACGAAAGGCCCCTCGATCATCGTCTCGCGGCGCGACCCCGAGCTGATCAAAAAGCTGTTCGAGCTGGAGGTCCCGGAGATCGCCGACGGCCTGGTGGAAATCGCCAACGTCGCGCGCGAGCCCGGCTACCGCTCGAAGATCGCCGTCGTATCCAACGCCGACGGCGTCGACCCCGTGGGCGCCTGCGTCGGCCCGCGCGGCTCGCGCGTGCGCATGGTCGTCTCCGAGCTGCGCGGCGAGAAGATCGACATCATCCCCTTCAACGAAGAGCCCGCCCGCTTCGTCGCCAAGGCACTGTCCCCCGCGCGCGTGCGCGAGGTGCTGGTCGACGACGAGGCCAAGCAGGCAACCGTGATCGTGCCCGACGACCAGCTCTCGCTGGCGATCGGCCGCGAGGGGCAAAACGCCCGCCTGGCCGCCCGTTTGACCGGCTGGCGCGTGGACATCCGCTCCGAGACCGAATTCGCCGCCGAGGAGGCCGAGCACGGTTATGAGGAGGAGGAGGTGCAGGGCCGCTGCGCCGCGATCCTCTCAAACGGCCGCCGCTGCCCCAACGCCTCGCTGCCCGGGTCGCGCTACTGCGGCCTTGAGGCACACCAGGCATTGGCCTCCGTGGAGGGCGATCATGTCGGCGGCGCGCCCTCGGAGAACGGTCAGCCGAGCGACGACGTCGCGGGCGATACCGCGAGCGAGACCGCACCAGCGCCCGTACAGGCCGCCGTCGAGCAGCCTGTCGAGGAGCAGACGCCATAGCAGCGCACGTGCCCCGGCGCCGCTGCGTGGGCTGCGGCCGCATAGCGCCCAAGTCAGAGCTGGTCCGGTTTGCGCTTGCACGCGATGGCGGCGCTGCGCGTAGAAAGCGCGCGGTCATCGATGCCGCGGCCACGATGTCTGGCCGGGGCGCCTATCTATGCGTCGAGCAGGCAGGCGTGCCCTCGGCGGAGTGCTTTGAGCTGGCCCGCAAGCGTGGCGGCTTTCAGCGTGCGCTGCGCTGTGCTGTAACTGTTGATGCCGAACTCGTAGAATTGATATCCCGATGAGCAAGAAGCGCGTACACGAGATAGCCAAGGAGCAGGGTCTCACCAGCAAGGAGCTGATGGACAAGCTCAATGCCGCCGGCATGCAGGTGAAGACAGCGTCGTCTTCACTCGATGAGGCAGCTGTGCTGCAGGCGTTGCGGTCCAACGGCGCGTCGGCGCCCACTGCCGTGGCCGATCCGCCACCGCCTCCACCTGCGCCTCCCGCACCGCCAGCCCAGGCCCCGTCCGCAACTGACGCGGCACCATCAGCGCCCGACGCAGGGGCGGGTGGGGATGCGAAATCCGACGCTCCGCACGCGCGCCCCACGCGCGATTCGCGCCAGGGCGAGCGCACGCCCGCTTCGGCCACGGGGCCCGGCGGTCGCCGGCGCGTGGTGATCGACTCGCAGGCCTCGCGCCGCCAGGCCGGCGGCCCCGCCAACCAGCCCCAGCGCCGCCCCCGGCGCGGCAGGCGGCGGCGCGGCACCTACGACGAAACGATCGCGCCGATCGACACGGCCGCGATGGAGGCCACCGATCTGATCCGCATCAACAGCGGCTCCACCGTGAAGGACGTGGCGGAATACATGGGCGTGCCGATCCCCGAAGTAATCAAGAAACTGATGTCGCTGGGGGAGATGGCGACGCTCACGCAGACGCTCTCCGACGACGCCATCCAGGTACTCGCGGAGGAGTTCGGCAAGGAGATCGAGATCGTCCACGCCGCCGATGACGTCGAGGTGGAACAGGTCTTTGAAGACGACGAGGGCGACATGGTGGATCGTCCGCCGGTGGTCACGATCATGGGCCACGTCGACCACGGCAAGACCTCGCTGCTGGACGCCATCCGCGAGACCGAGGTCGCGGCCGGCGAGGCGGGCGGCATCACGCAGCACATCGGCGCCTACCAGGTGCACCACGGCGAGAACACGATCACCTTCCTCGACACGCCCGGTCACGAGGCGTTCACCGCGATGCGCGCCCGCGGCGCGCGCGTCACCGACGTCGCGGTGATCGTGGTGGCGGCCGATGACGGCGTCAAGCCCCAGACCGAGGAGGCGATCGACCACGCCAAGGCGGCCGAGGTGCCGATTGTGGTGGCCGTCAACAAGATCGACAAGGAGGGCTCAAGCCCCGAGCGTGTGCGCACCGAGATGACCCAGCGCGGTTTGCAGCCCGCCGAGTGGGGTGGCGAGATCGAGTTCGTCGACGTCTCCGCCAAGACCCGCCAGGGCCTCGACGAGCTGCTGGAGACGATCCAGGTCGTGGCGGACCTTGAGGAGCTGAAGGCCAACCGCGATGCCGAGGCGTCGGGCACGGTGATCGAGTCAAAGCTCGACCCGGGCCGTGGACCAGTTGTGAGCATTCTCATCCAGCGCGGCACGCTGCACGTCGGCGACGCGCTCGTGGCCGGCGCGCACTTCGGGCGCGTGCGCGCGATGCACGACTTCATGGGCCAGCGCGTCAAACGCGCCCTGCCGGGCGAGCCTGTGGAGGTGCTCGGCTTCGACGGCGTGCCCGAGGCCGGCGAGCTCGTGCGCGTGGTCGAAAACGAGCGCCGTGCGCGCGCGCTGGCCGGCGAGCGCGCCAACCGCCTGAAGACCGAGGCGCTCGCCCGACGTTCGGGCCGCAAGGTGTCGCTGGAGGACGTCTTCAAGCTCGCCCAGGAGGGCGCCGTCAAGGAGCTCGGCCTGGTCGTCAAGGCCGACGTCGCCGGATCGCTGGAGGCGATCGAGGACGAGATCGCCAAGCTGCCCCAGGACGAGGTCACCGTCAACATCATCCACCGCGGCGTGGGCGGCATCAACGAGTCCGACGTGATGCTCGCCGCCGCCTCCAACGGATTGATCCTCGCGTTCAACGTGCGCCCCGTGCAGGACGCCCGCCAGCTCGCCGAACGCGAAGGCGTGGAGATCCGCTCCTACTCGGTCATCTACCGCGCGATCGAGGACATGCGCGCCGCAATGCAGGGCATGCTCGAGCCCGAGGAGGTCGAGAGCCCGCTCGGCCAGGCGGAGGTGCGCCAGCTGTTCCGCGCCTCGCGCATCGGCACGATCGCCGGCTCCTACGTCACCGAGGGCAAGATCACCCGCGGCTCACGCGTGCGCGTCGTGCGCGAGGGCACCGTCATCTACGACACCACGATCGCCAGCCTGCGGCGCGTCAACGAGGACGTGCGCGAGGTCGCCACCGGGTTTGAGTGCGGCATCGTGCTCACCAACTTCCAGGACCTGCGCGAGGGCGATGTACTGGAGACGTACGAGACTCGCAAGGTCGAGCGAGAGCTCGCCTGAGCCGCGCAGGGCGGCTGAGGGGTAGCATGGAGGCGTAGGATGCCCTCGGATCGAATGCGTCGCGTTGACGAGGCGATCAGACAGGTGATCGGGGGGGCAGTGTCCGCAGAGCTGAAGGACCCGAGGGTGGGATTCATAACCGTGACCGATGTCAGGACCAGTGCCGACCTGAGCCACGCTCGCGTATATGTGAGCGTGCTCGGCGACGAGCAGGTGCGCCAGGACAGCATGGCGGGGCTGCAGAGCGCGCACGGCTACCTGCAGAGCCGCATCGCCTCCGAGCTGCATCTGAAGCGCACGCCCACGCTGAGCTTCGCCTACGACGACACGACGGACCGCGCGCTGCGCGTGGATGCTCTGCTGGAGGAGATCCAAGAGACATGAGGAAGGCCGGGGGATGAGCGAGCACAACGGCAACACCGACGTCCGCCAGCAGGTGCTTGCGCACATCCGCCAGGACTCCTCCTTCGTGCTCGCCACGCACGAGAACATGGACGGCGACGCGCTCGGCTCGCTCGTCGCGATGCACGGGCTGCTCACCGCGCTCGGCAAGGACGCGCCGATGTTCATCGCGCCCAGCGAGTTTCCCTTGCCCCACGAGTACCGCTTCTTTGACCTGGAGGATGTCATCCAGACCGCGCCCGCCGACATCGCCCAGCGTACCGTCGTGTTCCTGGACTGCGGCAACATCGATCGCAACTCCGCGCAGGTGCTGCGCGACGGGGCGCACCTGCTGAACATCGACCACCATCACGACAACACGCACTTCGGCACGATCGACTACGTCGTCCCCGCGGCATCCTGCACCGCCGAGATCGTCTGGGACCTGATGAGCGGACTCGACGTCACGCCCTGTGCCTTCGTCGCCGAGGCGCTGTACGTCGGGCTGATCACCGACACCGGGCGCTTCATGTACGAGAACACCGGCCCGCGCGCGCACGAGATGGCCGCGTCGCTGATCGCCGCCGGGGTGGACGTGCAGGGCGTCTACAGACGACTGTTCGAGGAAATGCCCTACGCGAAGATCGCTCTGTTTCAGCGCGCGCTCGCGCATGTCAGCCGTCACGACGATGGCGAGCTGGCACTGGCGTGGCTGGACGCCGAGGACTTCCAGGCTGTCGATGCTGAATCGAGCTACTCGGAGGGCATCGTCGATCTGCTGCGCTCCGTGCAGGGCACCAAGGTCGCGGCACTCGTGCGCGAGCTGACTGCTCCCGAGCGCCGGGGCGAGCGCAAGGTCTCACTGCGCGCCACCGACGACGATGTCGATGTCTCGGTCATCGCCCGCGCCCAGGGGGGTGGCGGGCATCGGCGCGCGGCCGGGTTCTCCACGACGCTTGAGGTGCCGGAGCTGACGAGCTTCCTGCGTGGGGAAATCGCCGCGCAGCTGCACCCGGCGCCCGCGCACGCCTGAGCGTGGAGGCCGGCGCGCCTCGGGGGTGGCTGGGTCCGAATACCGTTTAGTCCCGTGGACGGCGTCCTACTGATCGACAAGCCCGCGGGGATGACCTCGCACGATGTCGTCGCCGCCGTCCGGCGGGCCCTAGGCGGAGTCAAGACCGGGCATGCCGGCACGCTCGACCCGTTCGCCACCGGCCTGCTGCTGGTGCTCGTCGGCAGGGCCACGCGCATCCAGCGCCACCTGATGGAGCTGCCCAAGAGCTATGTCACGGTTGCGCGACTGGGGGCGACATCGAGCACGGGTGATCCCGAGGGTGAGATAACCGAGACGGGGCACATGCCGCCCGATCCGCCGCCGCTGCCGAGGGGAGAGATTCGCCAGCGCCCTCCGATTTACTCGGCCATCAAGATCGGCGGCGAGCGCGCGTACCGCCGCGCGCGGCGGGGCGAGGACTTCGAGATGCCCGAGCGGATCGTCACCGTCCATCGCTTCGAGCAGCTGTGGCGCGAGCCGGCCGCGCCGCCGCAGAAGCCCGCGCGTGCGGCCTTCCTGATCGAGTGCTCCTCGGGCACATACGTGCGCTCGCTGATCGCCGACCTGGGCGACGCCTACTGCGAAGAGCTGCGCCGCACGGCGATCGGCCCCTTCGACGTGCACGACGCCGTCGCACCGCCCCGGCGCGGCGAGCCGTGGGAGGACGCGCCAGAGCCAGTCTCCATCGAGGAGGCAATGGCGGCGCTGCGCCCATAGTCTTCCCGCTGTGAAGATCGTCCCCCTGGCCGAGGTCGAGCATCGGGAGCGCCGGGTTGCTGTGGGCTCTTTCGACGGGGTGCACCTCGGCCACCGCGCCGTGATCGAGGGCTCCGACAGCGTGCTCACCTTCGAGCCCCATCCCGTCTCGGTCGTTGCCCCCCAGCATGCGCCCAAGCTGCTCACGCCGCTGGCCACGAAGGCCGAGCTGATCGCCGCTCTCGGCGTGCAGGAGTTGATCGTGATCCCTTTCGACCACGACTTCGCGCAGCGCAGCGCGAGCGAGTTCATCGACGGAGTGCTCGTGGACACGTTGGGGGCGAGACAGGGTCTCGGTGGGGGAGAACTTCCGCTTCGGGCACCGCGCGCAGGGCGACACGCGCCTGCTGGAAGCCGACACGCGCTTTCAGACAGTCGTGCAGCCGCTGCTGGAAATCGACGGGGAGGTGGTCTCCTCAAGCCACATCCGCGGCCTGGTCGCGGCGGGGGAGGTGGACAAGGCCACGCACTTCCTCGGTTCGCCCTTTCAGCTGAGGGGGGATGTCGTCCACGGCGACGAGCGCGGGCGCGAGCTGGGCTTTCCCACAGCCAACCTGATTCCTGAGGAGGCGCTCGTGTCTCCCGGCCACGGCGTCTACGCCTGCCTCGCCTGCGCCGACTCGCTGGAGGCGCGAGCGGCTGCCGTCAGCATCGGCGTGCGCCCCACCTTCCAGACGGGCCGAGGCGAGCTGATCGAGGCGTTCGTCCTCGACTTCGAGGGGGATCTGTATGGCAAGACGCTGCGCTTGGACTTCCTGCAGCGCCTGCGCGGCGAGCGGCGCTTTGACAGCGTTGAGGCGCTCATGGAGCAGATGCACGCGATGTCGACCAGACCCGCGACATTGTGAATGCCTGCTAGCCTTTCGCCCTCACATGCCCACCCTCACTACAGAGCGCAAGCGCGAGATCGCCGGCAAGTTCGGCAACAGCGAGACCGACACCGGCAGTACCAAGGTGCAGGTCGCCCTGCTGACCGAGCGCATCAACCACCTGACCGAGCACCTGCGCGAGCAGAGCAAGGATCACCATTCGCGCCGCGGCCTGCTGATGCTCGTCGGGCGTCGCCGGCGTTTCCTGGACTATCTGCAGCGCAACGATCTAGAGGGTTACCGAGCGCTGATCAAGGAGCTGGGTCTGCGCAAGTAGGCTGGGACGGCCGATGGCCTTCGCGGAGCGGCGTCCTCGGTCGCTCGCGTGCGAAGCACGCCACGCTCCCTGTGTCCTTGCTCCACTCGACCCTCGGCCGTCCCAGCACGCGTAATGATCGAGCCAGGCAATCCCGTACCTACGTTCTCCCTAGGCACCGAAGGCGGCGAGACCTTCACCGCGCAGGATCTGCAGGGCAAGACCACGGTGCTGGTCTTCTACCCCTTTGCCTTCAGCCCCGTGTGTACCGACCAGCTGCAGGTGTATGAGAAAGAGCTATCCGAGCCGCGCGCGCAGGGCGTCGAGATCTACGGCGTCTCCTGCGACTCCAGCTGGGCGCAGAAGGCGTTCCGTGAGAAGCTCGGCGTAAGCATCCCGCAGCTCTCGGACTTCGAGCCCAAGGGAGCGGCCTGCGCGGCGTTCGGCGTCTTGCACGAGGGCGGCTTCCCGCAGCGGGCGCTCGTGATCGCCGGCCCAGACGGCGTTGTCCGCTGGAGCTACCAGGCGCCCTCGCCCGCGGATCTGCCGGGCGCGCACATGGTCCTCGGCGGCTTGAAGAACGTATAGCCCGGCGAAGATTCTGCCCGGCGAAGATTCTCTTTACTGAGATATACTCTTCGGTTATGCGAACGAGCGTGCCGAACGCACTCCCCCTGTTCCGCTCTGACATGCAGGTGCATCTGCTTGCGCTTCTGATCCTTCAGCCGGAACGGTCGTGGACCCTCCCGGAGCTGGCGAAAGTACTCAACTCACCCGTCTCGTCGGTGTACCGCGAGCTGCAGCGGATCGAAGCTGCCGGCCTGCTCGTGCGCGAGGACTCGTCGCGTCCCCACCGCTTTGTCGCAGCGCGTACCAGTCCCCTCTTCGAGCCTCTGCACGCACTATTGCAGCGTACGGTGGGCGTCGAGAGCGATCTGCGGGAGGCGCTCGATGTGCCCGGAGTGGCAGCCGCCGCGATTCACGGCTCGTGGGCTGGGGGCGCTCGCCGGCCGGATAGCGATATCGACGTCATCGTGGTCGGCGAGACCAGCCTCCGAGATCTGCGCAGGCGCACACGCGACCTGGCGCATCGCGCGGGTCGCCGTGTCGATGTGACGCTCTTGCGGCCGGAGGAGTTCCGCTCGCGCCTGGACGAAGGTCAGGGCTTTGCGAGGCATCTGCTGGACGAGCCGGTCATACCGCTGATTGGCTCCCTCCGGGAGATGGCAGCCAGGGCATGAGCGAGTCCGAACTGCGCAAGATTCCAGAGAATCGCATCGAAGCGCGAGAGTTCCTGGCCCAGGCAGACAAATACCTGAACGACGCCGGGATCGCTTCGCTCTCCAACGAGGCGCGGCAGGTGCTGCTTCACCAGGCAGCGCTGTGCGCCTGCGACGCCATCCTCATGGCCTGCGGTCAGCGCGTCGTTGGCGGAGAAGGAGGTCACATGCTGCGCCTCACGGAGGCACTCGAGCGACTGCCAGGCGATACCGACGAGCTGTTCGAGGCACTCGACGCCTCTCGGACGCGACGCTCAGAAGCCTCCTACGCAGCGGCCTGGGTCCCAACGGCGAGCGTGCAGGAGGCCGAGGAGGCAACGCGGGAGCTGCTCGCACTGGCGAGGGATTACGTCGGTCCGGCGCCACGGCCCGCTCGTGGGTGAGATTGCTCCGGTTCAGCAATGGCCCGTACCGCTCCCCCGCCCCCGTCCGCTAAGCTGCATTCCGTTCGGATACGAGATAAAAGAGATCGCGCCGCCGACCGAAGGGCGAGCGCCGAGAAGGGTAGGAACACATATGAGCAGTGACGCCGTCACACGGGTTTCCGTGGACATTGCCGGCAGCGAGATTTCGTTCGAGACCGGCAGGATGGCCAAGCAGGCCTCCGGCGCAGTGGTCGTCCGCCAGGGCGACACGATGGTTCTCTCCACCGCCACGGCCGGCGGTCTGAGGGACGTAGATTTTCTTCCTCTGACGGTCGATGTCGAGGAGCGCATGTATGCCGCGGGCAAGATCCCCGGCTCGTTCTTCAAGCGCGAGGGCCGCGCGGGAGAGAAGGGCACGCTGACCGCGCGCATGATCGACCGCCCGCTGCGCCCGCTGTTCCCCAAGGGCTGGCGCTATGAGACGCAGCTGGTGGCGATCCCGATCTCCGTGGATCACGTGAACCCGTACGACATCCTCGCGATGAACGGCGCCAGTGCGGCGCTGATGATCTCCAACGTGCCCTTCGCCGGCCCCGTCGGCGCGGTGCGCATCGGCAAGATCGACGGCAACTTCGTCGTCAACCCCGCCGAGGAGGACCTCTTGGAGAGCTCCGACCTCGACCTCGTCGTGGCCGGCTCCGAAGACGCAATCCTGATGGTCGAGGCCGGTGCAAACGAGATCTCCGAGGCGGAGATCCTCGACGCGCTGGACATCGCGCACTCAGAGATCAAGAAACTGTGTCAGCTGCAGCGCGACCTGGCCGCCAAGGCCGGCAAGGAGAAGACCCCCGTCGAGGCCCCGGCGCTCGATGAGGGCCTGCTCGCCGACGTCCGCGCCTCGCACGGCCAGGCGCTGGATGAGGCCACCCAGGTGGAGGACAAGCTGGAGCGCCAGGACGCCTGCAAGGCCGTCGAGGCCGCGATCGTCGAGCAGTACGGCCCCCCAGCGCCCGAGGGTGCCGGCGAGGAGCAGCTCGCAGCCGCCAAGGCCGCACGCGCGGCAGCGCAGACGGCGTTTGAAAAGCTCGAGAAGTCAATCATCCGCGAGCGCATCGCCGTGCACAAGAAGCGCCCCGACGGCCGCGCCGAGGACGAGATCCGCGACATCACGATCGAGGTCGGCGTCACGCCGCGCACACACGGCTCCGCGCTGTTCACGCGCGGGCAGACGCAGGCGCTCAGCGTCGCCGCCCTGGGCACGCTCAAGGAGGAGATGCGCCTCGATACGCTCGGCCTGCAGACCAAGAAGTACTACTTCCACCACTACAACTTCCCGCCGTTCTCGGTAGGCGAGGCCGGTCGCATCGGCCCCAAGCGCCGCGATATCGGCCACGGCGCCCTCGCAGAGCGAGCCCTGGTGCCGGTGGTGCCCTCGATCGAGGACTTCCCCTACACCATCAGGGTGGTCTCGGACATCTTCGAGTCAAACGGCTCCTCCTCGATGGCCTCAGTATGCGGCAGCTCGCTGTCGCTGATGGACGCGGGCGTGCCGATCAAGCGCCCGGTGGCGGGCATCGCGATGGGCCTGATCAAGGAGGGTGAGGATTACATCGTCCTGACCGACATCGCCGGCGTCGAGGACCACCTCGGCGACATGGACTTCAAGGTGGCCGGCACCGATCAGGGCATCACCGCCCTGCAGATGGACATCAAGATCAGCGGTGTGACGTTCGACATCCTGCGCGACGCACTCACGCAGGCACACAAGGCGCGCACGTTCATCCTCGGCAAGATGGCCGACACCATCGAAGGGCCACGCGAGGCGCTCAGCCAGTTCGCGCCGCGCATCCAGACGATCCAGATCGACCCCAGCCAGATCGGCCTGTTGATCGGCAAGGGCGGCGAAACCATCAGAGGTCTCTCCGAGGAGTTCGAGTCCCAGATCGACGTCAACGACGACGGCCAGGTGCTGATCTACTCCGCCAACGGCGACCTCGGCGACGCGCTGCTCGAGCGCGTACGCATGATGATGAAGGAGGTCGAGGTCGGCGACGAATACGTCGGCAAGGTCGTCAAGACCACGACCTTCGGCGCCTTCGTCGAGCTGGCGAAGGGCACGGACGGCCTGCTGCACATCTCCAACGTCTCGCCCGGCCAGCGCGTGGACAGCGTCGAGGACGTGCTCAACAAGGGCGATGAGATCAACGTGCGCGTGGTCGAGGTCGACCGCGAGCGCGGCCGCATCGGCCTGCGCCTCGTCGAGGACCCCGAGATCGCCGGCAAGAGCGCCGAGGAACTGGCCAGCATCGGCGCCGGCGGTGGAGGCGGCGGAGGACGCCCCTCGCGCAACGGCCGCGAGGGCGGCGGCGAGCGCGACCGTGGCCCGCGCGGCTCAGGACGCTCCCGCGGCGGCGGCGGGCGCGATCGCTACTGATCCGCGGTTGCCGGCGGCAGAGGCTGAGCAGTTGCCCATCGCGGTAGAGACCGGCCATCAGATAACCACGCTGCCTTCGGGCGTGCGTGTCGTCACCGAGCGCCTCCCCGTGGTGCGCTCGGTGGCGCTCGGCTTCTGGATCGGCGCGGGCTCCGTCATCGAGAGCCACGAGCAGGCCGGCATCTCGCATCTCTTGGAGCACATGCTCTTCCGCGGCAGCGAGCGCTACGGCTCGCAAGAGATCGACCAGATCTTCGACGCGATGGGAGCCGAGCTGAACGCCGGCACCGACAAGGAGAGCACCTCGCTTTATACGCGCGTCCTCGACCGCCATCTGGAAAAGGCCTTCGACGTGATGGCCGACATGCTCTGGCGCCCGCGCCTTGATGAACTGGAGGCCGAGCGCGAGGTCGTGCTGGAGGAGATCGCGATGTACGAAGACGACCCCCAGGATCGCGTCTTTGACGTGCTCGGCGAGGCCGTCTACGACACCCACCCGCTCGGTCGCCCCGTGATCGGCCGCGCCGAGATAGTGCGCGCCACGCAGCGCGAGCAGCTGGCGGCGTTCCACGCCCTGCACTACACGCCGCAGAACATCGTCATCTCCGCGGCCGGCTCGATCGACCACGACGCACTCGTGGCGATGGTGCTCGCGGCCGAGGGGGGCGAGCTGGCGGGAACGCGAGCGCCGGCCAGAGCAGACAGACCCAGCACCGGGCGAGAACGGGCTGCATCCGCCCACCAGCGACACCGCCGGGACTGAGGGGCCTCACTCGGCGGAGCCCCACTTCAAGCGCCGCGTCCGCTTCCACGCCAAGGACACCGAGCAGTACCACTTCTGCCTCGGCGGCCCCGGCATCTCCCGCCACGACGAGCGCCGCTTCGCCCTGCGCGTGCTCGAAGGCATCCTCGGCGGCACGTCCTCCTCAAGGCTCTTCCAGGAGGTGCGCGAGCGGCGTGGTCTGGCCTATTCAGTCTTCTCGTTCTCCAACCCCTATGCCCATCACCGGCGACGTCGGGCTGTATGTCGGCACGCGCCCCGACAACCTCGCCGAGGCGGTGGCCACCATCGCCCAGGAGCTGGAGCACATCGGCGAGGACCCCGCCACCCCGCAGGAGCTTTCGCGCTCGCGCGAGAACCTCAAGGGCCGCATCGTACTCTCGTTGGAGTCCACCGTCTCGCGTATGAACCGCCTCGGCGGCTCGCTGCTGAGCGGCCTGCCGATCCTTTCAGTCGATGAGATCATCGACCGCATCGACGCCGTCGAGGTCGAGGATCTGCGCGAGCTGGCGAGCAGGAATGTTCGCGCCCGGAGGTCTCTCCGCCGCGTGCGTGGGCACCGAAGAGGATGTCTTCCGCAACGCCCTGGAGCCATTGGAGGCAGCGGCGGCATGATCCGCGCCACAGGATGGCCGGCATGATCCGCGCCACAGGAGGGCCGGCATGATCCGCGTTGCCGTCGCCGGCGCCGCCGGGCGCATGGGCCAGACCGTCTGCGCCGCCGTCAGGGCGCCGAGGACATGGAGCTCGTCGGCCGCGCCGATCCGCTGCTCGGCGTCACGCTCGCCGAGGTGCTGCCCGCGGCGAGGTCGTCGTCGACTTCACCCAGCCCGACACCGCGCTAGCCAACGCGCTGGCCTGCATCCAGGCCGGCGTGCACGTCGTGATCGGCACGACAGGCTTCGAAGTGGAGCCGCTGCGCGAGGCGCGCACGCTGGAGGGCAGGCCCCAGGCCAACGTGCTCGTGGCCCCCAACTTTGCCATTGGCGCCGTGCTGATGATGCGCTTCGCAGCCGAGGCCGCGCGGCACATGGATAAGGCCGAGATCGTCGAGCTGCACCACGACCGCAAGCTCGACGCCCCCAGCGGCACCGCGGCGCGCACCGCACGCCTGATGGCCGAAGCATCCGGCCACCCCGAGCCCCCGATCCACTCCGTGCGCCTGCCCGGCCTCGTCGCCCACCAGGAGGTGATCCTCGGCGCGCTCGGCCAGACGCTGACGATCCGCCACGACTCGATTGACCGCGAGTCGTTCATGCCGGGGGTGCTGCTCGCCGTGCGCAAGGTGCCGTCGCTGACGCACTCGCCCACGATCGGATTGGAGACCCTGCTCTTCCCGTGAGGGGTTGCGTGGGATAATGCCTGCGATGCTCGAGCTCGGCACGATCCTCACTGCGATCGTCACCCCCTTCGACGCGGATCTGCGCGTCAACGAGGAGGCGTTCGTGGCGCTGATGCACCACCTCTTCGAGCACGGCTCGGACGGCTTCGTCGTGTGCGGCACCACGGGCGAGGCGTCGACGCTCACCGACGAGGAGCACCTCGGCCTGATCGAGCTAGCCGTCAGGGAGCGCCCGGCGGGCGCCACGATCGTGGGGGGCACCGGCTCCAACAACACGCTGCACGCCGCCCACCTGACAGAGCGCGCCACCGAAATGGGCGTCGATGCGACGCTGAGCGTCACCCCCTACTACAACCGCCCGAGCCCGCTCGGCCTCAAGCGCCACTACGAAGAGGTCGCCCGGGCCACGGACAGGCCCGTCCTGCTGTACAACATCCCGCATCGCACCGGCACGAACATCCCGCCCGCGCTGCTTGCCGAGCTGGCGCAGATCGAGCACATCGACGGGGTCAAGCAGGCCAACGCCGCGGAGCTTGCGCCGATCGACGGCTTGGTTCTGTACTCCGGCGATGACGGCACGTTCGCGCGCACGCTCTCCATGGGGGGGGCGGGGGGGATTCTCGTCGCCAGCCACGTCGTCGGGGATGAGATGCGGCGCATGGTCGATGAGCCCGATCGCCGCGCTGAGATCGACGCCACGCTCAAGGACGTCTACGAGGTGCTGTTCATGACCGCCAGCCCCACCTGCACGAAGGCCGCGCTCAACCTGCTGGGCCTGCAGCGCCGGTGGCACGCGCCTGCCGATCGTGCAGGCCACCGCAGCAGGAGCTGGCGGCCGTGCGCTCGGTGCTCGAAGCCCACGGCCTGCTCGAAGGCGGGGCGGCGGCGGGCAGCACATCGGTTGCCGCGGCCCGCGAAGGCGCCGAATCCGCCTCGCGCAGCGTCGCTGAAGCCGCACCGTCCATCGGCGCCGCGACCGATGCGCACGCCGCGCCGTCTCCCAGGCGCGCAGCGCGTGAGCGCCAACTGCGCGTCCTGCCCCTCGGCGGCCTGGGGGAGATCGGCAAGAACATGACCGTCGTCGAGTACGACGGCCGCATCGTCGTGGTGGACGTGGGCCTGCGCTTCCCGACGCCGGAGATGGTCGGCATCGACCTGGTGCTGCCCGACTTCTCCTACCTGCGCGAGCGCGCGAGGGACATCGAGGCGATCGTCGTCACGCACGGCCACGAGGACCATCTCGGCGCGCTGCCGTGGGTGCTGCGCGAGCTGGGCCAGAACAACGGCGAGACGCCGCCCGTGTACGGCGGGCCGCTGACGATGGCGATGGCGCGCTCGAAGCTCGAGGAGCATCGCCTCAAGAACATCGACCTGATCGACCTCGACAGCGCCGACACAATCGAGCTCGGCCCCTTCGCAGTGGAGCTGATCCACATGACGCACTCGATCCCCGACTCCAGCGCCGTCGCCCTGGAAACCGAGCTGGGCACGGTCCTCATAACAGGCGACTACAAGTTCGACCAGACCCCCGTCGACGGCCCCCCGGCCGACATGTCAAGGCTGGCCGAGCTCGGCCGCGAGGGCGTGCTGCTGCTGTGCGGCGACTCGACCAACGTCGATCGCCCCGGCTTCTCGCCCTCGGAGTCCGTCGTCGGGCCGCATCTGGAGGAGGCCTTCGCCCGCTGCGAGGGCCGCATCGTCGTCACCAGCTTCGCGTCGAACATCCACCGCGTGCAGCAGGTGATGGACGCCGCCTACGCGCTCGACCGCAAGGTCACCCTGGTGGGCCGCTCGATGCGCAAGAACGTCGGCATCGGCCGCCAGCTCAACCACATCGACGTCCCCGAGGGGATGCTCGTCGGCGCGCGCGAGATCGAGGACCTTCCCGATGACCGCGTGGTGATCATCTCCACCGGCTCCCAGGGCGAGCCGCTGTCCGCGCTGCGCCGCATGGCCTACCGCGACCACCCCCAGGTGCAGCTACGCGAGGGCGACACCGTCGTCTTCTCCGCCACCCCCGTCCCCGGCAACGAGCGCGCCGTGAACGAGACGATCGACCGGCTCTACCACATCGGCTGCGACGTGGTCACCCCCCGCGACGCCCCCGTGCACGCCTCCGGCCACGGCTACGCCGAGGAGGTCAAGCTGATGCTGAACCTCGTCAAGCCGCGCTACGTGATGCCCTTCCACGGCGACTTCAAGCGCCTGCGCCTGCACGGCCAGCTCGCGGAAGCCGTCGGCGTGCCGCCGCGCAACATCTTCAAAGGCGACAACGGCCTGCCGCTGGACATCACCGAGCGCGGCGCGCGCTTCGGCGAGGCCGAGCAGGCGGGGATGGTGTTCGTGGACGGCGTGGAGATCGGGGACATGGCCGACGTCGCGCTACGCGACCGCCGCATGCTCTCGGCCGATGGCATCTTCATCGTGGTCGCCACAATCGCCGAGCAGGACGGCCGCAGCGTCGCCGAGCCCGAGGTGATCTTCCGCGGCGTGCCGTTCCTGGACGAAGCCGGCGAGCTGGTCGAGGAGATCCGCGCCACCGTCGTTGGCTCGCTGCTGCACGCCGCGGATGAGGGCAACCGCGAGATCGACCTGATTCAGCAGGCGCTGCACGACGACCTGGCGAAGCTAGTTTACGATCGCCTGCGGAGACGTCCCATGGTGCTCCCGGTCGTCGTCGAGGTCTGAGCCGGCCAGCGGCAGCCGCACCACAAAGCGCGCGCCATAAGCCTCGACGTCGCCCTCCCGCGGGTGCGTGCTCTCAAGCGTCACGCTCCCCCCGTGCGACTCCGCCACGGCGCGCACGATCGCCAGGCCCAGCCCGAAGGAGCCGCCGCGATCCCCGGACCCGCGCACGAAGCGCTCGAACAAAGTCGCTGCGAGCTCGTCGGGCACACCCGGCCCATCGTCCTCGACGACCAGCACCGCAGCGGCACGCGCGGCCCCCTCCAATCCCTCCCTCTCAATCCCCGTTCTCACCCGCACCTCCGTGCCGGCGGGCGTGTGGCGCAGAGCGTTCTCGATCAGGTTGATCGCGACGCGGTGAAGCTCGTCGCGCGCGGCCAGCACCGGCGCGGCATGAATGTCGAGCGAGATGTCGTGCGCGCTGCTCACCGGCCCCAGCTCGCTGGCGGCTTCGACCACGATCTGGCCCAGATCGCAGCGCTCGCGCGCGACCACGCGCCCCACGTCCGTGCGCGCCAGCAGCAAGAGGTCGGCGACCAACCGCCGCATGCGCTGACTGGAGCGCAAAGCGCTGCGCGCCGCTTCGGCCTCTTCGCCGTGCAGCCCATCGGCCAGCAGCTCCAGGTTCGCCAGCACGCTCGTCAGCGGCGTGCGCAGCTCGTGCGAGGCGTCGGCCACGAAGCGCCGCTGGCGCACGAGCATCGCCTCGGTTTCGCCGTGCGCCGTGTCGAGCTCGCGCATCATGCCCTCAAGCGCCCGCGCCAGTTCCCCCACCTCGTCATCCGCGCTCGGCTGGGGGACCGTCAGCGAGGAGTCGCGCGTGCGCGCGATCTGCTGCGCCGTGCGCGTCAGCGCCGCCACGGGCGCCATCGCGCGGCGGGCGATCATCACCCCGGCCAGCAGCGCGAAGCCCGTGCCCGCGAACACCCCCAGCAGCATGAACAGCTCCAGGCGCGCGATTGTCGGCTGCAGGTCCGAGAGCGGACGCGCGTACTGCACGATCACGCTGCCGAGCTGCCCGCCCGTCCCGCGCACGCGCACAATCGCCGGCTGGCTGTCGACGCTGTACCCCGCGACCTGGTGCGAGCCTTCCTTCGGTTCGCCCAGTTCCGGGGCCTTCGTGGGGGACTGCGCAAAGGGGCGGCGGCCGCCGATGGTGTAAAGCTTGATCACGGAGTGCTCGGGCACGCCAGGGAGGTCGTCAAGCGGCGGCTGGATGCCGGCGATGCTGCCGGTCAGCGGGTCGATGTAGATGTTCAGCTGCGCCGATAGCTGGCGCGCCGTCTGTTCCACCTGGCGGTTGAAGTCCGAATGCAGTCGGCGCACCGTGAGCCCGCCCACCGCCACCGCGAACACGCACAGGATCACGAACGTCATCGCCGCCGACACGCCCGCCAGACGGATGCGGATCGGCAGGCGGTCAAACGCGGCCGACAGCCGCCCCACCCCGCGCCCGCGGGCGCCGCGCAGGCTACGCACGAAGGACGTAACCGGCTCCCCGGATCGTGTGCAAGAGGCGCGGCTCGCCCCCCGCCTCCAGCTTGCGGCGCAGGTTGGAGATGAACACCTCGATCGTGTTCGTCGTGGAGAACGGGTCGTACCCCCACACCTCATCCAGCAGCTGCTGGCGGGAGATCACGATCCGCTCGTTACGCATGAGGTATTCGAGCAGTTCAAACTCGCGCTGGGTGAAATCGACATCGCGCTTGCCGCGGTTGACCTCGTGCGTGTCGGGGTTGAGCGTCAGGTCGCCAACCTTCAGCGGCGCCGAGCCGCGCGGGGGCCGCCGGCGCAGGAGCGCACGCATGCGCGCAAGCAGCTCCTGGCGCTCGAAGGGCTTGACCAGGTAATCGTCAGCGCCGGCATCGAGGCCCTCCACGCGCGACTCAAGCGCATCGCGCGCGGTGAGAATCAGGATCGGCACATCGCCACCTTTGCGCAGCGTTTTCGCCACCTGCACGCCATCCACGCGCGGCAGCCCCAGGTCGAGGATCACCAGATCGGGCGCAAACGCATGCCCGTGTTCGAGCGCCTGCTCGCCGTCCGCGGCGCAACGCACCTCATAGCCCTCCATGCGCAGCGAGCGCTGCAACGCCTGCGCGATGTCCTCATCGTCCTCGACGACCAGCACACGCGGGGCCCGGGCGAAATCGTCCATGCCCACAGTATGCCCTCAACGACTAAACCACCGCTAAGCCGCGCCGGGGAGGTTCCTGCGCGCGCGCGTCGAAGTCTGGGCCTAGATGCCACCGGCACAACGACGACGCACGACTCGAAAGCCACCCGCGCGGCGGAAGACCCAGCGTAGGAGGAAGGGGAGGGGAAGGGGTGTCGCGCTACGGCTCCCCACGCTCGACGAACGCCAGCGCGACGTGCTCGGCCTCGCGCTCGTCGCTGCAGGCGTTTTCTTAGCGTTCGTCCTGTACGCCGGGTGGGACGGCGGCCGGCTGGGCCACGGTCTTGCAGTCGCGCTCGGCTGGAGCGTGGGCCGCGCGCGCGACCTCACGCCGGTTGCGCTGGTGTTCGGCGGCGGCGCGATGCTGATGGCGCCCGTCCTGCCCGCCCTGCGCCCCCTGCGCACAGGGGGCATCTGCCTGGCCGCCGCCATCGTGCTGGCGCTCGCCGCGGGCACGCTCGGTGTCAGCTCGGGCACGCCCGCCACCGGCGCGGAATGGAGCACATCGTTTCTCAGCGCGCGTGGGGGTGCGCTGGGCGAGCTGATGTACGAGGGGGCGCACCGGCTCGTGCAGCAGGTGGGCGTGGACATCCTCGTCGTGTTCCTGTTCATCGTGGGCGTCGTGCTGCTAACGGGTGCTTCGCTGGCGAGCGCGATCCGCGCCACGGGCAGCGGCGTGGTCGATACCACGCGAGTCCTGCGCGCGCACCGCCCGCGCCTGCCCGTGCCCGAGGCGCTGCGCGAGACGCTGCGCCCGCCCGAACCGGGGCCCCATGAGTTGATCGTGCGCGCGGGGACGGTCGCGCAGGAGGAGGACGAGGAGGCGCCGCCGCGCGAGGAGCTGCTGGAGGCGATCGACCCGTGGGAGGCCGAGCCGGTGCTCGACGCCGGCATCGACGACGCCGCGGAGGCGGTCGAGGTCGCACACGACATCGAGGCCGAATCCGACGCCGAGGCGGACGTGGAAGCGGAGGAGGCCGACCTGCACGAAGAGATCTCCGGCGTCGCCGCCGCCAATACGGATCCGAGCCGGCTGACGCCACAAGGCCGCCTGCGCGAGGCGGTCACCGACGACCCCGACTTCGTCTGGGAGGTGCCACCGGCCGAGCGGCTGTTGACGCGCAGCAACGCCGAGCAGAACCGACCGGACACGGCGGGACAGGCGCGCACCGCTGCCAGCCTGGTCGAGGCGCTGGGCCACTTCGGCGTGCAGGCCAAGGTGATCGGCACGGTGGCGGGGCCGCACATCACGCGCTACGAGCTGCGCCTGGCGCCCGGCACGAAGGTCGCGAAGGTCGCGCAGCTGAAGGACGACCTGGCCTACGCGCTGGCGGCAACCGACATCAGGATTCTTGCGCCGATCCCCGGCAAGCAGGCCGTGGGCGTCGAGGTGCCAAACGCCAAGCGGCGAATCGTGCGCCTGGGCGACGTCTTCCAAGAGCCCCCCGCCGACTGGTCGCCGCTCACGGTGTGGCTGGGCAAGGACGTGGCCGGCAAGGCGATCGGCGCGGACCTGGCGAAGATGCCGCACCTGCTCGTCGCCGGCACCACCGGCGCGGGGAAGTCCGGAGCGATCAACGCGATGCTCTCAAGCGTGCTGCTGCGCGCCACGCCGCACCAGGTGCGCCTGGTGCTGGTGGATCCCAAGCAGGTGGAGCTCAACCACTACGAGTCGATCCCGCACCTGCTCACCCCTGTCATCACCAGCCCGAAGATGGCCGCCAACGCGCTGCAGAACCTCGTGCGCGAGATGGAGCAGCGCTACGGCGTGATGTCGCTCGCGCGCACCCGCAGCCTGATCGAGCTGAACAAGGCGCGCGCGGCGCGCGGGGAAGCGCCGCTCCCTTACATCCTTTGCGTCATCGACGAGCTCGCGGACCTGATGATGGTCGCGCCCGCCGACGTGGAGGATTCGATCATCCGCCTGGCGCAGAAGGCCCGCGCCGTCGGCATTCACCTGGTGCTGGCCACGCAGAGCCCGCGCGTGGATGTCATCACCGGGATGATCAAGGCCAACGTGCCGTCGCGCATCGCCTTCGCCGTCTCCTCGCAGACGGACTCGCGCGTGATCCTCGACCAGAACGGCGCGGAGAGCCTCTTGGGCCAGGGGGACATGCTGTTCTCGCCCGTGGGAAGCTCGCGCCTGCAGCGCATCCAGGGCGCCTACATCGACGAGGCGCAGATCGCGCGGCTCACCGACCTGTGGCGCAAGCAGGGAGAGCCCGAACTGCGCGAGGAGCTGCTGGAAGCGGTCGAGCCCGCGGAGGGCGAGGAGTCCGGCCCCGACGACTTCGATCCCGACGAGGACCTGCTGCTGGGGGAGGCGATCCGCCTGGTGGCGGAAATGCAGACGGCCTCCACCTCGATGCTGCAGCGCCGACTGCGACTCGGCTATACGCGAGCCGGGCGCCTGATCGACATGCTCGAGCGGCGCGGCGTCATCTCCGGGTACGAGGGAAGCAAGCCGCGGCAGGTCCTGATCGCCGAGGGCGATGTGCCGCGCGTTTTGGCCGCGCTTGCCGAGCGCGCAGGGCCCGTCGGAGCCGTGGCGGGGTCGCAGGACGGGCGTGAAGACGGCGCGGGACCACAGGCTGAGTAGCGGCACGCCGCGTTGCATGGGAGGGCCAGGCGGGCCGGCTCAGCTAGCCTTCGCCGGACATGCCTGACGCGGAGATCGGAGCGACGCTGCGCGAGGCGCGCATGCGCGCCCGCATCGACGTGTCTGAGATCGAGGCGCAGACGAAGATCCGCGCGAAGTATCTGCGCGCCCTGGAGAACGAAGAGTGGGACCTGCTGCCGGGCCCCACGTTCGTCAAGAGCTTCCTGAAGACCTACGCGCAGGCTCTGGGCCTCGACGACAAGGCGCTGGTCGAAGAGTACCGCCAGCACTACGAGCGCCCGAACGAGGCAGACCTGCAGCCGATCGTTCCTGCCAGCAGCAAGGCCGGCGGCAAGAAGGGCTCGCGCGAGCGCGGCGGAGGCAGGTCCAAGTCGCGCGCCGCGCGCGGCGGTGGGGGCGGTCCCTCGCGGGGGTACATCATCGCGATCGGCGCCGTCAGCGTCATCATCGTGCTGCTGATCGTGGGCCTGCTGAGCAGCGGCTCCTCCAACAACAACCCGCCGTCCACCACGGCCACGCGCTCGACCACCAAGCCCGGGTCGCCCGCGGGGAGCAAGGTGCCTGCAGGCACCGTCCCGTCAGCGTCTTCGGGCCTCGTCGCGCTCTCCATCCATCCCACCGGGCCGGTGTACGTCTGCCTCATCAGCGCCACGGGCGCGAAGGTCATCCCCGGCGTCATACTGCAGCCCGGCTCGCATGAGCCGACCTACCACTCGCACCGCTTCACCCTCGTGCTGGGCAACGCCTCCGCGCACCTGTTCATCGACGGCAGCCTGCGCACCGTCCCCCCGTCGAGCAACGCCATCGGCTACACGATCACCAAGACCGGTGGCCGCCACAAGCTGTCGGCGGGCCAGCTCCCCACCTGCAAATGAGCATCCGCGCCGGCATCGTCATCACCGGCACAGAGGTCCTCACGGGCGTGATCGCGGACCGCAACGGCCCATGGCTGTCAGACCGCCTACGCGATCTGGGCGTGGACCTGGCGCACGTCCTGATCGTGGGCGACCGCCGCGAGGACATGGCCGCCGCATTGCGCTTCCTGCGTGAGGAGCGGATGCGCTTGATCGTCACCAGCGGCGGACTCGGCCCGACCGCCGATGATTTGACAGCTGGGGTGGTGGGGCAGTTCCAGGGGCGCCACATGGTCCTGGACGAGGCGCTTGAGGAGCGCATCGCCGAGATCCTCCGCCCGCTGGCGAAGCGCTTTCCGAACCTCGACATGGCCGCCATCCGCGCGGGCAACCGCAAGCAGGCCATCGTGCCGGAGGGCGCGACGATCCTCGACCCGGTGGGCACGGCGCCCGGTCTGATCGTGCCGCCGCCCGATACTGACGGTGAGCTTGAGGGTCAGGGTGAGAGCTCGGGAGTTGCAGATGGCACAGCGGCCGGGACCCCGCGCGAAGGCCCCACGGTAGTGGTGCTCCCCGGCCCCCCGCGCGAGCTGCAGCCGATGTGGGAGGCGGCGCTTGCAGACGGAGGCGATGTGCAAGGCCCTCGCGGGCGCCGGCGAGTATCGCGTGCAGGTGCTGCGCATGTTCGGCATCCCCGAGTCCGAGATCGCCGAGACGCTGCGGGTCGCCGAACGCGAGGGGGTCCAGCTGGACCGCCTGGAGATAACCACGTGCCTGCGCAGGGGCGAGATCGAGGTCGTCACGCGCTACGAACCGCCCGCGGATGACATCTACGCGGCGTTTGAGGCGGTGGTGCGCCGCCGCCACGCCGACACCCTCTTCTCCGACGACGGCTCCACCATCGACCAGCAGGTGGCCTCCCTGCTGCGCGACGGGGGCCAGACAATCGCCACGGCCGAGTCCTGCACCGGTGGCCTGCTCGCCGCCCGCCTCACCGACCCCCCGGGCGCGTCGGACTACGTGCGCGGTGCAATCGTCGCCTACGCCAACGACGTCAAGAGCGCCGTGGCGGGCGTGGACCCCGAGCTGATCGAGCGCCACGGCGCGGTCTCGCCCGAGGTCGCGGCAGCCCTCGCCGACGGCGCGCGTACGCAGCTTGGCGCCACGGTGGGCGTGGGCATCACCGGCATCGCCGGCCCCTCCGGCGGCACCCCCGAGAAGCCCGTGGGCCTCGTCTGTTTCAGCGTCGCCGGGCCTGCCGAGGGCAGCCACCTAACGCGCGCGGTCACCCTCCCCGGCAGCCGCGCCGACGTGCGCGATCGTGCCACGACGGTCGCCATGCACCTGGTCCGCCGAGCGCTGCTTCAGCGGTCGTAGGCCCGTCCGCGGGGAAGGACGCGCTGAATCACGATCGTGCGGGTCTCACGGTCGCGAGTGAAGCGCACGCGCCAGGGGACGTCCGTCATGCGTCCCCGAGTTCCCGCATCACCTGCTCAAGCGGGATCGGCGGCACGCCTGCCGCGAGTTCGTCGCGCGCTTCCTGAACGGCGGCTTCCTCCTCCTCAGAAATATCCTCGTCCTCCAGGGGCGCGGCGTCCAGGCGACGCACAAGGGAATCCTCGCGTTGGCGAGCCGCGTACTCCAGGATGTCATCCAGCTGCGGCTCCGAGAGCTCGTCTGCCAAACGGAGAAACCTTTCTTTGGTCGTCATGGGGCAATTGTAGGACCTGAGCAGCCGCAAACGCAATCGCGTACGCAATAAGGTACACTGAGTCGATGGCCAGGACAGTCCCCGCACGCGAGTTGCGCAGCAACCTCTCCCAAGTCCTCAGCGACGTCGCCGATCGCCGCGATCACTTCGTCGTGACGCGCAATGGCCGCCCTGCCGCCGCGATGGTGCCGATCGACGAGTACGAGGCGCTGGAGGAGACGGCCGAGATCCTCTCCGACAGGGACGCGCTGGCGGCGATAGAGGCGGGCCGGGCCGAGATCGCGCGAGGGGAAACCGTCACGCTCGAGGAAGTCCGGCAGGAGCTCGCTGAACGCCGCGCCGCCGCCGAACGGCCGGCCGCCAGTTGATTCGTGGCCCGGGTCATTCTTGCTCGCCGCGCCCGACTTTCCCTGCTCGATCTTCCCTGGCTCCTGAGCAGCGCAGTCGACGATGCCCTCGGGTTGCTGGGGCGGGAGCCCGATGCTGGCTATGAGCTGCGCGGACGGCTGCGCGGCCTGCGCTCGCTGCGCGTCGGGTCCTACCGGATCCTCTACGAGCTCAAGGCCGATGAACGCGAGGTTCGCGTGACCGCGATCCTCCACCGCTCCGTCGCCTATCGCGGCGACCCGCGCTGAGCGGCGCGCGAGGCCCCGCGGAAGGGGCGATCCACTCAGGGGTTGACATGGGGGGTGGCTTGTGCTTATAGTGTTCTCGTCGGGGTTGGCTTGCGGACTCGCAGGTTGAGCGCGACATCAAATAGATCTTGCCTGGGTCTGCCTTCGGGTTGGGCTTCAGCGCTGACGAGGGACGTATGGGAGAGGGACATGATCGCCTTGGGAAGAGATGAGCGATGAGTGACATTGCACGCACCGCGCGTGGCGCGGCCAACGATCCTGCGGCCCCGGTGGGGGCCTTGGCTAGATGCATCAGCATCCTGATGCATCTCTCTCTCTCTTTCTTTCTCTCTCTCTTGGCGGGGTTGGCCGGCTTCTAGGCCCTCGCCGTCGGTTCGCCGTTCGGGGTCGGATGACCCGGACGGTTTTCTGCTGCCCGGGGTGCCACCCGAGCGGGCTTGTTCTCGATTGCCTCGGGAGGGGATGCTGATGCGTGGCTTGACTGTCGCCGGGTTGCTGGTGGTAATGGGAGTTTGCTTGCCGGGGGCAGCGCTGGCGGGGGAAGGGTGCCCCAATGAACAGCTGCGCGCGGAAAACAACTCGCTGGGGTTGCCGGACTGCCGGGCGTTTGAGATGGTCACGCCGGCGGAAAAGAACAGCGCGTTGGTGGAACCCGTCGAAGCGCCGACGGTGGCGCCCGACGGATCGAGCCTTGCGGGTGAGACACAAGAAGGGTTCGCCGGTATTGAGAACGATGAATTCGAAACTGGAGGCGCGTTCTATCGTTTTTCGCGGGCCGCGTCGGGTTGGGTTACCAGCCCGTTGAATCCTTACCGTGGGTCGATGTTGAGTATGGGTGTTGGGGGTGTGGATTCGGTGTGGGGGCCGGGGGAACCCCATGTGGTTTCGGCGTCTCTGCGGTTGCGTGGGGCGGATGGGTCGCTGAGCGAAATCGGCCCGGCGTGGCTGTCTTCACAGGGATCGAACGGGGAAGGGAATCCTCTTTTGGTTGATGGTGTCGCGGCGAGTGCTGTGGACGGGGTCGTGTTTACCGTCCGGGAGTCTGGGTTGTTGTGGCCGTTCGATGAAACGATCACTGAACCTACCAGGTTCCCCGTTGCGCATTCGTTGTATGAGTACAGGGGTATCGGCAATGCGGCGCCGAGTCTGGTCGGGGTCAGCGGGGGCGCTGGTAGCACAGCGTTGGTCAGTCGGTGTGGCTCTGAGCTCGGTGGCGGGGTGTTTGGTGAACATAACTCGGTCTCTGAAGATGGGGGGGTTGTGTTCTTCGTGGCGGTGGGTGCGGATCGTTTTCCTTGTGGTGGGGTGCAGCCGCCGGTGGATGAGTTGTTCGCGCGTGTCGAAGGGTCTCGTACGGTTGCGATCTCCGAGCCGTCTGCGGTGGATTGCCCGTTGTGCGATACGGGTGCGCCGGCGGATGCGGTGTTTCAGGGTGCTTCGGCGGATGGGTCGAAGGTGTTCTTTACGACGAAGCAGTCGTTGCTTGGGAGTGATGCGAGTGAGAACTTGTACGAGTATGATTTCGATCCGCCGGCTGGCCAGGCGAGGGTGGTTCGGGTCTCTGGGGGCGATGGTGTTTTGGAACCGACCGCGGAAGTGCAGGGTGTGACGGCGGTTTCTGAGGATGGTTCGCATGTTTATTTTATCGCCAAAGGCGTTTTGACGGGTGCGCCAAACGGTTTTGGTGAACGTGCGCAGGCTGATGCTGAGAACTTGTATGTGTATGAGCGCGATGCGGAGTACCCGGCTGGTCATACGGTGTTCATCGCGTCGTGTGCAGGGGTCAGTAGTGGACAGAGCCAGGCGACGCCCGATGGCCGCTTTTTGGCGTTTTCCACTGGTTGTCATTTGACTCCAGGGAATTATGGGAGTGGGCGTCAGGTGTTTTTGTATGATGCGCAGACGGGCAGCCTCGTGCGGGTCTCGAGCGGGCCCGAAGGACCCGATAACGGCAGCGGTGCTGCTGGTGGGGGTGCGAGCATCGTCAATCAGGGTCATAATGGCAACGCGGGTACGCGTGGTGGTGCGCTTGCGCGGACGATGTCTGACGATGGGTCGTTTGTGTTTTTTCAGAGCTCGGTGGGGTTGGCTCCCGGGGCGCTGAATAATGTAAAGGTCACCGAAACGGGCATTGGCGTTCCGGTTTATGCCCAGAATGTGTATGAGTATCACGCTGGTCGTGTCTGGCTGATCGGCAGCGATGCCGCGCCTGAATATAGCCAGGCCGTATCCGGGGTGGCGTTGGTTGGTACGACGGCGTCGGGTGGGGATGTGTTCTTCAGGACCGATGCGCAGCTGGTGTCGCAGGATACCGATACGCAGGTGGACTTTTACGATGCGCGTGTGGGTGGTGGTTTTCCTGTGTCTGTGGTGCCGGCGGGGTGTGGGGGGGATGCTTGTCAGGGTGCCCCGTCGGCCGTCCCGGGGTTTGGTATTCCGTCGAGTGTGGTGTTCTCGGGTGGGGGGAATCTCGCGCCGCCGGTGTCTGTGCCGGTGGTGGCGCCCAAGGCGTTGAGTGTGGCGCAGAAGCTTTCCCGGGCGTTGAGGGTGTGTTTGAAGGAGCCCAGGCGTCGGCGGGTGTTGTGTGAGGCGAGAGCGAAGAGGCGGTATGGCCGTTCATCCAGGGCTGTGAAGAGCGATAGGAGGGGTAAGTGATGCTCTCGTTCAGAGGTGGGTCTTGCGGGCGGGTTCTGTGTTTGGGTGCGCTGGCTGTGTTGTTTGTGTTGGGGTTGTGCGTGTCGTGTGCGGGTGCGGTGGTGCCTGGCCCGGCGTGGTCGGTGCAGTCGATCGCAGGACCGACGACCTTCACACCGGGTAACAACAGCAGAGAACGAGAAGAGTCATACAGGATATTCGTGACGAACGTGGGCAGCCGCCCGTCGGATGGCAGTCCCGTGACGATCACGGACACCCTGCCGCCCGGACTCACGGTCGGATACGGAGGGCAAACAAAGCTTTATGAGGCGATGGGTGTCTCCGAAGACCGGTCAGGGCAGTCCACTGGCGAAGATTGTGGTGATCCGTGTGTGTATCACGGTGTGTTGCCGCCGAGGGATATCTTGGAGTTCCAGGTTCCTGTGACGGTGCCTGCGTCCGCACCGGAGGGCAGCATCGCGAATACGGTGACGGTTACCGGTGGTGGGGTCGCCCCAGCATCGGTCACTGCTGAGAACGCGGTCGGTAGCAGTCCGGCGCCGTTTGCGATCAAGGAATTCGGGTTTTCTGTCAGGGGCCTGGATGGCGCGCCCGATACCCAGGCCGGAGCGCACCCGTACGGTGTCAGCACATCACTTAATTTCACCAACGAACACGTAGGAAACACCGGGGAAGATTATTCGCCGTCGCAGGCGGTGAAGGATGTCGTGACGGATCTGCCGTTGGGTTTCGCGGGGAGCGTGCTGGCGGCCCCCAAGTGCCCGCTCACCGACCTACAACAGGCGGCTATCATCGGCGAAGAGAATCATGCTTCGTTCGATTGTCCTGCGGACACACAGGTCGGCGATGTCACACTGCAGACTGTCCTTCCGGGGAACTTCACTTCGTCGCTGGCTGTGGGAACGTCTACGGATTTGTCGCCGTTGTATAATCTGGTTCCGGAACGTGGTCATCCGGCGGAGTTTGGGTTTGACCTGGGTGGTCTATTCGCGACGCATCTTTTCGCGAGTGTTATACATACCAGTGGTGGTTATGTGTTGCGGGTGACATCCCCGGAAGGAGCGTCCCAGTTCGTGACGCTACAACAGAAGGGCGGTGTTTTCAGTGGTATCACGCTGACGCTGTACGGTGACCCTGAGGCTACCGATGGTGGCGCGAGCTATCCGAGTGGCGGGAACCAGCCGGTCCCGTACTACACGAACCCGACGGACTGCTCGGGGACGCCTGGCGTCGCGACGGTGCATGCCGATACGTGGACCCACCAGGGTGCCGTCGGCGCGGATGGCGAACCTGATTTCAGCGACCCGAACTGGCTGTCGGCGAAGTCCGAATTGCCCGCGACGACGGGCTGCGAACTGCTGCAGTTCAGCCCATCGCTGACGGCGGCCGTGGATACCACGGTGGCGGATTCCCCGACGGGCTTGACGACCCATCTCACGATTCCGCAGGCCCCGGATGAGGACTTCTCCCTCGCCACACCCGACCTGAAGAGCGCGACAGTCGCGCTCCCTGCCGGCCTCGCGCTCTCCCCGTCAGGCGCCGACGGCCTGCAGGCGTGCTCTGACGCACAGTGGGCGGAGGAATCCACGCAGCCCGCGGCGTGCCCAGAAGCCTCACAGATCGGGGCCGCCGTCGCGCACACCCCGACGCTGGGCGAACCCCTGGAAGGCCAAGTATTCCTCGGCACCCCCAACTGCTCGCCGTGCAGCCTCGCGGATGCGCAGAACGGCAACTTGTTGCGGTTGTTCCTGCAGTTGCGTGCCCCGAACTCGGGGATCGTCATCAAGGTCCCCGGCACCACCACGGTGGACCCCGTGACGGGTGCCCTGACGGCGTCGTTCCCGGAATCCCCGCAGCAGCCCGTGGGGGACTTGACGCTGACGTTGAAGGGCGGGCCGAGGGCGCCGCTTGTGACGCCGCAGTCGTGTGGGACGTTCACGACGAACAGCACGCTGACGCCATGGTCCGCACCCGAGTCCGGTCCGCCCGCGCTCTCATCGAGCTCGTTTGAAATCGGCTCGAACTGCAACCCGGGGTTCAGCCCGTCCGCGACGGGTGGTACGACGGACAACCAGGCGGGTGCGTTCAGCCCGCTGGACGTCACGATCTCTCGTACTGACCAGGAACAGGACCTGAGCGGCATCAGGGTCACCACCCCGCCCGGGCTGCTGGGTGTGTTGAAGGGAGTGGAACGCTGCCCCGAACCACAGGCATCCCAGGGTGCTTGTGGCGCCAATAGCCTGATCGGGCACGTCAGTGCGCTCGTGGGTGCGGGTTCGCATCCGTTCTACACCCAGGGCGGCCAGGCGTTCCTCACCGGCCCCTACAAGGGCGCGCCGTTCGGCCTGAGCGTCGTAGTCCCGGCGGTAGCAGGCCCGTTCAACCTGGGGAACATCGTGGTACGTGCCGCTGTGAGCGTCGATCCGCACACCGCGCAGATCACCGTCACAAGCGACCCGCTCCCGAGCATGGTGGATGGCATTCCGTTGCACGTCAAGACGGTGAACGTCGCGATCGACCGCTCGAACTTCATGTTCAACCCGACCAACTGCGAACCCCTCTCAGCCGGTGGGACGCTGTCAAGCACCCAGGGAGCGAGCGCTGCCGTCTCAAGCCGCTTCCAGGCCGCGAACTGCCAGGGCCTGCCGTTCAAGCCCGCGTTCAACGTGAGTACGCAGGCGCACACGAGCAAGCACGAAGGCGCGAGCCTCACCGTCAAGGGGACATTCCCCGCGGGCAACGCGAATACCCGCAGCGTGGCGGTCGTGCTCCCCAAGCAACTCCCCGCCAGGCTCACGACGATCCAGCAGGCGTGCCCCGAAGCGACGTTCGCAGCGAACCCCGCGTCGTGCCCCGCGGGTTCTGACATCGGGATCGCCACGGCCACCACGCCGATCCTCGCCTCCTCGGTGTCGGGCCCGGCGTACCTGGTCTCCCACGGCGGCGCGGCATTCCCCGACGTCGTGGCGATCCTCCAGGCCGAAGGCGTCACCGTTGACCTGGTCGGCAGTGTCAACATCAAGAAGGGCATCACCTCAAGCGACTTCGCGACGGTGCCCGACGCGCCGATCGGCAACTTCACGCTGACGTTGCCCGAGGGCCCCCACAGCGGTCTTGCTGCCGTGCTCCCGGCCAGCGCGAAGGGCAGCCTCTGCGGCACATCGCTGAGCATGCCGTTCACGATCACGGGCCAGAACGGCGCGCAGGTCAAGCAGAACGAGAAGATCGCCGTCACCGGCTGCGCTGCCGTGAAAAAGAAGCCCAAGAAGAAGGGCAGCAAGAAGAATGCCAAGTGAGCACCGCGACCGCCATGCCCGCCCGCAGCAAGCCCGCTGAACCATCCCCGCACAGTCGCGTCTCGGAGATCCAGCGCCAGCGGCTGCTGGCAGGCATGGCCGAGGTCGCCACCGAGCACGGCGCAGGGGGCGTCACGGTCGCGCACATAGTGGCGGCCTCCGGTGTCTCGCGGCGCACGTTCTACGAACTGTTCTCCGACCGCGAAGAGTGCACGTTAGCTGCGCTAGACCAGGCAATCAACCGCGCCACGCAGGTAGTCCTCCCCGCGTACGAAGAGACAGGCCCGCGCTGGCGCGAGCGCATCCGCGCGGGGCTCAGCGCGTTGTTGCGTTTTTTTGACGAAGAGCCCACCGTCGCGCGTCTCTGCGTAGTCGAGTCCCTCGGCGCGGGCCCAAGGGCGCTGCAGCGCCGCACGCAAGTCGTGCGTGTGCTGATTCAGGTAATCGACGAGGGCCGCGCCGAAGCGCGCGGTGCTAAAAGCGCGCCTCCGCTCACGGCTGAGGGCGTCGTCGGCGCCGTGCTAGCCGTCCTGCACGCGCGCCTGATCGAAGCGCCAGGCGGCCCGCTCTACCCGCTCGTGCCGCAACTCATGGGCACGGTCGTGCACCCCTACCTGGGGGCCGCCGCCGCGGAGAAAGAGCTCAACAAGCCGGCCCCACAAATCCAAACAACATCCCGACCCCGCACGAAGGACCCGCTGGACGGGCTCGACATGCGGCTCACCTACCGGACGGTGCGCGTGCTCACCGCAATCGCCGCCACCCCGCGCGCGAGCAATCGCGGCGTGGCCGCCGCCGCCGACATCTCCGACCAGGGCCAGATCTCCAAACTGCTCGCCCGCCTGCAAAGCCTCGGGTTGATCCGCAACCTCGGAGAGGGCCAGGCCAAAGGGGGTCCCAACGCGTGGGCGCTGACGGGGAGGGGGGAGGAGGTCGAGCGCTCGATTCGGGGGTGATCAGCTTTCGCCAAGCTCGCGTAGGCGGTCGATCAGGCGGGGTTTGGCGCGGCGGTAGGCGCCGAGGTTGGTGCGCTGCGCCGCGGCCAGTACCGCGACGATGTAGGGGGCTCCGTCGGATGGCTCGTTGCGGTAGACGAGGCGAAAACGCGGCTTGTCGGTCCAGCCGTCCCGATCGAAGCGAATGCGCCGGCAGTCCTTCAGCTCTTCCAGGCCGCGACGCGCGCGCAGCTCATCCCCGAGCCACGGGTTCTGCTTCAGTTCGCCCGCCAGACGCAGCGCCGCCAGCGCGACGCCGCGGTCGGCTTGCACCAGCTCCCGGAGATCCTCGCGTGCGCCCGGGAGGACGATTACGTCATAGCTCATCGCGATTCTGTGCAAGCTCTCGGTGGGTGAAGCCCAGCTCCTCGATCACCTCGTCGAGCGGCACGCCTTCGGCGCTCGACTCCCCGGCGCGCTCGCGCAGGAGCAGGGCGACCGCGAGATCCTCGGCCTCCGCTTCGAGCTGCTCGAGGCGCTCCAGCACCGCGATCGCGTCGAACTTCCGGAATCAGCAGCGCCCCGCCCTGGCGCCGCGGCCCGATGCCGTAGGCGTTGTCGAGCAGGCTTTGCGAGGGCTTGCGCCTGCGGCGCATCGCATCGACGAGCCCGGGCAGCTTCGTACGGGCCTGGTCGGTGCCGAGCTGGCGGTCGAGCGGCAGTCCTGATCTTTGCTGCATGAGCACCTCCAAGTCGTACGAGTTGTCGTCCGAGCAGCCTACCATGGGGGGGAGCGGCAGCCGGGCTGCCGGCGTGGAGGCGAAAGGGGCGTACCCGTGGTAGCATGAAAGTATGAAGCTCAGTGTGAGCCTGCCCGATGGCGATGTTGCCTACCTCGATGCCTACGCGCACGAGCAGGGACACAAGTCGCGCTCCGCCGTGCTGCACAAGGCCATCCGCACGCTGAGGGCGACAGAGCTTGAGGGCTGCTACGAGGACGCCTGGGCGACGTGGGCCGCGAGCGGCGAGGCTCGGGCGTGGGAGTCCACGGCGGCCGACGGCCTGTCCTGAACTGAAGATGCGCCGCGGCGACATCCGCATCGTCGATCTCGACCCTGTCGTGGGTACCGAGGCCAACAAGCAGCGGCCCGCGGTCATCGTCAGCAACGACGGCGCCAACCTCACGGCCGCCCGACTCGGGCGGGGGGTCCTTACGATCGTGCCCGTCACCTCAAACACCGAACGGGTCCATCCCTTCCAAGTTCTGCTCGAAGCCGATGCGGTGGGGCTCAAGGACGATTGCAAGGCCCAGGCCGAGCAGGTCCGCTCCGTGGACATCCAGCGCATCGGCCCGCGTGTGGGGTCGGTACCGGCGCATCTGATGGAGCGGGTGGACGAGGCCCTGCGGCTGCATCTCGCCCTCTGAGGGCGCCCGGCCTCGATCGCGCGCCACGGGGCCAGCCGCGCGGAAGGGGCGATCTGCTCAGGGGTTGACATGGGGGGTGGCTTGTGCTTATAGTGTTCTCGTCGGGGTTGGCTTGCGGACTCGCAGGCTGAGCGCGACATCAAATAGATCTTGCCTGGGTCTGCCTTCGGGTTGGGCTTCAGCGCTGACGAGGGATGTATGGGAGAGGGACATGATCGCCTTGGGAAGAGATGAGCGATGAGTGACATTGCACTAACCGCGCGTGGCGCGGCCAACCGTCCTGCGGCCCCAGTGGGGGCCTTGGCCAGATGCATCAGCATCCTGATGCATCTCTCTCTCTCTCTCTCTCTCTTGGCTGGTTTGGCCGGCTTCTAGGGCCAACCGCCGTGTCGCCGTCCCGGGGCGTTTTGCGCCGGACGGTTTTCTGCTGCCCGGGGTTGCACCCGGGTGGGCGTGTTCTAGATTGCCTCGGGAGGGGATGCTGATGCGTGGCTTGACTGTCGCCGGGTTGCTGGTGCTGGTGGGGTTGTGCGTGCCGGGGGCGGCGCTGGCGGGGGAAGGGTGCCCCAATGAACAGCTGCGCGCGGAAAACAACTCGCTGGGGCTGCCGGATTGCCGGGCTTATGAGATGGTCACGCCGGCGGAGAAGAACAGTGCGACGATTACGCGGTCGGAAAGAAATTCTCCGACGATAGCGGCTGACGGGTCAAGCCTGGTGGGTAAGAGTCCGGAAGGGTTTGCGGGGATCGTCAACGATGAAGTAGCGGGCAACGAAAAGGCGTTTTATCTTTTTTCGCGGACCGACTCAGGCTGGATGACAACCCCGCTGCAGCCTTACCGCGGGGCCTTGGAAAGCCTCGGGGTGAGCGATTCGGTATGGGGGCCGAGCGAAAAGACGACCGTGGCACAGCTGCGGTTGCGTACGGCGGGAGGTACGTTGAGTGAAATCGGTCCAGTTTGGCCACCCGCGCTCGGATCGCGAGAAGATCCTTTTCATGTGCTAGGTGCCGCGGCCGATGCCATGAATGGAGTTGTGTTCACCATCGAAGAACCTGGGCTCTTGTGGCCGTTCGATTCGACGATCACCGGACCTCGACCAGCTAACCAGGGGCCCCCGTCTGGAGTGCCATTGTATGAGTACACGGGTACGGGTAATACGGCGCCGAACCTTGTCGGGGTCAACGGTGGCGCGGGGAGCACGGAATTGATTAGCCAGTGCGGTACCGAACTCGGTGGCGGTGACAGCGAACGCGGGGTGCGTAACGCAGTTTCCGAAGATGGAGGGACGGTGTTCTTCACCGCGCAGGGCGCTGATCACTTTGACTGCGGGGGTATACAGCCGCCGGTGAACGAGCTGCTCGCGCGGCTCGACGGCTCAAAGACGGTGACAATCTCAGAGCCTTCCGAAGCGGACTGCCCGTTGTGCGATACCGGCGCGCCGGAGGATGGTGTATTCCAGGGCGCCTCGGCGGATGGGTCGAGGGTGTTCTTCACCACCATGCAGCCGTTGCTAGGAAAAGATACGAGCGAGAACTTGTACGAGTACGATTTCGATCCTCCCGCGGGTCAGCCGAAGGTGGTACGGGTCTCCGCAGGCGATAGAAGTGTCTCGGAACCTGTGGCTGAAGTGCAGAGCGTGACCGATGTCTCCGATGATGGCTCCCACGTCTATTTCATTGCGAAGGGCATATTGACAACTATGGCGAATAGCGTCGGGGAACGCGCGCAGCCGGGTGGGGAAAATTTCTACATATGGGAGCGTGACGCGGAATATCCGACAGGTCGTGTGCTGTTCATCGCGAACTGCGGAGATGTGGGCGGCCAGTTTGAAAATCAGGCGACGCCAGATGGTCGCTTCCTGGTGTTCACGAGCGCCTGTCGATTGACGGCGGGGGATACGAGTGCATCGCGTCAGGTATTTCAGTACGACGCACAGACGGAAAGCATGGTGCGTGTTTCGATCGGCTTGAAGGGCTACGACAACAACGGAAACGTCACGCAAGATGGTTTGGATGCGCGTATCGTCGAACAGCCCGGCGGTGATGGAGGTCCAGCTGTGCGTGGGGGAGCGATTGCACGGACCATGTCCGACGATGGGTCTTATGTGTTTTTTCAGAGCCCAGTCGCTTTGACTCCGCTGGCGACAAGTGGTGGTGTGTATGAGTATCACGATGGTCGCGTTTCGCTGATCTCTTCACAGCAACAGTTGATCGGCGTGAGTGCGTCGGGCGGGAATGTATTCTTCTCAAGTTCTGAACAGCTTGTTCCGCGGGACACCGATACCCAGGTTGACTTCTATGACGCGCGTGTCGATGGCGGACTTCCCGCACCCGTGGCACCGGTGGGATGTGTGGGGGACGCCTGCCAGAGCACGCCATCCAACCCACCGGTGTTTGGTTCCCCGTCGAGTGCGGCGTTCTCGGGTGGCGGGAATCTCACGCCCGCACCGGTGTCCATGCTTGTGGTAGCGCCGAAGAAGGCGTTGACAGTCGCGCAGCAACTCGCACGGGCGTTGAAGGTGTGCTTGAAGAATCCCAAGCGCAAACGCGCGTCGTGTGAGGCGCGAGCAAAGAGGCGGTACGCGCATACATCGAGAGATGTGCGGAGCGATAGGAGGAGCAAGTGATGCTTGGGGCTGAAGACAGGTCGTTCGCGCGGATGCTCTGCACCGGGTGTGCGGTTGCACTGCTAGTGGCGCTGGGGTTGTGTGGGTCGGCGGGAGCGGTGATGCCTGGACCGGCGTGGTCGGTGCAGTCGGTCGCGTCTCCGACGAACTTTGCGCCGGGCAACGCAGAAGAAAGAGCCCGGGAGTACAAGGTGTTCGTGACGAATGTCGGGAGTCGCGCATCGGATGGCACCCCGGTCACTATCACGGACACGCTACCTCCGGGTGTCACCTACGGATACGACGAACTCTACAATTATGCAGACTTGACAGAGGATCCTGCCCGGGAAGGGTGTGGTGATCCGTGCACGTGGAGTGCTGTAGTGCCGGCAGGGGACGTTCTAGAGTGGATTATCGAAGTGAATGTTCCCGCGTCGGCGCCGGAAGGGAGCGTCACGAACACGGTGACTGTCACGGGTGGTGGCGCGGCCCCCGTATCGGCGAGCACTGTAAACGCGATCAGTAGGACCCCGGCGCCGTTCGCGATCAGGGAATTTGGGTTTGACGTGACGGGTCTGGATGGCGCCCCAGACACACAGGCCGGAGCTCACCCCTATACGGTAAATAACTCGCTGGGCTTCTCGTCCGAATACGACACAGGAGAGGAGGGATCTTTCTCGTCGGCGCAGGGCGTGAAGGATATCGTGGTGGACCTGCCGCTGGGTTTCGCGGGAAACGTGCTGGCGGCCCCAAGGTGTCCCCTCACCGAATTGAGACAGGTGGGAAGGATAAATAATCATCCACAGTATGGCTGCCCTGCTGATACTCGGGTTGGTAATGTCACTTTGCTCAGCAATTTGGACAGTGGTCCTCAGTCGTCGTTGACGGAGGTTCAGTTCCCGTCGCCGCTGTATAATCTGGTGCCAGAACGTGGTCATCCGGCAGAGTTCGGGTTCGCCATCCCTGGGCTTTTTAATGTGCATCTTTTTGCGAGTGTCGTGCATACCGCGACGGGATACGTGTTGCGCGTGACCAGTCCCGAAAACGCCTCTAAGATCGACGATTTGGCGCAGAAGGGTGGCAATCTGGTGAAAGCTACATTGACATTTTTCGGTGACCCGGGCGCCGAAGACGGCGGTGTGACTGAAGTCAGCTCGGGGAACCCGGCGGTCCCGTATTACACGAACCCGACCGACTGCTCGGAGACTCCACTGACTGCGACGGTGCACGTCGATACGTGGCAGAAGGTGGGGCGCGACAACGCCGACGGGGAACCGGACTTCAGTGACCCGAACTGGCTTGAAGCGAAGTCCGAACTCCCGGCGACGACGGGTTGCGAACTGTTGCAGTTCAGCCCGTCGCTGACGGCGTCCCTGGATACGACGGCGGCGAATTCCCCGACGGGCCTGTCAACACACCTGGCGATCCCGCAGGCCCCGAACGAGGACTTCGCTCTCGCGACACCCGATCTGAGGAGCGCGACGGTCGCGTTGCCTGCGGGTCTGGCGCTGTCGCCGTCCGCCGCGGATGGGTTGCAGGCGTGTTCGGATGCGCAGTTCGCGGAGGAATCCACACAGCCCGCTGGGTGTCCGGAAGCGTCGCAGGTCGGGACCGTCGTGGCGCATACCCCTGTGTTGGGTGAACCCCTGGAAGGCCAGGTTTTCCTGGGCACCCCGAACTGCGGCCCGTGCACGTTGGCGGATGCGCAGAACGGCAACCTGGTGCGGTTGTTCCTGCAGTTGCGTGCCCCTGATTCGGGGATCGTGATCAAGGTCCCCGGTACCACATCGGTGGATCCGGTGACGGGTGCGTTGACGGCGTCGTTCCTGGAATCCCCGCAGCAGCCCGTGGGAGATTTGACCCTGACGTTGAAGGGCGGGCCGAGGGCGCCGCTTGTGACGCCGCAGTCGTGTGGGACGTTCACGACGAACAGCACGTTGACGCCGTGGTCCGCACCCGAGTCGGGCCCGCCTGCTTTGTCGCCGAGCTCGTTTGAAATCAGTTCGAATTGCAACCCGGGGTTCTCTCCGTCCGCGACGGGGGGAACGACGAACAACCAGGCGGGTGCGTTCAGCCCCTTGAGCGTCACGGTCTCTCGTACCGACCAGGAACAGGATCTGAGCGGTGTCAGGGTCACGACGCCGCCCGGTCTGTTGGGTGTCTTGAAGGGTGTGGAACGCTGTCCCGAACCGCAGGCCGGCCAGGGCGCGTGCGGCCAGGGCAGTCTGATCGGGCATGTCAGTGCGCTTGTGGGCGCGGGTTCGCACCCGTTCTATGCGCAGGGTGCCCAGGCGTTCCTCACGGGCCCGTACAAGGGCGCGCCGTTTGGGTTGAGCATCGTGGTCCCCGCGGTCGCGGGTCCGTTCAACCTGGGGAACATTGTTGTTCGTGCGGCTGTGAGCGTCGATCCGCATACCGCGCAGATCACAGTCGTGAGCGACCCGTTGCCGACGATGGTGGATGGCATTCCGTTGCAGGTCAAGACGGTGAACGTCAGCATCGACCGGCAGAGCTTCATGTTCAATCCGACCAACTGCGAACCATTGTCTGTCGGTGGGACGCTGTCGAGCACCCAGGGAGCGAGTGCTGCGGTGTCGAGCCGCTTCCAGGCGGCGAACTGTGCGGCGTTGCCGTACAAGCCCGTGTTCGCCGTGTCCACGCAGGCGAAGACGAGCAAGCACGAAGGCGCGAGCCTCACGGTCAAGGGCACGTTCCCCGCGGGGAATGCGAACACCCGCAGCGTGGCGGTCGTGCTCCCCAAGCAGCTCCCGGCGCGGCTGACGACGATTCAGCAGGCGTGCCCCGAAGCGACGTTCGCAGCGAACCCCGCGAGTTGTCCCGCGGGTTCTGACATTGGGATCGCCACGGCCACCACGCCGATTCTGGCGACGCCCGTGTCGGGCCCTGCGTACCTGGTGTCCCACGGCGGCGCGGCGTTCCCCGATGTAGTGGCAATCCTCCAGGCCGAAGGCGTCACCGTGGACCTGGTCGGCAGTGTGAACATCAGGAAGGGCATCACCAGCAGTGACTTCGCGACGGTCCCCGATGCGCCGATCGGCTCGTTTGCGCTGACGTTGCCCGAGGGCCCGCACAGCGGTCTGGCGGCGGTGCTCCCGGCGAGCGCGAAGGGCAGCCTCTGCGGCACGTCGCTGAGCATGCCGTTCACGATCACGGGCCAGAACGGTGCGGTGCTCAAGCAGAACGAGAAGATCGCCGTCACCGGCTGCCCCGCCCCAAGGAAGAAGCCCAAGGCCCGAAAGAAAGGCAAGAAGGCCGAGTGAGCGCCGCGACCGTCATGCCCGCCCGCAGCCAGCCCGCCGCCGAGGTCCCCGCGCGCACTCGCGTCTCGGAGATTCAGCGCCAGCGGCTGCTGGCAGGCATGGCCGAGGTCGCCGCCGAGCACGGCGCGGGCGCTGTCACCGTCGCGCACATCGTGGCAGCCTCCGGCGTCTCGCGCCGTACGTTCTACGAACTGTTCTCCGACCGCGAAGAGTGCGCCCTGGCAGCCCTCGACCAGGCAATCAGCCGCGCCACCGCGGCCGTCTTGCCGGCGTACAAAGAAGCAGGCCCGCGCTGGCGCGAGCGCATCCGCGCGGGGCTCAGCGCGCTGCTGCGTTTTTTCGACGAAGAGCCCACCGTCGCGCGTCTCTGCGTAGTCGAGTCCCTCGGCGCAGGGCCAGGGGCGCTTGAGCGCCGCGCGCGTGTCGTGCGTGTGCTGATTCAAGTAATCGACGAGGGCCGCGCCGAAGCCCGCGGGGCCAAGCAGGCGCCGCCGCTCACGGCCGAGGGCGTGGTGGGTGCCGTGCTGGCCGTCCTGCACGCGCGCCTGACGGCCACAAGCCCAGCGCCGCTCTCCCCCGCTGCTAGCGCAACTCATGGGCACCATCGTGCACCCATACCTGGGAGCCGCCACCGCGGAGAAAGAGCTCAACAAACCGGCACCACAAATCCAACATCCCACGCGACCCCGCACAAAGGACCCACTGGACGGCCTCGCGATGCGACTCACATACCGAACCGTGCGCGTGCTCACCGCGATCGCCGCGCATCCGCGCGCGAGCAATCGGGGAGTGGCGGCCGCCGCCGACATCTCCGATCAGGGCCAGATTTCGAAGCTGCTCGCCCGCTTGCAGAGCCTTGGGTTGATTGCAAACCTGGGGGAGGGGCAGGCCAAGGGGGGCGCCAATGCGTGGGCGCTCACACAGCGGGGGGAGGAGGTCGAGCGCTCGATTCGCGGGTGAGGGGTGTGGCATGATTTGTAGTACAATGGCCGTGTGGCTCGTGCGCTTCACGTTCGACTCGACGCCGACTCCGAAGCGGCGCTCACGGTCCTGCGCGCCGAAGGTTTGAGCGACTCCCAGGCCGTGCGGCGGGCGCTCAGCGAGGCCCGTGCCCAGCGCAGGCGGGGAGCGGCACTGCGCGAGGAGGCGCGGCGGCTGGGCAGCGACCCTGCAGATCGGGCGGAGCTGGCGGCGTTGCGCGAGGAGCTCGATCGGCTCGCGCCTGCGTGGCCCAGCGACTGATGGTGCGCGGGGAAGTGGTGCGGATCGCCGCGCCGCGGCGCGCACGCGGTCACGAGCAGCAGGGGGCGCGGCCAGGGGTGGTCGTGCAGGCGGACGAGCTGCTGGAGCTCAGCACGGTGCTGGTTGCGCCCACCTCGCGCTCGGCTTCGCCCGCCAGCTTCCGGCCGCTGGTCGATGTCGGGGGAACGGCAACACGGGTGCTCGCCGACCAGTTGCGGGTGCTCGATGTGGGAGCGATCGGGGGCAGCGTCGGCTACCTGACGCGTCCTGAGATGGAGGCGCTGGACGACGCGCTCGCGCTGGTTCTCGGGCTGCGCGTTTGACGGGATGACTCGCGGTGCCCAGGCCCGGCTGTTCGTTGCGATCGACCCGCCCGCGCGCGTGCGCGAGGCGCTGTGCGCGTGGGCACGGAGTGCGCTCGGGCCCGTGCGGGGGAAGGGGTCCGGGGCGAGCCGGCCGCTGCGGCTGCTTGCGCCCGAGCTGTTGCACGTGACCGTCTGCTTTCTCGGCGCGCGCCCGGTGGAGGAGATCGGGGCGATCGGCGAGACGCTCGGGGAGAATGCCACGGCCGTGGGGGAGGTGTCCCTCGGAGCGCCGCTGTGGCTGCCCCCGCGCCGCCCGCGGGCTTTGGCGGTGGAGCTGCACGAGCCGTCGGGGGAGCTCGCGCGGCTGCACGACGCGCTCGGCCTTGTGCTGGGCGTTGAGGAGCGGCGGCACAGGCGCTTTCGACCCCACATCACCCTCGCGCGTATGCGCGACGGTGCCGCGCCGCGCGCGCGGGAGCTGGCGCCGACGCCGCAGCTTGAGTTTGTGCCGCAGGAGCTGGTGCTGTATCGCTCCTGGCTCTCGCCCGCGGGGGCCGAGTACGAGGCCGTGGGAGGCGCCACGCTGGTGCCAGGCTGAGGGCCGGTCGGTCCGTTTGGCCGGCTCGCCCGATACGAACACCTGTTCCGTCCGAAGCCGTCCCTAGGGTTTCTCGCCCCACCACGATTTCAGGAGGAGCCAAGCCATGCCCGTAACCGAACAGGAGAAGGCCGCCAAGGCGCGCGATGCCGCGCTGCAGGGGGCGCTCACGCAGATCGAGCGCGAGTTCGGGAAGGGCTCGGTCATGCGCATGGGGGACGAGGGGGCGCAGGTGCGCGCCGAGGCGATCTCCACGGGCGCGCTCTCGCTCGACCTGGCGCTGGGCATCGGCGGCGTGCCCAAGGGGCGCATCGTCGAGGTCTTCGGCCCCGAGTCCTCGGGTAAGACGACGCTGATCTACCACGTCATCGCCGAGGCGCAGAAGGTCGGGGGCGTGTGCGCCTTCATCGACGCCGAGCACGCCATGGACCCGCTCTACGCCAAGGAGATCGGCGTGGACATCGACGAGCTGCTCGTCTCCCAGCCCGACTACGGCGAGCAGGCCCTTGAGATCGCCGACATGCTCGTGCGCTCGGGCGCGGTGGACGTGGTCGCAATCGACTCCGTCGCCGCCTTGACGCCACGCGTGGAGCTCGAGGGCCAGATGGGCGACCAGACCGTCGGCGCGCAGGCGCGCATGATGTCCCAGGCGATGCGCAAGCTCGCAGGAAACCTCAACCGCACCAGCACGCTGTGCATCCTCACCAACCAGATCCGCGAAAAGGTCGGTGTCATGTTCGGCTCGCCCGAGACGCAGCCGGGGGGCCGGGCGCTGAAGTTCTATGCCTCACAGCGCCTTGACATCCGCCGCATCGAGACGCTCAAGGACGGCACCGAGGCGGTCGGGAACCGCGTGCGCGTGAAGGTCGTCAAGAACAAGCTCGCCGCGCCCTTCCGTCAGGCCGAATTCGACATCGAGTTCGGGCGGGGCATCTCCACCGCGGGGTGCCTCGTCGATCTCGGCCTGGAGCACAACATCGTCTCCAAGTCCGGCTCCTTCTTCTCCTACGGGGAGCAGCGCCTGGGCCAGGGGCGCGGGGCGGCCAAGACCTACCTGAACGAGAACCCCGCGATGGCGAAGGAGATCGAAGGCAAGATCTACTCCGCGCTCGGCATCGGCGCGGACAAGGTCACGCCGTTGGCGGAGCGCGGGCAGGCGGCCCGCCCGCAGGCGGCAGCGCCGCCCAACGGCGACGTCGAGCCGAAGGTCGTGTCGCGCACGGCGGCGGTGTCGCAGGCGGCCTAACATGGGGTGCAGTGAAGCGCTACCACCTCACGACGTTCGGCTGTCAGATGAACGAGCACGACTCCGAGCGCATGCAGGGCATGCTCGAGTCGCTCGGCTACACCGAGGCGCCCGAGCGCGCGCAGGCCGACGTGATCCTGTTCAACACCTGCTCGATCCGCGAGACCGCGGACAGCCGCTTCCTCGCGCACCTCGGCGAGGCCAAGCGGCTGAAGCGCGAAGAGCCGCAGCGGGTCGTGGGAGTGGGGGGTTGCTGGGCGCAGTCGCTCAAGGAGGAGGTGTTCGCGCGCTTCCCGTTCGTGGACGTGGCGTTTGGCCCCGGCCAGGTGCATCGGCTGGCGGAGTTCCTCACGAGCGATTCGCTCTCAGCGCAGGGGTTTTTTGAGTTCGAGGGCTTCACGGGGCATCTGCCCGCGAGGCGCGCGCGGCCGTTCCAGGGGTGGCTGCAGATATCGGTCGGCTGCAACTGCGTGTGCTCGTACTGCATCGTGCCCTCGACGCGCGGGCGCGAGGTCAGCCGCCCGCTGGGCGAGCTGGTCGCGGAGGTCGAAGGCATGGCCGCCGACGGCGTGCGCGAGGTCACGCTGCTCGGGCAGAACGTCAACTCCTACGGGCGCGACCTGCGCGTCTCGGCGGGGGCGGCCGGGGCGGCGGCTGGGGTCGGCGGCTCGCGACAGGTGACCTTCTCCGAGCTGCTGTGCGCGATCGACGCGATCGACGGCATCGAGCGCATCCGCTACACCAGCCCGCACCCGAAGGACATGCGCGAGGACGTGATCCGCGCGCACGCCGAGCTGCCGAGCCTGTGCGAGCACATCCACCTGCCGCTGCAGTCGGGCTCCAGCCGGGTGCTCAAGGCGATGCGGCGCACATACGACCGCTGGCGCTATCTCGACCGGGTCGCATTGATCCGCGAGCACGTGCCCGACGTCTCGCTCACGACCGACATCATCGTCGGCTTCCCGGGGGAGAGCGAGGAGGACTTCGCGCAGACGCTGGAGGTGGTCGAGCAGGTCGGCTACGACAGCGCGTTCACGTTCATCTTCTCGCCGCGCCGCGGCACCGCCGCGGCCGAGCTGACAGAGGGGCTTGTCTCGCACGAGGTGAAGGTGCAGCGCATGGAGCGACTGTTGGAGGCCGTCCAGCGCCACGCGCGCCTGCGCGCCCAGCGCTTCGTGGGGCGCACGGTCGAGGTGCTCGTCGAGGGCCCCTCGCGCACCGACCCGCTCAAGCTGCGCGGGCGCACGCGGCACAACAAGGCCGTGAACTTCACGGGGTTGGCGCAGCCGGGGGAGTTCACGCAGGTGCGTATCGAGTCGGCTTCCAGCCAGACGCTGGCGGGCGAGGAGCTGCTGCTGGCGCGCGCCGGTTAGCGAGCCGCGGGGCAGCGGAGAGGCGGGCGGGTAACTCAGCGCTTGTTCAGCTGGCCCTCGGCCAGCTGCCTGGCGATGTCATCCCCGCCGATGCGGCGCGTGACCTTCGCCGCCGACTCGGGGGCGAGGCTGCCGAAGACCGTGCCCAGACGCAGGGCCAGCGGCGCCACGTCCACCTCGCCGCGGTTGCGCTCGATCGCGTTCAGCGTCGCCTCCGCGACGTCCCTTGGCGAGCGCGTGCCCACGCCCGGGGGCAGTTTGGTGCCCGACTCCGCGAACATGCCCGCGTCGCGGATGAAGCCGGGGAAAACCGTGCTGACGCCCACGCCCTCGGCGTGCAGCTCCGCGCGCAGCGCGGCCGCGAAGCCGCGCAGGCCGTACTTGGTGGCGTTGTATATCGAGGTCCCGGGCGTGGCGGTTTTGCCGGCAAGCGAGGACATGAACAAGAGATGCCCGCTACGGCGCGCGACCATCTGTGGCACGAGCGCATGCGCGAGCGCGATCGGGGCGCGCAGGTTGACATCCAGCGCGCGGTCGATCTGCTCCATGCTGAAGCTGTCGAGGCGGCCCGCGCCGGGCAGCGCCGCATTGGCAATCAGGATGTCGATCTCGCCGGCCTCGGCCAGGAGGCGATCGATCTCGGCGGGCACGTTCAGATCCACGGCGAGCGTACGCGCGCCGAGCTCGGCCGCCAATGGCTCCAGCACATCCGTGCGCCGGCCGGTGAGGGTCAGCTGCGCGCCGCGGCCGTGCAGCCCGCGCGCGATCGCCTGGCCGATGCCGCCGGTGGCACCAGTGAGCAGAACCTTCGACCCTGAGAGCTGCATTGGTCTGCAAGCCTACGGCAATGGACGCGCCTGTGCACGACGGAGATCCCCACCCATCCGGAGAGGCGAAGGCGGCACTGCGGGTGATCGCGCTCTTCGGCCCCACGGGAGTCGGCAAGACGGCAGTGGCCGTCGCGCTCGCACAGCGGCTGCGCGCGCGGGGCGAGCGGCCCGTGGCGGTGAGCGCCGACGCACTGCAGGTGTACACGGGCCTCCAGACGCTCACCGGCGTCGCCTCGGTTGCCGAGCGCGGGTCGCTCGAGCACCGGCTCGTCTCCTTCCTGCCGCTCGACGCTGCCTTCAGCGCCGGCCAGTACGCCGAGCTGGCGCACGCCGAGATCGACGGTCTGCTCGCGCAGGGCTCTCGCCCGATCGTGGTTGGGGGAACCGGGCTGTATCTGCGCGCGGCGCTCACGGAGCTGGACCTGCGCCCGCCCCCGCCCGAGGGGGTGCGCGAGCGGTGGGTGGCGGAGCTGGAACGCGTCGGCGCGCCCACGCTGCACGCCCGCCTGGCGCAGCGAGCGCCGTGGGCGGCAGAAGAGATCGACCCCAACGACCGCCAGCGCGTGGTGCGCGCGCTTGAGCTGCTCGACCTCGGCGAGCTGGAGCCACCCGAGGGCCCCTCGCAGCTGTGGACCGCCGAGGTGCGCCACCCGACGCTGCTGGCGGGCCTGACGATGGAGCGCGAGGCGCTGTATGCGCAGATCTCCGCGCGCGTGGAGGCGATGCTCGCCGCCGGGGTGCGCGAGGAGGTGCAGCGTGCGAATGCGGCGGGCGCCAGCGGCACGGCGCGCAAGGCGCTCGGCTTCGAGGAGCTGCTCGCCGGCGATGTGGAGGGGATGAAGCGCCGCACGCGCAACTACGCGCGGCGGCAGCTGACGTGGATGCGCAAGCTCGGCGGGAGTGCGGTTGATCGATGTCACCGGGCGCTCGGCAGATGATGTCGCGGGGGAGATCGCGGCGATGGGCGCACTGGGCGCCTAGACTGCCCGCGATGAGATTTGAGAAGTGGCAGGCGCTGGGCAACGACTACCTGATCGTGGAGGGTCACGAGTTGCCTTCGAGTTGACGCCCGCGCGCGTGCGGCGGCTGTGCGCGGGCCATTTCGGGGTGTTCGCCGATGGGGTGCTGCTGCTCTCGCGCAGCGACGATCCCCGCTTCGTCGCCGACCTGCGCATCTACAACCCCGACGGCTCCGAGGCCGAGCTGTCGGGCAACGGCGCGCGCGAGGCGATCCTCTACCTGCGCCGGCGCGGTTGGACGGATGAGGACATCTTCTCGATCCAGACCGCCGCGGGCGCGATCACCCCGACGATCACGGGAGCGGACACCTGCCGTGTGGATATGGGTGTCGCTGCATTGACATCGAAGGACTACCCAGATGGCCGAGCCAAGCGGCATCGGAGAGATCATGGCGGGCGGACGCATCTGGCGCTTTCAGCACGTCTCGATCGGCAACCCGCAGTGCGCCATCCACGTCGAGACCATTGACGAGCTGATGGCACTCGACATTTCCGCGATCGGCCCGGAGATCGAAGCCAGTGAGGATTTCCCCAACCGCACCAACGTCTCCTGGTACACCGAGATCGAACCCAACCGGATCCGCGCGCGCATCTTCGAGCGGGGGGTCGGGGGAGACACTGTCCTCCGGCACGGGAGCCATCGGCGCCGCTGTGGCCCACCATCCCTGGCGAGCAACGGGGCAGCCGGCGCATCGATAGTGGTGGCGCTGGACGGCGGCGAGCTGGAGGTCGAGGTGGGGGAGGATCTGCACATCAACCTGACCGGCTGGGCACGTCCCGTGTTCGCGGGAACGCTCAGCGAGGATTTCCTGAAGGAGCTGACGACACCGGAATGCATGAAGCCCAGTGAGCGCCTGAGCCGCATCCCGCCGTACCTGTTCGCCGAACTGGAGCGCAAGATCGCCGCGAAGAAAGCCGCGGGGGTGGACGTCATCAGCCTCGGCATCGGCGACCCCGACCGGCCCACGCCGGCGTTGATCGTGGAGGCGATGCAGGAGGCGGTGAGCGAGCCCGAGACCCACCGCTATCCCTCCAACCGCGGCCGCCACGACTTCCGCGTGGCGCTGAGCGACTTCTACGAGCGGCGCTTCGACGTGGATATGGACGCGGAGACCGAGGTGATCCCGGCAATCGGCGCGAAGGAGGCGATCTTCAACCTCAACCTCGCGTTCCTCGATCCGGGCGACGTGGCGCTGGCGAGCGACCCCGGCTATCCGGTGTATACGGGCGGGCCGCTGCTGGCGGGTGCGGAGCCGGTGGTGACGCCGCTCGTGCCCGAGCTGGGCTTCGTGCCGGATCTCGACGCGATCTCCGAGGAGACTGCGCGGCGAGCGAAGCTGATGTACCTCAACTACCCCAACAACCCGACAGGCGCGATCGTGCCCGAGGGCTTCTTCGAGCGCATCGTTGCGTACGCGCGCGCTTACTACATCCTCGTGGTGCACGACAATGCGTACTCGGAGACAACCTACGACGGCTACCGCGCGCCTTCGTTCCTGGCGACGCCGGGCGCGAAGGACGTGGGCATCGAGGTCTTCTCGCTCTCCAAGGGCTACAACATGACCGGCTGGCGCTGCGCGGCCGTTCTTGGAAACGCCGCGGCCATCGAGCAGCTACTGGCGCTTGAAGACCAACATCGACAGCGGCCTGTTCGAGGCGGTGCAGCTCGCCGGGGTGGCGGCGCTCTCGCCCGACTGCGACGCCGAGGTGGCCTGCGATGAACGAGCTGTATCGCCGTCGGCGCGACCTGGTGTGCTGAGGCGCTCGAGCAGATCGGCGTGCGCATCTCGCCGCCGAAGGGCACGATCTACGTGTGGGCGCCGATCCCGGCGGGCTTCGAGAGCTCGGCGGCCTACTGCGAGCACGTGCTGGAGCAGGCGGCCGTGGTGATCTCGCCGGGCAGCGCGTACGGTCCCAGCGGCGAGGGCTGGTTTCGGATATCTCTGACGACCCCGGATGACAAGTTGAGCGAGGCCGTGGCACGCTTGGCGGCGAGCTAACCTGTGAGGTAGATGGATCGGCCCCGTCAGCCCGAGCAGGCGCAGCCGCGCGCAAAACAGCGCGCCCTGTGCATAGCCGCATTGCCGCAGGGCGAGGATCTGAGCGAGCTCGGCGAGCTGCTGCGCACCTCCGGCGTGGCCGTCGTCGGCGAGTTCGTGCAGCACCTCGACAAACCGCACCCCAACACCTACCTCGGCCCCGGCAAGGTGGCCGAAGCCAAGCGCCTCGCGCACGAGTGCGATGCGAACCTGATCGCCTGCGACGACGAGCTGAGCCCCCGCCAGGAGCGCAACCTGGAGGAGGCCGTGGGCCTGCCCGTGGTCGATCGCACGGCGGTGATCCTCGACATCTTCGCCGCGCACGCCTCCAGCGCCGAGGGCAAGCTGCAGGTGGAGCTGGCGCAGCTGGAGTACAACCTCGCGCGCATGCGCGGCCTGTGGACGCACCTGGAGCGCCTGGGCGGCGGGATCGGCACACGGGGACCGGGCGAGAGCCAGATCGAGACCGACCGGCGGTTGGCCCGCGACCGCATCGCCGCGCTGCGGCGGCGGCTGCGCCAGGTGGGTGGCACACGCGCGGTGATGCGCGCCGAGCGCGAGCGCGCTGCGCTGCCGAGCATCGCGCTGGCGGGCTACACGAACGCGGGGAAGTCGACGCTCTTGAACGCGCTGACGGGCTCCGAGGTGGGTGTGCGCGACCGGCTGTTTCACACCCTCGATCCGAGCACGCGCACGTGGCGTCTCGCCGGGCGGCCGTATCTGCTGACCGACACGGTCGGCTTCATCCGCAAGCTGCCCCACCAGCTGGTCGATGCCTTCGGCGCGACGCTCGAGGAGACGCGCCGCGCAGATCTGCTGCTGCACGTGCTCGACGCCTCCGCGCCGGCCGAGCAGTCTGAGGAGATGCGTCACGCGGTGGAGGTTGTGCTGGAGGAGATCGGCGCGGGCGAGACGCCGCGACTGCTCGTGCTCAACAAGGTGGACCTGCTGGACGAGGAGCAGCGCCACGAGCTGCGGTTGCGCCATCCGCGCGCGCTGCTCGTGAGCGGCTCAAGCGGCGAAGGGTTGGAGGAGCTGGGCGGGCGGATCGAAGAGGAGTTTCGCCGCACGCTCTGCCCGGTGGACCTGCTCGTGCCCTACGCCAACGGCGGCAGTCTCGCTGAGCTGCACGAGGTGGCAGGCGATGTCAACCGCCAGGACACGCCCGAGGGCGTGCGCGTGCGCGCGCTCGTGCCGCAGCGGTTGGCCGCGCGCTTCGCGCGGTTCGCCGTCGCTTCGTAGGCC
>CAWGFQ010000014.1:0-95285 GCA_963821895.1 uncultured Solirubrobacterales bacterium
GAGGCCGCCGAGCACGGAGGCATCGGCGATGTGAATGCTTTGGCGGCGCACGGTGAGACCCAGGTCGGCCTCAAGCGCCTCGGCGAAACCGGGGATCGCGAGGGCAGGGCCGCTGAGCACCACGCTCTGCAGGTCGCCGCCGCCGTCCTGGGAGCGGTGGAAGTCGAGTGAGTTGCGTACGTCGCCAACGATCTCGCGGATGCCGTTCTGGAGCACCAGGCGCACGTCGGCGTCGGAGGGCTCGCGGTTGTGCGGCGTGGCGGAGCGTTGGCCGGCGTGATCCCGTGCGGGGGCAGCCGGAGCCTGGGCGAGTGTGGGGGCCTCGGCGGTGGGGGCCTCTGCCACGGGCTCCTCGGCCGCGGGGGTCTCGACGGTGGGTGTCTCGACTTCCGGTGCCTCGACGGCGGGGGCCTCGGCCGCCGGCGCCTCGGCTGCAGGCTCCTCGACCGTGGGCTCCCCCGCAGTGGGCTCCTTCCGCGATGCGGCGTCATCGTCCTCAGCCGGCGCGCCCTGCGCGAGCGCCCAGGTCTCGACCGCCTCGGGCTCGGGCGGCGCGCCGAAGCCCTCGTGGAAATCGACCTGGGGCTCGCCGTCGTCCTCATCCTCGTCCTCGTCGGGCGCGAGGTCCTCCGCGGCATCCTCGGCCGCGCACCACGGGCTCGCGCTCGTGTTCGGGCTCGGGTTCGGCCGGCTCAGGCTCGGGCTCGAGCAGAACCACCGGCTCAGGCTCTCGGGCCGCAGGTCGATCGCGGCGAGCAGCTCCGCGCATCCACCAGCGGGATCCCACGCCGCTCGGCGATTTCGCTGGCCATCGCCTCAAGGCCAGCGCCGACGACGCGGGTGAAGCGGCAGATGAGGCCCTCGGCGATTGTCATGTCCGTGAGCCCGCCCACGTTGAGATAGAGCACGCGCCCTTGCCCCTCGCCCTCCGCCCGAGCGATACAGCGAGCGGATCAGCGCGAACGCGGAGAGATCGACGCCCTCGGGCCGCAGCCCGGCGGCGCGCACGGCGCTGAGCAGCTTTTCGACCATGTCGCGCTGCGCGGCAACGACGACCACCCGCTGGCGCTCACCGTTGGGCGTGTCGTAAGTCCCGAGCGACTGGAAGTCGAGCACCGCATTGGAGAGCGGCATCGGGATCTGGTCCTCCGCCTGGAAGCGCACGGCGGCAGCCAGCTCCTTGCGATCGGTGACCGGCGGCAGCTCGAGCATGCGCAGCACCGTGCGCTGATTGGCGACGCCGATGCGCACGCGCTTCTCAAGCGTTCCCTCGCGGAAGAGGCTGCGCAGCGTCTCGCTGAGCAGGCTCTCGTCGAGCACTTCCCCTTCGCGGATCGTGTCGGGCGGCAGCGGCATGCCCGCCGCGGCGCGCACCGCGATCGAGCCGTTGACGTCGGCCTGCACCGCCGCGACATAGCCCGGCTGGATGTCGAGCCCCACGAGGCCGGCGCCGCTTGAGCGGCGACCGAATGAGAGGCTGAGGTTTGGTTTGGGGAGTCGTGGCATCAGGGCAGTCCGTGCAGCGCCGGGCTGGACACGCTCCCGTAATCGACGCGAGCGTCCAATCCCTGTAGACCTGCAAGAACGCATTGACCATTCGTCCAGGGGGGTGGGAGGACGGGGTGGATCGTGCTATGGGCGCCGCGGGCGAGACGAAGGAGACGACTCGCCGGGAGGACTGGCCCTCGCCGTCAAGCGATCGATCCGCGCGGCAGGACCCACTGGACGGACTGACCGGTGATCTCCGCTATGCGGTCGTAGTCGGCGTCGTAGTGCAGGACCGTCAAGCCCGCCCCCTCCGCGCAGGCAGCCACGATCAGATCGGGAAGAGGCACCGCACGATGTTGCGAGCGTTTCGCCAGCGAACCCTGCACCTCGAGCGCCCGGTCGAGGACGGCCTCTGTGACGGGTACCCGCGGCAAGGCCCGCAAGGCTGCCGCGAGGCTCTCATAGACGGACGGACTCGCTGCGCTGTAGAGCAGCTCGAGATCGACGATGCCGCACGTCGCGATGCGCCCGTCCCGCAGCATCGGCTCGACGATGGTCCGCACCTCGGGGCGAGTCTCACGCCGTGTGAGGGCGCTCTTGTCCGCAAGGTGGGTTGGGGCCATCGACGATCAGCGCCAGGCACCGGCCATCACAGCGGGATCGTCCAGCGCCAGCACCCCGGGCTCGAACAGAAGGTCCACCAGTCGCTGGCGCTGCTCCGACTTGATGACCTCATCCAGCGCGGCATCCACCGTCTCGGTGAGAGATTTGGTTCTGAGGATGCCGCGTGCCGCGTCGACCTTCGTGAAGTCGACCTCAAACGAAGTCTTGCGTCGCGCTGTGGTGGCCATACCCATAAGATAGCAACTATCGTCACACAAGATAGCGGCACGTATGATATTTGCTATCCAGCGTCCTGACGCTAGTGCAGGAACGTGTTCGTGTACCAATCCACGATCGGCTGCCCGGCGAGCACGGCGACGATGCCGCCGAGGGCGAGGAAGGGGCCGAAGGGGATCGCGGTCTTCGGCCCGCGCCGGCGCCCGCACGAGTCATCACGAACGCACCGTAGGCGATGCCGCTGAGCAGCGCGATCAGCAGTGCCGGGGCAACCGCGGCGCCGAGGAAGAGGCCCATGACCCCCGCGAGCTTAACGTCGCCCATGCCCATCCCAGCGGGGTAGGCCATCGCGGCGACCAACAGAAAGCCGCCCGCCGCGGCCCCTGCAGCCAGGCGCGCGGGCTCACCGGCGGGATCGAGCGCGGTGCCCAGCACGAGCGCCAGCACGGCGCCCGTGGCGGTGAGGCGGTTGGGGATGATGCGGTGCTCCAGATCGATCAGCGCGGCGGGTATGAGCAGCAGCACGAGCGCCACCGAGAGGGCGATGCCGGCGGCCGTTTCGTGCGTGAGCACGGCGCCGATGCACAGCACCGCGGCCCCCGCCTCGACGAGCGGATAGCGCGCGGAGATGCGCTCCCCGCAGCCACGACAGCGTCCGCGCAGCAACAGCCAGGAGAGCACGGGGATGTTGTCGTAAGGGCGCACGGGCACGCCGCACTTGGGGCAGTGCGAGGCGGGCGTGATGAGCGACTCGCGGCGCGGCAGCCGGTAGGCCACCACATTCAGGAACGAGCCGACGATCGCACCGAGGACACCGGCGAAGGCGGGCTGCATCTGTTCGGGATCGGCGCGGATCGGGCGAGGCTTGAGCGGCGCGTCATTCGCGCCACAGCTACCAGGTGTCGCTGGCGGGACAGCCACCCAGGTTCGTGCCGCTGGGGGGCGTGCACGTGCGCTTGATTTCGCCGTTTTCCAGACGTTCGATCGTGTAGGTCGCCGCCGACTTCGCGGTCGAGGTGACCTTGTAGCCCTTGCCGACGCTCTTTTCTTCGGCGATCGTCAGCGTGGCCTGCGAGGTGTCCTTGAGCGTGGGTTCGACGGCTTGGAGGCTCGCCACCGAGACATTTGCGTAGCTGGCACTGCCTTCCGCCCCGATCGTCTCGGCCGCCGTCGCCGCATCGCGCACCTGCACCTTGGCGGCGGAGTCGATGGCCTTGCTCTTCTGGTTCAAGAACGCCGGAAGGGCGATCGCCGCGAGGATGCCGATGATCAGGATCACAACCAGAAGCTCGATGAGCGTGAAGCCGCCCTCATCCCGTAATTTTTGACGTACGCGATACGACATAAAGTACTATTTACCTATCCGGACGGGGGAAGGGGAAGGGTGTTAGGGGTTTGGCGCCTCACCATTTTCCGCTGGCGGGACAGCCGCCCTTGCCTGCAGTCGTGCAGGTGCGCTTGACTTCTCCGCCGACGGTACGTTCGATCTTGAACGTGTCAGCGGTCTGCACGTCCTTGGAGACGACTTCATAGCCTTCTCCGGTGCCGAGTTCCTTCGCCGTCGTCAATTCGACCTGGGTCTTTTCCTTGAGCGTCGGCTCAATCGCTTCCAGCTTCGCGACCGAAAGTGCCGTGTAGACACCGTTGTTTTCGGTCGAGTACGTCTCGGCCGCCGTCTCCGCCGTACGCACCTGCGTCTTCGCAGCCGCGTCGTTGGCCTTGCTCTTCTGGTTCAAGAACGCCGGAAGGGCGATCGCGGCCAGAATACCGATGATCAGGATCACAACCAGAAGCTCGATAAGCGTGAAACCACCCTCACTCTGCATGCGTCGGTGCGTTAGATACGGCATTGATTCCTCTCCTGATCCGGTCGTTTGGCTCTGGCCTGGAGTTACTCATCGGCCGTCCGGCTGGGTTTTCTTAGGGTTGCAACGACAATCTCCGCAGATCGTCCGCTGTCACACCCCGAAGTTCTGTTTGCACACCCATACCGAAGGACGCGGGCCCAACCTAAGGAGGCGGCCATTTGGCCGCCTCCCGAGACTTGCAACTCGAGCCGCGTGGCGACTCTCGATTCAGCTGCTGCCTACCACTTGCCGCTTGCCGGGCAGCCGCCCTTACCTGCAGTCGTGCAGGTACGCACCACTTCGCCGCCGACGGTACGTTCGATCTTGAACGTGTCAGCGGTCTGCACGTCCTTGGAGACGACTTCATAGCCTTCTCCGGTGCCGAGTTCCTTCGCCGTCGTCAATTCGACCTGGGTCTTTTCCTTGAGCGTCGGCTCAATCGCTTCCAGCTTCGCGACCGAAAGTGCCGTGTAGACACCGTTGTTTTCGGTCGAGTACGTCTCGGCCGCCGTCTCCGCCGTACGCACCTGCGTCTTCGCAGCCGCGTCGTTGGCCTTGCTCTTCTGGTTCAAGAACGCCGGAAGGGCGATCGCGGCCAGAATACCGATGATCAGGATCACAACCAGAAGCTCGATGAGCGTGAAACCACCCTCATCCTTCGAGCGCTGGCGCAGTCGATACAACATTCGATCCTCCTAGGATCCGATTACAGGATGCCAGTCCTCGGTTCCATCGCCCCAAAATGGCGATACGTGCTCCTTGCGGAGTCCGCCGGCTTTGCCGAACACACCCGTTACGGGTGCTGCCCTGGCACCTTGGCGCTGGCTATGGTCAGCCGGAGGATCGGCCTGCGGAAGAGGGGCCTGTAGCGCTGCAAGCGGGGTTGGACGCATGGGCGCAGGACCTCACGCGTCTTCGACGGATGTCTGAGCAGACCAAAGCGTGCCTGCTCGCACCCGCCCTACGCCGCTGCGCCTGCCCCCTCTGGCTGTTCGTGCCGCCCTCAGCCCCTCCCCCCCGCCTCGGCCCCCTCGTCGGACTCGCTCTCCTCTTCGCCGTCCGCCTCGGCCTCGTCGCCGTCCGCGCCCTCCGACCCCTCGCCCTCCTCAACGGTCTGCCAGTGCGCCTGCGCATCGATCTCAGCGTGGCGCACGCCGTCCCCCTCACACCAGGGGCAGGTGACCTTGGAGGCATGGCCGCCCAGGTTTGAGATGACCTTGCCGGTGCCACGGCAGGGCATACACTCCTGCGAGCCGTGCGACGCCTCTGCCTGATCTGCCCCGCCGTCTTCGGGATCTGGAGCCATGGGGCGAGATTAGCGCGTGGGGCATGAGCGCGGCAGCGTCCCCAGCAGAGCACACCCCGTCGCCGGGGGGAGCGGGCGGGCGGGAGCCGCAGCCGCGCTCCGGCGGGCACAGGCGTGGGGTCCGGCGGCCGCGGTTGCGCTGGAACCGGGAGTGGCTTGCGCTCGCGGCCGTGCTGGCCGTGGCGGCCGCCCTGCGGCTGATCGACCTGGGCGCCGTGGCGGTGGACCCGTTCTACGACGCGGCCGTGCGCAGCATGAGCCTCTCATGGCACAACTTCTTCTTCGGCGCGTTCGAGCCGGCGGGCACGGTGTCGATCGACAAGCCGCCCATCGATCTGTGGTTTCAGGTGGCGAGCGTAAAACTGTTCGGTTTCAACTCGACCACGCTGAAGCTGCCCGAGGCGTTCGGGGGGGTGCTCGCGGTGGGGCTCCTGTATGCGGCGATTCGGCGCGTGTGGGACTTTCGCGCGGCCCTCGGCGCCGCGCTGGCGCTGGCCTTGATGCCGATCGAGACGATCACCTCGCGCAGCGACACGATGGACGCCGTGATGATGGCGCTGCTGGTGGCCGCCCTGCTGCTGCTGATCCTCGCCTGCCAGAGCGGCAGGACGGTGTGGCTGCTGGCGGCGGCCGCGGTGCTGGGGGCGGCGTTCAACGTGAAGCTGTTGGAGACCGTCGTGGCACTGCCGGGCTTGGCGGTGATTGCGCTGCTGGGGTTCCAGCGCCGGGCGCGGACGCTGAGAGCGCAACCCGCGGGGAAGACGGGGGAGGCAGCGCGCGGCGGAGAGCCGGCCGAGAGGACAGACCCGCCCCCGGCGCACCCCCGCGTGGCTGCGCACGCGCGCCCTGCCCCTCACCGCGGCCGCCGTCGTGTACATCGCGGTGTCGCTCGGCTGGCTCGGCGCAACGCTGCTGACCCCCGCGCACGAACGCCCGTGGGCGATCGGCTCGACCAACGGCAGCGCCTGGAACGCGGCGTTCGTGTTCAACGGCCTCGACCGCATCAACGGCAAGTCGCTGGAAGGCGCCCAGTCGGGCTTGGAGATCGCCAACCATCCCCCGCAGGCGACCTTGGGCGAGCGCGAAGCGATCTCCATCACACCCCCCTCCCCCACGCGCCTGCTCAAGCGTGTCGGCCCGCTCTCCGGCGAACGCCTGGGGATCGAGGCGCTGATCGCGCTGCTGCTCGGCCTGCCGGCCGTGCTGTGGGCGTGGCGCGGGTGGGCCGCCGCTGAAGCGTGCCGTGGGTGTCGGCCTCGTCGTCTGGCTCATCACCGGCCTGGTGCTGTTCAGCCAGATGCTGCGCCTGCACCCCCGCTACAGCGAGGGCTTCACCCCCGCCGTCGCGGCGCTCGTGGGCATCGGCATCGCTTGGGCCACGCAGCCGCGGGGCCGCATCCGCCTGGCGATCTTCGCGCTCGCGATGGCGGTCATGCTGGCCTACGCTGCGTACCTGCTGTATGGCACGCCGGCGCTCTGGTGGGCGATGCTCACATGCGCGCTGGCTGCCGTGCTCCTCACCTGGTTTGACCGCGTGGACACCGGCGTAGCGGCTGTCGTGCTGGCGCTGGTGGCCGTACTGGCGATTCCCGCCTCCGCCAGCGTGCGCGCCGTGAAGCGCCACGTCTCCGACGCGGGCAACGTCGGCTCGATCGCCCCCGCGGAGCTGCGGGCGCTCAGCAACTACCTGCGCGCGCACCGCGCAGGCGCGAAGTACGAGCTGGCGATGGACTCCGCCACGAAGGCCTCGGCGCTGATCGTCAAGGACGGACTGCCCGTGCTGATGCTCACCACCTACGAAGGCCGCCCGCTCACAGGCGTAACCGAACTGCGCCAGGCGGTGGCGCGCGGAGAAGTGCGCTTCGCGCTGCTCACCACATTCTGCACCCCATCCACGCGCGCCAACGACGCCGCCTGCACACCTGCCGCGCGCTGGATCCGCGCGCACGGTCGCGACGTTTCCCGACAGGCGGGATTGGAACGCGCCGGTCTGTTGTGGCGGCTGCCCGCGCGCCGGGCCAAGCGATAGCGTAGAACTGATGAACACATCCGAATCCCCCTTGCCGGGGCTCATGGGGGAAGCGCACGCGGCGGGCAAGCTGGCGGTCGATACGGAGTTCATGGGAGAGGGGCGCTACCGCACCCTGCTCTGCCTCGTGCAGATCGCCGTGCCCGAGCGCATCGAGCTGATCGACCCGCTGGACGCCAACGTTGACGGTGCGCCGCTCGCAAAAGCACTGGCCGACCCTGCCGTCGAGGTGGTCGTGCACGCCGGCCGCCAGGACGTCGCGCTGTTGCGACGCTGGCTTGGAACCGAGGTGCGCAACGTGTTCGACACGCAGGTCGCCGCGGGCTTCGCCGGGATGGGCGCGCAGAGCTCCTATGAGAGCCTGCTCAGCCAGGTGCTGGGCTTGCGCGTGAGCAAGAGCGCCAGCTTCACGCGCTGGGACGCGCGCCCGCTCTCAGACGAGCAGCTGGGCTACGCGCGCGAGGACGTGCTGCACCTGCTGGAGCTGGCAGCCGAGCTGCAGCGCCGCCTGCGCGCGAGCGGTCGTCTGGAGTGGGCGCGCCAGGAGTGTGCTGCCCTGGAAGCAGCGAGCGACGTGCGCGACCTCGACGCCGTGTTCGCGCGCCTGCCGCGCGTACGCAACCTGAGCGTCGCCTCACAGGCGATCGCGCGCGAGCTGGTGGCCTGGCGCGAGCAGACCGCCGCCGCCGGCGACCGCCCCGTGCAGAGCGTGCTGGCGGACGCGGTGCTGGTGGAGATCGCCAAGCGCAAGCCCGGCAGCACAGCGCAACTGCACGACATCCGCGGCGTCGGCCAGAGCGCCGTGCGTCGCCGCGGCGAGGAGGTCCTGGACGCCGTGCGCCGCGGCCGCGAGCGCCCACACGAGCCGCTCACCGAGATGCCCCGCCACCGCCCCCCCGACGCCGAGGACGCCCCGCTGGTGGCGCTCGCGGAAGCGCTGGTTCGCGCGCGCACGCGTGAGGCCGACCTGGCTTACGAGTTGGTGGCCGCCCGCGCGGACCTGCAGGCGATCGTCACCGCCTGGCGCGCGGGGGGCGCCGAGGCCGAGGTCAGGACGCTGCGGGGTTGGCGGCGCGAGCTGGTCGGAGCGGAGCTGTTGGAGCTGCTCGGCGGCGCGGTGTCACTGTCGGTCGGCGAGGGACGTTTGCACATCGCCTGACCACGCAACCACGCGGCCCCTGCCCGCAACCACGCGGCCCCTCCCCTCCCACCACAACGCGGTCCCTCCTCCCCCTCAACACGGCAAAAGAAGTTAATTCCCGATCTGGTTGTACGCCGTCAGCAGCGGCATGTACATCGAAACGACGATAAAGCCGACGATGCTGCCGATGACGATAATCATGATCGGCTCGAGGATCGAGGTGAGCCCTTTCACGGAGGCGTCCACGCGATCCTCGTAGAAGTCGGCGATCTTGTCGAGCATGGTGTCAAGGGCGCCGGTCTCCTCGCCGACGCCCACCATGTGCGTGACCATTGTGGGGAAGATCGGCGCGTTGGCGAGCGGCGCGGCGATTGTCCCTCCGCGCTTGACCGAGCCGATGACCCCCACCATGGCCTCCTCGATGGCGACGTTGCCTCCGGTCTTGCCGACGATCTCAAGCGCCAAGAGCAGCGGCACGCCGGCAGAGGTGAGCGAGGCGAGCGTGCGCGACCAGCGCGCGATGGCGACCTCCTGCACGATCGCGCCGATCTTCATCGGTATGTGCAGGCGGAAGTGATCCCACTGCGGCCGACCCCACGAGGAGCGCTTCCAGTTGAAAAAGGAGACTGCAATGGCTACTACGACAATGGCCACGGCCCAGCCGTAGTTGATGAGCGTGTGGGACATCCACACGGAGACCCTGGTGATCGCAGGCAGCTGCCCGCCAAACTGCTTGAAGACGCCTTCAAAGACGGGCACGAGGAAGACGACAAGCGCGATCATGATCAGAATCGCGAACGTGATGACCATCGTGGGGTAGATCATGGCCGAGCGAATCTGGCGTTTTAGGGAGGCGTCCTTCTCAAGCTGATTGGCGACGCGCAGGAGCGACTCCTCGAGCACACCGCCGGCCTCTCCGGCGCGGGTCATGGCTATGAAGAGGGGATTGAACACCTTGGGGTGACGGCCCATGGCGTCACTCAAAGAGAGGCCGGCCTCGACGTCCTTACGCACGGCGACGATGGTTTCCTTGAGGAACTTGCTCTCGGTCTGCTCCTCGAGCACAAACAGCGCCCGCAGGATGCTCATACCGGAGGAGATCATGGTGGAGAGCTGGCGCGAGAAAACCGCCAAGTCCTGCGCCTTGGCGCGCTGCATGAAGGTGAGCTCGATCTGGCGCGAGGTGTGCTTGTCGGCGATCTCCAGCACGATCATGCCGCGCGACTTCAGCTGCTCGGCGACCGCGCGCTTGGAGTCGGCTTCGACTTCGCCGCGCGCCTTCACGCCGGCGACGTCCATGGCTTTGAAGACGAAAGTGCTCATGGCGTTCAGGCCGCCATCGCCTGCGGTCCGCCGCTCGAGCCGAGCAGCCGGCGCAGCTCCTCGGGTGTCGAGCTGCGCGATTCCGCCATCTTCTGCGTGATCGTGTTGTGGCGCACGAGCATCGCCAGCGAGGCGTCCATCGTCTGCATCCCCTGGGCGCTCCCCGTCTGCAGCACCGAATAAATCTGATGCGTCTTACCCTCGCGGATCAGGTTGCGCACCGCCGGATTGGGTACCAGCACCTCGACGGCCACCGCGCGGCCCGAGCCGTCCGCGGTCGGAATCAGCTGCTGAGTCATGATCCCCTGCAGCGCCACCGACAGCTGCACCCGCACCTGCCCCTGCTGGTGTGAAGGGAACACGTCGATGATGCGGTCTATCGTCTGCGCGGTGTCCTGCGTGTGCAGTGTCGCAAACACAAGATGGCCCGTCTCCGCTGCCGTCAGCGCGGTGGAGATCGTCTCCAGGTCGCGCATCTCGCCGACGAGGATCACATCGGGGTCCTGGCGCAGCGCTGCCTTCAGCGCGTCGCCGAAGCTCTGCGCGTCACTGCCGAGCTCGCGCTGATTGACGAGGCACTTCTTGTGACCGTGCAAGAACTCGATCGGGTCCTCGATCGTCATGATGTGCTCTTCGCGCGTAGCGTTGATCTCATCGATCATCGCCGCCAGCGAGGTGCTCTTGCCCGACCCCGTCGGCCCCGTCACTAGCACGAACCCGCGCGGGCGACGGGTGAAATCGTGAACGGCCGGCGGCAGGCCGAGCTTGTCGATCGAGGACAGGTCGACCGGAATCAGGCGGAAGGCCGCGCCAATCGCGCCGCGCTGGTAGTAGGCGTTGACACGAAAGCGCGCGTGCCCGGGGACGCTGTAGGCGAAGTCGAGCTGCCAGTCGGTCTCAAGCCGCTGGCGCTGATCGCCGGTGAGGATCGAGTAGACGATCTCGCGCGTGTCCGTGCCCGACAGCTTCGGATAATCGTCCAGCTGGCTGAGGCGTCCCCGCACACGGACGGTCGGGTGCGCCCCCGCGCTCAGGTGCAGGTCGGAGGCGCGCCGCGAGACGACCTCCATGAGCAGCTCTGCGAAATCGATATCCACGCCCCGGGCATCGTCCTTGTGTCGAGTGCACACGCGCGCCGGCGGGACATGTGGACATATATTTGATTTGTGGGGCCGCGTACGGCAAGAACTTGCCCGATCGGGTGCAGCCTCGGTGCGACTGCGTGGCGCGCTTTCTGCGCGAGGCCGCCGCGAGCGCCGATGAGCATCAGGCCGGGCACACGGGGCGAGGGTCAGCTCGATCCAATCACTCTGGCGATCTCGGCCATCGAGGTGACGCCCTGCTTGACCTTCTCCAGGCCGTCGTCGCGCAGGCGGCGCATGCCCTGGCGGATCGCCATCTCGCGCAGTTCGTCGGCCGAGCGTCGTTCCAGCGCCAGCGAGCGGATCTCGCTTGAGACCGACATCACCTCGTAGATCCCCGCCCGCCCGCGGTAGCCCGAGCCGCCGCAGCGGCGGCAGCCCACGGGCTCGTATGCCTCAAGGTCCACGAGCGCCTTGTAGCCGCTCTCGCGCATCACCTCCGCCGGCACGATCGTGCGCGCCTTGCAGTTGGAGCAGAGCGTACGCACCAGTCGCTGCGCCAGCACGCAGTCGATCGCGCTGGCGACGAGGAACGGCTCGATGCCCATCTCGATCAAGCGGGTGATCGCGGATGGCGCGTCGTTGGTGTGCAACGTCGAAAGCACGAGGTGCCCCGTGAGCGCGCTCTCGATCGCGATCTGCGCCGTCTCGTGGTCGCGGATCTCGCCGACCATGATCACATCGGGGTCCGCGCGCACCATTGCGCGCAGGCCGGTCGCGAAGGTGAGGCCGGCCTTGGGCGAGACCTGCACCTGGGTGATGCCCTCGACCTGGTACTCCACGGGGTCCTCGACGGTGATGATGTTCTTCTCGGGGGTGTTCAGGGCGAGCAGGGCGGCATACAGGGTGGTGCTCTTGCCCGAGCCCGTGGGGCCGGTGACGAGCACCGCGCCGTGCGCCTCGCCGAACGCGCGCTCAAAGCGCGTGCGCTCTTCATCGGCCATGCCTAGCTTGGCTAGCTCCATCACGACGGAGTCCTTGTCGAGGATGCGCATCACGATCGACTCGCCGTGCACGCTGGGCAGCGTCACGACGCGCAGGTCCACGTGGCGGCCCTCGATGCTGAGGCCCACGCGGCCGTCCTGGGGGATGCGCTTCTCGGAGATGTCAAGTTCGGCCATGATCTTCACGCGCGAGACCACCCCTGCGGCCATGCGGCGGGGGACGGTGGTGACGTCCTGGAGCACGCCGTCGACGCGAAAGCGCACGCGCACCTCCTTGCCGTCGGGGGCTAGGTGGATGTCGGAGGCGTGCATCTCCACGGCCTGCGCCACCACCTGGTTGACGAGCTTGATGACGGGCGCATCGTCCGCGGTCTCGCGCAGATCGACTACCTCGGCCCCCTGCTCGGCCTCGGCCTCGGCGATCGCGTCGGAGTTCGAGACGACGTCCTCCAGGCGGTCCAGCCGCGAGATCAGCCCTTCGATGTCCTCGGGCGCGGCGACGCCGACGCGCACCTCGTAGCCGGTCATGATCGCGATGTCGTCCACCGCGAGCACGTTGGAGGGGTCGGTCATCGCCACCAGCAGCGTGCGCTTGTCGATGAAGGCTACGGGCACGGCCTGGTAGCGCTTGGCTGCCGCCGTGGTCACGAGGTTCGCGGCGCCCATGTCCACCGAGAAGACGCCTAGGTCGAGGTGGTCCAGGCCGTAGCGCTCGGCCAGCGCGCGCGCCAGCCCGTCAGTCGAGAGCGCGCCGGCGGCCAGCAGCACTCGCTCGGGTGTGGTGCCGGTGGAGCGCGAGGACTCGATTGCTTCCTCTACGCGCGGGCGTGCCACCAGGCCCATGTCGATGATCACGTCGGTGAGGAAGCGCGAGGAGGAGCCACGGCGCGAGGGCTTGGTCAGGCCCGTGCGCAGGCTCTCGCCGTCCTCGGCGCTGGCCCCGCTACCACCACCTTCGCCGGCGGCGGGGGCCAGGGGGCTGTCCTGCGCGGGCACCTCCGGCGGTGCGAGGTCGATCGACGCGGCAATGCCGGCCGTGCCCTGCCCGGTGCGCTCGCCGCTGCCGTTGCCGTTCGCGTCCTCGATGCCGAAGATGGCGTGCAGGTCGGGGCTCGTCTCGCTCATCGCGGTGGCCCTCCCGCTGCGCTAGTTGCCAGCGCCCTCCCGGTCCTGGTCGCCCGAGGAGCCCCGCGCGGCCCGGCGCATGACGTCGATCGGCGCGGCCCGCCCCGTCCAGGATTCGAGGCTGAGGGCGCCCTGAGCGACGAGGATCTCCAGCCCGTCGAGCGTCTGCACGCCGGCGCTCGTGGCTGCCGCATGCAGCGGTGTGGGTGCGTCGTTGTAGACGAGGTCGGCAACATGGGAGTACTCACCGACCTGATCGTGCAGCAACCCCAGTTCTTGCAAGGGATCTTGCTCGCCTATAGCCGAGCGTTGTACGGCCGAAGGCCGCAAGCCGACGGAGGTGCAGTTGACGAGCAGATCGGCCGGTTGCGGCCGCTCCACGGCCCGCGCGCCGAGCTCGCCCGCCAGGGCACGGGCGCGCTCTGTAGTGCGGTTCCAGACCATCACCTCGCCCACCCCGGCGTCGAGCAGCGCCCAAACGATCGCCCGCGCGCTGCCGCCAGCCCCAAGCACCTGCGCGCCGCCGAACCGCTGCGCGTCCCCACCCCAAGCCCGTGCCATCGCCGTGATGAACCCCGGCGCGTCCGTGTTGGCCGCGACGATCCCCCCGTCCGCGCGGAAGGTGAGCGTGTTGGCCGCACCGATCGCCCGGGCGCTCGCGTCGGCCTCGTCGGCGAGCATCAGCGCCGCCTGCTTGTGTGGGATCGTCACGTTGGCCCCGAGAAACCCCGCCGCCCCCAGGGCGCGGGTGGTCTCGGCGAACAGCTCGGGCGGCACCGGCAGACGCTGGTAGCGCCAGCCGCGCAATCCGAGCGCGTTGAGCGCGGCGTTGTGCATCGCGGGCGAGCGGCTGTGCGCGACCGGCCAGCCGAGCACTCCCAGCCGGGTCGTGCGAATTGTGGTCATGGGAGTGGCGCGGGCATGGGGGTCGCCGCTCATCGCTTCTTGCACGTGGGCACGCGCCCGTGGTTGTTGGCGATCGCTTCGCGGTAGAGCGCCGCGTCGTGTTCGAACTGGGAGATGTCCTCGGAGAAGACCAGCCCCCCGCAGCCGTCCCGGGCGGCGACGTAATAGAGGTAGCGCGCGTGCGCGGGGTGCGCGGCGGCGAGGATCGCCGCGCTGCCCGGGTTGCTGATGGGAGTCGGCGGCAGCCCCCTGTGCAAGCGCGTGTTGTAAGGCGAGGGGTCGCGCAGCTGCGCGTCGGTCAGCGGTTGTGAGAAGTCGTTCAGCGCGTAGCGCAGCGTCGAGTCGATGCCCAAAGGCATGTTCTGGTGCAAGCGGTTGTAGATCACCGCCGCCACAAGCGGCCGATCGTGTGCGGTGGCGGCCTCGCGTTCGATCATCGAGGCGATCGTCAGCAGACCGTAGGGCGTGACGCCCAGCTCGTGCGCGCGGCGGATCTCGGCGTCGTTGAAGTTTTCGCGGAAGGCCGCGAGCTGGTCTTCCACCAGATGCTGTGAGGAGGAGGTGGAATACAGTTCGTACGTGGCGGGGAACAGGAACCCTTCGAGGTTGGGTGTGCCGGCGGGGGCGCCGTAGCGCGCGGGGTGCAGGTAGGGCGAGCGCAAAGAGGCGGTGAGGTAGCTCCCCGTGAGGCGGTTGGCCGTGGCGAGCGCCGCGATCTGCGCGCGCGTGAAGCCCTCGGGAATCGTGATCTTGATGATCGTCGGCGGTGGCGGCGGCGCGGGTTGGCTGGAGCCGTGCAGCGACTGCACGAGCAGGACGATGGCACCGGCGATGACGACAAGCCCGAGCAGCGCACCGATGCGCGCGGGCAGGCGCCGATACCAGCGGTGGGCGTCGCCGCGCTGCTTGCGCAGGCGGCTGACCCGCTTGCCGATGCGCGCGTCGGGGCGGACGGCGACAACGGGAGGTGGCGGCTCCTGCACGATCGCCTCGACCGGGGTCGGGATCGGGACTTCGACCGTGGGCGGTGCCTCTTCGACGATGGATCTCGTCTGCTCGACCATGGGTAGCGCCTCCTCGATCGCGACCGGAGGTGACTCGGGCAGGTCCACGCCGCGGCCGCGTTCGCGCTCTTCACGCGCGAGCCGGCGGTCCTCGGCAGTACGTTCGCGCGCGGACTGCGATCTGCTGCGGGCGAACACGCGAAGCAGCCTAACGTGAGGAGGCCGGGCGCTGCGCCCGGTGCCAAGCCGCCAGCCAGCCCTCCAGCATGTGGGCGGCGGCGCGTGAGTCCTCCGCAGTGGTCGCCCCCTCCATGCGCTGGGCCATGCGCGTCGTGAAGCGCTCGTCGTGCATCTCGACGGGAATGCTCTCGCCCAACTCCCCCGCCAGGCGCAGCACGAACTCGCGCGTCTCGCGCGTCTGCATCGTGTCGCCGCCGCGCAGCGAAAGCGGCAGCCCCACGACGACCCGCTCCACCTCCCGCGCGGCGACGAGCGCCTTCAGCGCCGCCATGCCGCGCTTGCTGAGCGGACGGGGAATCGTCTCGATCGGCGTCACGATCGTTCCGGTGGGATCGCTGATCGCGCAGCCGCAGCGGGCGCTGCCGTAATCCAGAGCCAGCACGCGCATCAGCCCTCGCCTACGGCGGCTGCGCCACCCTCCAGGGCCGCCTCGATCGCCGCGCGCCCGGCGGCGATCGCCTCGTCGAGCTTCTCCGGGTGGCGCCCACCCGCCTGCGCCGTGGTATCGCGTCCCCCCCCTCCCCCGCCGGCGACCGTCGCCGCGGCCTTCACAACGTCGCCGGCCTTCACGCCGCGCGCCACCAGCTCCGGCGCAACGCCGCTGACGAGGTGCACGCGCCCGTCCACGGCCGTGCCGAGCAGAATCGCCGCGCGCGGGAGCTTGTTGCGGACGCGGTCGAGCACGTCGAGCAGGGCCTTCGCGTCGGGCGCCGCCACGGTCGCCGCGAGCACCTGCGCCGCCGGCGCGCCTAGGGTCGCCACCTCCTGCGCCTGGGCAACGAGCGTCTCCACGTCCACGCCCGCCGCCGGCCCGCTGCTGCCGGCCGCCGCCGCGCCGCTCTTCAGCGCCTTCTCCAGCCGCTTGCGCTCGGCCTCGCGCTCGCGCACCGCCTCCGGCGCGCCCTCGGGTCGTGTGCGCAACGTGGTGGCCACCTCCCGCAGCAAGCGGTCGTGCGCGCGCAACAGCTCCACCGCGCCCGCCCCCGTCAACGCTTCGATGCGCCGCACGTTGGCCGCGCTAGACGTCTCGGTGACGATGCGAAAAGCGCCGATCTCGGCGGTGGTGCGCACGTGCGTCCCGCCGCACAGCTCGCGCGAGTACTCCCCGTCGCCGATCTGCACCATGCGCACCACCTCCCCGTACTTCTCACCGAACAGCGCCATCGCACCGAGCGCCTTTGCCTCGTCGAGGGTGGTGGTTATCGGGCGGATCGGGTCGCCCTGCGCGATCCACTCGTTCACCTGGTCCTCGACGTCGCGCAGCTCCTCGGTTGTCATCGCCTGCGAGTGGCTGAAGTCAAAGCGCAGCTTGTCCGGCCCCACGTAGGACCCCGCCTGGCGCACGTGTCCACCCAGCCGCGCCCGCAGCGCGGCGTGTAGCAGGTGCGTGGCCGTGTGGTTGCGCTCGGTAGCGCGCCGTGCATGGCGGTCGATGCGAGCCAGTACCTGAGCGTCGGGGGCCAAGGTGCCGCGCTCCAGCATTACCGCAAGTGCCTGGTCGTCGCCGTTGCGGAACACCCCCTCGACGCGGGCGATGCAGTCGCCGTCGAGACATTCGAGCGTCCCCACGTCGGAGACCTGCCCGCCGCCCGCCGGGTAGAACGGGGAGTCGGCGAGCTTAACCACGCAGCGATCGCTCGTCCCAGGAGATCTTCTCCACAGTCGTCCGCTGTTCATCCGTCTCATAACCAGTGAAGCGCGTCGCCTGGCCTCCATGTCTGAAAGTTGGCTCAAGACTCCCTGCAATGCTGAGCCGTGCGCTGGTGGCGCGACTACGAACGCGCTGCCCCTCCATCAGCCGCTCGAACCCCTCCTCGTCCACCCCCAGCCCGTGTTCCGCCGCCAGCTCCCCCGTCAGCTCGAACGGGAACCCGAACGTGTCGTGCAGCGTGAAGGCATCCTGCGCGCCGATCCCCTCCAGCCCGTCCGTCTTGGCTTGGTCGATCAGCTCCTCCAGCAGTTTCGTGCCCTGCGCAAGCGTGCGCCCGAACCCCTCCTCCTCGGCGGCCAGCCACTTTCCGATCGACTCGCGCTGCTCGTTCAGTTCGGGGTAGGCCCCCCCCATGATCTCCCTCACCGCATCGGCGTAGCGAGTCAAGAAGCCAGGTGGCATCTCCAGCGCCCGCCCGTGCTGGATCGCCCGGCGCATCACCCGCCGCAGGACATATCCCCTGTCCTCGTTGGATGGCACCACGCCATCCGCGACGAGGAAGGTCATCGCGCGCGTGTGGTCGGCCAGGATGCGGAGCGAGCGGTCGGCGGCGTTGTCTTCGCCGTAAGTGTGCCCCGAGAGTTCCTCTCCCAGGTCGAGCAGCGGCTGGAACTGGTCGGTTTCGAACACCGACGGCTTGTCCTGCAGGATCGCGGCCATGCGGTTGAGGCCGAGGCCGGTGTCGATGTTGCGCGCCGGCAGCTCGCTCAGCGCCTGTGTGCCGTCGCTCCCGGCCTCAGCGAGGTTGAACTGCATGAAGACCAGGTTCCAGTACTCCAGGAAGCGCTCGTTCTCGCCGCCGGGCAGGTCCTCCGGCGACCCGAACTCAACACCCCTGTCGATATACAGCTCTGAGCAAGGCCCGCAAGGCCCCGTCGGCCCGCCCTGCCAGAAGTTCTCCGAGCGCGGGCAGCGCACGATCCGCTTGCCCGGCACCCCCACCTCTTCCCAAAGCTCGATCGCCTCCTCGTCGGCCCCCAGCCCCAGCTGCTCGTCACCCTCGAACACCGTCACCCAGATGTCCGTGGGTGTGAAACCGAACACCTGCAGCGACAGCTCCCAGGCGAAGCGGATCGCATCCTCCTTGAAGTAATCCCCGATCGAAAAGTTGCCGAGCATCTCGAAGAAAGTGAGGTGGCGCGCCGTGTTGCCGACGTTGCCGATGTCCACGGTGCGGAAGCACTTCTGGCAGCTGGTGAGCCGCGGGGCGGGTGGGGCTTCCTGCCCGAGGAAGTACGGCTTCAGCGGGTGCATCCCCGCGACCGTAAGCAGCGCCGAGGGGTCGTGCGCGGAAGGCACGAGCGAGGCCGAGGGTATGCGCCGGTGCCCGCGCTCCTGAAAGAAGCCCAGATAGCGCTCGCGGATGTCGTCGGTGCTGATCGTCATGCCCGTGGCCGCATCGAGGGTAGCGGTCAGAGGCCGATGGTTGTGGGTACGGGCCGCGCGCAGGCCATATCCGATTGCTCTCGGTCGGACCGACACTCGTCCGCCCGCCCCCTTGCAGGAGTCATGCAACCACGCCCGCCCGCCGTAGAGGATGCAGATGCCGCGCCGCGCCCTGCTCACTGCCATCTGTCTCTGCGCCTGCGCGTGCTGCTCTATGGCCCCAGCAGCGCAGGCCGCGCCCGCGTGGCAGTCCCCCCTGACTCTCTCCGTCCCCTTCGCCGCCCCTGTGGGCATCGAGCCCGTCCTGACCATGGGTCCCGCAGGTGACATCGCGGCCGCCTGGTGGGAAAACGGCAACATCCTCACCGCCGTGCGCCCCGCCGGAGCCAGCGCCTTCGCGCAGCAAACCGTCTCCACTCCGACCGACAATGCTCTCTGGCCGAGCGTCGCCGTCAGCGCGTCCGGCGCGGTCGCCGTAGCCTGGATCGACGAAACCGCCGCGCAGTACGAGGTGGCCATTCGCGCGCCCGGCGCCACCGCCTTCTCCGCGCCGATCCAGGCCGGACCGACCGGCAACATAAGTCCGCAGGAAACCACGGTGGCGATCGACGACGCCGGCGATGTGCTGCTCGGCGAGATCCGCGAAAGCGGCGCCAACGAGGAGTCCGCCTACGCCTGGCAGCCCGCCGGGGGCACCATCACGGTCATGCCCGCGTCCGCGCCCGCCAGCAACGTCGGCCTGCCCGCGGTCGCGCTGGACGGCGCCGGCGACGCGGTGATCGGGTGGGACGACAACGCCGGCGGCGTCCACACCATCGCGCGCGCCCTCACCCGCCCGGCCGGGGGTGCCTTCGGCCCCGCGCAGACCCTCACCGCCGGCGCCGACTATGCCTTCGCGGTAAAGGTCGCGGTCGGTGCGGGCGGCCAGGCGGCGGTCGTGTGGCAGGCCGGTCTGCCCGCCCCTCCCTACCGTGTCGAAGCGAGCAGCAGCGCCGGTCCCGCCGACCTGCTGACGGTCCCCCAGACGCTTTCGCCGCCCGGGGGCAACTCCGAACACCCCGCGATCGGCGTGGGCGGCAACGGCGAGGCGGTCGCCGCCTGGGAGCAGTCCGGCGCCACCGGCCCCGAGGCGCTCGCCTCAGCGATGGCCGGCGGTAGCTTCGGCGCGCCCGGCAGCCTGGGCGAAGCCCCAGCGGGCGACCCCGAGGTGGCGAGCGACGGCGCGGGCGACGCGCTGGTCGTGTGGGGCGCCTACGTTGGCGGAGGCGGCGAAGGCGTCGAGGCCGTCACGCGTACCGCCGGCGGTACGCTCGCCCCCGAGCAGGTCCTGAGCGAAGCGGGCGAAAAGATCGACTACGGGATCTGGAGCAACGTGCCCGCCGCCTCCGCCGGCATGGACCTGGCGGGCGAAGCGATCGTCGGTTGGGAACAGGGCAGCGAACACACCTTGCGGGCGCGCCTCTACGGCGAAGCGGCCGGCAGTGGCAGCGGGGGTTCGGGCGGGTCGCTCACGCCCATCCTCACGCCCGTTGTGCGCTATGGCCCCGCGCTCCTGGGGTGCCTCGTGCCGCGCCTGCGTGGGCTGAGCGGCGCAGCTGCCAGGCGCCGCCTGCTGGCCGCCCGCTGCGCGCTGGGCAAGGTCAGTGTCTCACGCCGCTATCGCCACGCCCGGCGGCTGGTGGTTGTTGCGCAAGGTGTGAGGCCCGGTACGCAACTGGCGCGCGGCGCGAAGGTCGCCCTCACGCTGAAGCCGTCGCCGCCGCGTCACAAGCGGCATCGGCGCTGAGCGGCGCGCCGCTGGCATCCGCGCCGGGCGGGAATGCGATCGTGCCAGGCGGGTGCGCGGCCGCGATCGTCCCGTAGCCGACGATCACATCGCCCGCATACAGGCAAGCGATCTGCCCCGCCGCCGTGCGCTCGATCGGCTCGTCGAGCTCGACATCGAGGCTGTCGTACCGCCCCGCCGAGCGGACGCCACCCAAGCGGCAGCTGAAGCGCCGCCCGCGCGAGCGCACCTTCACGTGGTCCACGCTGGAGCCGTCGCGCCGCAGCGTCACTTCGCGCAACCCGATGCTCTGTGTCAGCAGCGCCGTCCGCGGCCCCACGGTCACCGTGTTCGCCGCCGCATCGGTCCCCAGCACGTAGAGCGGGTCGCCGCCGCCGAGACCCAGGCCGTGGCGCTGCCCGATCGTGTAGCCACGGCTGCCGCGGTGGGTGCCAAGTGCGTTGCCTTCCAAGTCGACGATCGGTCCCGGGGTCGCGTGCAGCTCCCCGTGGCGCTCCAGGAAGCGTGGCAGTCGCGTCCCCGCGAGGAAGCAAAGGTCCTGCGAGTCAGGCGTGCGCGCCACCGCCAGCCCCGCGTTCCGTGCGATCTCGCGCACCTGCGTCTTGTGCATCTCCCCCAGCGGGAAGCGCAGCCGAGCCAACGACGAGGGTGCAAGGCCGGCCAGCACATAGCTCTGGTCCTTCACAGGGTCCACCGCCATGCGCAACAGCGGGCCAGCTTTGGAGGCCACCGATCGCCCCTGTGTCCCCATGGGCGCGGGCTCGCAAGGCGAGGGGCAGTTCTCTTCCCAGTCTTCTTCGCGCTGCACCTGCGCGTAGTGGCCGGTCACGAGTGTGCCACTCCCCAAGCGCTGTCCCAGCTCAAGCATCGCCTCCAATCGCACCTCCCCGTTGCAGCGCACGCAAGGATTCGGCGTCTCCCCCGCGGCGTGCCCGGCGAGCCAGTGATCGACAACGCCCGCCCGGAACTCCTCCCGCAGGTCGATCGACAGGTGTGGCAACCCCATCCGATGCGCCGCCTCCCGCGCCCCCCGCACCGCCTGCGCCGAGCAGCAGCTGCGCTCGCCGTCGTTCTCCGCGTCCGCCCACAGCTCCAGCGTCACTCCCACCACGTCATCCCCGCCGCGCGCCGTCAGCAGGGCAGCCACCGCGCTGTCCACGCCGCCGCTCATCGCCACCACAGCCCGTCCCGGCGCAGGCGCGAGGTGAGCCTGCGCGCGCGCCGCCATGCCGAGCGCCCGGTGCAACGCATCGGCCGCCAGCTCCGCCGCGTGGCGCTTGGCCGCGCTCAGCCCCCCCAGCTCGGTCGCGATCTCGTCCGTCCCGATGCACGCCGCCTCCAGCAGAGGTGTCCCGCGCAGCAGCTCCACCGCCGCGCTGCCCGCCGCCGTCGCGGCGCCGCAGCCATGCGCGTCGAAGCCCGCGTCCGCGATGCGCCCCTCCGGGTCGGTCGGATCGATGGCAAGGGAGATGCGGATCAAATCGCCGCAGGCCGCGCCGCCCGCGGCGCCCGTGCAGGCGTCCCCGGGCAGGTGCCCGAGTCCCGTCGGTGCTTCCAGATGCTGGGCCAGCAGGGCCTCACTGCTCACGCTTCGAGTGTAGGCGCAGCGCGGCGCCATTTGTGCGGCGCGAAATGTGCCGGCCGGATGTGCGGCGCGGATATCCGGGCGCCGCGGCCCGCTACGCAGCGCGTGAGCCGAGGTCGGCCCGTGCTTCGGAGACCGCCTGTTCGATCGTGAACAGATCGGTCAGCCCCGTCAGCGTGGTAGCCAATCCCTTCTTGTCGATCACCAGCAGCGTCGGTGTCTGGAAGACCCCCACGTTGCGCGTCACCGACCCGTACAAACTCACCTGGCTGGCGAGCGCCACGTGCAACGCGACCTTGCCCTTCAGCTTGTGCGCCGCCACCTCCGCCGCAAGGAACGTCACCGCGTCGTCGGTCGCCTTCGGGTTCCAGAACAGCAGCAGCACGATCTTGCCGTGGTTGAGCTCGCCCTGCAGCAGCGCCTTCTGCTTGGCCTGCTGCACCGTCGCCGCGGCCGCGCCGGTGGAGAGGCCGCCGACGATCTTGCTCACCGACGAGCCCGTCGTGGAGCCGGCCGAGGAGGCGCCCGCGCTGCCGGCGGCGTTCGTTGCGCTCGCCGCGTTCGGGGTGCCGGAAGTGCTGGGAGTGTTCGGGGTGCTCGCGGCAGGCGTCTGTGAGGTGGAGGCCTGCGCTGACTTCTGCGCGAGCTGCGCGGCGTTCGTTTCCGAAGTCGCCACCGCGCCATGCGCCCGGGCGATGTCGCGCGTCAGCCCGTGCAGCCCCGGCACCGGCCCGTTGTAAACGGGCGTGCTCCCGCCCGCCGCGGATGCCTTCGCGCCGGCGGCGGCGGCAGGAGCCTTGGTAGCGGCCGCGGGCGTCGCGGCCGGTGTCGGCTCGCTCGGGCTCGAGCCAGGCCGGTGCAGCACCACGAACCAGGCCAGCGCGAGTACGACGAGCGCCCCCAGGGCGATCTGATAAGGACGGGACAGGTGCGCCATCTTCCCTGCATTCGGCATTCCGCCGCGCAAAGTTGAGCCCTGCAACCCCGGGTGGACCGAGCGGGGCCTTCTAAAGATCGCGCAGGCGGCGCAGCAGCGCGTGCACCACCGCGTCAGTGCCCATCGTCTCCTGCGCCCCGCCCCCCTGCATGTCCTTCAGCACCGTCTCTCCCTCCTCAACGATGGCAACGTAGTGCGCCCCGATCTTCCCCGCCTGCCCCAGCTGCCCCTTCAGCGAGCGTCCCGCCATCTCCATCTGCGCCGTCAAACCGGCCGCCCGAGCGTCGCGCAGCATCGCGAAAGCAGCGCGTCTGTTGGCCACTGCGTGCGAGTGGCCAGGCTCACTCGCGGTTGGTTTGCCGCTCGGTTCCTGAGGGCCATTACGCGGCCCCCTCAAATCCTTAAAAATCCTCCCAGGCCACGTATAGGTCCGGCGCCCCAGCCCCCGGCGCGGGAGCATTGCCTGCCAGGATCATGCGCTCCACGCCCGCGGCCCAGCCCATGCCCGGCGTCGGCGGCCCGCCGAGCTGCGCTATGAGGCCGTCGTAGCGCCCGCCGCCGCCCACGCCGCTCTGGGCGCCAAGATCCTCGGAGGCGAACTCGAACACCGTGCGCGTGTAGTAGTCCAATCCGCGTACCAGCGTGCTGTCCACGGTGTAGGCGGTCTCCGCCGCGTCGAGCAGCGCCAGCACCTCATCGAAGTGCGCCCGATCGTCGGCGTCGAGGTGGTCGAGCAGGCGCGGCGCGCTCTGCATCACGTGCCGTGTCCCGGCGTGGTCGCTATCGAACGCGCGCAGCGGGTTCAATTCGATGCGGGCGCGGACGTCGTCGGACAGCTCCGCTTCGTGGGTGCGCAAGTGCGCCTGCAAGCGCTCCCTGTGCTCCGCGCGCCCCGCCGTGTTGCCGAGGCTGGAGATGCGCAGACGCGCCTGCACCCCCTGCTCGCGCAGGAGCGCGCTCAGGAGCAGGATCGACTCCGCGTCGAGTGCCGGATCCTCGCTGCCGAGCGCCTCCGCCCCCACCTGCCAGAACTGCCGGTAGCGCCCCTTCTGCTGGCGCTCGTAGCGGAAGAAGCTCGACAAGTACCAAAGCTTCACCGGCTGCGCGCGCTTGTGCATCCCGTGCTCGACGTAGGCGCGGCAGACCGGCGCCGTGCCCTCGGGCCGCAGGGTCAAGGAGCGATCCGCGCCGTCGGTGAACGTGTACATCTCCTTCTGGACGATGTCCGTCGATGCTCCCACGCCGCGCGCGAACAGTTCCGTAGCCTCGAAGGTGGGCGTCTCGATGCGCTCGTAGCCGGCGCCGCCGAGGATCGCCGCCGCGCGCTCCGTCAGGGAGGCCATCGCCGCGCCCTGCTCGCCGAGGATGTCCGCCGTGCCCTTGGGTGCCTGCAGCTTGGGGGTGCGGGCGCCGGGGGCGCCAGGGCTCGACTTCTCGGGGGCGCTCAATTTCCGCCCGCTGCCGGCACGCGCAGCTCCTGCAGGAAGGGGTTGGTCGCGCGCTCACGTCCGAGGGTCGTTATGCCCATGTGCCCCGGATACACCACCGTCTCGTCGGGATATCGGTCGAGCAGGGTGGCGATCGAGCGCGCGAGTGTGTTCCAGTCGCCGCCCGGCAGGTCGGTTCGGCCAACCGAGCCCTGGAAGAGGACATCCCCTGAGAGGAGGAGGGATGGGGATGCCGGGGCCGATGCGTCCGCGGGGTCGGGCGCGCCGGCCAGCACGTACGTCACGTGCCCGGGGCTGTGGCCAGGGGTGAACAGCACCTCGAGCTCCATGCCCGCGAGCGCGATGCGCTCCCCCCCCTTGACGGTGTGCTCCGGCTCGTAGCTCTCGAACGGCCCGAAGCCCGGAGGCGTCCAGCTCATGATGTCGGCCAGCAGCGGCCGCTCGAACTCTGGGCACCACACCGGCGCCCCTGTGGCGCGTGCCACCGGAGCCACCGCGCCGATGTGATCGAAGTGGCAGTGCGTGATCAGGATGCCGTCGATGGTGACGCCCAGCTCGCGTGCCGCGTCCAGCAGGCGCCCGGCCTCCTCGCCCGGGTCCACCATCACCGCGCTCTTGCTCTCGGGGCCAGCGCGGACGATGAAGGCGTTCTCCTGCACCGGTCCCACCGTCAGCATGTGCACGTCGGCCGTGCCCATCACCCCGTCGCCTTCGTGCTCCCGCCGGGTGTCGTCTTCTTACGCTGTCTGCGGCGGTACAGCCACAGGTCGGTGTAGTAGCTGATGGGCGTGTACATCAGCAGGGCCAGAGGGAAGAAGGCGATCGCCTGGGTCGGCTTGAGGCCGAGCAGCAGGCAGGCGAGGAGCAGGACGACGGCCGCGGCCATCGAGCGGTAGAAGGCGCCGCTCCAGGTCGGTGGCCGGTCGTAGCGGTTGCCCTTGCCCTGCGCCGTGCCCTTCGCCTTGGACTTGGCTGCCGCCTCGGGGCTCTTCTCCGCCGCGGTCGGCTTGCGCCCCGTGCGGCCGCGCGCCTCCACGACGCCGGCGGCGTTGCCACGGTGCTTGGTCTGGCGTTTGCGCTTGGTCTGGGCCATCGTCGTTCGGTTACAAGACTAACCGGAAATACGAGGGGCCCGGCTCGCCGGCCCCCGGCCGGCTGCGCGGGGTGGGTGGGTACTCGTCAACACGTTCTCGATCACCTGGCGCGCGGGGTCCAGGGTCGGCATCGCCAGGTCCTCCGGGAAGTCGCGGAATGCCGCGCGTGGCGCCAGCCCCACCAGCTCGCCTGCCGCGACGTGCGCATGGCGGCGCACCGCCTCTATTGCCATGCGCAGCGGCAGCTCGTGGGGTCGCTCGATGTTCATCGACACCTGCGCCGCGGGGGCGTCGGACGCCGCGCGCAGCTGCACGCCGATCGCCCGCAGCCCCGGCAGGCCCTCCGCGCCGCCCTCGCGGATCAGGGTGGCAATGCGCTTCGCGTCGGCGTGCGTCGCGGGTGGACTGAGCTCCAGGTTGAAGGCGACGAGCGGCTCGCGGGCGGCCACCAGCGTCGCGCCGGCCGTGGGGTGCAGGGCGCCTGGGCCGAAGTCTGGCCGCTGCTCGCCGGTTGCCATACGCGCCTGCAGGCCTCGGGTTCCGCCGGTGCGCAGCTGCGCGCGGGTGCGGCCGGCTGCAAGCGCGCCATAGAGGAAGACGGGCACCTGGAGTTCGTCGCCGATGCGGTCGGCGACCAGCAGGGCCAGGGCGCAGGCCGGGCCGCGGGCCGACGGGTGCAGGTAGACGATGGGCATCACGTCCAGGGCGCCCACGTGCGGGTGCTCGCCGCGGGGTGGGGCGCTGCGAGACCCGCCGCCTCCGGAGTCGCCGCCAGGGCGCCCCAGGCCGAGGTCGGCCATCACGTCGATGCGGGCGATCGCCTCGCGCGCGCCGGCGAGCAGCGCGTCAGCGAGCGCCGTGTCGGCCCTGCCCCCCGACCCGGCCGCAAGGGTCAGCACCGCGCGGTGGTGGTCCGCGTCGGCGTGGCGGTCGAGCAGGGTTGCCGCTGCGGTGGTTGCGCCCGTGGGCGCGGTGAACGCGGCGGCTATGGCGTCCAGGGACGCATCGTCGCGGCCCTCGGAGACGTTGGGGACTGCTAGCAGGGGCAGGGGGTTGGGCACGCGCACAGGCTAGACTTTCGCCCCCCGCCGGAGTAGCTCAGCTGGTTAGAGCAGCGGAATCATAATCCGCGTGTCGGGGGTTCGAGTCCCTCCTCCGGCATCGCCGAAACACGTCTAACCAAGCGGTTTTGAGTGTATCAGGGGGTGCAGACGGGGCGTCTTAATTTCCCCACTGATTCCCCAGGGGGCGTCGCGGGGGCGTGGAGGTGTCGCTACGTGGCAAAAAGGGCGTCGATCTCGCCTGCCAAGAGGTCGAGCACCCGTAGGACTTCGTGCGGGGGCAGGACAGTGCTCGAAGCGGGGTCGTCGATGACATACAGCCAGCTCCCATCGGGCTGGCGCCGTGCAACCTCTGTGCTGGTGCCCTCCAACCCCGCCCGCTCACCGTCGCTTGGGCCCAACGTCATGTGAAAGCGATTGGACAGCAGGGCAACGTCTCCCGCCATCACCGCCCGGCTGCTGGTGGGGGTGATCCGCGGCGCCATCGCAAGCAGAGCCTCCAGACGGTCGCGGATGGCATCGCTGCCGGCAGCATTCGTTCCGTCGGGGCCGACGAATGCAGCCCCATCCTCGTACAGCGCGATCAGTCCATCGAGATCCCCGGCGTTGGCGCGCTCGGCGAAGCGACGGTGTAGGTCCTCGGGGTTGTCAACGAGCACGGTTGTCCCTCCTTTGCCATGACGCTGCTGTGAGAGCTTGAGCATCCACAGCCGCACATGGTACTCTCGAAGAACTAGTACGCCGAACGATCTATCTAGAGCCCGCGAACTAGTTTTCCCGGATGAACCAGACGAGCACCCGCCCCGAACCAGACGCAGTGAAGCGCGCGCTTGACGTGCTGGGGGATCGCTGGACCTTCCTGGTGCTGCGCGAGGCGTTCTTCGGCGTGCGCCGCTATGGCTTCTTCCAGCGCAACCTCGGCATCGGACGCAACGTCCTCGCGGCCCGCCTCTCCACCCTGGTCGAGCAAGGGCTCCTCGAGCGCGTCCGCTACCGCACCGACCCCGACTGGTACGAGTACCGGCTGACCCAGACCGGGCTCGACCTGTTCCCCGCCATTCTCACAATCAAGGCATGGGCCGACCAGCATCTCCTGCACCCCAAGGACCCCAAACTCCACGTCCGACACCGCACCTGCGGCGCTGAGCTGATACCAGTCGTCGTCTGCGAGAGCTGCCGCGAGCCGATCACCGCCGCCGATGTTGAGTTCCTGACCAACTGAGTCAACGGTCGAACGTCAGCAGCGCTGTCAGCCAGGTCGTCTTCATGAGCGCCGGGCGGCGACGGCGTGGTCTTAGCTTGGCAGCGCATGGAGCGCCCTTGGCAGGTCGCTGAGCGTGGTGATTTCGACCAGGCCGGGGCGATCCTCTGGACGTGGGCTACCCGAGCGATTGACCCAGACCGCCCGTAGTCCCGCGGCGATGGCACCATCCACATCTCGCGCGAGGCTGTCTCCGACCATGACGGCGTGCTCGCGGTCAGATCCGAGCAGCGCGAGGGTGTACTCGAAGATCGAAGGCTCGGGCTTGCCGACGCCGAACTCGCCGGAGATAGCAACGACGTCGAAATAGTCGCCCAAGCCCGCTGCGGTGAGCTTCTCGCGCTGTAGGCACGATGCCCCGTTCGTGACGAGCGCGAGCTTGTAGGAGTCGCGCAGCTCAGCAAGGCACACCGGCACGTCCGCGAAGCGATCATGGCGCGCTCTGCGCTCCGTGCCATATCTCTCGCCCAACTCCTCTGCCAGCAGGGGGTCGTGGACGCCTTGCTCGGCGAGAGCGAGGCTCCACGCCTCACGCCGGTATCGCGGAGACCACTCACGCAGCCAACGCACATCCGGCTGTTCTCCCTCAAAACGACACCAAAGCCCCTCCCACGAGCTAATGCCCACGCGCAGGCAATAGGGATGGGCGGGTGTCGCGTACCACAGCTCACGCGCTCGCTCGCGTGCCGCCAACGCCAACCTGTCGGCCTGCACGCGGTGGCGGGCGACCGCGACTTGAGCGGTCGCCAGGAATGCCGCGGCGGCCGCCGGCTCCTCGACCACGAGCGTGTCGTCGAGATCGAACAGCAGTGCTCGCTTCATGGGTTAGCTCAGCTGCAGGAGGCGCACTCTGAGGCGAAGCGTGAGACCACAGAGCGCGTAGATGATGGCGATGCCGATCAGCGTGAACTTGATAGCCGAGCAGACGGCGGCGAACGGTGGAGCGAAGCCCCCGCCGTCGCCGGCGAGTGTGAGCAACAGCGCGACGTTTTCGCTCGCATCGAAGGTCGCCGCGGCGAGCGCGAAAGAACGGGACCACAGCGCCGAGAGCGGCGAGGCACCGCCAGCCACGCGCTCGCGCCATATCGCGGACAGCGAAGCCCGCGAGGGCAAAGAACAAGCCGTAGGAGACCATGTAGCCGTAGTCGAGGATGAGCGAGAGGTGCGCCGCGCTGCATCCTTTCGGTCCCCATTCGGCCATGATCTGTGCGGCGCGCGAGGGGGTCACGGCGAACTCGAAGTCGAGGATCGTCGGCCCGCGCGAGACGTGTGAGGGGTCGATCAGTTCGAGGATCACAGTGAACGCGACGGTGGCGATCCCGAGCACGATCGGGGCTTGCTTGCGACGCAGCGGGGCGATTGTCATGCCCGGCTAATCCCGGCTCAGCTCTCGCGTTGCGTGGTCATTGTTTACGCAGCCTACGTCGCACGGAAGCGGAGCTGCCACCCGACCGAAGTCCGAGATGACCCCTGAGCCGTTGGTGGCGCAGATACGATCCCGACCATGCCAGTCGCTCATCCCGTCGGCGAGTCGCTGAATTGGAGCGCGGTCCTGCCACCCGAGCGCATAGAGCTGCGAGGCTCGCACGTCCTGCTGCGCCCGATCGATGCCGAGGGAGATGCCGAGCCGCTGTATGCGGTCTCGCACCCGCCGGACGGCGATCCGGCTGTCTGGACGTACCTACCCGACGGTCCCTACGAAAGCATCGAGCACTTGCGCCAGACGCTTAGCTGGGCGGAGACCTCGACCGATCCTCTCTACTTCGCGCTCGTGCGTCTCGCCGACGACCGCCCGCTCGGCTGGGTGTCGTACTTGCGCATCACGCCAGAGTTCGGCGTGATAGAGATCGGCCACATCTGGTTCGCGCCCGAGTTGCAGCGCACGACCGCTGCGAGCGAGGCGATCTACCTGCTCATCAGCCACGCCTTCGACGATCTCGGATATAGGCGAGTCGAGTGGAAGTGCAACGCGCTCAACGCCGCTTCCCGCCGCGCGGCTGAGCGGTTCGGGTTCATGTTCGAGGGCGTATTCCGCAAGCATCAGATCGTCAAGAGCCGCAACCGCGACACCGCTTGGTACGCGATCACCGACGATGAGTGGCCGGCAATTCGCGCCGGCTTTCAGACCTGGCTCGCGCCCGAGAACTTCGGCAGCGACGGCCGGCAGATCCGTTCCCTGGGCGAACTCACCGCACGAAACCATGACTGAGGAGCAAGCGGTGTCTCGCCTCGTATTTCGCAGCGCGAGCGAGCGGGACATCGAGCAAGTGCTCTCGTTGTGGAATGCGGCGGGGAGCACTGAGACCGTCACCGACACGCGCGACGGCGTGCTGGGCCTGCTCGATGCTGATCCCGAGGCGCTGCTCGTCGCGGCGTCAGATGACGGTGAGATCGTTGGGTCCTTGATCGCCTCCTGGGATGGGTGGCGGGGCAGCTTCTACCGGCTTGCCGTTCATCCCGACCAGTGGCGAGAAGGGATCGCGACCGCCTTGCTGCGCGAGGGTGAGCGTCGTCTGTTGGCACGCGGCGCCGCCAGGATCACAGCGATAGTCACCGACGACGATCTTGATGCGATGAGCTTCTGGACGGCGACTGGATACGAGCGCCAACAAAACCGAGCCCGGTTCGTGCGCAACGTCGAGTGATCCACAGGAGCGTGGCGTGCCTGAAGCAAGATCGTCCCGAGATCGACTGACCGCCGGCAGATCAAGCAGTACATCCTGCGGCACTTCCCCGAGCGCATGAGGCTGACGGAGGTCACGCCGTTCGAAGGTCGCCGCTTCGTCGCGTGGCTCTGCGACGAGAGCGCGCAGGGGCGCGAGCTGTCTGACGCGACCGTGCGGAACATCATGGCGCCGCTGCGGGCGTGCCTTGCGACGGCCGTGCGGGAGGGTCTGATCCGGTCCAACCCGACGCGGGACGTCGATTTGCCCCACCGGCCCACGGCCGAGGACTCGGAGGACGAAGAGGTCCGGGCGATGAGCCAAGACCAGCTCGCGGCGCTGCTCTCGCTGTTCACAGGCCAGTGACGGCTGTTCTTCTGGTTCCTGGCGGCTACCGGGCTGCGCGTCAGCGAGGCCGTTGCGCTTCAGTGGCGGCACTTGGCGCTCGACCCATCCACGCCGCACGTCAAGGTCCGCCGGGCGCTCGTGAAGAGGCGCATGGGGCAGCCCAAGAGCCGCTACGGCCGCCGCGAGGTCCCCATCGACCGCGTTCCCTCGCCGTGGCGCTTCGTGAGCATCACGACGCATCGGAGTGGCCCGAGGACGAGGGACTCGTCTTCCCGGCGGGCAACGGATCGCCGCTGATGCAGGGCAACGTCTTCCGGCGCGTACTTCAGCCAGCCAGAGAGAAGGCGTGCCTGCCCTGGGTGGGGTTCCATGCCTTTCGCCACACATGCGCCTCGATGCTGTTCGCAGAGGGCCGCAACGCCGTGCAGGTACAGCGGTGGCTCGGACACCACTCCCCCGCCTTCACGCTCGCCACCTACGTCCACCTGCTCGATGGAGATATCGGTCAGCCACTCACCCTGAGCCCTGCCGTTGAAGCAGGTCATGCGCTTGCAAATGCCGGTGGGCCAGCAGGCTAAACTCTCCTCATGGCGACAGCAGATCGAACAGTCCACGTTGGAGCACGGACCTACGCGCTGCTGCGCAAGGAGGCTGAGCGCCGTCATCGGGATGTCGATACGACCGCCGACGATCTGCTCACAGAGCGACTGTCGGCGTCGCAAATCGATACGGCCAAGATGCGGGGAATACTCGAGCGCGCCGCCCGGCTCCGTGCTCGCCTGCCCGCCACCAATGAGGCCGTGGCCTTGATCCGTGAAGGACGGAACGAGCTCGATCAGCGCGCAGAACCGCCGGTGAGCGTCGTCATCGACGCCAGCGCTCTCGTTGCGTTCGTGACCAACGAGATGGCCTCACCGGCAGTCGCACAGCTGCTCGACGGCTGGAACTCACAGGACACGTCCGTCAACGCGCCCGCGCTCGCCCGCTATGAGATCGCCAACGCGCTGACCAAGAAAGCAGCTGCCGGGAGCCTCACGGAGGACGAGGCGCAAGAAGCATGGGATGTCGTCGAAGAGCTGCCTATCGTCTACCACGCGCTGCGAGACGGGCCAGGGTGGTGCAGGTCGCGCTCGTCCTCAAGCGCCGCTCGGCCTACGACGCCGCCTACCTCAACCTCGCCGACGACCTGGGCGCCGAGCTGTGGACCCTCGACGGCCCGCTCGCCCGCAACGCCAGCGCCCACGGCTACCCGATCCGTCTGATCGAGAGCCCCGAGCCGGCTTCGTCAGAGCCGGGGGCAGCCGGGCCGGGTGCAAACAAAGTGCAAACAGGCCCCCCACCACCCGAGGCCACGGCGACCACCGAGCCGGATCCAAAACCTGCTGCCTAGAGAGGGTCCTGTCCTGGCTGCTCGATCGCGATGGAGAGATCACCATCACCCTGCCCGCGGGCCACGTCGGCCCAGACGATCTCCGCCAAGCGCTGCGGCCAGCCGCATAGAGCCGTCTGGCCCAGCCGCTGGGCGCCGACGACGACCCTGCAGGGTGCAAACAAAGTGCAAACATGCCCCACGCCGTTGCGTCCGACCCAGCCAAAGCGAGCAGCGGCAACGCTGCCTCGCTCTTGAACCTCGCCGGGTCGCAGGCGAGACAAACGAGGCGGGACCGCCGTCCGCGATGTGCTGAACCTCAACAAGCGCATTTTCCGCTTCGCGCAAGACCGATGCGCCCGCCTGGCATTCGATGGGAGCATTGAGGCATTCGACGCCCGTGCTCGAAGATGAGCGGCTGACCGACAAGTTCAGGACCATCCGGCCACCACGGCCTACAAATCGGGGCGATTGGGTAAATTTGGCTTTCCTACGCGGGTTTTGAGGGGCCTGCAAACGATTTACAAACTCCCTGCACGCAAAATGCACGCTCTTGGGTCGTGCAATGTACAGCCAATGCACATTATACAGCAACGGCCCTCGGATCGATGAAAATCGCCACAATAAGCCAAAAAACTGTATCAGGCGGGCTCCCAGGGCGCGTCCCGTGGCCCGCGAAGCGCAAAATGGTCTCACACAAGCAGCGCTGCCAGCTCGTGGCCGTGAATCCTAGATTCGGCTCTGTTCTCTTCTGTTCTCTTCTGTTCGCTTCTATTCGCCTCCTGACGCCTACATTCTCGTCGTTTCGCTTTGGTTCGCTTCTGTTCGCTGTCGGCTGCTGCGCGCGACGAGTCGCTCAAGCTGCTCGGCGCTCCTGATCGTACCGTCGCTGCGGGCGAGCGCCGTCGCCATCGCGCGAGCACCTTGCCTGAGCGCAGGGTCCTGGAGCACCGCGGTGATCGCCCGGCGCAGCTTTCGCGTGGACGCGTAGGGATGAACGCTGATCCCCGCACCCGCGAAGGCGACGCGGGCGGCGTTGTCGGGCTGGTCACGCCCGCCTGGGATGCAGAGCAACGGCACACCGTCGGCGAGGGCCGCGTTGATCGTCTGCCAGCCGGCGTGCGAGACGACGAGAGCGACGGACGGGAGCACCATGCGATGCGGCAGGAACGACACGGCGCGAGTGTTAGCGGGAATACGCAGACACTCGATGTCGAGCGCCGGCCCAGCCGTCAGCAGCATCCGGACCGGCAGCCCGTCGAGCGCATCAAGAACGCGCTGCACAGTCTTACCCTGCTTCATGTAACTCGTGCTGAAGCTGACGAGGACGAGCGGGTCACGGTTCGTCTCGGGCCACGGCGAGCGCCACTCCCCCGCGAATGGCTCAAACGCCGGGCCGACATAGCTGACGTTCGCCGGCAGCGCCCCCTGGCTTGAGAAGTCAAGCTCCGGTGCGCTCATCACATAGATCGCCTCGACACCGAGCAACTGCGCATACCAGTCCTCCAGCGGTTTAGACCCTGCTCCGCTCGTGCCTGGTTGAGCACAGGCAGCCCAGCCGCGAAGAAGCGGCGAACGGCGCGGCCGAGTAGGCGATCACGCATCGCACCGACCCGTCCTGCCGTTGGCCGCAGACCACTGCCGAGCGGTGGGGCACCGTCGATCGGGAGCGGGAAGGGACAGTGGACGAGCGCCACGGCCGGTATGCCGATGCTCTCGGCGGCGACCGCAGCCCCGGGCAGCATCCAGTCGAGCACTACCACGTCCGCCGGCCAGCCCTCCAAAAGCTCCGCGCATTCGCGAGCTGTATCGAGCAGCAGGCCAACAAGGAGGTTCTCGCGCAACCGCAGCGCCGCACCGAGCCTCGTGCGGGTCTCCCAGTCGCGCAGCGAGTCGCTCTCGCGCCGCGCCATATCCATGTCAGGCAGCGCCCGCCGGAACTCCACGAACTCCGCCCCGGTGTCTTCGACTCGCTCCCGCGCGGCGCGGTGCGCGAGGACCCGTACCTCGTGGCCGCGCTCGACGAGCTGGCGTGTCAAGGCGAGCTGTGGCGGCGCGTTGCCGCTGAACGCCAGCAAGGTCTGAAAGACGCGCACCACGCCATTGTGACCTGAACGCTACCCCCAGGCGACGCGCGCCATGCAGGGACACGACACAGCATTGCGCTGGTTGGGGGTGCGCTCGTCACTGTCTGCCGCGTAGCCGATTGCTCGCATCCAAGCGGCGACGGCCGCCATGATTCCTGACGGGGCGTCTTCGATGACGACCAGACGGATGGCTCGGTTTTATGGTCGCGGCGGCGTGCTGGAAGACCGCGGGGTCGGGCTTGGGAATCGTCCGAGGCGAGCGCACCAGCGCATACGTTCGGACTGCCGCATCGGGCGGATGGCGGTAGGATGCCGGATCAGTTTAATGTGCTCAGATAGCCAGAGCGTTGCCTCCTAAGCAGGGTCAGATGCAAAGAACAACTTCGGCCTCGCACGTTGCGCCGCGCTCATCCGGCACGCGGCGATGGGCTACCACGGTTTGCTGGCTACTGTCTACTGCGTTGCTGGCGCTCGCCAGCTGCGCTGTCGCCGCCGAGAGCGCGTTCGCGAGCAAGACCGCGACAGGCTGTCCACTCGCGTCCAGCTCATCGGTCGGCCCAGACAGCGAATCGGCCGCACAGGCAGACGCTGCGTCTTTGCTCGCCGAGCTCCCGTTGCCGCCGGGCTCGAGCGAGTCCCCGACCGAGCCCGCCGAAGATGGTTCTCTGCTCGCGCAACCGGGGATCGGCCCGCCCGCGACCCCCAACGCGGTTGACGAGCACGCCTGGTGGATTGTCCCCGTCGCGCCCGCGAAAGCGCTCGCCTACATATGCGCGCATCTCCCTGCTGGAACGACACGCCCCGAGACCTTTGGCAAGGGCCTCAGCGGACCAAATGTGCCCGAGGACGAAATCGCGGCGTTTACGCCGCCCGGAAGTCCCGGCACGCTGGTCATATCGGCCGTCCAGCTTCCCAACGGATCCACGGCACTGCGCGCGGATGCCCAGGTTGTGTGGATCACCCCCCGTCCGGCCTCCGAGACGCTCCCCTCCGACGCGCACCTCCTGCGGATCACCGTGCACGACGGGCACAGGCGATCCAGAAACCCCGAATCCGAGTCGCTGGCGTTACTCAAGCAGCTGCTCAAGCGGCTGCCGCGGAAAACAACATCCCTTCGACGAATCGAGGGAATCATCGCACTGCTGAACAAGCTCCGGGTGGTTCAGCCGGGACGCAGGTTGTGCCCGCTTAAGCCTGGCGACATCAGCGTCGAGTTGACCTTCTACGCGAGTCCCGACATGACGCCGCTCGCAGTCGCGGACATCCAACCCGGAGGGTGCGGTAGCGTGAGCCTGACGATCGGCGGGGTAACCCAGCCACGACTCGAAGGAGGATGGTCCCTGATCAGCCAGATCGGAGAAGCGCTCGATGTCAACGCAGCCGCAGGCCCGCCGGCTGGCGCCAAGCCCCGCATCTCCCGCGTGCGGATATCACGCAACAGGCTCTGGGTCGAACCCGAAGTGACCGAGCCTGCCGTGAGCATCACCGGTATCAACTGATGCCTTCGCCGCCCGTTTTCTCTTAGGCGACTGCCGCGGGACGTGACCGACGATGACCTTCCCGTTAGCGTCCGTGGCGACGCAAAGCGAGACCGAAGCACATGAGACACTCACGAGCCGCGTGTGGTGATCGATGTCAGTCTTCTTCCAGGTTCTCGCGCCGCCGGCGGGGTCCGTGGATGTGAAAGCGTCACCCAAAGCGCCCACCGCCACACAGAAGCCACCTGCGGAACAAGAGATGCCGCTGAGCCCGGGGTAGGGGGCGAGCACCTCGCGGAGCTGCGGCTTGCCTTCCATGGCGGGGTGGGTCCACACGACCACGGATCCCGCTTCGCTCACGGCGGCGCAGAATGAAGCCGTCGGACATGATAATCCTTTGACCGTTGTGGTTGGGCTCCCGACCGCTGTCACCGTCCACGCACTGGCACCGCCAGCGGGGTTGGCCGAGGTCAGCAGCGAGAACCCGTTGTCGACCGCCGCGCAGAACGCAGTAGTCGGACACGACACCCCGACGAGCGGCTGGCCGCCCAATATCGGCGAGGGCACCGCCCAGCTCGACCACGCGTGTTCGCCACTGCTCGGAGCGGTCGATGCGAGAACGTAAGTGGCCACGCCCACGGCCACACACAGCTGGTTCGATGGACACGCGACGCCGTCCAGCCCTTCCGACGGAGCGTTCGGCATACCCTCGATGCTCCACGTGCCCGCTCCACCTGCCGGATCGCTCGACACCAACGCGACTTGGCTGAACTGTTCGGGGTCCCTCGCCACCTCCACGCACAAGCCCGTCGGCGAGCACGACAGGCCCTCGGGGTTCGGCGCTCCGGGGAGACGGCTCGCCTTCCAAGCGCTCGCCCCACCCAGCGGATTGGCCGACGCCACCACGCCACCCCCGGCACCCGCTGCCGCGACGCACAGATTCGCCTGTGTGCAGGAGACGTAGGACAGCGCCGAGGAGCTGACCTTCACAGGGGCGGACCACACGAGCGGCCCTCCCGCCATGGCCATGCCGGGTAGAGCCAAGATCAGCAGCCAGAGGCCCGCACAGGCCGCCGCCGCTACATGCCTATGCTCCCTCAGACATGACTTCATGGGGTGGATTATGCACTGGATGGCTGAGCCAGGGCGGCTGTTTGAGTATGTAGGACCGTGCGTGTGCGTATTAGATCGTACACATGAGCGGCATCAAGCCCATCCGCATGCTCATGTAAGGCTAATCATCGGCCCGTGAATCCCCGAGAAGGCTCCGCTTTGCATACTGGAGTCGCGCTCTCTCAGAGTTCTTTAGCTCGACAGTTTCGAGGACATCCAGTCGGCTATATAAGTCAACGATGAGCGACAAGTTTCGTTCTTGCCATGCCTTTTCCGCCTTCTCACGTATCCACAGGGCGGCAGACGCATCGGTGTTTTTACGTCCCTCGAGCCTAAGCTCGTGGGCAAGTCGCTTAAATGTCTCTGGATCTCCCCTGAGCGCGTCCGATGCAAACTGGCGAGTAAATCTGGCCAGTAATTCCACGAAGTGAGGTAGTCTCTCGGCTGAACTGATCTGGATATCATGGTAGCCCGAAATGCCCCCTGGATCAGCAAGAGCGACTATATTGCGAAGCGGATATCTCAGCTCTGGATCGCTCGCCCGTCCTCCGCTCACCTGTCCTCGAAGCCCGATCTCGACACCTAGTATGTACGACGAACGACCGTGGAACACATTGACCACGGTTTTCTCGGACTCAAACCGTACTAACGTAGGATGTTCTTCGGTGATCGAAAATCCAAACTCTGTAAGAAGGAACTGAAAACTCGACCGCACGGCCTCGGCAAATCCGAGCTGATCGCGCGTTAGGTCACCGACAAACTGCCGCATCCCCACCATGATATCAGGATCTCTTCCGATCATGCTGGAGGTATCCACTCTCCCGTAAGCGAGCAGAACTGCCAACCTCGATTGCGAAGCAGATTACGCTCCATGCGAAGAAAACCAGTTTCATCGCTCAGCTCTCCAAACTCATTGACGGAGGCATCTCGTATGGGAAGCCCAGCGCCCATCTCGCGACGAAGGATGCTCGAGTTTCGCGCCCAGTCTGCCTTTGGTGAACCCAAACCCGGCGACATCTCGTCAAGAAGTGTCCGCTCGCCTGGCCGAACGGCTCCATCTGCGGTCAGATCAGCCACCTTGCCAATAACGACAGTCTCATCCGTACCCTCTGCCGCAACCTCAAGCTCTGGGACTGAAATGCCGTCGGTAAGGACACCGACAACGACAATGCCAGCCTGGACGCCGATTTCAGGCGCATGTCGTTCGACCCATTCCTTCGCGTTTGTAAAAAGACCTTCGATAGTCAATTCGCCGCTGGGATCGATGCCATAAAGCGGGCTCTCATTTGCGTAGCCGTATGGCTGCAGCGAAATTGTGCTTGCGGGATCAACCGTCATGAACTGTGCAGTGACAGGGTCGTAGTATCGTGCGCGTAGGTAAATGAGTCCTGTCTCGGAGTCGGCGTACTGTCCGTCGTACCCGAGCTGCGCTGGCGTTCCGGTGGCGCTGGTGGTCTGGCCGTAGGCGTTGTAGGTTGCGGTGCCGATGACGGCGCCGGTGTTGTTGGTGAGTAGGCGGGTTGAGCCCTGCTGGTTGGAGTGCCCCCGCTTTGACGGACACCGGAAGCTAGGTCGTCTGGCCTGGCAGGAAGGATGTCTGTATGGCGCCGAGGGGAATGGGCCGGGCGGGTTATCCGTCTGAGTTCAGGAAGGAGGCTGTCGAGCTGTATCGCAGCTCGGGGCAGTCGTTGACGGTGATCGCGCGGGAGCTTGGGATCGCGCTCGATACGTTGCGTGCGTGGGTCAAGCAGGCGGATGTCGATGTGGGTGTGCGTGAGGGTCTCACTACGGGTGAGCGTGAGGAGCTCCGCGAGCTGCGCCAGAAGGTCAGGCGCCTTGAACAGGAGCGTGAGATCCTCAAGCGAGCCGCGGTCCTCTTCGCAGCGGAGACCGAGACCCGGTGAGTGTCTACCGGATGATCTCGGCGGAGAGGGCCAGCTTCCCGGTCTCCTTGATGTGCCAGGTTCTTGGCGTGTCCCGGTCGGGCTATTACGGGTGGGCGAATGGGGTGCCCAGCGATCGCACGTTGAGCGACGCGTGGCTGACTGAGAAGATCAGGGAGATCCACGAGCGCACCCGCGGGGTCTACGGTGCGCGGCGGGTGCACGCTGAGCTGCGCCTGGGTGAGGGCGTCCGTGTTTCGCGTAAACGGGTGGAGCGCTTGATGCGCAACGCTGGGCTATCTGGCTTGGTTACGCGCCGTCGGCGGGGTACGACGATCCGGGTGCCGGGCGTCAGGGTTGCTGATGACTTGGTCAAACGGCAGTTCACGCCTGCTGCTCCGAATGTTTTGTGGGTCGCTGACATCACGTATCTCCCGACATGGGAGGGCTGGCTCTACCTGGCTGCTGTGCAGGACGCGTTCTCGCGTCGGATCGTGGGCTGGTCGATGGCCGATCATATGCGGGCGGAGCTCGTCGTCGACGCGCTGCAGATGGGTGTCGCTCGACGTCGTCCAGAAGCGGGACTTGTACATCATTCCGATCAGGGATCGCAATATGTGAGTCTGACCTTCGGCCAGCAAGCTGGGGACGCTGGGATCGCGGTGTCGATGGGTTCCAAGGGCGACTGCTTTGATAATGCCGTCGCTGAGAGCTTTTTCGCTACGATCAAAAAAGAGCTAATCAATCGCCGAGCATGGAAGACTCGCCGTGAACTCAGCAGCGAGGTCTTTGAGTACATCGAGACGTTCTACAACCGCAGCAGACGCCACTCAACACTCAACTACCTCTCCCCCGAAGACTACGAGAGCAACCACGACCAAGAACACGAGAGGGAGAACCAACCAACCTAATCAAGCGTGTCCGCAAAAGCGGGGGCACTCCAGGTCGTGGTGGTACCAGATGGGGTTTTCTGATCCGGTCATCTGCTCGAGGGGTCTGCCGTCGGGGCCATAGATGTAACTGACGGAACCCGCGGCGAGCATGACCGGGACCGAGTTCGTGGTGCTATCCCATGTGAACTGTTCGGTGTTGCCGTCGACGGTCTTGGTGGTGCGTAGGCCGTCGCCGTTGTAGGTGTAGGTCGCGTTGTTGAAGATGCCTCGGTCGTACGTTTTGATTTGCTCGGGGGTGTGCTGTTCGGTAGTGGTGCCGTCGCCGAGCTGCCCGTTGCTATTGGAGCCCCAGAGCTTCAGCGCGCCGTTGGCGATCGCGGCCATCGTGGCGTTGCCAGCGGCGATCTGGGTGACGCCGCTGATGCTGGCTACTTCGGTGGGGGTGGAGGTGCTTTCGGATTTGCTGCCGAGCTGGCCGTTGCCGTTGGAGCCCCAGGCGTAGACGGTGCCGCTCTCGGTGAGGGCAGCGGCGAAGCTGCTGCCGGCCGTGACCTGCACGATCTGGATGCCCGTGAGGCCTTTGACTTTGACGGGGGAGCGGTTTTCGGTCGTGTTGCCGGTGCCGAGCTGGCCGCTGGCGTTGGCGCCCCACGCCCAGATCGTGCCGTTGGACTGGAGCGCGAGGCAGAAGTGGAGGCCCGCGGCGATCTGCACGATCCCGGTGAGGCCGGGGATCTGGTGAGGGCTCGTCTCGGTTTTGGTCTGTCCGTCGCCGAGCTGGCCGTTGCTGTCGCTGCCCCACGCCCACACGGTGCCGTTGGACTCGAGCGCCATCCCTGTCGTTTCGCTGCTGGCTACCTGTGTCACGCCGGTGAGGCCTTTGATCTGCTGCGGGAGGTGCTGCTCGGTGGTGCTGCCGAGTCCGAGCTGGCCGCTGCCGTTGGCGCCCCAGGACATGACGGTCCCGTCGGTCTTCAGCGCGAGGCTGTAGTTGCCGGCCTCGGCGGCCTGCATGATTTTCAGCTGGCTGCTCACGAGCTCTGGTGTCTTGTGCTCGGTGCTCGTCCCATCACCCAGCTCACCGTTGGTGTTCGCTCCGCTCGCCCATAGCTGTCCAGCCGTGGTGAGCGCCAGGGTATCGTTCGGTCCGGCCGCAACGCTGCGTACATTCTGTAGCTGCAGGATCGACTCCGGCGAATGACGATCGGTGGTGGTCCCGTCCCCGAGCTGGCCGCTGCCGTTAGCGCCGGCTGCCATCACGCTCCCGTCGTCGCGCACGAGGAATGTCGCGTTCGCGCCCTCGGCGAATGCTGTGCGGGTGCCCTGGTTGAACGAGCCGGCCTGCTCGGGCGCGTGCTCGTCGGTGGTCGTGCCGTCCCCGAGCTGACCGTAGGTGTTCGACCCCCAGACCAGCAGCGTGCTGTTGGCGACCGCTGCGAGCGTCCCGACTCCCGTCGCGATCTGCGTCGCGCCGCTGACGCCCGCGACCTGGATGGGGACGAGGCTTTCGGTCGAGCTGTTGCCCAGCTGGCCGTGTTCGTTTGCGCCCCACGCATACACCGTGCCGTTCTGCGCCAGCGCAGCGCCGAAGCTGTGCCCGGCGGAGACCTGCACGATCTGGATCCCGGCGAGCCCTTTGACTTCCTCGGGCGAGTAGTGATCGCTTGTCGTGCCGTCGCCCAGCTTGCCGTTGGTGTTGGCGCCCCACACCCAAACAGTCCCGTCGGACTTCAGCGCCATGCTGAACTGCTGGCCCGCGGAGACCTGCACGATGCCCGAGAGACCCGGAACCTGGATCGGGCTCGTCGACGTTTTGGTCTGCCCGTTTCCGAGCTGCCCGTGGCCGTTGTAGCCCCACGACCACACCGTCCCATCCGACTTCAGCGCCAGGGCGTGGTTGACGCCGGCTGAGACCTCGATGATTTTGGAGAGGCCTTTGATCTGCTGCGGGGTGTGCTGGTTGGTCGTGCTACCGAGACCGAGTTCGCCGTTCGCATTGGATCCCCACGCCCACGCGGTGCCTTCGGAGGTCACGGCGAGGCTGAAGTTGGTGCCCTCCGAGGCCTGCGCGACACCCGAGAGACTGCTGATGAGCTCAGGCGTGTTGTGCTCGGTAGTCGTCCCATCGCCCAGCTCACCGTCGCTATTGGCACCGTTCGCCCACAGCTGCCCGCTCGCCGTCACCGCCAGCATGTCGTTCTGCCCGGCACCGACGCTGCGGATGTCGCTCAGCCCGAGGATCGGCACCGGCGAATGGCGAGTCGTAGCGGTCCCATCTCCCAGCTGGCCGCTTTCGTTCGCGCCCGCGGCCATCACGCTCCCGTCGTCACGGACCAGCACGGTAGCGTCCGAGCCCTCGAAGACCATCGCATGCGGCCCCGTCGCAGGAGCCCGCGCAATCGAAGAGAGCTGCCCCGCCTGGTTGTAGCCGTAGCCATAGCCCGAGGCGATGTTGGCGATGTTCGACGCCGAACTCGTGCGCTCGCCCTTCTCGTCATAAGCGAAGTTCACGCCCGCGGACCCGTTGGCCGTCGAGGTGAGCTGCCCCGCGGGATCGTAGATCTGTTTCGCGCCGTTTGGCTGCGCGGTCAGCCTGTTGGAGGCGTCGTAGGTGTAGCCCGCACCGTTGACCGACGCAAGCTGCTGGAGGGGGTTGTAGGTGTACGTGTTGGCTTCGTTCACTTCGCCGCTTGCGGTCGCCTGGGCGACCTGGTTGGCGTTGTCGCGTTTGTAGCTGAGGGACATCAGTTTGATGGATCCCTGGCCGACTTTGATCTGCGATGTCGCGCCTGCAGCGTCGAAGGTGTAGGTGTCGGTGACGGGGGTGCCGGTGGTGGGGTCGCTGCTGTTAGCGAGGTTCCCTTCGGAGTCGTAGGCGAACGTGGTCGTGTTTTTCTTCCAGTCGGTGATCGAGGAGATTCGCCCGGCCGCATCGAACGCGCGGGTGACCGTCCCTGTCGAGCCGGGGTAGGTGATCGACGTCGCGTTGCTTGCGGCGTCGTAGCCGTAGATGGTGGTGGCGCCCGCGCCGTTGGTCGTCTGGGTGATGCGCCCGAGCGAGTCATACGTCCAGGAGGACGTGCCGCTGGCGTCGCTCATCCCCGTGCGCCGGCCGTCGGCGTCGTATTCGGCGCTCACGTCGTGCGTGGCCGCGTCGTGGTAATGGATCCCCGTCTGGCGGCCGTCGGCGTCGTATTCATAGGTGGTGCAGCCGTCCGTGGTTGAGGTCGGCGTGCAGCCGCTGACGCCTGGGTCGGCCTTGACCAGCAGTTCGTCGAGCGGACCGTACTGGTAACCGGTGGTACGGCCGTCGGGGTCGGTCACGGCGCTGAGGTGGCCGAGGGGATCGTAGGCGTAGTGGGTGTCCTCGTTGCCGGCGTCGATCTGGTCCTCGACCATCCCGTCCGGCCAGTAGTCGGTTTTCAGGATGCTTTTGTCCGGGCGGGTCGTGCTCGTGAGCTGGTCGGCAAGATTGTACGCATACGTCGTTTTGTTGCCGTCCGCGTCGATTGTGTATTCGAGGTTCCCGTCCGCGTCGTAGTGCTTGGTGGTCGTGTGGCCGTTGCCGTCGGTCGTCACGAGCACCCGCCCCGTATTGTCGTGGGTGTACGTGGTGCAGCCCGTCGCGGGTGGCGTGCATGTCGTTTCGCCCGGGTGCGCAAGGGTGTAGCGGCCGCTCAACATCGCGGTCACCCAGCCCGTCTGTGTGTTGTACGCCCAGCGCGTGACATTCTGATGGGACCCGCTCACTTCGGTGTTATCGGACGTTGCCGGGGCGGCTTCGCTGGTCTTGTCGCCGTAGCTGTCATACGTGTACGTCCAGGTGTTCCCGCGTGGGTCGACCTTCTCTGTCACGTCCCCGGGGTAGCTTTTGCTTTCGTGCTTGTAATGCGTTTCCTGGGTACCCAGTTTTTCGCCTGTGCTGCTGAGGATCGGCGTCGACACCGTCGTGAGATTCCCCGCCCCACCGGAAGAGTATTCAGCCTGATCGTAGGTATACATCGTCGTCGCGGTCGCGCCGCCGTATTTCGCCGGCGATGTCATCGCTGTCACCTCGTCATAGCCGTTGTATTCCCACGTTGTGGTGTTGCCCAGCGGGTCTGTTTCGCTGAGCTTGTCGCCTTCGGCATCATAGGTGTAGGTCGTGGTGTGACCATTGGGGTCCGTCACCGCCGTCTGCTCGTTTGTTGACGGACCATAGGTAAAACTGGTTGTTGCCGCGGAAGACGTGCCGTAGGCGCCCGTACGAGACACCAAATCTCCGTTGACATATACGTACTGGACCGCGATCCCCTCTGGGTCAGTGACGGTGGTGCTGCCGGTGCCCGGCGTTTCAAAGCTGTAGGACCACGTAGTTTCATGGCCGATGGGGTCGACCTGAGATATGACACGGCCTAATTCGTCGTACGTGTCGGTGGTTGTGCCCCCGTTGGGGGAGACAATCTTCGTAAGACGATGGCTTGAGTCGTATTCGTATTTGGTCACTCCACCGTCGACATCCGTGACCGTCGTGAGGTTCCCGCTGCCGTCGTAGCCGTAGTCGACTTTCCGGCCAGCGGAGTCTTTGACTTCCGAGACGTCCGATCCGCTGTAGGAGAACGTCAGCGCGCGGCCCGCGGGATCAGTGACCGTTTCGAGCTGGCCAGCTTTGTTGTACGTCAGGGTGACCGTGTCGCTGTCGAGGTCAGACTCGGAGACCAACTGCCCGCTGGAGTTGAACTTGAAAGTCGCGGTCTTGGCGCGCGTGAACGTCCAGCTGCCGTCTTCGTTGTGCACAAGCATCGCGAACACACGCGAGGCGGGCTTCCATGTCCCGCCCGGCTGCTCCGCGAACTGAGTGATCGAACCGTTTTCCTGATGCACTTCCATGATTTCGGGGTTTTCGGAGTTCTGCGCCAGCGACATGGCATAGGAGTCCGTCCAGCCGTACCCAAACCGGCCCACGATCGTAGCCGCCCCCGACGCGTACGTGCGCGCGAGCGACAGGCCAGGCCCACGCCCCGGCACCGCCAGATCGCTCACTTCCTCGTCGAGTTCGCCGTCGGCGGTGTCGACAGGGTCGCCAGCGCACACATGACAGGGCGCCTCAGAAGCGTTCCATCCACCTCTTGTCTCCCCCGGCAGCGTCGGACCCTGCACAGGCGAGGTCGTCTTCTTTACGCGTAGGATGTGCCACATCCAGCACTGGCCACTGGCGCCACCGGTTCCCGGATCAGATTCCGGGCATTCCGAGCTGCCCCCGTACTTCCACTTCTGAAACGCGCTCAGCGAGTGCAGGTAGTGCCCGACATCGGTGTGCAGCAACGTATACATGGAGACGAATTCCGGGATGTTTTCGACTTTGGGCGAGCCGCCTTCGCCGGGTGTTGCCATCTGCTGGTTGTGCGAGGCGACGATCTCGCTTTCCGCTTCCCCGCCGCCGCCGGAGACGACCATCGCCACATCGTTGTAGGCACCGGCGACGGGTGCCCAGTCCCAGAAGATCAGGTCTCCCGTCTGCGTGTCGGCGAGCGAGGCTTCGCTGCCTTTCAGTTCTTCGGCAAGCCCGGTGTCGAGCAGGAATTTATAGAGTTCGGACACCGAGACCCATGACTCGGAGTGGGCCGGCGCGAGGTTCGACCCTTTTGCTGGCGGTGAGGTGAACCACGACAGCGGCGAGTTCACATAGCTTTCGCGCTTTGCCACGCCGCCGCTCAACAGCAGCTGGCTGGCGAAGTCCGCCGCGTCGTCGTTGTAGGTGAAGTATTCTGTGTTGTCCGAGGTAGCGTATTTGCAGGCATATTCGTAGACCTTTTCCAGTTCGAGCACCGAGCTGCCGACCTGTTTGAAGGCTTCGCAGGCTCCTGCGTCGGGGGCGAGCGCCAGGCCGACGACGCATATCGCCAGGGCGCCCAGCAGCGTGGTCTTTCTACCAGCCGACGTCATCGAGATAGATGCTTTCGCCGGTGCATTTGACTTTGCTTTCGGGCACCTGGACTTCCAGGCCGACCGCGTTGACCACAGTCACCGGCTGTTTCGTGATTTTGCCTTCGACGCTCACTTCGATTTCGCTCGGCACTTCGATTTTTAGCTGCGTCCATTTCCCGGCGGCTAGTTTTTCCAGACCTTTCTCGACGGAGTACCAGCCTTTGTTCACGCGCAGCACGGGCGTGACCTCCAGTTCGCTCGCGCACGTGCCTTTCGCCTGGTTGTCGAGCCACATCGAGACCGTTCCTCCGGCGGTGAGCAGCGCTACCGAGTCTGCGTTGACCTCCATCTCCGAGTGGGGATTGAATTCGGTGCCTTCGATCGTTCTGACCTCGATCCCTTCGCGTGTATCGAGCGGCGCGCCGCCGACCGTGATCTTTAGCGCTCCGGATTCGGGGTACATTTCGCCGTGGTTGAAGCTCGAGCTGTACGTCGTCCCGAGATCACCCCAGGTGCCGGGGGTGGTTTTCCATTCCCCGCCCCATCCCTCTGTAGTCCCGTCCACGAACGCGAAGTGGTCCACCGCCCCTGGCACTGGGACCTGTTTGTTGCACGCTTCGGCCGATGGCACCGTCTCGGGCGCCTCCCCGATGAGCCACACTTCAGCAAAGCTGTTGATCACGCACAGCGCCGGATCCTGGTACTTCTGGCCGCTGCTGATGTACCCGTAGGCGCCGTACCCGAGCGTTTCGTCGTTTTCGATGTTCCACGTGCTCGCGGAACTCGCCATGATCTTATCCCACACGATGTAACCCGAGACGCCGGCGTTGAACGCGGCCTCCATCTTGTAGCTCAGATCCTGAGCACGCTGTTCAAGCGTCGTCTGGCTGGCTTCCGGTGCGGTTTTAGGGCATCCTGCCGGCGGGCTGGGATGATCGCAGCGTTCCACAGCTCCCGGCTGCACGTTCGCCTCGATCCCGGCCTCCCCGACGAACAACGGCTTGTTGGAGCAGTCCGAGATCCGCTGCTGCAGACTGTTGTAGGGCAGGCCGTACCAGTCATGGGTGGTGTCGCTCTCGCTCTCGGCGTCGTAGTCGTGCACCTCACAGATGTTGATTTCAGCCGCGCTGTTCGCATAGGCGTAATCACCGACGCTCGGGTGGTTGACCGGATCGGGAACGTCACTTGAGACGCCGCACTGGCCGATTCCCATCGTGCCCAGGCTCACCAGCGGAGGTGTCACGGAGCCGCTGCCGACATATGATGTCTTGAGCGTATGTGCCATGTTTTCCGCGAAGTTGTAGAGCAGTTTCGCTCCTTCTGGCGCGCATTCGCTGGAGGTTGCTTTTAGATCCAACTCGGACTCGTTGATGATCTGGTAGAACGCGATCGTCTTCCAGAGTTCGCTGGTTTCGCCCGTGCTGTTGTTCGGGCTGAACTCTTCGGCGACCATCTGCGCCCAGCGCTTGGTGGAATAGGCGTAGTTGAACTGCGGCGCTTCATATCCGCCCGAGCCCGGCTCGTAGAAGGTGTAGGGGAGGTGGTTGCCGTCGTTGAGCGTTCCGTTCTCCCGGTCGCACTGGTCCCACTCGTTAGCGATCACGGGGATCACCAGCAATCCGGCCGCCTTGGCCGCCTTCAGCAGATGGATGTAGGGCTCCCAGCCTTTGCCTTTCGGTTCGTTTTCCAGATAGTCCTGGTAGTACTTCTGGAAGAACCACACTCGGATCACGTTCGCCCCGGTCGCGGCGATCTGCTTGAGCTCGTATTCCTGATCCTCGCTGTCCATGATTGCCCCACACCCCTGCTGCGGACCGCCTTCGGACTGTTTGAAGGCCGGATCGGCGTAATTCATCAGCCGGTAGTCGTTGAAACCCACCGCGAACCACTCCTTGCAGTCGAGCGTCAGCATCGGATGACCCGTCGCATCGAAGCCGCTCTGCACGATTTCCGAGCACGGCGCCGGTTCCTTTTGGCCCTTCACCAACGGGTCCGCCACCAGCGGGTACGAGTATCTGCCCGCCCCTCGATCCACGTGCATCGTCACGACATCACCGCTCACCGACAGGCTTGTCGGGACCTGCACCCCACGAGCGTCGGTCGTACGCGGCGGTGCGATCGTGGCCACCACCACCTCCTCGCTCAAGCGCGCTGCGCCCACAAATCCTCCGACCCTCCTCCCCGCGTGAGCACCAACCCCCGCGACAGACAGCTGCGGGACACCCACCGCCGCCGGGGAGGACTCCACGCCAGCCGGCCGCGTCACACTTGGCGTGCATCCCGCCAGGAAGCCAGGCGACAGGTTGCTGAAGCGAGCCGTAAGCGCCAACCCCGAACCACTCGAAGCAAGCGCGGCAGCGGCAGTCTCGCACGGCAGCGGCGCGGCGCCTCCACCGGGAGGCCCGACTCGGCTTTCAGGACGCGAGTTCGGAGAAGGAGGAGGCGCCTGGAGGCCATTGCCACCGGCCTGCCCAGCCACAGATCCCTGCCCCCCATTTATGCCCGGCTGCGGCGAGACCGAGTGCATAATCGGGCGGGCAGCCGAGGGGGCGACCTCGACGATGTTGATGCCCCCATCGGTCGTGGGCACCAACTCCTCGACGGCATCGAGCCGCACGACCCAGCTGAAGCTCCCGGGAGCACTCGGCGAGGACAGCGTGTCGCTGATCTCCACCCCACCATCCGGCTGAGGCGTCACCGTCGTGTCGGTCGCCCGCGCAGACGACCTAAACACCACCGACCGTGCACTCCGAGCGACCTGCCCGGCATCCGCCCCACGCTCCACGTCCAGCGGAGTCAGCGAGACCGTGCCACCAGGCGTGTGCAGCGCTATCGATGCGCCCGGTAGGACCGGGATGCTCGATTCGGTACCTCCAGCACCGGAGCTGGCAAGCGCATCCTCGCCACGCGCGACCCTCAACGACGACGTAGAGCCACGCGGCGCGGGCGGATCGATCCTCGTCGGATCCCGCACCACAACCGGACGCGATCTACCCCTGCCAGACCCAGCCTCGGCCGCAGACAGAGACACGATCGCGAGCCCAGCCCCCAGTAGCGCGGAGGCGAGCAACACAACGATGCTCACTGCTTGCATGCGCGGCCGCTTCACGATACACCTCCGCCACGCATTGGCAACCTTCTGCTTTCATGAGATCCAACCTAGCGAGAGGCCCGCACCGGAGCAAGTCGTGTTTCTGATATCCGTAGGACACTAATAGCTGGTCGCTTGGGCGAAGGCCGCCTTTGCCCGTCGCTCGCCTCCGTCTGCTTGGAGTGGATCCCGACAGATCAAAGATGTCCGCGAGCAGGGTCCTCTCCAGTATGGTCGGCGCATGGCACTGGACCGACACGATGTCGCCAGCTTGGTGCGCAGGTGGACGGCGAGCTCTAGGACCCACATGCGTAGCCAATCCACGCCCTCGTCTCCCGGGCTCCGCGTGGGGGTGAGCATCGCCCTCCCCAGCCGGGTCGAGCTGGGAGCCGTCGGCGCCCACACACCACTCGGTGCGAGCCCCGCATTGGGAGCCTCCTCACCCCAACATGGTTACCCCAGCAGGCCTCCCCGACACTCGTGACTAGAAGTTGCCGTAGCTAGGCAAAGTCCATAGGTTTAGACTCTTTGGGGTGTCGGCGCTTCGACAAGGCTCAGGCGCTGCTCGTGGAGGACAACGAGGTGCCTGCTGCCCTGCTGAAGCTCACGAGCACACCAGCGCACCCCCCTAAGCCGGTCGGTTCGAGAAGCGCTCCCGCGAGAAGAAAGCCAGGCAAAGACTTCCACCGCAGCTAGCGGTGCGCCGCTTAAGTTCCACCCACCGAGCGCTCGTCAGCCGGCTGCTTGGAGAACCAGATCGGGGGGCTCGGAGACCATGCTGGCGAGCGTCATCCCGTTGATCGCCGGCATGCCGTTACTGCGCTCAAGCCAACGAGAGTGACAACCGTGAGGAGGACATCAATGCCGCACAATCGGGGAACAAGACGCAAGCCGCGCTATGTGGGGCTCGTCTCCTACAAGGGCCACACGAAATGGGTGGGCACGCACCCATCGGTCGCGGCCTACAGGCAAGCCGAGCACGAGCGGCTGATCGAGCTGCGCGCAGAGGTGGATCTCTTCGCCCTGAACCACGACGACATCGACCTCGCCTCCGGCATCATCCACATCCGTCGCCAGCTGGACCTCGCCAGCGGTGTCACCGACTGGCCCAAAGACGACGAGCCGCGAGACATCACGATGAGCCCGGCGCTGCGCAGCCATCTGGAGATCATGCCGAGGATCAGCGAGGAGATCCTCTTCCCCACTCCCCGTGGCTGCTACATGCGACGCAGCACGTGGTCCACGCACTGGCACGCGGTACGCACCGCCGCGCAGATGCCGGGCCTTGAGTTCTACGAGCTCCGCCACCGCGCGCTCCAATGGATGATCGACCCACCCCACGACGGCGGCCTCGGCCTGGACATCCAGACCGCCGCCCACATCGCCGGGCACCACGACGGCGGCTACCTCGTCTGCAGCACCTACTCCAAGCTCGCAGAGCACCGCGCGCTCGCCCGCACACGCCGCGCCATCGACGCCTACCAGCAACGCCCAAGCCCCCCACACCAGCAGCCAGGACGGGCCGGCGTGGCGTAGCCGCTCTGCAAAAGAATCGAGCTGCGGCTGCAATAGAACTGCAATACAAACGCACCACCAAACGACCACCACCGGCACCCAAGGCCCTCAAACGCCCGCAAAATGCGCCTTTCCAACCCCCCCGCCGGCAAATTTACCCGGAGACCCCCACCGGGAAAAATCCATCAAAAAACCCCCGCAAAACGGGGGTCTTTGAGAACTACCGGAGTCAAAATAAATCGGGGCGCCCGGATTCGAACCGAGGACCCCCTGCTCCCAAAGCAGGTGCGCTACCAGGCTGCGCCACGCCCCGAGCGTGAGCCCCAAGTCTACTGCCCAACGGGCGCAGCCCCCACCGCTGCTAGGGTCCGGCCCGCCATGGCAGACATCGAGCCCCTGCGCGCGCTGCACTACGACCTCGCCAAGGCGGGCCCGCTCGCGGACGTCGTGGCGCCCCCGTACGATGTGATCGACGCCCCCCAGCGCGAGCAGTTGCTGGCCCGCTCCCCCTGCAACGTGGTGGCCGTGGACCTCCCCCAGGCGGAGCCGAACGCAGGGGACCCCTACGCAACTGCAGGCGCGCTCTTCGAGCAGTGGCAGCAGCAGGGCGTGGTCACCCGCGACGCCGACCCCGCCATCTGGGCGCACACGCAGGACTACACCGGCCCCGACGGCATCGAGCAGACCCGCCGCGGCTTCTTCTGCCGGGTGCGCATCGAGGAGTACGGGCCCGGCGGCGTGCGTCCGCACGAGCGCACCCACCCCGGCCCGCGCGAGGACCGCCTGCGGCTGACGCGCGCCACCCGGGCGAACATGTCGCCGATCTTCTCGCTCTACTCCGACCCGCAGCGCGCGGCGTGGGCGGCGCTCGAGCCCGCAACGCAGCAGGCGCCGTGGGGCGAGACCACGGACGCGCAGGGCACCGTGCACAGGCTCTGGCGCGTCGCCGACCCTGAGGCGATCGCCGCCGTGCAGCAGGCCACGCGCGGCAGGGAGCTGTTGATCGCCGACGGCCACCATCGCTACGAGACGGCGCGCGTCTACGCGCAGGAGGTGGATGACGCGCGGGTGAGGGACCACGCGCAGGCAACAGACAGCGCGAGCGAGCCACACGCGGGCCGGCGCCGCGCGTATGAGTACGACCACCAGTACGTGCTCATGTGCCTGGTCGCCCTGGAGGACCCGGGGCTGACGGTGTTCCCGACCCACCGCCTCGTCAAGGGTCTCGACACCACACGCGGCGAGCGCCTGGCGCAGGCTCTCAGAGACAACTTCGAGCAGCGCGAGGTCCCGCTGGTAGAGATCGCGCCTCCCGCCGGCACGGGACCGCTGCAGCTGGGCTACATCGACGCACAAAACCCCCAGCGCCCCCTGCGCCTGACGCTGAAGGACCAGGCGATCGCCGACGCCGCGCTGGCCGGCCACTCCGAGCCCTACCGCCACCTCGATACGGGCATCCTTGAGGCGCTGCTGCTGAAGGGCGCGCTGGGCTACAGCGACGATGACATCTCCCATCTGCACGACTTCGCTTACGCGCGCGACACCCCCCAGGCCGTGGAGCTTGTGCAGAGCGGGCAGTTCGACGCGGCCTTCCTGATGCGCCCCACTCCCGTGGAGCAGGTGCGTGAGGTGGCGCAGGCCGGCGAGAACATGCCGCCGAAGTCCACGTTCTTCTACCCCAAGCTGCTCACGGGCCTGCTCTTCAACCCGCTTGGATGAGCCCCCGGCCGCAGTACCATGTAACGAAAGGAACGTAGATGGACAGGGAAGGCCACGGGACGATCATGAAAGCCACGGCCAAGCGCAGCGAGTCGAGCTTCAGGCACACCGTCAGCGTGCGCGAGCACCAGGTCACGGTGGACGAGCCGCTGGAATCGGGCGGCGAGGACGCCGGGCCAGACCCGCAGGAGCTGCTCGCGGTGAGCCTTGCCTCTTGCACGGCGATCACGATGGAGATGTACGCGGCGCGCAAGGGTTGGGACATCGGCAACGTGGAGGTGGAGGCGCAGTACACGCCCGCCGAGCGGGGCTGCCCGACGCGCTTTGATCTGGTGCTGCGCCTGCCCGCGGACCTGCCGGCGGAGCAGGTCGAGCGCCTGCGGGTGATCGCCGCCAAGTGCCCCGTGCACCGCACGCTCGACGGGGAGGTCATGTTCAACGAGCGTGTGGAGCGTGTGGGCGCGCCCGCGCAGGCCGCCGGCCCTGTGGCTTGAGCGCCGCCGCCCCGGCAGAGCTGATCCCCGCTGCGGTGCTCGTGCCGTTGTTCCTCACCGCCGAGGGGGAGCCCCACGCGGTGTTCACGCGCCGGGGCACCGGCCTGCGCAGGCATGCGGGGGAGATCAGCTTCCCGGGCGGTCGCCGCGACCCGGGCGACGCGGACCTCAGCGAGACGGCGCTGCGCGAGGCCGAGGAGGAGATCGGGCTGCCCCGCAGCGAGGTCAGGCTGGTGGGCGAGCTTGAGCCGACGCCGACGTGGGTCACGAACTACGTGATCCACCCGTACGTCGGGCTCATCCCCGCGGGCAAGATCTGGGAGGTGTCGCCCAACGAGGTCGATGCCGTGCTCGAGCTGCCGCTGCGCGCGCTGCGCGAGAGCCGCACCACCACGCGCCTGGAGCGCCGCGGCATCTCGTTTGAGACCGACGCCTACGTGCTCGACGGCCACGTCATCTGGGGTGCCACGGCGCGGATCCTGGAAAACCTGCTGGGCTCAGAGATACCGAGCGAGAGCCTCGCGCGCCTGCGCGAGCCATAAGCCGGTCTTACGCGGGTCGGCGCTGAGAGCCACCGCGTCGACGGCATTGCGCGCAGCGAGATCCCGCACGATCGACGCCCCCTCGGCGAAAGCCCCCGCCCCCTCGACCGGCTGCCCCGCCCCCTCGGCCGGCGCCTCGAACACGAAGCCGCGCATCGTGGAGTCGATCGCGCTCGCGAGGAAGGCGGGCAGGCGAGAGACATTCAGCTCGCGCAGCTGCTCGGGAGCGCCGCCGGCCGTGGAGAGCAGCCAGCACGCGACGGTGACCCCCTCCAGCACCCTGCGCAGCGTGCCGAGGCGGTTGGGATCGCCGATGAAGCACTCGGCCCCTAACCCCTCGATCGCCTCCCTCTCGCCCTCCCGGCGCGTGACGATGCGCACCGCATGGCCCTGCGCCAGCACCCCGGCGGCGAGCTGTCTGCCCCGACAGCCACCGCCGAGGATTAGGACCCGCGCCACGGCTGGCAATACTACGAGGGTGGCGCAGCCGGCCGCAGGCCGGCGAGCCGAGCCCCTCGTCATTCATCATCGAAGATAAGTTCGAGCGCCGCTGGAGAGGTATGGGTAGCGACGCTCGAATACAACAAGGGAAACACAGATGAGCAATTTTGTCAAGGGGCAAGTGCAAATGGCGCTCGAATAGCATCCGCAGGCGATGGCAGGCACCGACCCAACCTCCCCCAACGGCGACGTCGCGACGATGGACAAGATCGTCTCGCTCTGCAAGCGCCGCGGCTTCATCTTCCCCTCCTCGGAGATCTACGGAGGCGTGGGCTCGACCTACGACTACGGGCACTACGGCGTGCTGCTGAAGAACAACGTCAAGAACGCCTGGTGGCAGGCGATGCTCAGCGAACGCGACGATGTCGTGGCGCTCGACTCGGCGATCCTGCAGCACCCCAAGGTGTGGGAGGCGTCGGGGCATCTCGCGGGGTTCACGGACCCGCTGGTGGACTGCCGCACTTGCGGGCAGCGCTTCCGCGCGGACCACCTGCAGGACCTGCCCTGCGGGCGCAAGCCCTCCAAGCACCCGGGCGAGACGGCCGAGTGCGACCTGACGCAGGCCCGCGACTTCAACCTGATGTTCGAGACGACGATCGGCCCCGTGAAGGAGTCGGGCTCGGTCGCCTACCTGCGGCCCGAGACGGCGCAGGGCATCTTCATCAACTTCAAGAACGTGCTGCAGTTCTCGCGCAAGAAGCCTCCCTTCGGCATCGCGCAGGTGGGCAAGAGCTTCCGCAACGAGATCACGCCGGGCAACTTCATCTTCCGCACCAGGGAGTTCGAGCAGATGGAGATGGAGTTCTTCGTGCCGCCGGCCGACGCCCCAAGGTGGTTCGCGTACTGGCTCAATGAGCGCGAGCGCTGGTACACCGCCCTGGGCATCCGCCCCGACCACCTGCGCCTTCGCCCCCACGACACGGACGAGCTCTCGCACTACTCCTCGCAGACGAGCGACGTGGAGTACCTGTTCCCGTCCACCGACTCCGTCGGCGGAGCCCGCTGGAGTGAGCTCGAGGGCATCGCCAACCGGGGAGAGTTCGACCTCACACAGCACGCGCAGCACTCGGGCGAGAAGCTCGAGTACTTCGACCAGGCCACCGGCGAGCGCTACATCCCGCACGTGATCGAGCCGGCCGCCGGTGCCGACCGCGCGACGCTGGCCTTCCTGGTGGACGCCTACGACGAGGAAACGGTCGAGCGCGAAGGGGCGGGCGCGGGCGAGCAGCGCACCGTCCTGCGCCTGCACCCACGCCTGGCTCCCGTGAAGGCAGCGGTGCTGCCGCTCGTGAAGAAGGACGGCCAGCCGGAGCTGGCGCGCGAGCTTCAGCGCGAGCTGCGTGCGCGCGTGCAGGCGGAGTACGACGACGGCGGCGCGATCGGCCGCCGCTACCGCCGCCAGGACGAGATCGGCACACCCTGGTGCATCACCGTGGACCACGAGAGCGTCGCGCAGAACACCGTCACAGTGAGAGACCGCGACAGCCTCGTACAGGAGCGCCTGCCGATAGAGGGCCTCGCGGAGAAGATCGCAAAACGCGCAGCCGCACCCTGGAAATCGCCCAAGCTCAAATAAAGAGGAGAAAAGCAACGTGGACTTCGACCTGACCGACGAGCAGCGCCTGATTAAGGAAACGGCGCGCGAGTTCACCGACAAGGAGATCGTGCTGCAGGCGCGCGAAAACGCGCGTAACCACCATTTCGACCTCGACTTGGTGAAGAAGATCGCGCAGCAGGGTTACCTCGGCGCGATCGTGCCGCGCGAGTACGGCGGCGCGGGGCTGGGGTACATGGATTACGGCTTGGTGGTGGAGGAGATCGGCCGCGGCTGCAGCTCCGTCAGAACCGTCATCTCCGTGCAGACGTCGCTCGTTTGCAGCGCAATTCTGAAGTGGGGCACGGAGGAGCAGAAGCAGAAGTACCTGCCGAAGCTGTGCAGTGGCGAGTGGCTGGGCTGCTTCGGTCTGACCGAGCCGGATACCGGCAGCGACGCGGCGAACCAGCGCACGCGCGCCACGCAGACGGCCGACGGCTGGACGATTAACGGCGCGAAGATGTGGATCTCGATGGGTAATTACGCGAAGCTCGCGCTGATCTTCGCCCAGACCGACCCCGCGAAGGGACACCGCGGGCTGGCCTGCTTCCTGGTGGACACCGACCAGCCGGGATACACCTCGCAGACGATCGAGCACAAGATGGGATTGCACGCCAGCGACACCGCATCCATCTCGCTGGATGAAGTGAAAGTCGGCCCCGAGGACATCCTGGGCGAGGTGGGCGACGGTTTCAAGGTGGCGATGAGCGCGCTCGACAGCGGGCGCTTCTCCGTGGCCGCCGGCTGCGTGGGTATCTGCTCGGGCTGCGTCGAGGAGTCGGTTAATTACGCCAAGGAGCGCGAACAGTTCGGGCGTCCGATCGCGAGCTTCCAGCTGGTGCAGGCGATGATCGCGGACATGGTGCTGAAGACGGAGGCGTCGCGCATGCTGGTATGGCGCGCGGCGTTCCTGAAGGACAAGGGTCGCCCGAACACCCTGGAGACCTCGATCGCCAAGCTGCACGCGACGGAGGCGGCTGTGGAGTGCGCGAACACGGCGATCCAGGTGCACGGCGGGGCGGGGTACGTGGACGACCATCCGGTGGAGCGCTATTTCCGCGACGTGCGCGTGACTACGTTGTACGAGGGCACGAGTCAGATCCAGAAGTTGATAATCGGCAGGGCGATGACTGGCATTAACGCTCTGGTGCCATCCTGAAAGCGGGGCGCAAAAATGATGAATTTTTTGGAGGGAGAGGGGGTCGCGCCCGGCATTATTGGGGTGATTGGCGCAGGGACAATGGGCTCTGGCATCGCGCAGTTGGCGGCCAAGACGGGGGCACGGACCCTGCTGCACGACCCGATCCCCGAGGCGCTTGAGCGGGGAGCGCAGCGGGCGCGCGATGGTTTGCAGAAGGAAGCGGCAAAAGGAAGGCTCAGCGACGCGGACGCGCAGGCCGCAGGCGAGCGCCTGACGACCGCACCGAGCATCGACGGTCTGGCGGAGTGCGCGCTGGTGATCGAGGCGGCGCCGGAGCGGCTGGAGCTGAAGAGCGAGTTGTACCGGCAGCTGTGCGAGGTGGTGAACGATGAGTGCGTGCTGGCGACCAACACCTCGTCGCTGCCGGTGACCGCCATCGCCGCGGCCGCCACCCACCCGGAGCGCGTGGTGGGAATGCACTTCTTCAACCCGGCGCCGGTGATGAAGCTGGTGGAGGTGATCGCGGGGATGCGCTCTGAGGAGCGCGCGCTCGCCGTTGCCACCGCGACGGGCGAGGCGATGGGCAAGACGGTGATCCGCGCCACCGACGGACCGGGCTTTCTGGTGAACCGCTGCAACCGGCCGTTCGGGCTGGAGGCTCTGCGCATGCTGGCGGAGCGCATCGCGGATGTGCAGAGCATCGACCGCATCGTGCGCATGGAGGGCGGCTTTCGCATGGGGCCGTTCGAGCTGAGCGACCTGGTGGGAGTGGACACCGGGTTCGACGTCTCACGGAGCTTCTACGAGCTGGGCTTCGGCGAGCCCCGCTGGCGGCCCTCGCCGATCCAGGCGCGGATGGTGGCGGCGGGGCTGCACGGGCGCAAGAGCGGCCGGGGCTACTACGACTACGGCAACGGCCCGCACCGCCCCGAGGACCCGGAGCCGCCTCAGCCGAGCGCCCGCGACACCCCCGCAACCGGTGACACACCCCACAACCCCGTCCCCGACACACCCCACGACCCCCCCGCCGACGGCGAAGGCCTGGTCGTGGTTTGCGGCACGGGCGTGCTGGCGGACGAGCTGCGCGGCGCGGCGAGGGACGCGGGCTACGAGGTGAGCGGCCCAGCCGATGCCCCGCGCGAGCTGCCTGCGCTGATCGTCGAGTGCGGCGCGAGCAAGGACAGCGCCGCGACCCCGCGCGGCGCGCCCCGGGTACTGCTGTGCGACCGCGGCTCGCTGGCGGCGCTCGACCCGGGCGGCGCGAGCGTGGGCTTTCACGTGCTGCCCCCCTTCGAGCAGGCGCAGCTGGTCGAGTTGACACGCAGCGAAAGCTCCTCCCCGGCAGCGGCGGCGCGCGCGGAGCGCTTCTTCGCGGCGCTGGGCAAGCACACAGCTTGGGTGGGCGACGCTCCGGGCCTTGTGCTGGGACGGATCGTCTGCCAGGTGATCAACGAGTCGGCGTTCGCTCTCGGCGAAGGCGTCGGCAGCGCAGGGGACATCGACACGGGCATGAAGCTCGGCATGGCCCACCCGCGCGGACCGCTGGAGTGGGCGGATGCGATCGGGCTCGACCACGTGCTGCGCGTGCTGGACGGCCTGTGGGAGACGTACCGCGAGGAGCGCTACCGGCCCGCGCCGGCGCTGCGCCGGCTCGTGCTCGGCGGGCGGCTGGGGCGTGCCGCGGGCGCGGGCTTCTTCGAGTACGGGGACTGAGCGGAAGGCCGTTGCCGCGCGCGCCCGCCCAACCCCCGGCCGCACCGATCTCACGTTCGACGGCCCTGCCGCGTTTTGCTCGTGTGAGCGCCCCCCTCCCCCCCTTCCAGCGCTTCCTGGACGCCCACCGCGACGAGGTGTGGCGCTTCCTCGTGGCCTCTGTGGGCAGCAGCGACGCGGACGATTGCTTCCAGGAGACGTTCATCTCGGCGCTGAATGCCTACCCGCGCCTGCGCGCGGACTCCAACCTGCGCGCGTGGGTGCTGACGATCGCCCACCGCAAGGCGCTGGACGTGCACCGCGCGCGCTCTGCGCACGCGCAGCCGGTGGCGGAGCCCACAGAGGTGGCCGACAACAACGCGACCCCCAACACCCCCGCCCCACAGGTGCGCGACGAGGCGCTATGGAGCGCCGTGGGCGAACTGCCCCCACGCCAGCGCGCGGCGGTGCTGCTGCGCTACGTCGGCGACCTGCCCCACCGCGACATCGCCAAGGCGGTGGGCTGCTCCGAGGACGCCGCGCGGCGCTCGCTGCACGAGGGTCTCACCAAGCTGCGGGAGGTGGCGGCATGAAGAACATCGAGAAAATGCTCGGCGCCGCCGCCCGGCCCACTCCCCAGGACGAACATATGGCCGCGCAGGCCGCGCTGCGCCTGACCACGCGCGCGCTCGACGAGGGCCTGGCGGACATCGGCTACGGGGAGGTGGAGTCCCCCTGGGGCCCGCTCACCGCCGCCAGCACCGCAGATGGCCTCGTGCGCCTGGCCTTCCCCGAGGAGCCGGTGGACGAAGTGCTTGAGCGTCTGGCAGCGAAGCTCTCCCCGCGCATTGTGGAGGCCCCCACACGCTTCGAGCAGGTGCGGCGCGAGCTGGACGAGTACTTCAGCGGCCGGCGTCGAGACTTCGACGTACCGCTTGATCGCGTGCTGATGAGCGCCTTCGCCAAGAAGGTATTGGCGGCGACCAGCGCAATCCCCTACGGCAGCGTCAGCACCTACACCGAGATGGCCACCGAGGCGGGCAGTCCGCGCGGCTCCCGCGCGGCGGGCAACGCGCTGGGCTCCAACCCGATCCCGGTGATCGTGCCGTGCCACCGGGTATTGCGCACCGGCGGCAACCTGGGCGGCTACGGCGGAGGACTCGACCGCAAGCGCTGGCTGTTGGAGCTGGAGGGCGCGCTCACCCCTGAACTGTGAGCCCCAAAACCCGAGGCGTTGGATGCGCTGAGGCGTCCCTTCAGCCGAAGAACTCGGCAACCGCGACGCGCCAGGCCGGCACCGCATCGCTCAGGTCGATCTGCTCGTCCCCCTCGTAGACCCCGACGTCCCCTCGCGCGCGATATACAGTCGCTGAGCAGCGCGGGGGATCGAGCACCAACACGGCGGTCGTACCGGCGTCGAGCCAGCCGAGCGCCTTGGCCTCGACCTCGCTGAAGCTGTCGCCCGGCGAGACGACCTCGACGGCAAAGTCGGGGGCTCCAGGCCAGTATTTCACGGTGCGGCCGACGGCATCCGCGCGGGCCTGAGCGACGAACGCGGCGTCGGGCGCCCGCACGGTGTCCGGATCGCTAGCTAGTACGAAGCCGGTCTCGGCGCCGAGCGCCACGCCGCTTCCGGCCGCGCGCACATGCGTGCTCAGCAGCCAGCCGGCGGTCAAGGCGACGCGCCCGTGCTCGAAGCCGGCGGGGGTCATCACGCGCAACCGCCCCTTGACGAGCTCGCGTCGGAGGCCGTCGTCGGGGAGAAGCCACATCTCCTCGGCGCTAGTCGTGGTGGTGGCAAGCGCATGCGCGGTCATGCAGGAAGGCTAGCGGAATACCTCGCAAGCGCCGGCGTCCGCCGAGCGCCTATGCACCGGCCTTGCTCGGAGCATACTGCGCCTCGACCGGAGAGCCCACGGGCATGCCCGCCGGCGCAGGGATGCCGGGCGTGTCGCGCAGATACCACTCGGCGTCCAGGGCTGCCTGGCAGCCGGAGCCCGCGGCGGTGACCGCCTGGCGGTAGGTGTGATCCACGAGATCGCCCGCGCCGAACACCCCCGGGCGGTTGGTGCGCGTGGAGCGGCCGTCCACCTTCACATACCCCTCGTCGTCCAGGTCGATCTGGCCGGCGACCAGGGCAGACTGCGGCTCGTGGCCGACGGCGATGAAGGCGCCCGTGGCGTCCAGCTCGCGCGTCTCTCCCGTCTGCGCGTGCTCTAAGACCGCGTGCATCAGCACGCCGCTCTCGCCGGGCTGGAAGCTCTGCACGGTGTATGGCGTGAGCAGCTCAATGTTGGTCTGCGCGCGAGCGCGCTCGAGCATGATCTTCGAGGCGCGGAACTCATCGCGGCGGTGCACGACGGTCACCTTGCCCGCGAACTTCGACAGGAAGATCGCCTCCTCCATCGCGCTGTCGCCGCCGCCGACGATAATCGTCTGCGCGTCGCGGAAGAAGGCCGCGTCGCAGGTGGCGCAGTAGCTCACGCCCCTGCCGCCGAGCTCCTCCTCGCCGGGGATGCCGAGCTTCTTGTGCTCGGCGCCCATCGCCAGGATCACGGTGCGCGCAAGGTGCTCCTTATCGCCGACCCACACCTTGTGAATGCCGCCAGGCTCCTGTGCGAGCTCCACGCGGTCTGCCTGCTCTGTGAGCAGGCGCGCGCCGAAGCGCTCGGCCTGATCGCGCAGCTTCTGCATCATCTCCGGGCCCATGATGCCCTCGGGGAAGCCGGGGTAGTTCTCGACGTCGGTCGTCTGCTGCAACAGCCCGCCCCAGGCCCAGCCCTCGATCACGAGGGGATTCAGGTTGGCGCGCGAGGTGTACAGCGCGGCGGTGTAGCCGGCGGGGCCGCTGCCGATGATGATTACGTTCTCAACGTCTGCCATCAGATGCCTCCCACGGCTTCGCCTCGCTTTACTTTGTAAAGTATAGCGCTCTTGCTGGGCTTTGTGGATTCCTCGCGCCACCGCGCAACGGTGCGCCGCAGCTGCAGGTACGCCACGATACCGGGGATCGTGGGCAGCCAGAAGGAGATGCCGCGGTAGGCCAGCACCGCGAGCACCGCCAGGTGGAAGTCAACGCCGAAGGCCACGAGCGCGCCGATCATGCCGCCCTCCACGCCGCCGATCCCACCCGGCACGGGCAGCAGGTTGCCGAGCATGCCCACGAAGTAGGCCATCCACAGGACCGTGAACGGCGGCGCCTGCCCGAAGGCGTGAAAGCACGCCCACAGCACGCAGATTTCAAAGCCCCACCACGCGGGCGCGCCCAGCAGACGCGGGTCGCGCGTGCGCACCAGTGCGATCGCCGTGCGCACGCCGCTGGCCGCGAGCGCCGGGGCGGTGGCCAGGCTCGCCGTCCAGTGCGCGAGGCGCCCCGAGCCTTCCGCCCAGCGGCCAAAGCGGCGCTCGAAGTCCTGCGGCAGCAAGGTCACTGCGCCCGCGCCGGCCAGCAGCAGCGTGCCGACGATCGCCGGCACGATCGTTATCGCGAACGAGCCGCCCCCCGGGAACAGGCCCGTGCCCAAACCCACGCCCGCCAGCACCAGCGACAGCGCGTAGATCACATACAGCAGCACGGTGAACGCCACCATGCGGCAGGCCACCAGGCGCGCCTGCATGCCCGAGCGCCGCAGCGCCCAGGCGGTCAGCGCCACGCCCCCCGCGCCGGCCGTGGCGAACAGGCGCGTGGCCACCACCCCTGCCATCGTGATCTGGTAGCTCTCGCGCCAACCGATCCTGCTCGACTCGCCCGCGCGCACGAACACCGCCTGGAACAGCACCACGTAGGCGGCGAAGGACAGCGCCTCCAGTACCACCCCGGCGGCGATCCACCAGCGCTCGGCCCCCTCGATGCCGTGCACCGTGTTGCCCACGCCCGAGATTTTCGGCAGCACAAAGTAGAAGAAGCCAACGGCGGAGAGCACGAACAGCGCAGCGGAAATTGCGCGCCTGCGCGTGAGCTGCACGCGCGGCATCTCCTCCTCGTGGATCGCGCCCGCAGCCTCCTCCGCGCTGAGGGCATCCAGATCTGTTGGCGACATGCCGCGTTCGCCGGCCACTACGCGGCCCCCTCCCCTCCCCAAAAAAACTCCCTATCTAGCGGCATGCGCTGCCTTCTCCACGCGCGCGAGCAGGCGTCCCACACGGGACAGCACCGGGCCCACCGGCTGCTCCAGCCGGCGCACGGCCGCCGTCAGCACCGCGCCCGCGAGCAGGTCGGCCACGTAGTGCTCGCCCAGGTACACCAGCGCGAAGCCGAGCGTCGCCGCGTAGGTCGCGCCCAGGGCACCGGGCAGCGGCCCGACCTCGGCGAGCAACAGTGCGGCCATTACGGACGTCGCGAAATGCAGCGAGGGCATCGCAGCCAATGGATTGCCTCCAAGCACACTGTAGAGGGGTCCCCAGCCGTCCTTCCAGAAGGACTCGCCGTATTCGACCATCATGCGCCGCACGGCGGGGTGCCCGGCCTGGCGGCCAGCCACGGAGGTGGCGTACCAGGGGGGCGCCGTGGGCAGCACCCAGTAGACCATCGCGCCGATGTCGAACACCGCGTAGGTGAGCACCGCCGCCCGCGGGAAGCGGCGGGGGTGGCGCACGAGGATGTAGGCGAGCGAGCCGTGGGGCACCATGAACCACGACCAGTGCGTCCACACGAGCACCTTGTCGAGCGTGCGCCACTGCGCCTCGCCATTGGCGGCCAGGCGGCGGGCGAGGCGGCGCTGCAGACGCACGGTGGGCAGCTCGCCGAGGCCCAGCACGCGGTCGACGTCGATCGGGTAGTCGATGCGCACGCGCGCAGCCTGCGCCGCCTCGTCGTCGTTGGGCGATTTGTACGCCGCGACGTAGGCCCACATCTGCAGGCAGCAGATCGCCACGTCGCGCCTTGGGCTTCGGCGCAACGCCACAGAGAGGCCGACGGGCGCAGCGAAGGCCACGGCTTGCGTCGCCATCGGCGGCACGCCCCGCAGGTGCTTGCGCAACAGAGGTGCCATCACACCTGCCGCCACTACGCACCAGGCGGTCGCTTGGATGGCTCTCGCCCGACGCACCGGGGCGAGTATATGCGCGGCTTCAGGCGACTCTGACGCCCGCCGCGTCCACGAGTGCTTTCACGACCGTGCTGCTCGGGTCGGCCTCCGGGTGCCACTGCACGCCCAGCACCCACGCGGGCTGGGAGGCGGGTGGGTTCCGGTCAACCTCGATCGCCTCGGGCAACTCGTCCACGGTCGACCAGCCGCTCACTGTCAGCCCCTCCCCCACGCGGTCCACGCCCTGGTGGTGGTGGGACTTGGTCGCGTGCGCCGTCTCGCCCGCCGCCCGCGCGGCCAAAGAGCCCTCCACCAGGCGTACGTCGTGGTCGGCGTTGTCGAACGTGCCCGGCTCGCGGCAGTGCTCGTGGTGGCCCATCAGCTCCGGCAGGTGCTGCGAGAGCGTGCCGCCGTAGGCGACGTTGATCAGCTGCATCCCGCGGCAGATGCCGAGCACCGGCATGTCGCGCGCGATCGCGCCGCGCACCATCGCGATCTCGAAGGCGTCGCGCTCTGGCACGGTGCCGACCGTCTCCTTGTGGCGCTCCTCGCCATAGCTGGCCGGGTCGATGTCCGCGCCGCCGGCCAGCAGCAGGCCGTCGAGCAGGTCGAGCGCCTCGCTCGGGTCCTCCGTCAGGAGCGGGTCCGGGGAGAGCAAGATCGCCAGCGCGCCTGCGCGCTGGACCGCATCGACGTAGCTGCGCGGCAGCAGCACGGCCTGCTGGTCCCAAACGCTCCACTGCGCTCGCTCAAGGGCCGTGCAGATGCCGATCTTTGGCCTTGCCATGCCGCACACCATAGGATCTGACGGCCCGCATTGCATCACACAGCCACCCTGCGCCACGAGAGGACGCCAGATGAGCCAGTCAGCCACCACCCTTGAGACCGTCAACGTCTCCGTCCTGCACGGGGCCGCCACGATCGAGCTCAACCGTCCGCAGGCGCTGAACGCCTGGAACCACCAGTTCGGAGCCGATCTGCTGAGCGCTTTGCAGGTAGCCACGGCCGACGACGCGGTGCGCGCGATCGTCATCACCGGCGCGGGCCGCGCCTTCTCCTCGGGCGCCGACTTGAAGGACGTCAGCAGCGGACGGCTCACGCCCACGGGCCGGCCCGACGTGCAGAGCACGCTCAATGAGATCTACCACCCGATCATGCACGCCATCCGCGACGTGCCAAAGCCCGTGATCGCGGCCGTCAACGGGCCCGCGGTGGGCATCGGCTGCTCGCTGGCGCTGTGCTGCGATCTGATCCTCGCGGGGGCAAGCTCCTACTTCCTGCTGGCGTTCGTGAACATCGGCCTCGTGCCCGACGGGGGCTCCTCCTTGTTCGTGCCCACGCGCGTGGGCATGGCGCGCGCCACGGAGATGGCGATGCTCGGCGAGCGCATCGGCGCGGAGCAGGCCCTGCAGTGGGGCCTCGTCAACCGCGTGGTGTCCGACGAGCGCCTGCGCGAGGAGACCGCCGCGCTGGCCGCCCGCCTGGCCGCCGGCCCCACCCGTTCCTATGCCGGCACGAAGCAGCTGGTCAACAGCTGGCTGTACGGACGCATGGAGGAGCAGCTCCAGCTGGAGTCCAGTTTGCAGGGGGAGATGGCCGAGAGCGATGACTTCGTGGAGGGCGCGATGTCCTTTCTGCAGAAGCGCCCTCCCAGCTTCACAGGCCGTTGAGCACCCCCGTGGCTGCTCGGATGACCCCTTCTACGCGCGTTCCGGGCCGGCCTGAATAGAATCCCCGCGCCTTGGCATTCATCGCATCTCATCTGGCGTTCTTCACGCCCCAGTCCGGCGGCTCTCCCAACGCCGACGAAATAGCGAGCCTGTACAAGATCGTCCTGTACATCGCGATCGTGATCTTCGTCGCGGTCGAGGGCGCGCTGCTTTACACGCTCGTGAAGTTCCGCAAGCGCAAGGGGGCGGTGGCGGCGCAGATCCACGGCAACACGCGCCTGGAGATCGCCTGGACTGCGGGGGCCGCGGTGATCCTGGTGGTGCTCGCGGTGATCACTTTCGTCAAGCTCTCCGCGATCCAGAACCCGCCCAATTCAGGGCCCGAAGGCGCGGCGCTGGCGAGCGACGGCACGCTGTACGCGAGCGCCAAGCAGAACCTGCCCCCCAACGGCAAGGCGCTGAACATCACCGCCGTGGGCCGTCAGTACATCTGGCAGTACGTCTACCCGGGCGCCAACGAAGCCGACGGCCTGGGCGCGCCCTACTCGTATGAGGAACTGGTGGTGCCGACCGAAACGACCGTCTCGCTGAACGTGGTCTCCGCCGACGTGGTGCACTCCTGGTGGGTGCCGGAACTCGGCGGCAAGGTGCAGGCCGTGCCGGGCTACCACAGCTACACGTGGTTCAAGATTCCCAAGCCGGGCATCTTCCGCGGGCAGTGCGCGAACCTCTGCGGGCGCGGCCACGCGCGTATGATCATCACCGTCAAGGCCGTGCCGCCGGCGCAGTTTGAAGCATGGCTGGCCTACCAGAAGAAGCTGATCGCGCAAGCCAACGCCCTCGCCAAGATCGCCCGCGCCAAGCTGGGCAGGCAGATCGGCGCCGGGCAGGTGGAAAGTCCCTGATGGCCGTTTATTCCCCTCCCATCCCCGAGATCGTCGCGCACAAGGTGACGCCCAAGAAGGCCGGCGAGAGCTGGACGAGCTGGTTCACGACGACCGACCACAAGCGCATCGGGATCATGTACATGGTCACGACCTTCGTCTTCTTCGTGCTCGGCGGGGTCGAGGCGCTGATGATGCGCCTGCAGCTGGGAGCCCCGGAAAACACGCTGATCCCGCCGCAGACCTACAACCAGCTGTTCACGATGCACGGCACCACGATGGTGTTCCTGTTTGTGGTGCCGATGATGGCGGGGCTGGCCAACTACTTCGTGCCGCTGATGATCGGCGCGCGCGACATGGCCTTCCCGCGCTTGAACGCGATGTCCTACTGGCTATTGCTGGCGGGCGGCCTCGTGTTCTACGCCTCGATCTTCTGGAACCCGCCGGAAGCTGGCTGGACGAGCTATGTGCCGCTGTCAAACGATTTCTTCTCCCCCGGAGGCGGGCAGGACGCGTGGATCTACCTCGTGCACCTGACGGGTCTCTCCTCGATCCTGGGCGCGATGAACCTGTATGTGACGGTCGCCAACATGCGCGCTCCGGGCATGTCTTGGGGCCGGCTGCCGCTGTTCGTGTGGGCGATTCTCACTTACTCCGTGCTGATCGTCTTTGCGATGCCGGTGATCGCGGGGGCGGTGACGATGCTCTTGACCGACCGGCACTTCGGCACCAACTTCTTCAACCCCAACAACGGCGGCTCGGCGCTGCTGTGGCAGCACTTATTCTGGTTCTTCGGGCACCCCGAGGTCTACATCATGGTCTTGCCCGGCTTCGGCGTGGTCTCGGAGATCCTGCCGGTGTTCGCGCGCAAGCCGATCTTCGGCTACAAGGCGATCGCGGCCTCCACGGTGGCAATCGCCTTCCTGGGCTTTCTCACGTGGGCGCACCACATGTTCGCCACGCCGATCCCCGAGGCGATCCTGATCTTCGTGATGCTCAGCTCGTTCCTGATCGCCATCCCGACGGGCGTGAAGATCATCAACTGGATCGCCACCTTGTGGCAGGGCACGATCGAATTCAAGACACCCCTGCTGTTCTGCGTGGGCTTCATCGCGCTGTTCTTGATCGGCGGCATCAGCGGCATCTTCCTGGCCGTGTTCCCCGTGGATTGGCAGCTCAACGAATCGTATTTCGTGGTGGCGCACATCCATTTCGTGCTGATGGGCGGCGCGGTGTTCACGATCTTCGCCGCGATCTACTACTGGTTCCCGAAGATCACGGGGCGGATGATGCACGAAGGGCTCGGCAAGCTCAGCTTCTGGCTGATGTTCGTGGGCTTCCTCTGCACCTTCCTGATCCAGCACGTGCTGGGGCTCGACGGGATGCCGCGGCGCGTGTATGAGTACCCGGACGTGGGGCACATGGCGCTGTACAACCAGATCTCCACCGTCGGCTCGTTCATCCTCGCGCTGGGCGTGCTGGTGACGATCGTCAACGTCGCGCGCAGCGTGAAGAACGGCGTGGTCGCCGGGCCCGACCCGTGGAAGGCGAACACGCTTGAGTGGTTCACCACTTCCCCGCCGCCCGTGAACAACTTCGACACGATCCCGCGCGTGCGCTCGGTGGAACCGATGAAGGACATCCGCCGGGAGGTGCAACGGCGCTCAGAGGCCACCGTGGCCGATCCGGGGCGGGCGACGGTGCCCGCGGGAGCGATGCAGGTCGGGGTGTAGGGTGTCGGCCCACCGCACAGGACGCCCCTGATGGAAAGCCCAGCCGGACACACCGCCTCCAGCAGCGCCGCCGTAGCCCTGCCGGGTGCGGACGTCGGCGTCGCCCCTCGCGTGCGTCAGCTCGTCAGCGACTACGTCGAGCTGACCAAGCCCAAGGTGCAGTCGCTGCTGCTACTGACGACGATCGCGGCCATGTATGTGGCGGGCGACCCCTCGCCGCTGCTGGTGGCCATCACCTGCCTCGGCGGTTATTTGTCCGCGGGCGGCGCGGGGGCCGTGAACCACTGGTTTGACCGCGACATCGACGCCCAGATGGCGCGCACCGCGAACCGGCCGATTCCCGCGGGGCGCGTCTCTCCCCGGGCGGCCCTCACGTTCGGCTGCGTGCTGGCGGCGCTGTCGCTGCTGCTGCTCTCGCTGGCGGTCAACCCGCTCGCCGCGGGCCTGTCCTTCGCGGGCTTCCTCGGCTACGTGTTCGTGTACACGATCTGGCTCAAGCGCCGCACGCCGCAGAACATCGTGATCGGCGGCGCGGCCGGGGCGATCCCGCCGCTGGTGGGCTGGGCCGCGGTGCGCGGCTCGGTGGGCGGGCTGGCGGTGATCATGTTCTTCATCGTGTTCTTCTGGACGCCGCCGCACTTCTGGGCGCTGTCGCTGCTGATGAAGGAGGAGTACGGCAAGGTCGGCGTGCCGATGCTGCCGGTAGTGCGCGGCGAGGCCGAGACGCGCAGGCAGATATTGCTCTACACGGTGCTGCTGTATGCCGTCACGCAGCTGCCCTTCTGCGCAGGGGGGCTGGGCGGCATCTACCTCGCCGCGTCGCTCTTGCTGGGCGTGGGCTTCATCGCTGGGGCTGTGCGGCTGTATCGGTGTGCTGGCCGATCCCGGACGATCGGTCGGCGCAGCGCGCTGCAGCTCTATCTGTACTCCCTCGCCTACCTCGCGCTGTTGTTCTGCGCGATGGTCGCGGACGTACATCTATAGACTTCGCGCCCTGATGATGACTCGACGCCTTGCAAACAAGAACATCCGCGCCGGCCTGGTGGTGGCGGCGATCTGCATGTTCATGTTCGGCCTCACGTTCGTAGTCGCAGCGATCTACGTATCGTGAGCCCACTCGATCCACAGGTGCCGCCGGTCGGCGAGGAGATCCACCTCCCCGGGCCGAGCCTGCTGCCGCTGCTGACCACGGTGGGCGTCACGCTGGCGGTGGTGGGCATCACGATCAGCCGCATCCTCGTCGTCGCGGGCGTGATCCTCACGGTCGTGTGCATCTGGCGCTGGATCGCCGACACGCGTCGTGAAATCGACGAGCTACCGCTCGACCACTGAAAATCTCAGACTGCGGCGCTGGCCGGCACCGGGCAGATCGCGCCGTCCTGCGTCCAACAGCGCACCACGTCGCGCACGCTGAGGATGCCGACGGTCTCTCCGTGCTCGACCACGATGAGATGACGGAAGCTGCCGTGCACCATCGCCACGGCGGCCTCCTCCAGCGACCAGTCCGGGGCGGCGAACACCACGTCGCGCGTCAGGTGCTCGCCCACGAGCTCCCCATCCGGGTCCTGGCCGGCGCCCAGCGAGTGCAGGATGTCGCGCTCGGTGATGATCCCGGGGCCGTGGCCGTCGGGGTCGTTGACTACTGCTGCGCCGACTTGGCGCTCAGACATCAGGCGGGCCGCGGCGCGCAGTGTGTGGCTCGGGCCGACCGACAGGACCGTTGGGCTCATTCCTTCATGCACCTGCATAGCGGGCTCCTTTCTTTGCAACGATTGCCTCAATGTAGCCCCCTGAGCGGCGCACGTCAAGTGGTCCTCGTGGCGCCTCTCAAGCTGTCCGAGGGGCGCGCGTCAAGCCGTCGCGGCAGGCAATAGGATCCTGTCGGCTTGAGGCAATAGCATCTTGCTCTCCCGATGAACGCGCATACCCCGGACAGCCACTCCGCCCACACCGGCCCCCCCGCGCCGAGCCGCCGCTCGGCGGTGATCGCCGTGGTGGCGGGCCTGGTCGCGATCGCGATCGGCATCTGGCTGAGCTATGCGATCCACTGGTTCCCGGTGCAGGCTTCGACGCAGGCGAAGGAAACAGACACGCTCTACCACGTGCTCGTGATCGCCTCCGTGCCGATCTTCGTGCTGGTGGCGACGGCGGTCTTCTACTCGGTGTGGCAGTTCCGGATGAAGCCCGGGCAGGAGTCCGAAGACGGCGCGCCGATCCACGGCAACACGCGCCTTGAGGTCGTGTGGACGGCGATCCCGGCGATGATCCTGCTGGGGCTCGTGTCCTACTCGTTCGTGGTGCTGCACAACAACGAAAAGAAACCCGCGGGGCCGGAGATCCAGATCGGCGTCGTCGGGCGCCAGTTCGCGTGGAGCTACGAATACCCACGCGCGCTCACGGGCGGGCCTCCGCTGCGCAGCACCGAACTGTATGTGCCCGAGAACGAGTCGGTGTACTTCAACATCAACAGCCTGGACGTGATCCACTCCTTCTGGATCCCCGCCTTCCGCCTGCAGATCGACGCGGTGCCGGGCATCACCACGCACTACCGCGCGACACCGGACCGGCTGGGCACCTATCCGGTGGTGTGCAACATGCTCTGCGGCGTGGGACACTCTCTGATGCGCTCGGCGATACACGTCGTGCCGCCCGCACAGTTCACAGCTTGGATAAGGAGTCAGAGATGATCGCCAAGTTCCGCGCCCCCGGCTTCTACCGGGGCGCCCTGGGCCTCGTGCTGGGGGTCGCTTTCGCCACCGCGATCACCTGGCTGGTGCGGATGGTCACGGGCCACACCACCTATACGCACTACCTGGAGGGCGAAGCGGTCTTGGTGGTCTCGCTGATCGCGGCGCCGCTGTTCTTCCTGGTTGGCATCGGCGGCTTCGACTACTGGCTGGCCTGGGCCGCGGGCAGGCCCACGAAGCCCGAGGACCACTCCGGCCACGGGGCATACAGCTGGAAGGACTACTTCCGCATCAACACCGACCACAAGGTGATCGGCATCCAGTACACGGTCACCTCGTTCTTCTTCCTGCTCGTGGGTGGCCTGTTGGCAATGATGATGCGCGCGCAGCTCGCGCAGCCGGGGGCGCAGTTCGTCGACGCCAACACCTACAACGGCCTGTTCTCGGTGCACGCGTCGCTGCTGATCTTCCTGTTCATCATCCCCGTGTTCGCGGGCCTGGCCAACTACGTGCTGCCGCTGATGATCGGCGCGCCGGACATGGCCTTCCCGCGCCTGAACGCGCTGTCCTACTGGCTGCTGCCGATCGCGGGCACGATGATGCTCTCGAGCTTCCTGGCGCCGGGGGGCGCTTTTGCGGACGGCTGGACGGCGTACACGCCGCTGTCGATCAACGCGCCCGTGGGGCAGGACTTCTTCACGCTGGGGGTGCAGTTCGCGGGGGCTTCATCGATCATGACGGCGCTCAACTTCCTCGTGACGATCATCACGATGCGCGCGCCGGGGATGAGCTTCTTCCGCATGCCGCTGCTGGTGTGGGCCAACTTCGCCACCTCGCTGCTGGTCGTGATCGCCACGCCGTTCGTGGCGGCCTCGCAGTTCTTCATCCTGCTCGACCGCGCGCTGCGCTTCAACTTCTTCAACGCCGGCAAGGGCGGGGACGTGCTCATGTATCAGCACGTCTTCTGGTTCTACTCGCACCCGGCGGTCTACATCATGATGCTGCCGGGCTTTGGGATCGTCAGCGAAGTGCTCGCCGTGAAGGCGCGCAAGCCGATCTTCGGCTACCGCATGATGGCCTTCTCGCTGCTGGCGATCGTGGGCCTGGGCTTCACGGTGTGGGCGCACCACATGTTCATCTCGGGCATGGCCAGCTGGATCCGCATCCCGATGGCGATCACCACGGCGATCATCGCGGTGCCGACGGGCATCAAGATCTTCTCGTGGCTGGCGACGCTGTATCGCGGCGTGCTGCACACCGACACCGCGATGCTGTTCGCGCTGGGCTTCCTTTTGACGTTTACGTGCGGGGGCATCAGCGGCGTGATGCTGGCGATGGTGCCGTTCGACATCCACGTCAGCGCGACGTACTTCATCGTGGCGCACATCCACTACGTGCTGTTCGGCGGCTCGCTGATGACGATCTTCGCGGGCGTCTACTACTGGTTCCCGAAGATGACGGGGCGCATGTACGACGAGCGCCTGGGCAAGTGGCACTTCTGGAGCACGTTCATCTTCTTCAACCTGACGTTCGCGCCGATGCACATCCTTGGGCTCGATGGGATGCCGCGGCGCGTGGCGACCTACTCGGCGCAGTACGCCACGCTGAACCTGATCATCTCGATCTTCAGCTGGCTGCTGGGGCTGAGCACGCTGATCTTCCTCTACAACATGGTCACGAGCTGGCGCGGCGGCCCGCGCGCAGTGGCCAACCCGTGGCGGGGGATGACGCTTGAGTGGCAGGTGTCCTCCCCTCCGCCGGTGTTCAACTTCGACCGTGTGCCGACCGTGGTGGGCGGACCGTACGAGTACGGGGTGCCCGGCGCGGTGCACGGCATCTTCGTGCCGCCGCCGCAGCCGGCCACGGTAGGGGCGGGGTCAGGCGGTGGCGGAACCAACACTGAGGAGCTGCGACGATGAGGGAAGTCCTGGGAGTGGCCAACCGCACACTCGGCGGCGCCAAGCTGTACGAGCGCGTGCGCGAGCTGAACGCCGAGGGGGACGTGCGCTTCCGCCTGGTGGTGCCACAGAGCAAGCCCACGGCAGGGCTGGTGATCTACGACGAAGCGGTGCGCGAATCGGCACAGGTGCGCGTGGACCTGGCGATGTCACTGCTGGCATCCGAGGGCATACAGGCCAGCGGCGAAGTCGGCGACCCCGACCCGTTCTTCGCGACGATGGACGCGATCGGCGAGCAGCGGCCGGACCTGATCGTCGTCTCCACGCACCCGGCCTCGCAGTCGGGCTGGCTGCGGCGCGACTTGATCGAGCGCATCCACAACGCCTCGGGGCTGCCGGTGGAGCACATCGTGACCGACCTGGAGACCGAGGGGCTGCCCTTCGGCGTGACGCTGGTGGTGGCCAACAAGACCTCCACCGGGGAGGAGCTGATCGAGCATTTGCGCGCGAAAGCCGCCGCTGAGGAGCGCCACCTGTTCATCGCGGTGGTTCCCTTGCAGGACGGCCGCGGCACGGCGCCGCGCGAGGCGCGCATCCGCCTGGCGGCGATGCTCGACCGTCTGCACGCGGAGGGTCTGCTGAGCGCCGGCATGATCGGCGACCCGAACCCCTACACGGCCGTGACTAACGCACTGGAGCTGTTCCGCGTGGATGACATCGTCATCTCCACGCTCCCCGGCGAGCGCTCGGGCTGGATGCGCGCGAACCTGGTCGAGCGCGTGCGCGGCATGACCTCGGCGCCGGTGGAGCACGTCGAAGCGGACAGCCGGGCAACCACCACGAGCGCGGCCGCGGCCGCGAGCTAGAAGGGGAAGAGCGCACGATGGAGGCAGCCAGCATTCCGCATCCCGCCGGGCCCGGAGGGCATGCGCAGGGGGGCGCCGGCGGCCAGGCCGGTGAGCACGCGCACGGCGGCGCGGGCGAGCACCACGGGCCCCCGCCCGCGAACCGCAGCTCGCGCGTGGATCCGCAGCTCTTGGGCATGCTGCTTTTCATCATCTCCGAGGTGATGGTCTTCGGGGCCTTCTTCACGGCCTACTTCTTCATCCGCGTCGCGCAGGGCGACCCGTGGCCTGCGGTGGGCACGCATTTGCCGGTGGAGGTCGCGGGCGTGAACACGCTGATCCTGGTCTCTTCGTCCTTCACGCTGCACTGGGCCGAGGCTTGCATCAAGCGCGGCAACCGCTTCGGCTTCAAGGCCGGCATGGTGCTGACGTTCCTGCTTGGCGCCACCTTCCTGTTCATCCAGATCAACGAGTACGCGAACATCGGCTTCGCCCCGCAGGACACGGCGCAGGCGACGATCTTCTACGGGCTGACGGGCCTGCACGGCGCGCACGTGACGATCGGGCTGATCCTGCTCTTGATCGTGTGCATTCGCGGCTTCCGCGGCCACTACTCCCCGGAGGAGCACCGCGGCGTGGAGATACCGGGGATCTACTGGCACTTCGTGGACATCATGTGGATCGTCGTTTATCTGACGGTCTACGTGATCTGAGGTGCTCAACCCGCTGCGCTCAGAGGGTGAGGCGTTTCGCCTGCTGGTCTACGTGCTCGTGATCGCAGCGGCGATCGGGGTGATCGTCGTAGTGCTGCGCGCCGTTACTTGACTACCAGGGTCCCTTCCATGCCCGCCTGACGATGGCCGGGCACCTGGCAAAAGAAGGTGTAGGTGCCGGGCTTCAGGTTGACCGTCACGGACGTGCTGCCCTTGCTGATGAACTTGGTGGCGCCGAGGATCGGGCCGCTCGGGCCGGTGCCGGACTGGATGGCGAGGTTGTGCGTCACGCCGGACATGTTGGGCATTTCGACGGTGACGGCACCGGCGGTGGCGGACGCCTTGCTGCTCGTGTAGGCGAGCTGGCCGGCGGGGTTGGCTTCGATCTTCAGCTTGCCGTTCTGCTCGACCGCGGGCTTGCCCGCGCCGACGGGCGCCACGGCGGATGCAAGCAAACCCGTGTCCTGGCCGGGCCGGGCGGCCGCGTAGGCGACGTAGGCGGCGACGTTTTCCAGCTGCTTCCCGTGCAGCAGTTCCTTGGGCATGGCGCCTTCGGAGTTGGGCTCCAGCACCTGACCGTGCACCATCCCGTGGATCGCGTTGCGCCCGAGCCCTTCGGCGACATCGGCGCGGAAGGCGGCGTCGAGATTGGGGCCGACGATCCCCTTGGTGTTGGCGCGCGCGAGCGTGTGGCAGGAGCCGCACTTGGATACGAACAGCTGCTTGCCTTCGACCAGGTTCGGGTCGCTGGCGTTCTCCTTGACCCCGCCGCAGCCGGCCGCGAAGAGCAGCACGCCACCGGCGGCGGCGAACGCGCCGAGGCGGCGCCAACCGACGGCGGACGGACCGAAGATTTGCAGTGGAGCGCGCACGGCGCGGGAACTCTATCCGAAGCGGTCACGGAGCGGCCGTCACGGAGCGGCCATCACGCCCGCCTGCTCCGATAGAGTCCCGCGCATGAGCACAGCACAGCGATATCGTCTGCGCAACCCCGCCAGCGGGCGGGAGATGGTGCTGGAGGCGCAGGCCGGCGAGATCTACGTGGACCGCGAGGACGGCACGCCGATGGAGGTTGTGGGCAAGCTGCTTCCGCTGGCGCCTTCGACCTCGAAGCTGCCGTGGGCGGTGGAGAACCTGCGCTTCTGCACGTGGTGCGATCAGCTGGCGCAGAAGGACCTCAACGACTGCCCCACTTGCGGCCGGCGCATGGGGCCGCTGGGCGCGTGAGCCGCGCGTGAGCGGCGTCCCCCGTGTTGGCCACGCCCGGCGCGTGATCCGCGCACCGCACCTCCCTTCGCGCGCGGCAGCTGGCGCAACCCTCCTCCTTTTGCTCAGCGGCCTGACGCTGGGCGCTTGCGGCAGTAGCAGCGTGTCCGACGCGGTGCCCAAGAGCACGCCGGAAATCACGCCGCCGACGGACACATCGGCAGAAGCGGAAGCCGCACAGACGACATCGGTGTCCACGACATCGACCAAGACCTCCAGCTCGGCCAACGGCGCCTCCGGCGAAACAGGCGCGAGCGAATCGAGCGCCAGCGAAGGCGCCTCGGAAAGCCCGGCGAGCGGAGCGACCGGCGGGAGCAGTGCGGGCGGGAGCACGGGCGGCGGCGCCACTGGCGGGGGCACGTCGGGAGGAGGGAGCGCCGGTTCCGGGGGCAGCACCGGCGGCGGCTCCTCGGGCACCGGCGGCGGCACCTCCGGGGGCACGGGCGGCGCGAGCGCCCCGGGCGGCTGACCCGGCTCCCGCGCCGGGGCCCCAAAACTCTTGCTCGAGGTTCGATTCCTCGGTCTCCCGCCTCGCTCCAGGAAAGCCAAAGTCCCAGCAGACACGCAGGCTTTATAGGCATCCGGGGGGGTGCCGCCAAAGCTCTGCTGGAAACTGCTCAAAGCCGCCTGAGCGCGGCAAGAACTGCAACCAGAGCTGCAACCGCCCTTCCTTGGGTCATGGGACTCGCTCTCGGCGATCCGCTGAAGCGCAGCTAGGGGCTCATGGGTGCCTCGATTTGCGGGCAGGAAGCGCGAGGTTTCGGCCTCCCGGCAGGGCATTCGAGTCCAGCACTGTCCCCGGCGAGCACTGTCCCCAGCGGAATTCGATGGATGCTTCTATGTTGTCAAGGGCGTGTTGGCGAGATGGCTGTAGAGGTGCCTGGAGAGGTAGCGCTTGAGGGAGCGCATGGCCTCTCGTTTGGTCTTGCCTTCGCTGACTCCGTCGTTGGATGTATGCCCGACTCGTTCGCGTAGCGCGTTCGGTGCGCTGATCTGCAGCGCTTGCATGGTGTTGTAGAGCCGGGCGCGCTCGCTGACGAGGGAGCGTGAGCGACCGCAGCAGGCTGCGCCGCTACGACCGTTGGCTGCCCGACGGCTGGCGGCACACACAGTTCGCCGCCCACGCGATCCCGCCGGCGTCGTCTAGTCCTCAGCAATAATCGCGACCTCCCCATTGGTCCCTTCCAGCGATTTGAGTAGTTCAAAAAGCGCCACAACACTGTCCTGTTCATTTAGCACATCCAGGTGTGCCACGCTCTCCCAAAGGCGTTGAACCTCCCCGCCGGGTAGTTCTCCGTGGGCTCCGAGCACAAATGCCTTCCCTTCTTCCAGGTCAAGCTCGGGAAGGATGATTGATCCCACGCAAACGCTACTCTCCAGACATTGCTGCACCCATTATCGTCCGAGATCCCCGAGATTAACGTTGGAAGTTCTTTTGCTTGACATGGCTAGTCCACTTGACCTCTAGCTATTCTATAGCTCGGGTACATCAGGGACTGGATCTCCTGGAAAGAGGGGCGTTTTTGGGCAGGACCAGCGTCGCATCAGGATCGACCCGATGGACATCGTGAACCAGCCCGACCACCGGGCGGTGAACCTGTGGCTTGCGCACGGTGTCCCACAACCCGTGTTCACCGTCCAAACGGTGCCGATGGAGCATCTCGCGCAAGGCCCTGCGGCGGTGCGAGCGCGCGCGCACCACGAGCGCGAGCAAAAGCGGCGCGGCTACCACCCGCACGACGAGGGCCGCTACATCCAGCCACCGTTGGTGCGCAGCATCACAGAGCCCGTCGCGACACGCCACCGCACGGTCCACATCGATCTGGGCGGGTGGCCCGCCTGCCCGCCCACCGAGGGCATCCGGCGTGTCAGCGTGCTGCTACACCCCACGGCCGGCGCGCCGCTGGGGGTCTCCGCCCAGCCATCAGACGAGAGCGGCCGGCGTTACACGGTCGCGCTCCCGGAGGACCCTGCGAGCGTTGCGTGGCTGCCCGCGGGCGCCTACCGGGCGCAGGTCCTGGTGTGGGTTCACGGCGAGCGCCAGCCCCGGGTGTGGGCGCAAACCCACAACCCCAAAAACGGGGGTGAGACCCCGCTCACGGTGCACCTGGAGGATGAGCCGCGCCGCCCCCAACCAGACAACCGGGTGGCATGGGCGTGAGCGGCCGGGCCTTGTACGAGCGGGCCGTCCAGGCGGGCGACGGGCTGGCGGAGCAGACGATCCGCTGGGGCCGACGCGATAAGCCAGCGCGGGGGGTGGCGCTCACCGCCCGGGATGTGCGTCTGCTCGCCCTGTTGTATGACGTGAACTTTCTCTCCTCAAGCCAGCTGATGCTGCTGGGGTGGGGCCGGGCGAGCAACGCGGCGGGCCGGCGACTGCGGCTGCTGCACGAGGCTGGCTACGTGGACCGGTTCCGGGCGCCTGCCGCCGTGGGCTCTAACGAGTGGATCTACCGCATCACCCTAAGAGCGCCTAACAGAATGAGTGTTGTAGGTGTTTGTGGCAGATGAGGGCGCAGCCGATGGTGAGGAAGGCTTCGTGGATGTCAGCCCGGCGGTCGTAGCGGCGATCGAGGCGCCGGTTGGCATGTAGCCATGAGATTGTGCGCTCGATGACCCAGCGTTCTTTACCGAGACCGGAGCCGTGGCTGGTGCCGCGTTTGGCGATCCGGGGTGTGATACCGCGCTCTTTGAGTGCCTGGCGGTGCTTTCGGCTGTCATAGGCACGGTCCGCGAGCAGCGTCTTGGGCCTGAACTTGCCGTAGCGGCCGGTCGGCGGGACGCTGATGGGGTCCCTGTGAGGAGTCCAGGGGTTATGCGTGTTCTGGTTGGTTTTGGTTGTTCTCTGTCTCGATGGCTGCGTATTCGGTGGGTGTGAGTCCGTGTAGTGCTGAGTGTGGTCTGTAGGTGTTGTACTCGTTGCGCCAGTCCTCGATCAGGACTTTTGCCTCGGTGATCGAGCCGAACTCCTCGATGTTCAGCAGCTCGTCGCGAAGGCGGCCGTTGAAGGACTCAACGAACGGATTCTCCCACGGGCTGCCTGGCTCGATGTAGCTTGTGGCCATAAGCGCCATTCGACAATAATCCCGCAGCGCCCACGCGATGAACTCCGGGCCGTTGTCGGAGCGCAGGTAAGCCGGTGCGCCGCGCTCGCTGACCAGGCCCGCGACGAGTTCGACGACGTCATCGGCTGTGCACGATCTACCGACGCGGATCGCGAGCGCCTCGCGGGTGTACTCATCAACGATGTTGCATAGCTTGATCCTGCGCCGGTCGGCCGTCTCATCAAACTGGAAGTCGACAGCCCACACCTCGTTCGCTCTCGTGGCCCTCAGGCGCTGCCTCTGTCCACCGGGCAGCCGACGACGCTTCCTCGCTTTCTCGGGCCGCCTGAGGCCCTCCTGACGCCAAACACGGCGTGTCCGCTTGCGGTTGATCGTCCAGCCTTCTCTGAGCAGGATCTGATGCGCGGTCTTCCACCCCCAACGCGGATGCTCGCTGGCGATCTCCCGTAGCCGTCCAGCGAGCCGCTCATCCGCCGGTCTGGGTGTCGGCGGCGGTTTGCGTTGCGTGGAGCGATGCTGGCCGGCAACGCGACATGCACGACGCTCGGAAACCCCGAAACGCTGCTGCAGCCGACCGACAGCGCGGCGTCTGCGTTCCGGGGTCAAAAGTTTCCCTCCGCCAACTCCTTGAGCATGTCGATGTCCAGCGCTTGCTCAGCCACGAGCTTCTTCAACCGCTGGTTCTCCACCTCCAGTGTCTTTAGCCGCTTGGCCTCATCGGCCTTCATCCCGCCGTACTGCGCACGCCACCGATTGAACGTCGCCTCGGTGACCTCGAGATGGCGCAGCACCTCAGTCAGCTCCTGCCCTTCGTTCAAGAGCCGTTCGCCCTCGCGGATCTTCCGAACAGCCTGCTCCGGCGTATGCCTGTGTCGCTTCATGATCGTGTCCATCCTCTCATCCCATCAGCAGGACATGACGAACACACATACAGCCTGGATCACATCACAGGGACCCCGTCAACGCGATCGACGAGCGCGATCAACTCGGTGATGTCGTTGCGGTTCCCGGCGGTGAGCGTCACGGCCAGAGGGATGCCCTGCCCATCGCAGATCACGTGGTGCTTGGAGCCCGCCCGGCGGCGGTCGACCGGTGAGGGGCCGGTCTTGGCGCCCCCCCTTTGGCCCGCACGTGCGAGCTGTCCACGGCCACCCTGGACCAGTCGAGTTGCTGGGCGTCCTGCAACTCATCCAGCAGTACCTGGTGCAGACGTTCCCACACACCAGCTTCGTTCCAGTCGCGCAATCGCCGCCAGCAAGTCATCCCCGACCCGCACCCCATCTCTTGCGGCAGATGCTCCCACGGGATGCCCGTTTTCAAGACAAACAGGACGCCCGTCAACGCCGCCCGATCGGGCACCCGCTTGCGACCCGGATACCGATACCGCCGCTGAACAGCAGGCAACAGCGGCTCGATCCGCTCCCACAAACCATCACTAACCAAAGGTTTCGCCATAGCCACCATCTACGACAGCAGCATCCCAAAACCTCTTTCTGTTAGGCGCTCTAAAGGCCTTCAAGGCGCTCGCCCACCATGGTCTCGCACCCGAGGGGGGCTACCGCCCGGTGGAGCTGCACAGCATCAGCTACGCCGAACACGACCTGCAGCTCGCCGCGCCGGTCCTGCACATCGCGCAGGCCGCCATCCAGCCGGGGGAAGGGGGCCTAATCGAGCGGCTCCCGTTCACATGGCTCGGCCCCCGCAGCTGCAGAATCGACCCATCCATAGACACCCAGCACGAGCTCTCGCCGGCCGCGGCGCTTCCGTCGGACACCCGCTTGCATCCCGAGCAGAGCCGCCCCGGCTACCTGCAGCCCGACGCCACCCTGATCGGCGATAGGGAGGGGAAGCGCTTCGCGGTCCTCATCGAGTACGACCGCACCGGCCGCGCACACAAGCAGACCGACAGGCTGCGCCGCTACGACCACTGGCTGCTCGACGGGCTGGCGGCACACACAGTTCGCCACACACGCTATTCCCCCCGCCGTGCTCTACATCACAGCCGACGAGCAGCCCTTGCGTAGCCTGGTGCAGACAGCGGATCGCACCCTCTCCGCGTGGCACGGCCAGTCTCACGCCACTGCGAGCGAAGGTGTCCATCCGGCGCGTCAACGCATCATCTTCACAGCTCGGCCTCATCTTCTATCTAGGGACTGGAAGATGCTCCGAGTATCGAGCTGTCCCTCTACAGCACCTGGCGGTTTCGGCAGAGTTCGTCGGGTGATCTACGATTTGGCGCGACTATTCAAATCGTAAGTGCGTCACTGCGCATGCAGCCGTCGTCTGCGATCACGCGTAAGAACTCTTGCCATGTGTTCTCCGTGCGAAATCCAGGTCTTTACATCTTCGATAGTGAATCCTGCCGAGATTATGGCGCAACGTACTCGTGGATACTGCTCTATCGCCCATACAGATAGTGCAGCGGCCCCCTCCTCGCCGCGCACGATAATACCGATGTTGAGTGGGAATACGATATGAGCGTGTACAATTGTCACAGTGTCGGCCGTGTGGGTGATTTTAGGTACAATGCCGATCATCTGCGCAAGGCGTGAAGATTCAAAAGTCAGTACGCCTGGCGCGACGATCAGATGTCCGCCGGCGTTGCGCCACTGATAGCTGGCTCCGCACTGAAAGCGGAGGGGTAGCTCGATCTCGGGTTGGGCTGCGCTAGTACGATTCATTTACATAGGTGTAGCTTGGTCCTGCATAGCCGCTGACGGGAACGGGGAAGCCGATGTTGGGTGTCCATCCAAGGCCGCCCTGCTTTATGCTTGCCTTGCTTGACTTGAATGTAAGTGGCCGTTCCGATTGCTAGACAGCGCCCCGCGGCAGCCAACCGCCGTGGAGTCCAAAGCCCAGTGGGAGTTCGCTTGGCGGACATCATGATGAGAATGATGCGCAGGCTACGTAAAAGGTTATTCTCTCCGTGCCTCGCGTGCGTGTCTATATTCTCGCTGCGGCTTGCGCGCAGATGCAGCGCACGCAAGCTCGCACAGGGCGCAAATGCCCGCTAACCCGAACAGTGGGTAAGAAATTACAGTGAGCGCGAATGCGTTTATAAGCGCGGCTAGGAGCAGGAGCCCGATCCCGTATAGTCGAAAGGAGCGACCACACGCGTAAAGCGCGGCGGCGCGAGGTCCCGATTTTTCTACCTCTCTTGCGACGCGAGGCACGTTCGTCTTGAACTGGCGGGCCACGGACCAACCCGTGAGGCATCGCGCCACTCGGTTCAAATATTGGAGCGGGTCGCTATATGGATCGTCATATGCGTCAGGTGCATCTTGTGTGTCGTCCATAGTCTCTGTCTGTCTTGATTCTCTTCACGTTGCCATGGTCGCCTTCTGATCACAGCCGACGTCGTCCTATCGGCATACTTAGAGGACGTCTTGAGGTCGCTAGACGCATTCGAATGCGTTCTTTAGGGTGTCAGACACGCCGTGGATATAGTCTAGTAGAGTGGAGACTGTCCCAAAGCCCAGGCTAGCTTCAGCTAGTCCCCGGATGGTCCTAGTCTCGGAGATGATGCGGAGCGTAGCGAGAACACCGACGCCGCTGGCGCCTGAGGCTAACAGGCCGAGGCCGGCACCGACGCAGGCGACTGTGTCGTTGCGGTTAAGACAGGCTGACTGATCCAAGATTGTCGCTCCTATCCCGCTCAGGAGAGATATGCCACCCAGGGTACCTGCGACGGCGCCATCGACTATAAGAGCAGATCCGCCGGTCGCGACCGACAAAACGCCCAGTCCAACTCCGTCGAGGGCGGGGTTCTGTTCGATGAAGTGGGCGCCTCCTTCGATGCCATGGGCAGTTCCTTCGGCGACATCTTCGAGACAGCTGATGAAGCCGCAGAGGCCGGTGGGGTCTGTGATGGTGAGGGGGTTGTCGAGGGCGTAGTTGTAGGGGGCGCGGCTGATGATGGCGATGGGGTCGTTGCTGGTGAGCTGGGCGGTGGTGGGGTCGTAGGAGCGGGCTCGGAGGTAGATGAGGTTGGTGTCTGTGTTGGTGTACTGCGCGTCGTAGCCGAGCGGGGTCGTGACGGTGCCGGTGGCGCCTGTGGTGTTGCCGTAGGCGTCGTAGCTGGTGGTCCCTTCGACTGCGCCGGTGGTGCTGGTGATCATGCGGGTGGAGCCCTGCTGGTCGTGGTGGAGGTAGAGGACGGCGCCTTTGCTTTGGATCTGCTCGATCGGGATGTTGCTTGGGCCGTAGATGTAGTTGTTCTGTTCGTCGGAGAGGATCAGGGGGAGTTCGTCGTGCATGTCCCATGTGATGTAGGTGGTGGTTTTGCCTTTGGTTTGTGAGGCGCGTAGGCCGTTGCCGTCGTAGGCGTAGGTGTCGTTGAGGCCGCCGGCGCCACCTTTGACTTGGGTGAGGTTCCCGGCCTGGTCGTAGCCGTAGATCGTGGCCTGCCCGCCTTTGGGGGTCGCGCTGACGCGGTTGCCAAGCTGGTCGTAGCCGTAGATCGTGCTCCCGCTCGTTTTGAGCTCGCCGGCGGCGTCGTAGACGCTGGTGTTCGCCCCGAGGGTGGTGGGCTCGTTCGCGGAGTCATAGGCGTATGTGGTGCTGCCGTATTTTTCCAGGCGATTGTTGGTGTCGTAGATGTCGCTGGTGTTTTCGCCGGGGAGGCCGGTGATGGTGGTGCTCTTGACCTGTCCTTCGTTGTCGCGGGTGTAGGCGATCGAGGCGAGGACTTTCAGGCCGTTGCCGGTCATTGTGATTTTCATTTGCTGGTCGGCGTTGTTGTAGGAGACTTTGTCTTGCTCGCCCGTGCCTTTGGGGAAGGTCGTGGTCGTGAGGTTCGAGTCTGGGTCATACGCGAACGTGGTGGTGTTCCCCGACCAGTCCGCGACGCTCTGCAGGCGCCCGGCGTTGTCATAGGCGCGGGTGATGAGGTTGCCGTTGGGGTAGGTCAGTTTGATTTGATTGCCGCCGAGGTCGTATTCGTAGGCGGTCGTGTTGCTGTGTCCGTTGGTGCTCTTCACGACGCGGTCGAGGATGTCGTAGGTGTATGTGGTGGTGCCGGTGCCGTCGGTTATCTTGGTGCGCGCGCCGTCGCCGTTGTATTCGTATTTCACTGTGGGTGTTTTGCTTTCTGAGTAGGTGATTTCTTTGAGGCGGTTCGCGGGGTCGTAGCTGAATTTTGTTTTGCGGCTCGCGGCGTCTGTGACGGCCGTGAGGTTGCCTGCAGCGTCGTATTCCTTTTTTGTGACACGCCCTAGGGGGTCTTTGACTTCGGTGATCTCACCGACGGCGTTGCGGGTGTATGTTGTTGTGTGTTTGTTGCCGTCGGTCTGACTCGTGACGCGTCCCGCTCCGTCATACGCCGTTTCCATGGTGGCGCCGTTAGGTTCTTTGATCTCTGTCTTTTCGTTGTTCGGGTTGTAGGTGTAGGTTGTGGTGTTCCCGTCGCCGTCGGTGATCGTTTCGATGTTGCCGTTGCCGTCGTAGGTGTATTTGTTGGTGTGCCCGAGCGGGTCGGTGATCGTTTTTGGTCTGCCCTGTTCGTCGCGTTCGATTTTGGTTGTGTACTGTGAGGCTTCGGCGCCTTTGACGTTCCCCTTGGGGCTCACCACGGATGTTTGCTGGGAGTCTTCGTTGTAGCCGAAGGTTCGCTTGTCGCCTTCGGGGTCCGTTGCGGTTGTGAGATCGCCCTTGCTGTCGTATTCGTAGCTCCAGGTGTGTTTGAGGGGGTCCACGGCGCTCGTGAGATCGCCCTGCGGGTCGTAGTGGTAGGTGGTGGTCTGTGTCGTGCCGTGCGGCGCGGGCCGTGAGGCGGTTTCCGAGTTGCCGTGGCTATCGCGCGCGATCGTAGTCTTCTCACCATCCGGCAGGGTGACCGTCAACACGTCGTGTGTCCCGTCGTAGGTCCATTTGGTTTCGTTTTTGTTGGGGTCAACCATGCTCGTCTTGTTGCCGTTTTCATACGTGTAGGTCGTGGTGTGTCCGTTGCCGTCGGTGATGCTGGTCAGGTCGTTTGCGGTGTCGTAGGTGAAGGTGTCGGTGGTTTCGCTTGAGGTGCCAAAGCCCCGGGTGATGTAGTAGGGCTCGTTATTGCTGTTGTAGTGCTCGTCGGTCACGCTGCCCGTGGTGTTATTGGTGATCTTAGTGTGGAACGGTTCGTATTCGAATTTGAGTTTGTGGCCCGCCGGATCGGTCTGTGTCGTCACCTGGTGTGATGCGTTGTATTCGTTGATTGTTTCGCCGGCCCTACCGTCGATCATGGACGTCAGCTGGTTCGAGCCATCGTAGTGGTACTGCCAGCGCGCTTTGGTTTCGCCGGGCATCGTGACGCTAGTCAACTCGCCTTCTTTATAGGTGTATTTGGCGGTGTGTCCCATCGGGTCTTTCGCGCTTTCCACTAGGCCTTCGCTGTTGTAGGACATGGTGATCTTGAGTCCTGCGGGGTCGGTGATCGTTTCGAGCTGGCCCGCTTTGTTGTAGGCGAGTTTTGTCTGGTTGGCGTTGCGGTCGGTGACGCTCTGCAGACGGCCTGTGCTGCCTTCGAACTGGTATTTGACTTGATTGGCGAGCACGAGGGAGTACCCGGTGGTTTTGCTGCCGGCCAGTGTGTCCTGCGACCACGCGGGAGGAGTAAACGATTCGCCTTTACCGGCGGTGAATGGGACGGTGCTGCCGTTTGCCTGGTGCAGCGTCGCGGCTGAGCCTTCGACTGTGAGATGGTCGCTAAAGGAGTTGCTCCAACCGTGCCCAAAGGCACCAGCGATCCCGGCTGCTGCCGCCTGGGAGTTATATGTGCGGGTCAGTTCCAGGCCGACACCGTGGCCACCGACCGCTATGTCCGTCTGGTTGTCGTAGTAGTTGCCCGTCGCGCATTCGATCGGGTCTCCGCAATTGGGCGGTTCCTGCCCTGGTGCTGAGGGGTTTCGGCCTCCCCAGGTGTTTTCGGATGGCCGTTTTACGGGGTCGGTGATTTTGAAGTGCCCTTTTTCGGCCTTGATAAAGCCGAGATTTTCGAATTCGAACTCGATCGGAGTGATACCCGTCCCTTCGGTCTTCTTCAGCGTCCCGAGGTTGAGCAGCTTCCCCTCTTCGGGTTTGCCGGAGACCAACCCGTGGTTTTCGATTTCGGTTTCGCCGTTGACGATGAATGTGCCGTTGTTGATGATCGCAGCATGCTTTTCGACCTGGATCGAGGACGCCAACGGCATCGTGAGCGAACCGTTGATCACAAGCACGTGCTGTTCCATAAACAAGTGCCCTTCGTTTTCAAAGATACCCGCAACGCCCGGTTCGAGCACGAGCGAGCCCGTTCCCGTCAGCGCCTCATACCGCCCAGCCGTGAAGGCCTGGGTGACGTTCACCTCGCCCGACCCTGCGAGGAATCCGCCGCCTGTTGATGTTCCGCCGACACCGGTCAAATCGAGTTTCTCGACGGTCGATGGTTTCGTGCCGTTGACTTCGACGGTCCCGTGGCTTGAGCCTTCCAGGGGCTTGATGACCGTCAGCTGCGCCGCAGCTCCTTCAAGGACACCCGCGACGAGGGTGCCTTCGGAGGTGCTGATAGGGCCGGTCATCGGCACTGTGGGTCCGAGGTCGAACGTGCCCTGCCCGAACACGATTTCCGCGCCTGTGCCTGATGCGGACCACGAGCCGGGGGCGAGTTCGCCGGAGATGCCGCCGTTGACGAATTCCATCTTGCCGGAGGTGTCGGACACTTTCCCTTCGTTATCGATCGCCCACTGGATCGGGGCGGTACCCGACCCTTCGGTCTTCTCCAGCGTCCCGGTGTTGGTGAGGGAGGCTTCTTCGGGGGAGGCGATGAGGCCGTGGTTGGAGCCCGCTTCCGCACCGTTCTCGATCAGGGTGCCGCTGTTGAGGATGTTCGCGTCGTGGCGCCCCTGGATGCCGGCTTTTTCCTTGACGGTCAGGGTGCCCGCGTTCTGAAGCGTTCCTTCTTCCAAGGCGAGGCTCGCCGCGCTGTAGGGGTTGATCGTGCCGGTCGCGCCCGCTTCGATGATCGTCGTGCCAAGGCCTTCTATGAGGGCGCCCCCTTCGGCGGTGAACGCGTGGTTGATGGCGAGCGTGCCGTCGGTGCGTAGCACGCCGGGGCTCCCTTCGTTGCTGGTGAGTGTTAGGTCTTCCATCGTGGATGGTGTTTCGCCCGTGAGTTCAAGGACGCCATGGGAGGTGCCTTTTTCGCCCGTGATTCGCACGTCGGCGGTCGAGCCTTCGATCGCGCCCGCGCTGACTGTCCCGTCAGCGAGTTCCAGCAGGCCGGCCACTGGGACTTTTGCTCCCAGCGAGAACATTGTTCCGTTGACGCTGAGCACGATCCCGGCGCCCGCGCCGGAGGTTTTCCATGCTCCGGGGGCGTGTTCGCCGGAGGCACCGCCGTCGGTGAACTCGAGCTTCCCCGAGGTGTCGCTGACCGTCCCTTCGTTCTGCATCACGAACTGTACCGGCGTCGTGCCCGACCCTTCGGTCTTCTCGACAGTCCCGGTGTTGATGAGGACGCCGCCTTCGCCGCCGCTGATCAACCCGTGGTTTTCAAGGGACGTTTCGCCGTTGACGATGAGCGTGCCGGTGTTGATGAGCTGCACTTTCTGTTCGCCCTGCAAGCCCGCTTCTGTGCCGACCGTCAGCGTCCCCGCGTTCTTCAGATCGTGCCCTTCTAGGTCAAAGCTCGCGCCGCTCGTGCCGGTGATCAGGCCCGTCGCGCCCGACTCGATGACAAGCGTCCCTGTGCCCCGCAGCCCACCGTTGCCGCCCCCGATGAAGGAGTTCGTAACCATCAGTTCCCCGGCGCCTTTCAAGATCGCGCCCTCGATCGAGAGGTTCGCGGCGCTCGACGCTTCCGCTGAGTTGGCGATTTCAAGCGATCCTTTGCCTGACATCGAGAGCGTCCCTTCATCCAACAGGACTCCCGTCACCTGCGAGCCACCGGTGATGTCCACCGTCACCCCCGAGGGGATGCACGCCACGTCCGAGAAGGTCGGGACGGCGTTCAGCGACCAGTTTTCCGCGGTTTCCCAGTTCCCTTCGGTCGGCCCTTTGTAGGTGTCCGTGCAGCCCGCAGCCAAGGCGACCGAGGGGAGCACCAACACCATGAAGATGGCCAGGCCCGCCAGCCACACGGCTTTACGGCTCAGCGCGCTCCCTTGAGAGCGGGCCTTCAAACGGGCGACTGCGGCCAGGCAAGACAGACGTAGCATTGGGGCCTCCTGATGTGTGGGTGGGAGCGGCCGGAAGGGCTGCGGGGTTGATTGGAGATGGCGCCAGGCTAACCGAGTCAGTCGAATTAATCAAGTGGTTGGAGACGACAAAATGGATCTGGGCGGGGTGCCAGTGTGTGTGGCGGTTTTGTTCCAGATGCCTGATGTGTGGGCCGGTCGCGCGGGGCGTTGGTCTAGCGGCGTGGGGCCGCTTGGGTGGCGTCCGGTGTACTTTGTCGTTGGTGCGTCTTCTAGTGGGAGTCGATCGCGTTGATGGATCACGTCCGGTGACGGTGGGTATTTGGCGACTGTTCGGATCGTGTGATGGCTGAGCTTCTGTCGCTGCGGGGTGTGTATCTGAGCTATCGGCGTGGGCGGGGGCGCCTGCGGGTGCTGGTGAACGCGTCGCTTGAGGTTGGGGCGGGGGAGATTGTGGCCGTCGTGGGGTCGCGCGGGGAGGGCAAGACGACATTGCTCGAAGTCGCCGCGGGCATCCTGCCGCCCGAGGCGGGCCAGGTGTGGCTTGGCGACGTTGAGTTGACGGGGCTCGGTGAAGAGGATTGTGCGGGACTGCTGGGCCGCGACATCAGGTGGGTGCGGCGCCAGGGCACCGGCCTGGCGTTTGACATTCTCAACTATGTGGGGCTGCCGTTGGCTGTGGGGCGCGGCCGCCACGATGCTGAGCAGCAGGCTCTTGGGGCGCTTGAGCGGGTCGGCGCGGGCGACTGCGCTGGCCGTCTGTGGGTGGATTTGTCCAACTGGGAGCGTGTGTTGGTCGCGTTTGCGCGTGGGATCGTTGGTTCGCCGCGACTGCTGGTGCTTGATGATGTGATGGACGGGCTGGGGATGGGCCGTACCGAGGAGGCGGGCGATCTGCTCTGCTCGCTCGTTGCGGAGTTGGGATGTGGGGTGTTGATGAGCGCCTCGGATGTGGAGGCAACGGTGATTGCCGACCGTGTGCTGCACTTCGAGCGCGGTGCGCTTGAGGTCCTCTCAGACCACGCCGCTTATGAGGCTGATGTCATCCCGCTGCGCCGTCCGGCTCAGGCCGACGGGTAGGGCGCCGGGTGGTTGTAGAGGGAAATGGTTCCGTAAGACGGGACGTTTTGGGCTGATCTCGGTTACGATCCAGGCGTGCCGCCTTCTCGTGCTGGTGATCTGACTGCGACCATGGCGGTCCTGGGACTGGTGGTCGTCAAGCCTGACACCCTCACGGGGATCAGGAATCGGTTGACGGAGCTCTTTCCTCATGCGGGCTGGTCCTCATCCGTTGCCTACACCAATCTGACGGGTCTTACCAAACAGGGCCTCGTATCGCTGACCGTGCAGGGCGAGGCGCGAGGGGAGGATGGTTATGAGTCCACTCCGAAGGGCGTTGCTCGCTTTCGGTGGTGGCTGCGGGAAGGCTCGGAGGCGGCCCCGGCTTTGCACGACCCGACCCGTGCACGGCTCCTGCTGTGCGAGGACGACGATCTGCCCGTGATGGTTGAAATGCTGCGCGCGGAGCAGAAGGTCTGCGCTGACAGGTTCGATCGGGCTCGCTGGTTCGTGAGCAGGGCCAAGCGGCGTGGACGTCCGCGGCCGGAGGATGGCTCGCCGGATAGGGGCAGGCTGCTGTTTGCTCTGATGGTTGATGACATGACGCTCTGGGGTAACAGGGCGATCCGGCTGAAGCGTTTGCGCTGGACGCTCGAAGGCCGCGACGAGGATGAGCTTGACTTGGACATCCGGGACTTTGAGGATGACAAGAAAGATGGCTGAGCTGCTCTCCGTGCGGGGTGCGTGCCTAGCCTTTCGGCGCGGACGCAGGCAGGGGCGCCTGCGGGTGCTGGTGAACGCGTCGCTTGAGGTTGGGGCGGGGGAGATTGTGGCGGTCGTGGGGTCGCGCGGGGAGGGCAAGACGACATTGCTCGAAGTCGCCGCGGGCATCCTGCCGCCGGATGAGGGCCAGGTGTGGCTTGGGGATGTGCAGCTGACCGGGCTCGGTGAAGAGGATCGCGCGGAACTGCTGGGCCGGGACATCAGGTGGGTGCGGCCCCAGGGGCCCGGGGTCGCGTTCGATGTGCTTGCCCACGTAGGCCTGCCGCTCGCGGTGGGCCGCGGCCGCCGCGACGCCGAACAGCAGGCCCTTGCCGCATTGGAGCGGGTCGGCGCTGCGGATTGTGTTGGTTTGCGCTGGGAGGATCTGTCGAACTGGAAGCGCGTGCAGGTCTCCTTCGCGCGTGGCATCGTCGGCTTGCCGCGGCTGCTGGTCCTCGATGACGCGATGGACGGGCTGGGGATGCGCCGCACCGACGAGGCGGGCGATCTCCTCTGCTCGCTCGTTGCGGAGTTGGGGTGTGGGGTGCTGATGAGCGCCTCGGATGTAGAGCCCACGGCAATCGCCGATCGTGTACTGCACTTTGAGCGCGGTGCGCTTGAGGTTCTCTCTGACCATTCTGGTCTTGAGGCGAAGGTCATCGATTTCCCGGGTGCGGCCGGCCTGGATGGCGTCTCGCGCGGCGCACGCTTCTAGTGCTTGAGGTAAGGGATCTCGTCAAGCACTACCGTCTTGGTGGCGGAGGCCCGATTCGTGCGGTGGATGGGGTTTCGATGTCGGTCGCGGCGGGAGAATTCGTCGCGATGTATGGGCCGAGCGGGTCGGGTAAGACGACGCTGTTGGAGCTCGTCGCTGGTCTTGTACGCCCCGACAGCGGGACGGTCACGGTGGCTGGCCGCGATGTCTTTGCGCTGTCTGCGCAGGAGAGCGACGATTACCGGCTGCGGGTGCTCGGGATCATGGGGCCGCCGGGGAGCTTGATCGCGGGGGCGCGCGCGATCGAGAACGCTTCGTTGAAGCTGCTGTTGGCGAATGCCCGCACGGCGAACACGATGGTCGAACCTTTGCTTGAGCGGCTCGGGTTGGGGGAGCGGATGCACCACCGCACAGAGCAGCTCTCGATGGGTGAGCGCCAGCGGGTGATGATCGCGCGCGCGCTCTCGCTCGATCCGAAGCTGGTGCTCGCGGATGAGCCGACGGGGATGCTCGACACGCACCGAACCGGGGAGGTGTTGGGGCTGCTGCGTGAGCTTTGCCGTGAGCGTGGCGCGGCGGTCGTGCTCGCCACCCACGACCCGCAGGCCGCCGCTTACGCCGACCAGGTGCATGAGCTGCGCGACGGACGGCTTGGGGAGTACCGGCCCGAAGGGGTGCTCGTCCCGTTCGATTCGCTGGAGGAGCGGGCGTGATGGCAGCGAAGCGCAGGATGAGCTTCTCCGATCTGCGTTTTCTCTACCGCGCGCGTTTGCGTCGCAGAATGGTGCTGGTGCAGGAGCTGTTCGCGGTCCTCGGGATCGCTGTCGGTGTCGCGCTGCTGTTCGCATCGCAGGTCGCGAGCACGAGCCTCACCCGTTCGGTGAAGGAGCTGACGAGCCAGCTCGTCGGCAGCACACACGAGTTGCAGCTTCAGGCGCGCGGCCCTAACGGTTTTGAAGAACGGTGGCTGGTGCAGGTGCGGCGCCTGGCGAGTGTGCAGGTCGCGCTGCCCGTCCTCGAAGCGCAGGCCAGCGTGATCGGCCCCGAGGGGCGCCGCGCGGTCGATCTGATCGGCGCGGATCCGCGCTTCGCGCGCTCAAGCGGTTCGCTGTTGCGTCACTTTTCCGCCAAGCTGCTCGCCGGGCAGCGCGCGATCGCGCTCCCCGCTCCGCTGGCAGACGAAATTGGTGTTCGGCCTTTGCAGCCGCTGCGGCTGCAGATCGGTGCGAGCGTCCAGGAAACAGTGCTCGCCGCGACCCTCGAAGAAGCCGATATCGGCGGCCTTGTGCACAGTCCCGTCGTGCTCGCCCCGGTGCGTTACGCTCAGACGTTGACGGGGATGCAGGGTCGTGTCACTCGTGTGTTCGTGCAGCCTCGCCCCGGCCGCGAGAGCCAGCTGCATAGAGAGCTCGCGCCGATCGCTCTGGCGGCTGGGGTGAACTTGGAGCCCGCCGATTTCGACTCGACGCTGTTCGCGGTCGCGTCCGGCCCGCAGAGCGAGAGCGAGACGACGTTCTCGATCATCAGCGCGCTTGTGGGGTTCATGTTTGCGTTGAATGCGATGCTGCTCACCGTCCCCGCGCGGCGCAAGCTGATCGAGGATCTCCGACCCGATGGCTCCACACGCCGGATCAACTTGCAGATCTTGCTGTTCGACGCGCTCGTCATCGGTGTCCTCGCGTGCGTATTGGGGCTCGCGCTTGGTGAGGTGCTCTCGATCGCGGTGTTTCACTCCACGCCGGGGTATCTCGCGTTCGCGTTCCCGGTAGGCAATGACCGCATCATCACGTGGCAGAGCGTCGCGGTCGCGGTGGCCGCCGGGATGGCCGCTGCCGCCGCGGGGGTGCTGTGGCCGTTGCGTCATATCCTGCTCGCGCCCCTCGGCCCCGGCGCGGCACCACGATCGGAGCCTCGGACACATGATTGGCCTCGCGTCCGTCTCGCCGCCGGGGTGGGGTGTCTGGCGGTGACGACGCTCATCCTCCTCGCGCACCCACAGGCCGCGATCCTCGGCAACTTCACGCTGATCGCCGCGCTGCTTTTGCTCGTGCCCGCGCTGTTCGACGGGATCGTCACCCTCTTTGACTGGGTGCAGCGCCCCTTCAAGGCTGCCTGGCCGCGCCTGGCGATCATCAACCTGCGCACCGACCAGCCGCGTGTGCGCTCGCTCGCGATCACTGCTACGGCCGCTGTCGCTGTGTTCGGGATCGTCTCGATCCAGGGCGCGCAGGCCAACCTCGAACGCGGCATGAACGCCTCCGCGCGCGGCGTCGACTCGACCGCCGCGCTGTGGGTCACCGCCAACGGGCACGCAAACCCTGACGCGACGGTGCCGTTCACCGACGAGGATGGAGCAGCGAGGCTCGCCGCACTCCCGGGTGTCGCGAAGGTCGGGGTGTATCGCGGCAGCTTCCTGAACTGGGGCGAGCGCCGCGTGTGGGTCCTCGCGCCACCACCCGGTTTTCACGCGCCGGTCGCGCCGAGCCAGCTGCTGCAAGGCAACCTCGCGCTCGCCGAGACTCGCATCCAGCAGGGAGGGTGGGCGATCCTCGCGAGCGCGCTCGCCACCGAAGCGCACCTGCACATCGGACAGACCTTCACCCTCCCATCCCCCAGGCCGACGCGGCTGCGGGTCGCCGCGATCATCACCAACCTGGGATGGCCGCCCGGCGCGATCGTGATGAGCTCAAGCGACTACGCCAGCGCGTGGGGCGACACCGATACGAGCGCCTACCTGATCCAGGCCAAGCCCGGCACGACACCCCCCGTGCTGCGCGGGACGGTGCAACGTGCTCTGGTGTCTCAGGCGGGGCTTACGGTCGAAACGTACGCCGAACGCGAACAGTTGCACGCGACGTTCATCCGCCAGGGCCTCTCGCGCCTCACGCAGATCCGGCTGCTCGTGCTGATCGCCGCGATCCTCGCCGTCACGGGTGCGCTCGCCGCGATGACGTGGCAGCGCCGCGACCTCGTCGCGTCCATCCGTGTCGAGGGGTACCGCAAGAGCGTGCTGTGGCTCTGGCTGCTGTGCGAGAGCGCACTGCTGCTCATCGCCGGGTGCTCCATCGGCGCAGTGTTCGGGCTCTACGGGCAGCTTCTGCTCAGCCACGCCCTAGCGAGCGTCACGGGTTTCCCGATCGTCTTCCAGGTCGGTTTCCTTACCGCGCTCTACAGCTTCGCGCTCGTCACGGCCCTGGCGGTTGCGATTGTTGGGCTCGCCGGTTATGTAGTTGTACGTGTACGGCCCAGAACGGCTAGCCCGGCCTACTGACGCACACACCGCCCGCAACCTGAAAAACCGGCGCAACCCCGCACCGCTGAGCCCCCGCCAGCTCCAGGCGCTCATCAGGGCCGTCGCACGCGAGCTGCGCTGGGGGCTGCCGCTCGTCGCAAGCGAGGTCGGCGCCTGGCGAGGGCGCGCGCTCACGATCCCCGACCCCCAGATCCGCGGCGCCGCCCTGAACTCGATCGCGCACAAGCGCGGCAACATCGACGGCGCCGCCCTCTTCTGGACGCTCCCCAACGCCCGCCACCCGCGCCTGCTCAAGCTGCTCGCCGCCTACGAGATGATCTGCGACTACCTCGACAGCACCAACGAGCCCCCGCTCGCAGCCGACCCCGCGAACGGACGGCAACTGCACCGCTCCTTGATCGAGGCACTCGACCCCGACCGGCCCACCACCGAGCACTACCGCCACCACCCCTGGCACGAGGACAACGGCTACCTACGGGCGCTCGTCCAAGCCTGCCGCGCGCGCAGCACCACACTGCCCGCCAACGCCCAGGCCCGCAAGCTGCTCATAGCCGAAGCGACACGCTTCGAGATCATCGCCATCAACCACGACACTCTCCAGGCCCGCCGCGAAACAGCACACAAGAGGTGGGCAGCGCGCGAGTTCCCCAACCCAGGCGAGGCGAGCTGGTTCGAGCTGACAGCCGCCGCGACCGCATCGCTGACGATCCACGCCCTGCTCGCCCTCAGCGCCGAACCCGCCGGTAACCCCGACAGCATCGGTCGCGCACAGCGCGCCTACTCCCCCTGGGTCACGCTCAGCACCACGATGCTCGACCACCTCGTCGACCAGGCCGAGGACGAGCAGAACGGTGACCACAGCTATATCGCCTACTACCCCACCTCCGAAGCGGCCACCCGCCGCGTAGGCGAACTCGTCAGCCGCTGCCTGACCGAAGCACACGCCCTGGAGCACGGCGAGCGACACACCCTCATCGCCGCGTGCATGATCGCGATGTACCTATCCAAAGACAGCGCCCGCACTCCCGATATGCGCACCACCACCCGAGAGCTCACCGCCGCCGCCGGCACCCTCACCCACCTCCTCGTCCCCATCCTGCGGCTGTGGCGCATCGTCTACGCCCAGCGCTCAACCTGACCACAGATTCTGTTCTTAATGTTTCTATTTTGATCAGAACGAACCTCTGGTAATTCTCAGGCACGCCAGTCAAGATCGCCTCTCGCACGAACGACTGGAGACAGGGTGGGAGACGAGGAGGCGCCCGCAGACGGGGCTCATACGGAGGAGGTCGCGTGGCGGCGTCTGGCGCAGGGGCACCCTGAGCTTTCCAGGTCGCTGGCGATCGGCCTGGGGGTCCTTGAGTGCTTCGACGGCGAGCACGGATCGCTCGACCTTGAGCAGCTCACCGCGCAACTGGACATTGCGTCCTCCTCAACGCTGCACCGTTACACCTCGGCGCTCGTCGCGGATGGTTACCTGGAGCAGACGACGACCGCACGCAGCTACCGCCTCGCGGCTCGCGCGGGAGACATCGGGCTGGCGGCCGTGCGCTCGCAGCCGGTGCACAGGCGGGCTCAGGGAGGGCTGCGGGGGCTGCGGGAGCGCCTGCAGTACACCACCAGCCTCGTCGCCCTGGATGGCACAGAGGTCGTGTATCTGGACTGTCGCGCGGGCCGGCGTGGGGGACAGTACGAGGCCGACCAGGGGATCGACGTGGGGACACGCCTGCCGGCGCTTCGCACCGCGGCGGGGAAGGTGCTGGTCGCGAACCTCCCGCCCGCACAGCGCAACCGGCTAGTCGAGATGCTCACGACGGACAGCCTTGACGCCAACGGGCTATCCGGCCGCAGCGCATTGCACAGAGAGCTCGTAGGCGTCCTGCGGACAGGCGTCGCGCTCAGCGACGAGGAGCACAGGGAGGGCCTGCGGTCGATCGCCGCGCCCGTGGCCAACGAAGGGGGCACGGTCGTCGCGGCGCTTGAGCTAAGCGTCCCCACTGCGACTGTCGCATACGAGGCATTGACCGAGTCCTCCGCCCACATACTGCGAACGGCCGCCGCAATGATCGTCGTGCCCGCCGAGGCCTTCCCGGAAGCACGATGACAACCAGCGTCAGGTCCAACGACGATGAGGAAAATGGTGGATGGTCCCCGCCAGAGCGGGGCCTGCACGAAGCGGACCTCTCCATCTCCCTGCAGCGCGGCCTGGCGATCATGACGGCGTTCACACCCGAACGGCCGATTCTCGGCATCCGCGACCTCGAACTAGAGCTGGGGATGAGCAAGAGCACCATCCACCGCTACACGAGCACCCTCATGCACCTCGGCTACCTGCAACAGGGCACCAGGCGCAAGTACCGCCTCACCCTCGCGGTCACCCGCCTCGGCCTCTCAACGCTCAGCTCAACAAGCCTCCCCGAGCACGCCGCCCCCTACATGCAGGACCTCGCAACCGGCTGCGGATACACCATCGGCCTCGCCGTCCTCGACGGCCCAGAAGTCCTCCACCTCCACCGCGCGATCAGCGCCCGCAGCCGCCAAACCACCGACGAGCTGAACCCCGAGCCCGGAACACACCTGCCGGTGCACAGCACCGCGACCGGCAAGCTGCTCCTCGCATACCTCCCCGAGAAAGAACGCGCAAAGCTCCTACACAAACTGACACTAACCTGCCACACACCCAACACAATCACCCGCACACAAGCCCTCCGCGAAGAGATCCATGCGATCCGCCACGACGGCCTCGCCACCGACGACCAAGAGCACGCGCCCAGCCTGCACGCAATCGCCGTCCCGATACGCACAGCCGACCACAACGTGATCGCAGCCCTCAGCATGAACGCCCCCGCCACAGCGATCACCCTCGCCAGCCTCACCGCACACTTCACACCCCACCTCACCACCACCGCAGACCGCATCTCCGCA
>CAWGFQ010000015.1:0-79923 GCA_963821895.1 uncultured Solirubrobacterales bacterium
GTTACAACGGGCGTTCATACGAGGGCGAGTTCGTCAAGGATCCTTCGCTGAGCACGGCGCTCACCGATGAATTGCAACAGCGCGGCAACCTTTTATCCAAAAAAGACTACGAGCACTCCTACCCCCACTGCTGGCGTTGCGGCACGCCGTTGATCTACTACGCAAAGGCGAGTTGGTACATAAAGACGACGGCGGTGCGCGAGCGCATGCTGGCGGAGAACGAGCGGGTGGGCTGGCATCCTGAGCACATCCGCAACGGGCGCTTCGGCGATTGGCTGAAAAACAACGTCGACTGGGCGCTCTCGCGCGAGCGCTACTGGGGTACGCCGTTGCCGGTTTGGCGCTGCGCACAGGGACACGTGCACGTTGTTGGCTCTTTCACCGAATTGCACGAGCTGGCGGGTGTGAAACTGGAGGACCCGCACCGCCCGTTCGTCGATGACGTGACTTGGCCCTGCGCCGAGTGCGAGCAGCCGATGCAAAGGGTGCCGGATGTGATCGACGTGTGGTTTGACAGCGGCGCGATGCCGTTTGCGCAGCTGCACGCGCCGTTTGCGAACGAGCAGATCTTCGAGCGCAACTTCCCTGCCGACTTCATCTGTGAGGCGCTCGATCAGACGCGCGGCTGGTTCTACTCGCTGCTCGCCGTCTCCACACTCCTGTTCGACCGATCTCCCTACCGCAACGTGGTGTGCCTGGGCCTGATCACCGACGCCGAGGGTCAGAAGATGTCGAAGTCGAAGGGCAATACGGTGGAGCCCTGGCAGGTGCTCGACACCTACGGCGCCGATGCGTTCCGCTGGTACTTCTTCACCTCAAAGCAGCCCTGGGACGGTTACCGCTTTTCCCAGGATGCGATCGGCGAGGGCGTGCGACTGTTCCTGAAGCAGTTGTGGAGCACATATTTCTTCTATGTCTTGTATGCGGGGGCAAACGCGACGGGGTTGACCGATGGTGGGGATTTTTTGGGAGAGGGGGGGTCGCGTAGTGAGGATCTGGATGTGTGGGCGCTGTCGCGGCTGGCGGGTGTGGTGGAGTTGGTGGGGGAGCGTTTGGATGCGTATGACGCGACGAGCGCGGGTCGGGCGATCGCGGAGCTCGTGGATGAGCTGTCCAACTGGTATGTGCGCCGCTCGCGGCGGCGCTTCTGGGACGGCGACCCCGCGGCCTTCGCCACACTGCGCACGTGTTTGCTGACGGTGGCGAAGCTGCTGGCACCGTTCTGTCCGTTCATGGCGGATGAGATCTACGACAACCTCGATGGCACCCTCCAGAGCGTGCACCTGTGCGACTTCCCAACGGGGGCCGATCTGCCCCCGCGCGATGAGGAGCTCGAGCGGGCGATGGCGATCGCGCGCGAGACGGTGCGCCTGGGATTGGCGGCGCGGGGGCAGGCGAAGATCAAGGTGCGCCAGCCCCTCGCGGAGGCCGTGGTGGTGGCGGCGGGCGCCGAGCGTGCGGCGATCGAGCGCCTGGCGGACGTGGTCAGGGAAGAGCTGAACGTGCGGCGCATGCGCTTCGTGGCGGGCGCGGAGGAGTTGGGGGAGTATGAGGTGAAGGCCAACTACCGCACGCTCGGCCCGCGCTTTGGCAAGGACATGCCGCACGTGGCCGCGGCGATCGCGGCGCTCGATCCGGCGCGCGTGGCGCGCACGGTGCGCGAGGGCGGCGAGCTGGGCATCGAGGTGGCCGGCCACGACCACACGCTGACAGCGGAGGACGTGCTGCTGAGTATGCGCGCGCCCGCGGGCTACACCGTCGAGCGCGAGGGCGCGCACGCCGTGGCGCTCGACCTGCAGATCGACGCGGAGCTGCTGCGCGAGGGCCAGGCGCGCGAGGTGGTGCACGCGGTGCAGAGCGCACGCAAGAGCGCCGGGCTGCAGGTCGAGGACCGCATCGAGCTGGCGCTGGCAGGCGACGCGGCGCTGCTGGCAGCCGTGGGAGAGCACCGCGAGTACGTGCTCGGCGAGACGCTCACCGTGGAGTTGCATCTCGGCGAGGACGAGGCGGTGGCCGCCGCCGATGGCGATCACCGCGAGCAGGCCGCCATCGACGGCCTACCCCTGGCAATCGCGCTGCGTCGCGCCGAATGAGAGTGACGCCGCCCGGCTGCCGCGTCAGGCAGCCGTGAGCGCCGGCTCCAGCTCGGCCTGAAGGCGCGCCTTCGGGTAGGCCCCGACGACGGTCTTCACCGGGGCGCCGGCCTTGAAGAGGATCATCGTGGGGATCGAGAGCACCTGAAAGCGCGCAGCCGTCTGCTGGTTCTCGTCGATATTCAGCTTGACGATGCGCAGATCCTCGCGTTCGCCGGCGATCTCCTCGAGCACGGGGGCTACGACGCGGCAGGGGCCGCACCAGGGCGCCCAGAAGTCGACGAGCACGGGCGTGCTCGACTCGAGCACCTCGGCGTCGAAATTGGTGTCGGTCACTTCACTCAGATTGCCTGCCATCGTGCCTCCTTGGTTCGGCGTGTAAACCCACACTATACAAAATGAAGCAAGGGTTGCCAAGCCCTACCACGGCCGCACGATCGGCGAATGAATGCCCGTCAGCGCGACGAACAGGTGCGGCGAGACGTAGACCTCGACGAAGGCCGCCAGCACGAGCACCGGCAGGGCGATCGCGACCGTCACGAGCGTGGCAGCCAGTAGCTGGTCCCACTCCCCCCGGCGGCTGGCGATGATCCAGGCGGCAAGCGGCAGGAACAGCGCCATCAACTCGGGGATCGCATGGGGCAACAGGCCCAGCAACAAGAGTGCGGGCGAGACGCGCAGGAAACCCGAGACGCCCGCGAGGGTGTGCCCCAGCACATATGCCTGCGCGGAGAGCGAGAAGGTGGTGGCGCACACGACGAAGCCGATCGCCAGGCGTCCGCCGTGTTCGTGCACCCAGCGCGAGACACCGCTGTGCGACTCGGCTTGCAATGGCAGCGAGCTGCCGGCGATGAAGCCCGCCACGCAGGCCATCGCGTGCAGGGCCAGCACGAGCAGGTTGTGGCCCAGGATTTCCGTCACGTTCTGCGTGTCGCCCACGGCAAAGGGCGGGCTGAGGCTGATGATCTGTTCGTAGCCGTGCGAGAGCGTGGCGATCGCCAGCACCGCGCCGAGCAGCCCGAGCGCGGCGGCGAGCGAGCCAAGCGCCCAGCGTCCGAGCACGCGGCCGGGCCGGCGCTGCCACAGGCGCAGCGTCGAGCGGGTACGGCGCAGCCCGTGGGCGAGCGCGTAGGAGGAGCTGTCCATCGCCCGATGATCGGCGCGAAGGGAGCGCTGCTGGAGTATCGGGGGACGCTATTCGGCGCGAAGCGGGGGCGCTACCGGAGCGTCGGCACCTTCTGCTCGGCGGGCGGGGCGACATTTAGCACAGGCGGTTGGCGCCCGTAGCGCAGCCGCGGCACCAGCCACATGGCCTCAGCGGCGATGCGCCAGGACATCTTGCTCTGGCCCTCCTGGCGGTCGCGGAAGACGATCGGCACCTCCACCACGGCGAAGCCCGCGCGCACGGCGCGGTAGGTGAGCTCCACCTGGAAGGCATACCCCTGCGAGCGCACGCTGTCGAAGTGGATCGCTTCCAGGGTCTCGCGGCGAAAGCACTTGAAGCCGCCGGTCAGATCGCGCACGTGCAGGCCCAGGACGACGCGCGCATAGGTCGAGCCGCCCTCGCTGATGAGGCGTCGCAAGAGCCCCCAGTCGCTGACGCCCCCGCCAGGGACGTAGCGCGAGCCGAGCGCGAGATCCGCACCGCCGTGCACGGCCGCGAGCAGCCGCGCCAGATCGGCGGGATCGTGGGAGAAATCCGAGTCCATCTCCATCACATAGGCGGCGCCGCCCTTGAGCGCATGGCGGAAGCCGGCGAGGTAGGCGGGGCCGATGCCGTTCTTCTCCTGCCGGTGGAGCACCTGCACCCAGTCGTTTTCCCCGGCGAGGCGGTCGGCGATATCGCCCGTGCCGTCGGGCGAGCCGTCGTCGACGACGAGCACGCAGAAGCCCTCGGGGGCCGCGTCGGCGAGCACCTCACCGGCGGCGCGCACGATCGCCTCGATGTTCTCGGCCTCGTTGTAGGTGGGCAGGATGAGCCAGGCCTTGCCAGACATGCTCGGAAACCCTAGTGCCTGGCGTCGATAGACCGCGCCAGATGGGACGGATGGCCCAGCGCGACCGGTGGACGTCCAGCCCGGCCGGTGGGCGCCCAGCCCGACCCGTGGGCGGATGAAGCACGCTCGGCCAGATGTTCGCCATCGAGCGCGAGGCAGGCCCGCGCTATGCTCGCTGCCCCGTGGAAGGCTTGGTGCACGCGTCGTGAGCATATGGAGGGATACGCGCGTGCTCTTCACCGGCGCCCAGGGCTTCATCGGCTCGTGGGTGGCGGAGCGGCTGCTGGATGAGGGCGCTCAGGTGCTCGTGCTGGACCGCCCGCCCACGGAGCCCTCGCGCTTTCGCCTGCGCGGGTTGCACGAGCGCTGCACTGCCGTCGCGGCCGATCTGGCCGATCCGCGCTCGCTGCGTCTGGCGCTCGATGAGCACAGCGTGCAGGCCGTGTTCCACCTCGCGGCGAGCGCGATCGTGGGCTCGGCGATGAGCTCTCCGCTGGAGACTTACGAGGTCAACGTGCGCGGGACGTGGAACCTGCTCGAGGCGTGCCGCACCGCCGATGAGCCCCCCAACAGGGTGGTGGTGGCCTCGACCGACAAGGCGTATGGCGTGCACGAGGAGCTTCCCTACCGCGAGGACCACGCCCTGCAACCGCGCTTCCCCTACGACACCTCGAAGGCGTGCGCGGACATCATCGCGCGCTCGTATGCCCACACGTTCGGCCTGCCAGTCGCGGTGACGCGCTTCGCGAACGTGTTCGGCGGCGGAGACTTCAACTTCTCGCGCCTGATCCCGGGGGCGATACGGTCGCTGCTGGCGGGCGAGCCGCCGGAGATCCGCTCCGATGGGCTGATGCAGCGCGACTTCCTGTATGCCGAGGATGCCGCGAGCGCCTACCTGGCGGTCGCCGCCTCGCTCGATCGCCCGGCACTGCACGGGCGCGCGTGGAACGCCGGCATCGGTCGCCCGGTACGTGTGCTGGAGGTCGTCGAGCAGCTGATCGACATCGCCGGGGTGGATGTCGAGCCGGATGTGCGCGGGCAAGGAACCCCGCACGGCGAGCTCTCGCGCCAGTGGCTGGACTGCGACGACATCGCGCGGGAACTCGGCTGGATGCCGGCGTTGGATCTGCGACGGGGTCTCGAGGCTACGTACGCGTGGTATGAGCAGCAGCTGCCGAGGATACCGGCTCTTTCCAGCGCAGCTGCAGATCCAGTCGCCCCTCGCTCATGAGCTCCTTCAGGCGCGCGATGCGCATGAAGCGCGAGCCCTTGAAGTCCTCGATGCTCAGGCCCTGCTCGCGGTAGGCCGCGAGCATCTCTTCGGCGCTCGCGCGCACATTCCACCGCGGCGCCAGCTCCGGGAACTCCCGCGCCAACTTGGCGAAGCTCACGCGGTAGCTGCGCTTGTCCGGCCCCGCCCCCTCGGCGAAGGCGATGCGCGAGCCGGCGACGACCTGCTCGACGATCTGCGCGACGTCGCGGATCTGGTAGTTCTCCTCGTCGCCGCCGATGTTGAACGCCTCGCCGTGCACTTTCTCCCGGGGAGCTTCGAGCATGACGAGGAAGGCGCGCGCGATGTCCCGTATGTGCACGAGCGGGCGCCACGGCGTGCCGTCGCTCTGCATCAGCACCTCGCCCGTGGCGAAGGCGAAGGCAGTCAGGTTGTTGACCACCAGGTCGCCGCGGTGACGGGGCGAGAGGCCGTGGGCGGTCGCGTTGCGCAGGAACGTCGGGCTGAAGGCGTCGTCCGCCAGCGCGCCGATGTCGCGCTCGGCGAGCACCTTGGACTCGCCGTAGGGCGTCACCGGATTGAAATCGGCTGTCTCGTCGATCCAGTCCTGGCCGGCGGCGCCGTAGAGACTGCAGGAGGAGGAGAACAGGAAGCGCCCGACACCGGCCTGCTTGGCCGCAATAGCCAGTGAGACCGAGGCGCGATGGTTGACAGAGTAGGTGCAGTCGGGGTTGAGATCGCCGACGGGATCGTTGGAGAGGGCCGCCAGGTGCATGACCGCGTCGAAGCCTTCGAGCTGCGCGGCGGAGACGTCGCGCACGTCCATGCGCATGGCCGGCACGGCCGGCAAGGAGCTCTCGCCAAAGTCGCAGCCCTCGTACAGATAGCTGTCCAGACCGACCACCTCGTGGCCGGCGTCGAGCAGGAGCGGGACCAGGACGGTCCCGATGTAGCCGTCGTGACCAGTGAGCAGCACGCGCATGGCGGTGAAGCGTACAGGCGCGGCGGATCGGCCCCAAGCGACTGCCTCTACACCACGGCGCCCTGGCGGTTGGCCTCGGTCGCCCTCCCGCGCAAGAGGGGCACCGAGCGGACATGGCCGCGGCCAGTGCGACACTCTTCAGCCTCACATGCCGGACGCTGTTTCCAACGCCACCATCGCCGACGCCCTGGAGGAGCTGGGGGATCTGTATGAGCTGGACGGGGCGATCGTGCACCGCGTGCTCGCCTATCGCAACGCCGCGCGCTCGGTGCGCGACTCGCCGGTTTCGGTGGCGGCGCTGGCGCGCGCGGGCAAGGCCACGCAGCTGCCGGGGATCGGGGAGACGCTGCAGCAGAAGATCCTCACGCTGCTCGATACCGGCACCACCCCCTCATCGGAGCGCCTGCGCGCGAAGTTCCCGCCGGGCCTGGTCGCGATCACGCGCCTGCCTGGCCTGGGACCAAAGCGCGCGCGCATGCTGCACGACGAGCTGGGCATCGAATCGCTCGATCAGCTGCGTGAGGCGGCGCTGGCGCAGCGCCTGCGCGACGTGCGCGGGCTGGGGCCCAAGTTCGAGGCCAACGTGCTCGCGGCCCTGGAGGCGGGCGCCACGCGCGCGGCGCCGCGCCTCTTGCTGCCCGCGGCGATCGAGCTGGGCGAGGCATTGATCGCGGGCCTGCGCGCGGGCGCCCCGCAGGACGCGCGGATCGAGCTGGCGGGCAGCGCACGGCGGATGGTCGACGCGGTGAAGGACATCGACCTGATCGCCACCACCACCGAGCCACAGGCGCTGAGCGGGCTGCTGGCAGGGTTGGAGCAGATCGAAGGCGTCTCCTCCGCCGGCGCCGCGGGCGCGCGTGCGCAGACGCACTCGGGCACGAGCGTAGACCTGCGGATCGCAGCGCCTGAGCAGTACGGCAACCTCTTGCAGCACTTCACCGGCAGCGGCAGGCACAACGCCGCGCTGCGCGAGGACGCCGTGCGCAGGGGGCTGCACGTTTCCGAGTATGGAGTCCTCGATGACGGTGACGGCACGACGCACACATGCACGAGCGAGCAGGAGGTGTACGAGCTGCTGGGCCTGGCCTGGATTGCGCCCGAGCTGCGTGAGAACCGCGGCGAGCTGGCGGCGGCACTCGACGGAAGCCCAGCCACCACCGGCAAGGCGAGCGCCTCGACTGCCTCAGGCCCCGGCCTGCCACACCTGATCGAGCTCGGGGACATCCGCGGCGACCTGCACAGCCACACGATCGCCAGCGACGGACGCAACACGATCTCCGAGATGGCCCACGCGGCGCGCGAGCGGGGCTACGAGTACCTGGCGATCACCGACCACTCCGCCTCGCACGGCTTTGGCAACGACGTCTCCCCCGACCAGCTGCGCCGCCAAATCGAGCGCATCAGGGAGGCAAACGGGGCGATCGAGGGCATCGAGCTGCTGGCAGGCAGCGAGGTCAACATCCTCCCGGACGGCTCGCTGGACTACGAGGACGAGCTGCTCGCCCAGCTGGACTGGATCGTGGCGAGCGTGCACACCTCCTTCGGCATGGGCGAAGCGGCGATGACCAAGCGCATGGTCGCAGCGATCGAGCACCCGCTGGTGGACGCCATCGGCCACCCCACGGGCCGCCTGATCGAGCGCCGCGAGCCCTATGCGGTGGACCTGGAGGCGGTGTTCGCGGCCGCCGCGCGCACCGGCACGCTGCTGGAGATCAACGCCAACCCCGACCGCCGCGACCTCTCCGACGTGCACGCGCGCGTGGCGGTACAGGCGGGCGTGCGCCTCGTGATCGATTCCGACGCCCACCGTGTCGGGACCCTGGCGAACATACGCTGGGGCATCGCCACCGCGCGGCGCGCGTGGCTGACAAAGGACGACGTGGCCAACACGCGGCCGTGGGCGGAGCTGGCCAAGCTGCGCAAGCGCAGGCAGCGAAAGCGCTAGCGGCCGTCCCTGAGCAGTCGCGGCAGCAGCTCCTGCGCCACCACGCGCTCGATCGCTTCGCGGCGGAAGGGCTTAAGTGCCTCAAGAGCGCGTGCTGCATAGCCTGCGGCTGGTGCATCCAGGGCCGCTCGCAGGGATCCACCCAGATCCTTGCCCACCAGCCGCGGGTCGAGCTCGCGGGCGATGGGCAGCGCAGCGTAAGGGCCAGGCGCGGCGCTCGTGACGAGCCGGCAGCCGTCGGCGAGCGCCTCCAGCTGGGCCACGCCGTAGTCCTCGCGGCGCGGCGCGGTTACGAACACACGTGCGCGGCGCAACAGCGCGCGGTAGTCCTCGGAGGCGAGTAGCCCCGTCACACGCACTCCATCTCTCGGTAGGGCCAGACCCGCCTTGGCGAGGTCGCGCGGCTCGACGCCGGCCACCACCAGCTCCTCGCCGGGACGGCGCACACGCCGCCAGGCGGAGAGCACGCGGTCAAGACCCTTCTTCGCGGGGTTGGCCGCGTAGGTGATCGCCGCGATATCGCGCTCGGGCGCCGGCGGCCCCGAAGGCTCAACCGGCACCGGCAGCACGAGCGCGCGAGCGGCCGGCGACAGCAGCTCATCGAGTCCACCCCTGCTCCACGGCAACAGCAGGGGCGATTGCGCGAGCCGCCTGCCCTCCAACGGCCGCTGCCACAGCCCGTGGCGTCCGGGCCGGTTGCCGGCGGCGGGCGCGTCGAAGCGGATCGCCCCCGGCCGTGGCCACAACAGCGCCGCCGTGGTGCTGGAATAGATCACCGCGCGAGCCTGCACGCGGCGCAGCGCCGTGACAGCGACCCTGCGCGCCGCGAGCGCCCAGCGCAGGTCGGTGAGCATCAGCGTGCGCACCTGCGTCGGTGCTGTCGGACGCACCAGCTCGACACTCGCCCCCGCCCGTTGCAGCGAGTCGCGCAGCTCATCGTCAGCCGCGCGCAGGCCACTGGTCGACCCGAGCGAGACGATCAGGACATCGATCATTGGGGCATGCTCCGCGCCGTCGGCGTACCTTTGACGACCGCTCCGCGGCGAGGGCGGCGGCACGAATTCACGTGGCGGCGCCGCCCGCGTGCTCAGGCCGGATCGCCTTGAAGCCCGGTGCGCGGTCGAGCACTATTGGGCGCACGGGCGAGGTGCGGCGCACGTAGAAGCGCACCCCGTCGCGCTCCTCGATGGCGGCGACCGCCGCGTCCTGGCGGCGCCAGGCGAGCGCCCAGATGATGCCGAAGCCGGCGCCGATGGCGGGGACCTGCGGGGCCAGGAAGGCCAGGCCGCCGCCCAGCACGGTGGCCAGCGCAAGCGGCCACAGACGATTGGCGAGCGTGGCGCCCGGGTGGTGCTCGGGCAGCGTGGTGGTGGCCTTGGCCCCGGCCAGCAGGCGGGCGATCGGTGGGCTGGCCTCGGCACGACGGCCCATGCGCAGACCGATGAGCGCCGCCAGCACCCACCAGCCGGCGGCCACGAGCACGAGCAGCGAGTTCGACTGCGCCGCGGCTGCGAGCACGGCGACGGTGGCCAGCGCCGTGGCGGCGCCCGCGCTGAGCAGCACGGTCGTCTTGAGGAAGTCCACGAAACGCACTTGGAGCGGGCCCTATTGCAGCAGGGCCTCGAGCAGCCCGCGCACGCCGCTCGTGCCGTCGATAGTGAGATCCGCCTCACGCACCAGCTCGGGCGGGGCTTCCTCGGAGGTGACCGCGGCGCACACCGCGCAGCGCAACACGCCAGCTTGTTCCAGCCCGCGCAGCGCGCGGAAGGCATCGAGGTCGGTGGCGTCGTCGCCCACATACAGTGCCGCGGTGCACACCCGAGGGGGAAAGTCGAGCAGCGCCGTCACGCCCATGCCCTTGTCCAGCGCGACAGGCGGGCGTACCTCCAGCACCTTGCGCCCCCAGTGCACGGCGAAGCCCTCCGCCTGCGCGGCGTCGGCGATCTCGCGCACGGCCGCGGCCGCGGCCTCCTCATCAGGGGCGCCGCGCCAGTGAAAGGCGGCGATCGCCTGCTTGTCCTCGGTGCGCACGCGCAGGCGTTGGTGGTCGCTCGTGTAGACGCGCGCGGCGAAGGCGCGCACGCGCTCGCCCCACCCCTCCACCTCGCTGTCGAGCTCCACGCGCGTGGAGCCGGGGCGCAGCAGCTCGCCGCCGTGGTTGCCGATGTAGGCGATGCTGCCGATCGCCACGATCTGGCGCGCCGCCTGCGCGCGCCGTCCGCTCACGCAGGCCACGACCCCGTAGCGCTTGGCGATCTCGATCAGCAGCGTGCGTGTGGCCTCGGGTACGTGCGCGTCGTCGGCATGCCTGACGATCGGCGCCAGGGTGCCGTCAATGTCGAGTAGTACAGCGGCGTGGGAGGGATCGGAGCGCAGCGGCTCCAGCGCCTCCACGAGGGTGGCGGCCGGGGACACGGACATTAGTATGGCGCTCAGTGTCACTGTCCGGGGCGTCCTACCCACGATGACCGCCGAACAGTCGCCCGGCATGACCCGCGAGCGCGCGTTGAAGCTCGCGGCGATCGGCACCGCGGCGGGGCTCTTCAGCGGTCTCTTTGGCGTCGGCGGCGGCACGGTGATCGTGCCCCTGCTGGTGCTCTGGTTGGGCTACGGCGAGCGCGAGGCCACCGGCACGTCGCTGGCGGCGATCGTTTTCATCGCCGCCTTCGCCGCGGCTGTGCAGGGGGGTTACGGCAACGTGCACGTGCGCGACGGCATCCTCATCGGGATACCGGCGGTGGGGGGGGTGCTGCTCGGCACGTGGCTTCAGCAGCGCCTGGACAACCGCGTGATCGCGCTGATGTTCGCGGCGGTGCTGGTGGCCACCGCCGTGGAGCTGCTCGCGCAATGATCGGCGCGATCGCGATTGGCGTGGCCGCGGGCGTGATCGCCGGTCTGCTCGGCGTCGGCGGGGGCGTGCTGTTCGTGCCGGGCCTCGTCATCTTCCTGGGCCTCGGCCAGCACCAGGCGGAGGCCACCTCGCTGCTGGCGATCGTGCCGGTGGCGCTCGTCGGCGCCATCAACCAGGACCGCTACGGCAACGTTCGCCGCCACGACGCGCTGGTGCTGGGCCTGCTCTCGCTGGCCGGTGCGGCGGGTGGCGTGGCACTGGCCAACCTGCTCTCCGGTGAGGCCCTGCGCGTGGGCTTCGCGCTCTTGATCCTGTTCGTCGCGGCGCAGCTTGTACGAAATGCGCTTAGGCAGTCCGATGCCGCGTTAGACTGAGAAGCGATGGGACTCGACAATCCGCTCCACATCGCGGTTCTCGTGGTCTTGGTGCTGCTCGTGTTCGGCGCCCGCCGGCTTCCCGAAATCGGTCGCTCGCTGGGCAGCGGCATGCGTGAGTTCAAGGAGGCCGTGACGGGGGAGTCCAAGCCGCCCACCACACCCACGCTGGGCACGGGCGATCAGTCTCAGGCGTCGGCGCAGGCACAGCCGTCTCAGCCGGTGACCAGCCAGGCGCCCCCGGCGCCCGAGCCGGTTGCTACTCAGGCATCGCCGAGCGCGCCGCCCCCGCCCGAGTCATAGCTCAAAGCCCAGGCGATCTGCCTCTGCCACAAGCCCCTCAGCCGGCCCCGGCGCCGGCTCCCCCAGTACCGAAGGCCGGCTGTCAGCGAGCAGCGTGGCGCCGCAGTGCCAGCAGAATGCCGCCCCCCGCGAGTGCACGGAGCCGCAGGCGCGGCAGGTGCCGTGGATACCGTCCTCGGCGGCGGCGAGCAGGCGTTCGACCTCGCCCAGCTGCGCGTCGGCCTCCTGCAGCTCGGCCGCACGGCGGGCCAGCACGTCCAGGCGATAGTGGTCGCGCACCGCCATCTCATAGGTGAGGCCGCCGAGGTCCCACGTCAGCCCAGCTACCTTTTCGGCCAGCTCCAGACGATCGCGGCGCAACTCCTCCAGAGAGCTGCCGAGCGCGGCGATGTGGGTGTCGGCGGGACGACGCACTTCGGCCAAGGTTCTCATCATTCGATGCTCGTCACTTCCGAGCCGCCGCCGATCGGCCCCTTGGCGTGCGACTTGCCGGTTTCCTTGGGCGGCGGCGCGCCGCCGGTGGAGAGCGTGCCCTTGCCGTTGGCGAGCGCCTTTTCGACTTCCTTGGCATGTTCCTTGCCGGTGGTATGCGCCAGCTTGCTGACCGTGGGGCTGGAGTTGGCCGGCGGAGCACCGTTCGTGTGCGTGGATGCAGCTGGGGTGCTGGATTCGGATGCGGATGGCGTACCGGCGGTCGTGGCCGCCCCCGCCGTGCTCGCCACCGGCGCCGCGGCAGCAGCGGCGGGGAAGCTCAGGCCCTTGACTTCGATCACCTGCTTGCTGGGCGCCGCGGCGGCGACGGTGCGCGTGCCACCCCCCGCCCAGTGTCCGAGCAGCAGGCCGATGAGCAGCGCGAGTAGCAGCACGCCGAGTAGCGCAAACAGCCCGCTGCTTTCGCGCAGCCTGGCGGCGATGCCGTTCTCGCCTCCCCAGCGACCGCCGCCGCCGTAGGCGGAGCCGCGTCCACCGGCAGGCGCCAACGCAGGTATGCGCAGCAGCGCGGTCGGCTGCGACGCAGCGTCGATCGCCCCGGCCGCGGCGGCCTCGGTGTGGAGCACATCCAGGAACGGCAGCCTGGTGCCGGGCCGGGGGATCCCGCAGGAGAGGCAATAGCGCTGGTCGGCTCCCAGCGGCGCACCGCAGTTGGCGCAAGGCTCGCGGGCCAGCATGGTGGAGAGGTCGTGGTGGGTGGCAGTGGGTGCGCCCATCGGTGCGCCGATCGGAGAGGTCTGGGTGGGAGGGAAATCTGTGCTCACTTGCCTGAGCTCCTTTCTCTTACGCCCCCACCGCCGGGGCGGGGGTCAGTTCGATGCGGGCACCGGCGGGCGAGCCGACGAGGTAGATACGGAAGCTCGCGGTGGCGCCGCTGCCCGAGGCGGCGAGACCGGGCACGAGCGCGCGGCCGGCCGCCACCACGCGTGCCCCGCGCAGAGCAACGGCGAAGATCGGCATGTTGTGCTGGGCGACGCCGGTGTGGTTGACGACGCTGCCGTCGAGGTAGGGCCCGACGAGTTCCTGGCTGCCGAGCGTGGTGGCGCTCACCTGCACCGCGGGAGAGCCACTGCCGCCCGGCGCAATGACAGCCTCGGGCGAGGCTCCCTTTGCGGACGCCCCTGTGGCAGAAGCCCCCTTGGCCGCCCCCACACGCACGTTCACCGAGCTGGGCGTGCCCCCGGCGGCGAGCACCTGGTCGTCCACCCACCAGCCCGAGGCGTGCGCCGCGAGCAGGGGCATCTGCTGCAGCGAAGGCTCAAGGCCCTGGATGTCGTTGCGATACAGCGAGGCCCCAGTGTGGTTGCGCACGTCGATCAGCACGGGCACGTCGAGCTGCGGGCCGGCGCCGAGGTTGGTCAGTCGCACGGCCGCGGCGGTGCGGCCGGAGCCCTGCACAAGCGCGGCCTGACCGACGCGCACCTCAGAGTTGGCGCCGCCCGTGCCCACGGTGCCCGCGGAGGCGATCAGCTTGGCGCCTTCCTTGCCCAGGCGCGCGCTTTCGCTCTCGGTGCTCTCGCAGGCGCTGAGCGTGAGCGACAGCGCGCCGAGCGCCGCGGCAGCCAGCAGGGGCTTCACCCGAACACCCCCTTCACGTAGTCGCGCGTGCGCGGGGCGCGGGGCGCGCGGAAGACCTGCTCGACATCGCCGTGCTCAACGAGGTCGCCGAGATACATGAACGCCACGCGATCGGCCACGCGGTGGGCCTGCTGGAGATTGTGCGTGACGATCACCACCGCCAGCTCGCGGCGCAGCTCGCCGATCAGCAGCTCGATCGTCTCCGTCGAACGCGGATCGAGCGCCGAGCAGGGCTCGTCCATCAACAGCACCTCGGGCCGCAGCACGATCGCCCGCGCGATGCACAGCCGCTGCTGCTGCCCGCCGGAGAGGCGCAGCGCCGGCCGATGCAGATCGTCGCGCACCTCCTCATACAGCCCAGCCCGGCGCAGCGCGTCGATCACCTGCGGTTCGATCTCGCGGCGGCGCGGGCGCTTGCGCGACTGCTCGCGCAGCGCGAAGGCGACGTTGTCAAAGACCGACATCGGGAAGGGGTTGGGCTGCTGAAAGACCATCGAGACGCGCGCGCGCAGCTCGGTGTCGGGCAACGCGTGCACCTCGGCGCCGTCGAGCAGCACGCTCCCCTGCCGCACGGCGCCCGGTGTCAGCTCGGTGAGGCGGTTGAGCGTGCGCAGCAGCGTCGTCTTGCCGCAGCCGGAGGGCCCGATCAGCGCGAGCACCTCCCCCTGGTGCACCGCCAGCGAGACGTCTTTCACGGCCGGCTTGCCGCCGTAGCTGACGCTCACGCGCTCGATGCGCAGGCGCTCGGGACCGGCCACGGCCGCCCGGCGGCGGTGCGCCGCGTCGCCATCGATCAGCGGCGGGGGCACGGCCGTGGGCGCACGGTCGAGCACGATGCGCTTGACCGGCGGCACCACCTCCTGCTCGATCGGCACGTCGTGCTGCAGGCGCGCGCCGCGCGGGCGGATGGACTCGAGTGAGCTCACGCTGCGATGCCCCCGATCATGCCCATGCCCCGTACCTCACGCCCTCGCCGAAGCTCATCTTCCCCGAGCGCCCGCGCCCGGAGATGAAGCTCGCGGCAGCGTTCAGCGCGAGCACCATCGCCAGCAGCACGAAGGCGGCGGCGTATGCCTTCTGCGGCGCGTTGCCCTCGCCCGCCGGGGAGTTGCTGTAGATGTAGCTCGTCAGCGTCGAGCCCGTGCCGCGCAGCACGTTCAAGCCGAAGGCGCCGCCCTGCGGTTCGATGCGCTCGGCTGCGCCCACGCCCAGCAAAAGGAAGACGATCGCGGTGTCGCCGACGATGCGGCCCATGCCGAGCGTCACGCCCGTGGCGATGTTGGGGCGGATGCCCGGCAGCAGCACGCGGCGGATCGTGGCGATGCGCGTCTTGCCCAGCGCGAAGGCGCCCTCGCGCTGATGGCCGGGCAGCGCCTCCAGGCCGTCGCGCGTGGCGAGGAATACGGGCGGTATCGCCAGCAGCGATATGGCCGCACCCGCCGTCAGGAACGAGCGCCCATAGACGCCGCCCCCGGAGGCCGTGAAGGACATGAACGAGAAGGCGCCGAGCTGAAACAACGCAAGCGCGAAGATCGCGATCACGATGTCGGGCGTGCCCGCGACGATCTCCACGCTCGACTCGACAATGCGCGCGAGCCAGCGCGGACGCCCGTACTCCACGATCCACACGGCACTTGCGACACCCACGGGCGTGGCGAGCACGACGCCGATCAGCACCAGCAGCAGCGTGCCGAGCAGCGGGTCGAGGAAGCCGCCGATCTGCGCCTGGTTGACTTCCGCGCGGGGGCGGCTGAAGATCAGGCTGGGGCTGATGTACTGCAGGCCGCGCACGAGCATGTACAGCACGAGCGCCCCCGCGATCAGACACAGCGCGAGGCCGCTGCACCACGCGAGCAGATAGAAGACGCGATCACTCCAGCGCCAGCTGCGCAGCGAGGAGCGCCGCCCGCGCCCCACATAGACGGGCTGCTCGAACGTGCTCATCGCAACCCCGCGTGGTGGCGGCGCAGCGGCAGCTTCACCAGGTAGGAGCACACAGACAGCACGAAGGCCGAGAACAGCAGCAGCAACGCAAACGCATCGATACTGGAGCGCACCGCCGGCGCGCTCAACCCTTCGGCGTTGCGGAAAATCGAGGCGGCCAGCGTGAGCAGCGGCTCAAACAGGAACGGAACCCCGTCCCACGGCTTGGGCGTAAATGCATCCGAGCCCGAGACCATCGCCAGCATCACCGCCTCGCCCACGGCGCGCGCGCAGGCGAAGGCGCCGGCGGCGACGATCGCGGGGCGGATCGCGCGCAGCGACACCGCGAGCGTCGCGCGCAGCGGGTTGACCCCAAGCGCGACGGCCCCCTCGCGCCAGGCGGCGGGTACCTCACTTAGCGCATCGGCGATGAGAGCAACCATGATGGGCGTGATCATGACAGTCAGCACCACCACGGCGACGGCCAGGCCGGTGCCGTCGAGCTGCACGACGTACTGCACGGACTGCTTCTGCGCCGGGCTGATGATGTGGTTGCCCACGAACGGCGCCAGCACGAGCACGCCGATGAGCCCGTAGATGACTGAGGGCACGCCCGCGAGCAGGCGCACGACGGGGGTGAGCACCCGCCTCATGGCAGGCGGCGCGAACTCCACGAGGAAGACCGCTGCGAGCAGCGCGAAGGCCAGACCGAACACCAGCGCCAGGCCCGCCGTCAGCAGCGTGCCGTAGATCAAAGGCCACGCACGCAGGTGGTAGGCCACGGCGGGCGGGCGCGGCCCGGTGTGCAGCATGTTTCCGATCTGCGTTTCGGGATTGCCCCCGGAGCCCAGCCAGGAGAGGCCGTTGTGGGCGAACGTCGGCCAGGCCCCCACCGCGACGAAGGCGATCATCAGAGCGATCGCGCCCGCGACGGAGCAGGCCGCCGCGCCGAGCACGAGCTCAGCGCGGCGGTCAGACCAGGGATGGCGCAGGCGCTCCAGCATCGTCACTGCCTCAGCTGAGCGGCAACCAGGAGGAGGTGACGATCTTGCGGGCGGCGGCGCTGTGGATGATCCACTGGATGAACGCCTTGCCCGCGCCGGTGGCCGGCCCGCGCGTGACCTCGTAGAAGTGCGCCACGCCCGGGTACTGCCCGGACTCGGCGTTGGCCAGCGAGCAGCCGACGCCGTTGTAGCCGACCGCGTTGACGCCCTTCAGCGCGTAGTAGTCAGACAGGAAGCCGATCGCGTTGGGATCGGTCTGCACCTTCTGCTGCAACAGACCCTCGGAGGGCTCCTGCGAGGCGATCGAAGACACGCTCTTGTTGCCCAGCAGCAGCGTCTGGAACGTCGTGAGCACGCCGGCGGCGGAGGTGCGGCTGATCAGGTCGATCGTGCCGGTGGCGGTGGCGCCGGGCACCTTGCTCCATTCGCGCACCTTGCCGGTGAAGATCGCCTGCGCCTGCGCCTGCGTCAAATTGGCGAGCGGGTTGGACTTGTTGGTGACGACGCACACGAAGTAGCGCGCGATCGGATTGAATTCGAGGCCGGGGGGATCGCTGGGGAGGGGGTCGCGCGATACGTCGGCCATCGTCACGCGACCCGCCGCGACATCGGCGATGCCGACGTTGGTGCCGCCCTGGGCGATCTTGAACTTGACCTTGTGCGGGTAGACCTTGACGTACTTCTGGGCGAGCAGTGTCACCAGCGGAGCGGATGCGGTGGCACCGCTGATCGTGATCACGCTCGCCGCCACGGCAATCGCGGGGATCGCGATGCCGAGCACGCCCGACAGAGTCAGGGCTGCAGTTAGACGGCGAATTCGCTTCATTGGCTTGGCTCCATTTCGTGTGTTGACAGCGTCGAGCGAAGGACGGTAGCATAATCTTCATAAAGAAGATAGACTTAAGGCGCTTTGTGAAGAATAGCTGCACCGACACCCAGCCAGATAGCCCGGGGAAGCCACCAACCGGCCCCCAAATCCCATCCAAACCACCCACCGACAAGCAAGGAGATCCCGTTGCACAAGCCCCAGCCATCCCCCCGTCGCGGCGTCCGCCGGCTCGCGCTTGCGCTGCCCGCGGCGGCGGCGCTGACATTGCTACTCGCGGCGCAGAGCCAGGCAGAAGAAAGCAACCCCAACAACTACACCTGCGCCGGCCACCTGGTGGCCGGTAAGGTCGAAGAAGGCTCAAGCGAAGCGCAGGTGCAGTACACGATCGCGTGCAGCGGCCCGATCAGCGGCTATGCGCTCCAGACGGGCAACGTGCAGACGACGGGCTTTGAAAGCGCCCCGCTCGTGAGCAACGAAAAGGGCGAAGCGATCACGACCGACTCGTTCACCTGCAACGGCGAAATCCCGGGCTTCGGCTTCGATTGCGTCGGCAACACGACCAAGGGCTACGAGACGATCACGGGCCAGTTCGCGCTTGCGAAGAAGCTCTGCGCGGAGCCACGCGTGGACCCGACGCTGACCGTCGCCTACGCCTACCTGAACGAAAAGAAGGTCATCACCCAGGCGATCTCAGGCCCGTTCTCGCTCGGCCGCCCGCACGGCTGCCCGGCCCTCAAGCCCGCTCGCCATGGCAAGGGCAAGGGGAAGGTGAGCAAGAAGAGGAAATAGGAATGGAGAGGAGGGGGCCGCGCACGGCGTGACGTCTGGCGATCGGGCGCCCGCTGTGGCGGCTCGCCGTTGCGCGTCCCTCGTCGCGCGCCCCTTAACCGGCCGTGCGAGCGCCGGCTCTGCGGGTCCTGGCCCGCCGTGTCGCCTTCGCCTTGGCCTTGGCCTTGGCCTTGGGGCAGCCGAGCACCGAGATCTTCGTGCTCTGGACGATCTGCGCGCCGTTCTGGGCGGTGAGCGTGGTGGGCATGACGAGCTTCGTGCCACATAGGTTGCCCTTCGCCTTGGCGGGCAGGTTGCTCGTCAGCGCGGAGTGCGGCCCCTCGGGGAGGGTGAGCTCGAAGGACGAGATCGGCGCGTCGGGTACGGCCGCGAACGTGCTGGTGGTGATGCCCTTGGCGATGTTCGTGTTGCCACGCAGGTCGAGCCGCACGCCCTGGCCCTGGAGGATCACGACGAGGTCCGGGAACGCTGCGCCCCCGTGCGACTCGAGGTAGACGGGGCCGCTGAGCGGCTGGCTGAGCACGGGGGTGACCGCGACCGCACTGCCGACGTCCGAGCCCGCGGGGCACTGTGCAGGGTTCTGCGCAAACGTAGCTTCGGGGCACGCCTGCTGCAGCGTCGTGAGGCGCGCGGGCAGCTGCTTGGGCAGGCTGGCAACGACCCTGCCGATGTTGTCCTCGCCAAACGCCGAGGTGACCATCACCTTCAGGCTCGCACCCTTCGCCTTGGATGTCTTGCCCGTGGTGGAGACGGCGAAAGTGGGCTTGAACGGCAGGTTGTTGCAGCCTTCCACCGCGAACGGCGAAGAGACGGCGGCGGAGGCGCCCTGCGCGGATTCGACGTTCGCGGCAATCTGCGTGCGCGCGCAGTTGGTCGGATTGAACGCGAACTTGGGATGGTTGGCGGTACTGACTTCGATCGTGCGGATGTGCAGCGGCACGCCGTCGAGGATCTGCGGCAGCGAGCCGGTGGTGATGGTGGCGGCGCCGGTCGTTGAGTCGACGCTGACGGTGGCACGCACCACAACATTGCCCAGGTTGAAGGGGCCGGCCTTGGCGGGCACCACCGCGGTGATGCCAAAGGGCGCGCCGTTGAACCCTTCCGTTAGGAAGACGCGGCCACCGGTGACCACATAAGGATGGGCCCCCGAGCCGACGGCCGCCGAGGTGCTGCCGATTTCACTCGCTTCGGGGCAGTCGCCTTCCGCCGCCTGCGGTTCCTTGCAGAGCGTGACACTGGAAAGCATGGCGAGCAGCCCGGCGGGCAGCTTGACCTGCAAGCGGCGCAGGTCCTGCGTGCGATCGGGGCGCTGCAAGGTGACGCTGAGCGGACTGAACTGCCCGGCGCTCGTGCTGGCGGAACCCGCGGTGAGGGAAGGTTCGAAGGGAACCGTTTCAGGACACGGCCCGCCGCTCCCGTTCCAGCTGACGGGGAACGACGCTTCGCGGATCGCATCCGCAGTCATCGGGGAACTCCATGGGGTGAAGCGAGCAATCGTCGTCGCAAGGCCGCACTGCCGCGAGTTGGCCAGCGGCGCCCTAACGCCGCCCTTGAGACGGACGGACACTTCGCTGAGAGGCTGCTGGGGGAGTTCGGTAAACCTCGTGGTGATCTGACCCGTGGTCGGGTTGACGGAGACCTGCCCGCCGAGCTTGATGACCACGCCCGAGCCGGCGGCTTCGAAATAGAGGTAGAAGAGGTTGCCGTCGGCGGCGTCAGCGGGGGTGCATTCGTCGCCTGGGTTGGTGCAGTGCGGTTCGGCAACAAAGACGTGGCCTTCGAGCGGTTCCTTGAGCACGGGCGTGGTGATCTGCACCGTGCCGATCTGCGAGGCGAGCGGACAGTGCCCGGCGATCAGGTGCGTCATCCCGTCCGGCCCGATCTCTTCGCCTTCGCTTGCCACTTCGTTGGGATGGGAAGGATCGCCGGGCATGTTGATCCCTTCCGGGCCAGTTGCCTTGCAACCCCTCAGGCCGTCGGCCGCGCCGGGGGAGACAGTCATGCCTTCAGGGAGGGTCATGGTCAGATTCTTGAGGTCTGGCGTCGCCAGGATGGGGAAGCGGTTCGGGCTCTGCGGGGTCTTGATCTTGATTTCGAAGCCCGTCGGGGATTCAGCCTCGGTAAGTTCGGGGCGCATTTCGAGCATCGGTTCGAACTGGAGGAGATTGCAGCCAGTGATCTGCGGGTATGAGACCGACTCAGCGGAGGACCACACGCCTGGTTCGGCCCAGGAGTCCGTTTCGAGCTTCGACGCGACAGACCTACCGGTGCAGTCGCTGGGGTTGGTGAAGAACGCCTGGGGATTGCTCGGTTCATCGTTGGCTTCGTTGGGGTTACCGAAGAGAGTCAAACCGGCCCCTTCTACACCGAGCGTGCGCGGGATGCCCGGCGTGGCTACACGTACCTCGTATCCTGAACTCGTGTGTACCACATTGGCGTCAAGCGAAACCGGCTGGTGGAGCACCTTGAAGCTCAACTGGGCCGGATAGCCCTTTTCTGGAACCATATTGTACACATACGAAACCCCGCTGCTGGACTTCACAACGCTGCCCGACTCTAAGCCTCCGACGAATGTAATCGCCGTTCCCACACGACTGAGCGGCGGACACTGGGTGCTGTCCTCTCCGGCCGCAAACAGCTGCACCGCTGTACACGTCCCCGCCTGCTGCGGATCGCCCACGAGCCCAAGTGGCAACAAGACCGCTATATCCTTTGGCTGCTGCACGCTTTCAGGAAAAGTGTTCCCGCTCACCTCACTCACCACCGAGGTGTTGAGATTAAAGACCGTCGTCGTGTCGTTTGGATGATCGGATGCCTGTTCATCTGCCGCCCCTCCAATGCCTGACGTCTGCATTCCGAAGTCGGCAATCCCATAACCCACCGGCAGCCCTTCGACGGTGTTTGCCGTTGTGAGCGGCGCGCTTGTCGTAACCAAAGGAGCACCGCCGCCTTCAACCTTGACAGCGTTGGTCACTGTGCGTCCGACCGGAAGACCTTCGGAGGGCACTTCGACTTCCAGGTCGATCGTGATCGTCCCTCCCGGGGCTACAGTGCCGCTATAGGCGCACGTTACTTCGATCTTATTGCATCCCAGAGGCTGGTCGTTTTCCAAATTCCGGCCATGCATGCCGACCGGTGTCAGATCTGCTGGTAGAGTGTCGGCCACGCGAATCGGCCTAAAGTTTTCACTAGTAGCACTACCGCCAACATTTGTGATTGTGATCAGGTAGCTGTCACAGAAGAAATAGCCGACCGCCGAACACCTGGCGTTATCTGCCGAGGAGAAGTTGGCCGGCTCGGCGACCGACGAAACTACCCATCCGGGACGGGATGAGGCAGCCTGCGCAGCACTAAGCGATACCGCGCTCTCGGTCAACAGCAGGACCATCAAGCAGAGAAACATGCGAACAACAGCCTTGGCGCGCATAGCCTACCTACCTCCTCGGGCCGACTTTTTGACCTTACGTGGACTCTTTTTGCCGCGCTTCTTCTTGGTTTTTGCCTTCGTCTTGGCTCGCTTGGGCGCCTGCTTGCCCTTGGTCGTTTCGCCCGAAACCTCCGACACCGCTTTAGAAGCGCTTTCGCCTCCTGACGAAGATGTCGGTGACACCGACGCCTGCGGCGCACTTGCCAGCGGTCCCTGACACGAATCTCCAAAACAGTCCGATTTTTCTGCGGCAGCGGGAAAGCCGCCTTCCACGCGCGCGTCATACACATCCAGCTGGGTATCGGTGTCCTGCGGGACGAGCTGATCGGCGGTCCTGAAGTACACGTCCCGGCCCGATTCGTCGGTCCCGAGTAGCTGGACCGGCGGTTCTTCCAGTACGCTTGCGGCAAGATCGTGGCCGTCTGAGATCAAAGCCACCTGCCCTTCGTGGTACTCGTATACGTTAACGGCACCGTTGAGTGCCTGTGGCGTAAGACTGTCTTCGGTGGTGAAGAACACATACGCCCCATCGCCCGACACGGCAAGCTTGGTGAACTCGTTGACCGGCAGGTCCTGTCTGTATCCCTGGCTGGGGATGCTGGCCGGATAGACGACGCTGTTACCATCTTCGTTGTAGCCGTCCTGCCCTCGGGAAACCCGCACCAAGGCCGCCGTCTGTGCGTCGTACTCAAACACCTGGCCTGCCTCCGGCAGTTCTTCCTCATCAGGAGTTAAATCGACCGAACTCTCGAACACCAGGAATCCCCCATCGGGCGTTGCCTGTGCGGTGCCCACGCCAGCGGTCGCGATGAACGCCACATGTCCTTCTGGATGGGCAGCGTCGCGCTCGTAGACATACAGGTTTTCCTTGCCCTCTTCAGCCTGCCTGCCGAAGGCGTTGCTTGCCGCTTGCAGGATGCCCTGCGCAACGAAGTAGACATGCGATCCGTCCTCGGAGACACGCACGATCCGCTGGATCCGCGCGTCCGCTGGATCGCCACCCGACAGAAGCGTCACACGCCGTCCCGCAGGGCCGTCAAAGTTATACTCATACAGGTTGGTGCCCACCCCATGCGCACCCGGCAGCAGGGACTGAGCGGTCGTGAAGAACACCTTCGAACCATCCAGAGAGGCCCCCTGAAATTCCGCGTCAGCCTGGCCCGAGAGGTCGCATTCCCCACAATCGGATTCGCTCGGCTCGGATATCGAGACCGACTCGGCGTCTGCTAGTCCGCCGTCCAGACGCGCATACAATTCGTTTACAGGCGGCTGGACATTGGGATTGAGCTTACCGCACGCAGAGTAGTCGCGGCCAAGCGCCGTAAAGAAGGTTTTTGAACCGTCTTCCGACACCGCATTGTAGGCATTTTCGCTTGGCCCGCCAAGGTAAGTCCCGCACTCGCTGATCGGATCCCCCGCTTCGATGCTAGCGACAACGCCCCTGTTGCTTACGCCCACGAGGCGCGGATCGGTCTTGTCTCCCGCAACATATTCGTACAACGACGGCTGCTCTTCACCGGCCGTCTTGTCACCCGGCCACAATTCGCTCTTTTCAGCAAATCCCGGCGCGCGGGCGAAGAAGACGCTATGCGAGAAGTTACGTGACGCCCCAGCCAGGCTGAGAACCCTGAAGCCCACGGTCGCCGGACCCGAGGGGCCTAGCAACCCAAAGCTCAGGGGCGGCTCGGATAAATAGATACCCGATATGGGAGACGCTGATGGCGCATTGGCAAACCAGAGACTGCTCGTAAAGTCGGGGCTGATCGCTTCAACGTTGAACCCGGTGAACATGGAAAACGGTGCGTCCAGGGGTAACGACCTCCACCCAGAAGGTGTCCGGACCAGGTCGTAGACGCCCCCGAGGCCACCCGTATCGCGAGGATTCGAGAAGACACCAAAAGATCGCGCCTCCAACTGCGATCCGTCTTCCGAGATGTTCAGCACTTCAACCGAGAATCCTCCCTTGTACGACGGGGTAACCAACTCATAGGCGCGACAGTCGGGCAGATATGTCCGATACCCTGGCGACAGTTCATTTGGACAAGATGCATGGCCCACATCGCCAGCGCTCGCCATATCGGGCGAAAGCCACAAGCTGAACAGACTTACAGCTAGTACTAAGACTAAGGTTGTTTGCGTAACCCGGTGCGATTTCACTATCTACCTCTCCGTAAATTCCCGTAATGATCTGCTACCTATCAGCCTAAAGCCAACATAGTGCGTATTGCGATACGAGACCGGCTATGTCTCTGACCTTGTGCGTGTGTTCAGTTAGGATGCGGGACCACACTACAGGCAGTCCCGCATCCTCAGCATAGTCACTCTCTACGGCGACCTAATTGCGAAATACACCATATCTTTCTCCACTTTGGAGCCTGGCTCCATAGTAGCCGGTGAATTTTGCAGCGAGCGGCCCCAAGAAGAGACCTGTACTTACTTCTTGACCTTCGTGTTTAATTTTGGTGATGGGTTCTTCGGGGAAGAACAGCGAACCTTCTTGACCTTCTACTTCCTGTGGCGCCAACTGTGCTACGGCGGAGCCCGTCACAGGATATACTCCTGCGATGCCCGCACATGGTTTGAGGTTAATGCGGGCAAAGACTTTTTCTTCTGTTTGTTGTGTCGGCGACGGTTCGAACAAATCGACGATCTGTTCACTCCCTTGTACGGTAGCAAAGGCTAGATGAGATTTGAGTTGACCAGTTTTAATTGGTTCTACGACCTTGCATTCCGCTATGACTGGTTTAGTTTCGACTTTGCATTGTTCGTAGGAGACGGTGCCTTTATCTTGACCTTGCCTGGTTGGGCCCTGTCCTTCGATAGTACCTTCTGACGTGCTGGTGTTGCAAGTGATGACTATTTTTACATTTTCAGGTTTAGCAGTAACTTCTGACCTAAGAACGAGCGGGCCTTTGCTTTGCAGTTTGAGCCCCTTCGAACCTTGTTTGAGCTTTTCGCCCCCGACGTGCCAAAACGGCCCTTCAGCCGAAGCGGCAGCCGCCGAGAGCCCACTGACCGCAAACACGGCCAGCAGGCTCCAGAGGGCTATTCGTAATCTGAACATTGCCTGGTCTACTTCCTTTCTTCCGGCCTGAGCCGGAGTCCTGTTGGGTTTTGATGCTTCCTCCTGGGTCCCGAGACCAGCCTGCACCTCGGAGTCATTCGGAAGCATGGGGAAGCGTACGCCGCTGGCAGAAGACTTCAAGAGCCCGGCGAAGGAAGCGTACTTTTCCGCTAAATGGCCTACGAAAACCGCATGAACAAGCGGTTTTGGACCGGCGAGGAGCGCGCCGACGGCGCCCTTCCCTCTACACCAAGCTGGTGGTCATCCGCTCGACCTCGGCGATCGAGGTCTGGCCGGCGCGGACCTTTTCCATGCCGTCATCGTGCAGGCGGCGCATGCCCTGGGACACGGCGGTCGCGGTGATTTCATCGACGGAGCAGTGGCCGAGGATCTGTGCGCGGACCTCCTCGCTCACCGTCATCACCTCATACAGCCCAACGCGGCCACGGTAGCCCGAGCTGCCGCAGCGCGAGCAGCCCACCGCCTCGTAGGGCTGGATGCCGGCCAGGCCGTACTCCTCCAGCACCACTTCGGGCAGGTTCGCGGGGCGCTTGCAGTGCGGGCAGAGCATGCGTACCAGGCGTTGTGCCACCACGCAGTCCACGGAGGAGGAGACCAGGAACGGCTCGATGCCCATGTCGATCAGCCTGCTCAAGGCTGACGGCGCGTCGCGCGTGTGCAGCGTGGAGAGCACCAGGTGGCCTGTGAGCGCGGCCTCCACCGCGATGTGGGCGGTCTCGCGGTCGCGGATCTCGCCCACCATGATGATGTCGGGATCGGCTCGAAGCATCGAGCGCAGGCCGGTCTCGAAGGTGACCCCGGCCTTGACCGACACCTGCATCTGCTTGACGCCGGCGATGCGCGACTCGACGGGGTCCTCGATCGTGAGGATCGAGCGCGCGCCGTCGTTCAAGACGTTCACCGCGGCATACAGCGTGGTCGACTTCCCCGACCCCGTGGGGCCCGTGACGAGCACCGCACCATGCGGGCGGCCGATGGCGTGGGCGAAGCGCTCCTCCGCTTCGGGCTGCATGCCGAGCGACTCCAGGTTCTGCACGACGACGCCCTTGTCGAGGATGCGCAGCACCGCGCCCTCGCCGTGCACCAGGGGCAGCGTGACGACACGGATGTCGATGCGCCGCCCCTCGACGGTGAGCGCAAGGCGGCCATCCTGGGGGACGCGTCGCTCTGAGATGTCGAGGTCGGACATGATCTTGATGCGCGAGACCATGCCGAGCGCCATCTTGCGGCGGATCGTGGCCGCGGGGAACAGAACGCCGTCGATGCGGAACAGGACTCGCATGTCCCCCTCTTCGGGGTTCACGTGGATGTCAGAGGCGCCCTGCTGCACGGCCTGGGCGATGATCGAGTGCACCAGCTTGATGACGGGCGCGTCCTGGTCGGCTTCTTCGGCGAGCGTGTCGGCCGCGTTCTGCTCCTGGTCGTCCTCCACGATGTCCTCGATGGAGGTCTGCATCGCGCCCATGCGCGTGGCGAGCATGTTGACGTCCTCCGCCGAGGCGGCCGCGGCGCGCACGCGGCGGTTGGTGATCATCGCGATGTCGTCGATCGTGAGGATGTTCGTGGGGTCGGCCATCGCCAGCAGGATCGAGCCGTCCTCGGTGAAGCCGACGGGCACCGCCTGGTAGCGCTTGATCGCGTCGGGGTTGAGCAGGTTGACGGCGCCCATGTCCAGTTCGTGCGTCGAGAGGTCGACGTAGTCGAGGCCGAAGCGCTCGGCGACCACGCGCGCGAGTTGGTCCTGACGCAGGATGCCCTGCTCCACCAGCACCTGCCCGGTGGGCTTGCGTTCGGCGCGGGCGACGCCCACGGCGGCCTCCACGGCCTCGCGGTCGGCGAAGCCGAGGTCCACGACCACCTCGCCGATCAGGCGGCCGGGGCGCACGGGGCGCATCGGCGCGCCGAGGCCATCGCCGGGGCCGGCGTCGATGAGCACGCCCGGGTCTTCGCCGGAGGGGCGCTCCAGGGTGGCGATGGCGCTCGCGGACTCGAGCGTCGCCAACTCGGCGACGGGCGCCGCGGGCGCGGCCGGCAGGGGCTCAGGCGCGATCAGCACCCCGGTGGGGGCCATAGATTCGGCGGTCGGGCCAGGGGCCGCGCCCGGCGCGGTCGGCTCAGGGGTCGCCCCGGGCGCCGCAGGCGCGGCGGACGGGGGCGCGGGCGCGGGCGCGGGCGCGGCGGACTCGGGCACAGCCGGCCCGGAGGTGGCCGGCCCGGACGCGGGCAGGGGCTCCTGTGGCGCAACGGCCTGCTCTGCGCCCGCCGCCTCGGCTCGTCGGCGTCGAAACCAACTCATCAGTTTCTGATCGGCATTCCCGCGCGCGCACTTGACCGCTGGTCAGGGGCTCTGCGGCGGGATGCCATGCTCGAACGCGCCCTTCAGATGCGCGTCGAGGGCATTGAGGCGATATAGGGCGATCGCCTCGGCCGAGGCGAAGCGCCCGCCGGATGCGGCCTCGGACCCGTGGTGAGTGATCACGCAGTGCTCCAGCGCGAGGCGCCGCTTCGCCGCCAGGGCGGATGGGGCGTGGCGCACCAGCACGCGCAAGCCCAGCTCGACGTGCCCCAGCAGGCGGCCTTCTTCGCTGCGGGCGATCTCGGCGCCGTAGGTGAACTCGCGTGTCTTGCCGAGGTCGTGCACGATCGCGGCCGTGAGCAGCAGGTCGCGGTCCAGGCGCTGGTGCACCGTGCACAGCTCAAGCGCCATCGTGGCCACCGCCACGGTGTGCTCCAACAGGCCTCCGAGGTAGGCGTGGTGGCCCCCCTGGCGGCCGTCGGATCCCGGCACCGAGCACGGCGCGCGGCGCAGCTCGGCGCGTAGCGCTCGGTCGCCGAGCACGCGCTCCAGCAGGCCGCGCAGCCCCGGGTCGTATACCTCCCGCGCGAGGTGCTCGAGGAATCCCTCCAGCTCCTCGATGTCGCGCCGCGCGACCGGCAGGAAGGCGGCGAGGTCGGCCTGCCCCGCCTGTACGCGCGCGATCGCGCGCAGCTCGATCTGCGGCTGCTCGCGGAAGCTCTCCACGCGCCCCTGCACGCGTACGAGCTCGCCGCGCTCGAAGCGGCCGGCGAGCAGATCGGCGTCCTGGAAGACGCGCGCGGTGATCGCGCCGGTGCTGTCGCGCAGCTCGACCGTGAGGTAGGGGTTGCCGGTCTTGCCGGTGAGGCGCTCCTTGCGTGAGCAGGCGAAGATGCCGTCCACCTCTTGGCCCACGCGCAGGGTGGCGACGGTCTGGGCTTGGGGCTGTGCGGCGGTCTGCCCGCCGGTGGCAGCGAGCGTCCGCGCGTCGGACACTGCGGCAGTCTGCGCCTCAACGGCCACGGCCTGCGCGGCGGGCGTTGCGGCGGGAGATTCGTGCAGAAGCGGGGAGGCCATCCACTCATGATGTACGGTGGACCGGATGCAGCCCCTCATCTGGGACCACCGTCCGTCAGGGCTGAGAGCCCCGGCGATGGTCTGCGCCTTTGAGGGCTGGAACGACGCCGGTGACGCGGCCTCCACGGCAGCGGAGTTCATGAGCGACGCGCTCGGCGCGCAGCGCTTTGCGCAGCTGGATACGGAGGAGTTCTACGACCTGCAAGCCAACCGCCCGCGCATCCGCATCAGCGAGGAGGGCGCGCGCGAGATCGAATGGCCTTCGGTGGAGATGTTCGCGGCGACCGTTCCGCGCGCGCCCCACGATCTGGTGTTCGTGCGCGGTGTGGAGCCCTCGCTGCGCTGGCGCTCGTTCGGCGCGCTGATCGTGGAGCTGGCGGAGGCACTGGGCGTGCGCATGGTGATCACGCTCGGCGCGCTGCTGGCAGACGTCGCGCACACCCGCCCGGTGGCGATGACGGGCTTTGCTTCGGACCCGCGGCTGCTGGAGCACGTCGGCGCGGGCAGCCCCGGCCGCTACGAGGGGCCGACGGGCATCGTGGGCGTGCTGCACGGGATCTGCAGCGACGCGGGCCTGCCGGCGATGAGCCTGTGGGCAAGCGTTCCCCACTACGTCGCCGCGGCCCCCAGCCCCAAGGCGGCGCTGGCGCTGGTGCGCCGTCTGGAAAGCCTCGTGGAGGTCTCGGTGGACGCCTCGGAGCTCGAGCAGGCGTCGGATACCTACGAGCGCCAGGTCGGCTTGGCTGTCTCCAGCGACCCCGACGTGCAGGCGTTCGTGGAACGGCTGGAGCGCGACGCGGAGGACGAGGAGGAGCCCTTGGCGCCGGAGGACCTGCCCTCGGGCGACCTGCTGGCGAGCGAGTTTCAGCGCTTTCTGCGCCAGCGCGGAGGGGACGGACCGAAGGGTCCGAGCTGACGTACTGGCGTTTTTTTGGGGGAGGGGAGGGGGCCGCGTTGTTGCTCAATCTTCGCCGTTGAAGATTGGCGCGGCGACGGGACAGAGCGTGCGGAAGTCGCACATCGCGCAGACCGTGGGCGCGGGCGTGGGCTCGAACTGCTGCGCCAGGATCCCTTCCGCGACTTCGATCACCACCTCCCTGATCCACTCCTCATCGCCCTGCGCCCGCGGCGGCACCGGAACCTTCTGGTCGTCGAGCACGTAGTAGTAGGCCAGCCTCGGGGCCTGCAGGCCCCAGTCCTCGCGCGCGGCCAGCGCGTAGAGCGAGAGCTGCACGTCCTCGCCGAGCTGCGCCGCGTCCTTGGGGCGGCCGGTCTTGTAGTCGATCAGCTCGTGCGAGCCGTCGGGGAGCTCATCGACGCGGTCCACGCGCCCGCGCACCTGGTGGGGGCCGAGCGTGAAGGAGAACGAGCGCTCGAACCAGGCGGGCTCGCCTTCCTGATGGCCGCGCAGGCGCTCGTGGTAGCGCGTGAGCGCCACGCGCGCCTTCTCGTGCAGTTCGCGCTCCTTTTGTGAATCTCCGAAGCCGCCGCGACGCCAGGCCGTTTGCAGCAGCTCCATCAGCTCGGCCAGGGTGGAGGCGCCGGAGGTGTGGTAGCGCTCGAGCACCTGGTGCACGGCGATGCCGAAGCGCTGGGGCAGCGTCTGCTCGGTGGGGACGCGCAGCACGCGGGCGTACTTGTAGCGCAGGGGGCAGCTGCGGTAGGTCTGGATGTCCGAGGCGGAGAGCACGAGGCCCTGACCGATGCGCGGCAGGAAGGGGCGCAGGGAGGGCTCGCCGCGCGGGGCCAGCGCGGCGGCCGTGCGCGAGCGCGGGGCGTCTCCGTTGGCGGCCGTGCCCGCCTGCGCGTCGTGCTCCTCGCACTCGTCCTCCAGCAACGCGGCGTCGAGCGGCGATGTTTGGAAGATCTCGCGTTGCAGCGAGGTCACGGCGGCGGCCAGGCGCGCGTTGATCTCGGGCAGTGCCTCCTCGATGCTCTGCCCCGCGGGGCGCTCCAGCAGCGCCGTGAGCTTGACCAGCTCCAGGTAGCGCGCGATCCCGTGGGAGACATCGAGATCGGTGTCCAGGCGCAGCTCGCAGAGGCCGTGGGCGATGCGCGCGACGTCGCCGAGCACCTCCTCGCGCATCATCCGCAGGGTGCTCTGCAGCTGCTCGATCGGCGCGGAGGACTGCTGCTCGCGGTCCTCGCGCTCGCCCCCGGAGACGGTACGCACGAACAGGTCCGGGCGCCCGGCCTCGAGCGCCGCCGCGGCGCTCTTGTGCAGTTCGAGGAAGCGCTGGATGCGCTCGCGCGCCCGCGGCGCGATCTGCGGGGATTCGAGCGCCGCGTGCAGCGCCGCGACCATGTCCAGCCGCCCGCGGCGGGCGATCTGGATGACGCCCACGAGGTCGCTCTGGCGCAGCTCGATCGGCGGGCGCATGAGCGCGCGCGCCACAGCCGTGGCGTCGCTGGGATCGCTCAGGAGGCACATCCAGGCGAGCACGTCGCGCACCTCGGGCCGCTCGGTGAACGCCTCCTGCGCCTGCGCGCCGGGCGGGGCGCTCGCCTCGGGGGCGCGGTCGAGCGAGAGGGACACCCTTGCAAGCATAAGAGCCGACTGCGATGGGAGCCGCCCGGTAGGCCGGGCGCTCGGGAGCGATCCTCCCATGACGCCTTCGAGGCGACCCTCCCCCCGAGCTAGGCTCTGCTGATGGACACGGTCGATTGGGCGACGGCGCAGCGCGTGGGCGAGATGCTCGCCGGCGACCCTCCCCCCGACGACATCCGCGCGGAGCCGGTGCAGCCGCTGGCGCGCGACTTCGCGCGGCGCGTGAGCGACTACACGGGCCTTGCGCTGCCCGCGGAGCTGCCGCCGCTGGAGACAGTGGACCGCCCGCGCTGGATCGCGGCCAACCTCGCCACGATGCGCCCGCTCGTGGAGCAGATGGCGCGGCGCATGGAGCAGAAGTCCTCCTCGTCCTCCTCATCGAGCAAGCGCCGTCAGGGCTGGGCGCTGGGACTGCCCGAAGCGATGCGCGTGGCCTCGGGGCTGGCGCTGGGGGCCCAGGTGGGCGCGCTCACAGGGATGCTCTCGCAGCGGGTGCTGGGCCAGTACGACCTGGCGATCCTCGACCCCACGGTGACGCCGCGCCTGCTGCTGGTGGCGCCCAACCTGGCGCAGGCCGCGCGCGGCCTGGGGCTGGACGAGGGCGAGCTGGTGTCGTGGGTGACGATCCACGAGGTCACCCACGCCGTGCAGTTCTCGGGCGCGCCGTGGCTGCGTGGGCACCTGGCGGGGCTGCTCGGCGAGCTGATCGAGGGTCTGGAGAGCAGCGTCTCGCTGAGCGGGCTGCTGCGCCTGACCGATCCGAAGGGCACGCGCGAGCTGATCGAGCGCCTGCGCCATGGTGAGCTGCTGCGCCTGAGCATCGGCGAGCAGCGCTGGGGGCTGGTGGAACGGATGCAGGCAACGATGACGCTGATCGAGGGCCATGCCGAGCACGTGATGGACGAGGTGGGGGCGGATGTGCTGCCCTCGCTTCCGCGCCTGCGTGCGGCGATGACGCGGCGGCGCACCACGCGCGGACTGCCGTGGCGAGTGCTCGAGCGCCTGCTCGGCCTGGAGCTGAAGATGCGTCAGTACGAGAGCGGCCGGCACTTCTGCGACGCCGTGGTGGCCGCGGGCGGGCCGGCGGCGCTGGCACGCGCGTGGAGCGAACCGGAGATGCTGCCGAGCACGGCCGAGCTTGAGGCACCGCAGATTTGGCTGACTCGCACGAACAGCTGAAGCGCGCAAGTCGAACGTACGTTCCTCTTGTTACAATCTCAGGGTAAGTAGGGCCAGATTTCACAAGGTCTTTACTTCGTGTTAGGGTGTGGGTGTAACGATCTATTCAACGCCGGGTACAAACAGGTGTTCGGTTTCAAACCACGTACCCACTCCTCGTAGCCGAGGAAGAAGGAGATCCACACCCACCATGGCCACTGCCAACACGACTTCCCCCAACAAGCCCGCCGCCAAGCGCGCTCCCCGCGCGAAGGCCGCCGGCACCCCCCGCGCCGCCACCCAGACGCGGGCCGCGCGCCCGCCCGCTCCGCTCGCCGAGCGCGCCGTCCTGATCCCTGTCGGCGCCGCGCTGATCGCCCGCGAACGCGTGGTGTCAGGCGTCGGCGACGTCATCTCGGTCTACTCCAGCCCGACAAAGGCACAGACGCAGCTGCGCAAGTTCGAGCGCCGCGGCGCCACTGCGCGCAGCCGGCTGGAGCGCGAGGTGCGCAAGACGCGCACCCGCGTGGAGCGCGAACTGCGCCAGCGCCGCCAGGACGGCAGCGAGCTGGCCAACCGCCTGCAGGAGCGCGTGACCAGCCTGGTCTGAGGGACCGCGCGCACACAACGACTTCCCCCGCCCGGGCTCGGAGAGGCCCCGATAGCGGGAGAGTCTGCCGGCCTCATATCCCGCCGGCGGAAGAAGGACCCTCTCCTCCCTCAGTCAACGGAGCGGCCCCCAGCTGCTCCGTTGGCCTTTAACTGCGAGAATGGACCGACGACGATGACTGAAGAAGCGATCCTCAAATCCCTGGAGAGCGTGATCGACCCCGAGCTGCGGCGCTCGATCGTGGAGCTCGACATGGTCCGCTCGATCGACATCGGCGCCAACGGCGTGGTCGACGTGACGGTCTCCCTGACCACCCCGGCGTGCCCGATCCGCGGGCACTTCCAGTCCTCCGTCGCACAGGCGGTGTCGGCGATCGAGGGCGTCACCCACGTGAACGTGTACTTCGACGTGCTCACCGACGAGCAGAAGGCCGCGCTGCAGCAGAAGCTCGGTCGCGGCAGCCTGCCGCAGGGGGCGCTCGCGCAGGTGGCCAACATCTTGTGCATCGGCTCGGGCAAGGGCGGTGTGGGCAAGAGCACCCTGACAGCGAACCTGGCGGCGGCGCTGAGCGGCGAAGGCAAGCGCGTGGGGATTCTCGACGCGGACGTGTGGGGCTACTCGATCCCGCGCATGTACGGGCTGGGGGCGACGCGCCCGCCGGTGTCCGCCGAGCGCAAGATCTTGCCGCTGGAGGCGCACGGCGTGAAGGTGATGTCGATCGGCTTCTTCCTGGAGGAGGACGCGGCCGTGGTGTGGCGCGGGCCGATGCTGCACAAGGCGCTCACGCAGTTCTTGCAGGACGTGGACTGGGGGGTCCTCGACTACCTGCTGCTCGACCTGCCCCCCGGCACGGGGGACGTGTCGATGACGCTCGCGCAGCTCTTGCCGCAGGCGCAGTTTTTGATCGTCACCACGCCGCAGCCCACGGCGCAGAAGGTCGCGCGGCGCTCGGCCGAGATGGCCCACAAGGTCTCGCTTGAGATCTGCGGCGTGATCGAGAACATGTCGGGCTTTGCCACACCGACGGGCGAGCGCTACGCGATCTTCGGCGAGGGCGGCGGACAGGATCTGGCCGACGAGCTCGATGTACCGCTGCTGGGCAAGGTGCCTTTGACGATGCCGCTGCGCGAACACGCCGACAGCGGCACGCCGCTGGTGGTGGAGGACCCCGACGACCCGGCGGCGCAGGCGATCCGCCATGCCGCGCGGGGCCTGGTCGCGATGGCGCCGATGCCGCTGCCGGTGCTGCAGGTGCAGCAGGCATCGCCCGCTGCTCCCGTGGCGCCACCTCCCTCGCCGGCCAAGAAGCCGGCCGGCATGTCGTTACCCATGGCCTAAGTGCGCCGCTGAGACGGGTGAGGACGCGCCCAGAGCCGGCCATCGGTCGGTCTCAGCCTACTTGGCGTTGGCGAAGTACTCCGCGTTGATCTGCGTGTACTTCTGCCACTCCTCGGGCAGCTGGTCCTCGGCGAAGCAGGCATCGACGGGGCACGCCTCGACGCAGGCGTCGCAGTCGATGCACTCCTCGGGGTCGATGTAGAGCATCTCCGCCGCGTCATAGCCCGGCTCGTCGGGCGTCGGGTGGATGCAGTCGACGGGACACACCTCGACGCACGAGTTGTCCTTGGTGCCAATGCACGGCTCAGCGATCACGTAGGCCATTCGTTTCCTTCAAAGGTCGGTTTGGTCGTCATCCCAGGGGGAGACGGGAATATTAGCGAGGCACCCGCCCCGCCCCGTGAAGTTCGTTAGGTTGCACCCATGCTCCTGCTGACGGGCGCCACGGGCCTGGTGGGCTCCGCTCTGCTGCCCCGCCTGCTGGCGGACGGCACGCAGGTGCGCTGCCTGGTGCGCGATCCACGGCGGCTGGGGGCGCAGCGCGTGCGCGTGCAGATCGCGCTGGGCGACCTCACCGACCCGCCCTCGTTTCGCAATGCCCTGCGTGGCGTGCACACGGTGGTGCACCTGGCGGCCTCGATCCGCGACCAGCCGCGCGGCTCGATCGAGGAGCTCAACGGTATCGCCACCTGGCGCATGGTCGCGGCGGCGCAGCGCGCGGGTGTCGAGCGCTTCGTGTTTTTCTCGGTGCTGGGCGCCTCCACGCACCACCGCGCGCGCCTGCACCGCGCGAAGGCACTGGCCGAGCAGGCGGTGCGCGAGGCCGACATGCGCTCCACGGTGTTCGCGCCCTCGATCGTGTATGCCCCCGGCGACCCGTGGCTGACGCTGCTGGAGCGCCTGGCGCTGCTGCCGGTGGTGCCGGTCTCCGGTAGCGGACGCGCGGCTTACCAGCCGATCTGGGCGGAGGACGTGGCCGATTGCGTGATGGCCTCGCTGCGCCACAGCGGCGAGCCCACCCGGCACGAGCGCTACGAGCTGGCCGGCCCCGAGACGCTCAGCCACACGGACATCGTGCGCCTGGCGCTGCGCGCGCGCAACCGCCGCCGGCTGCTCGTACACGTGCCCACGCCGGTGGTCTCGCGCGCGCTGCGCGTGCTGGAGGCCACGCTGGGCAGCGGCGCGTTCGCCACCTGGGACGAGGCCGAGCTGATGGAGGTCTCGATGCTCTCCGCGCGCGGCACCGCCGATGCCGAGCGGCTGGGGGTGACGCCCGAGCCGATGGCCTCGGTGCTTATGACACCGGGGCTCGCCGCCCGGCCCACGGCCGCGCGACTTCGAGCTGCGTAGCCAGCGCCAGCAGCTGCGCCTCGCCGGCTGGGCGCCCGACCAGCTGCACCCCCAGCGGCAGGCCGTCCTCACCCTCAAACAGCGGCACGGAGATGCCGGGCTGGCCACTGGCGTTGAAGATCGGCGTGAACGGAGTGAAGAGGCCCGAGCGGGTAAACGTCTGCATCGGCTCGGGCACGCCGGTGTCGAGCGTGCCCAGCGGCAGCGGCCGCTGCGCCAGCGCGGGTGTGAGCAGCACGTCGTAGCCTTCCAGGAAGGCCACTAGCTGGCGCGTGAATGTCTCCAGGCGCACGGTTGCGCCCATCCCCTCCACGGCATTGAGGCGGCCGATCATCGAGTAGATCGCCCAGCTCATCGGCTCCATGTCCGCAGCGGTCGGCTCGCGGCCGGCGACGATCGCGGAGTAGGCGATCGACAGCGAGATGTGCGTCGAGAAGACTGCCCCGAACAGCTCCTGGATCCCAGGCACCTGCCACGGCGGATCGACCTCCTCGACGGTGTGGCCGAGTTCGCGCAGCAGATCGGTGGCGTCGGACACCGCACGCGCGCACAATGGGTCCACAACTGCCTCGGGGATCGGCGGCAGCGTCGTCGCGGCGATGCGCAACCCGCGCGGCTCGCGCAGGGCCGCCGCCGCGAACGGCTCGGCGGGCGGTGGCGCCCAGCTGGCGTCGCCGGGCTCATAGCCCTCGAGCACGTCGAGGATCGCGGCGGTGTCGGCGATGGTGCGGGTCAGCATCCCGTCGATCCCGAGCAGCGACTCGCCCAGCTCCGGCGCGGCGGAGATGCGCCCGCGCGTGGGCTTGAGCCCCACCAGGCCGCAGCAGGCAGCGGGAATCCTGACCGAGCCGCCGCCGTCGTTGCCGTGCGCCACGGGGACCATGCCGCTGGCGACCGCCGCGGCCGATCCGCCCGAGGAGCCGCCGGGCGTGCGCTCCAGGTCCCAGGGGTTGCGCGTGGGGCCGAACAGGCGCGCTTCGCTCACCGGCAGGATGCCGTACTCGGGCAGCGTGGTGGAGCCGACGACAATGAAGCCGGCGTCCTTCAGGCGGCGCGTGATGTTGTGGTCGTAGTCGGCCACGTACTCGGCCATCAGCGAGCAGCCGTAGGTGAGGCGCAGGCCCTGCACCGCGCGGTTGTTCTTGATCGCGATCGGCACCCCCGCGAAGGGCCGCGCATCCCCGGGCCGCACCTCCGCGGCCGCCGCGAGCGCCCGCTCGCCGTCCACCTCCACGAAGGCGTTCAGCCGCGGGTTGAGCTCCTCGATGCGCTCCAGCGAGAGCCCCACGAGCTCACTCGCGGACACCTCCCCCGCGCGCACCATCCCCGCCAACTCGCCGGCTGAACGGAACATCAGATCGCTGTCGGGCACTGGCTCCTCCTCCGCGTCGAAGACCAGTCATCATATGGCGTGGCCCACAAGGCCTCCGCCCCCCGTCAGCCACAACTGGAGGGTGGCGCAGCCGGCCGCAGGCCGGCGAGCCGGGCCCCTCCCTTCCCAGTTCAAGAAAGCGAATGCCATGACAGAGGTACAGACAGCACCCGAGGTACAGTCAGGCCTGGAAGGCGTAGTCGCCTTCGCCACCGAGATCGCCGAGCCCGATAGGGCCGGCGGCGCGCTGCGCTACCGCGGCGTGGACATCGAGGATCTCGTCGGCAACGTCCCTTACGAGCAGGTGTGGGGCCTCTTGGTGGACGGCCGCTTCAAACCGGGGCTGCCGCCCGCCGAACCGCACGCGCTGACCGTCCGCTCCGGGGACCACCGCGTGGACGTGCAGAGCGCCCTGGCGATGCTCGCGCCCGAGTGGGGCTTCGGGCAGCTGATCGACATCTCCGACGAGCAGGCGCGCGAGCACCTCGCGCGGGCCTCGGTGATGGCGCTCTCCTTCGTGGCGCAGTCCGCGCGCGGCGGCGGGCAGCCGCCCGTGCCCCAGGGGCAGGTGGACGAGGGCGTCTCGATCCCCGAACGCTTTTTGATCCGCTGGCGCGGCGAAGCCAACCCCGACCACGTGAAGGCGATCGACGCCTACTGGATCTCGGCGGCCGAGCACGGCATGAACGCCTCGACGTTCACGGCGCGCATCGTGGCCTCCACCGGCGCCGATGTCGCCGCCGCGATGTCCGCTGCGGTGGGCGCCCTGTCGGGTCCGCTGCACGGCGGCGCGCCCTCGCGCGTCCTGAAGATGCTCGATGAAGTCGAACGGACGGGCGATGCCGAGCTGTGGGTCAAGCAGGCGATGGACCGCGGCGAGCGCCTGATGGGCTTCGGGCACCGCATATACCGCGCCGAAGACCCGCGCGCGCGGGTGCTGCGCCGCACCTGCCGAGAGCTGAAGGCCCCCCGCCTGGAGGCCGCGGAGGCGCTGGAGAAGGCAGCGCTGGCGGAGCTGCACGCGCGCAAGCCCGACCGCGTGCTGGCGACCAACGTGGAGTTCTGGTCGGCCGTGATCCTCGACCACGCGGAAGTCCCGCCGGACCTGTTCACGCCGATGTTCACGTGCGCACGCGTGGCCGGCTGGAGCGCGCACGTCCTTGAGCAGAAGCGCGAAGGGCGCCTGATCCGGCCGACCGCGAAGTACGTTGGCGAGGCTCCGCGGCCGGTGAGCGCGGTGGCGTAACCGCGCGCAGCGTCAGAAACAATCGGGCGCCAACGTTTTGCGCAGGCGCAATCGTCTGCCATGGTCACATTCCTCATATCAAAATCAATGAGGAGTGATGGTCTATGCACATCGGACTGCGATCGAAGGCCCTCGGCGGCGCGTTGATCGCGGCGCTCGCGCCGGCCCTCGTCGGCTGCGGCAGCTCGGGCTCGTCGTCGCAGTCATCGACATCGAGCACCCCCGCCGCGAGCGCTACCCAGACGTCGTCCACGGAAAGCGCCGCGACGACCACGACCAGCAGCACGACGACCTCGGAAAAAGTCCCGAACATCGACCTGACGCTGTCCAGCTCGGTGAAGCTCGACCCGATAGCGGCGCACTTCACGTGCGATGGCGCGAACGTCTCGCCGCCGGTCACTTGGGGTCACCTGCCGTCGAACACCGCCGAAGTCGACCTGTTCCTGTTCAATCTGGCGCCGGTCAACGGCAAGCTCTTTGCCAACTGGGCGGTGGCGGGCCTGAGCCCGAAGCTGAGCGGCGTCTCAGCCGGGCAGCTCCCGGCGGGGGCGACCGTGGGGCGCAACAGCTACGGGCAGGTCGGCTACTCGCTGTGCCCGCCCAAAGGGCCTGCGGTGCGCTACGCCTTCCTGGTGTACGCGCTGCCGAAGAAAATCCCGGTGGCGACGGGCTTCAACCCCGAAGCGCTGCGCGAAAAAGCCCTGCACACCGCCGAATCGGCGGGCCTGCTCGGCGCCTCTTATAGGCGTCAGTGAGGTCGCTGGAACGGGACCCATCCTCCATCCCCACGGCCTGATCCCTCAAGCGATCTGAGCCCCCTTACGACAGGAGCCCGGCGAATGGCCGGGCTCCCGCACAAGACATCACCGCAGGCGGCTCGCATCACCGCGCAAGCGGCTCCCTACATCATGCCGCTCATATCCGGCATGCCGCCGCCACCGCCACCGGCGGCTTCCTTCTCGGGCACCTCGGCGACGATCGCCTCGGTGGTGAGGATGTTCTTGGCGATCGACGCGGCGTTCTGCAGCGCCGAGCGCGTGACCATCGCCGGGTCGATCACACCGGCCGCGACGAGATCGACGATCTCATTCGTGGCGGCGTTGAGACCGTGGCCCTTCTTGGCCTTGCGTACGTCGTTGACGACGACGCTGCCCTCGAGGCCCGCGTTCTCGGCGATCTGACGCAGCGGCTCCTCCAGGGCCCGCAGAACGATGCGCGCTCCCGTCCGCTCGTCGTCGGAGCCGTCGGCGTCGTGCCCGTCATCGGTCTTGATGGCGGACGATGCCTGCAGCAGCGCGACGCCGCCGCCCGGCACGATGCCCTCCTCGAGCGCCGCGCGCGTGGCCTGCAGTGCGTCCTCGACGCGGTGCTTCTTCTCCTTCATCTCCGTCTCGGTGGCCGCGCCGACCTTCACCACGGCGACACCGCCGGAGAGCTTGGCCAGGCGCTCCTGGAGCTTCTCGCGATCGAAGTCCGAGTCGGTGTTCTCGATCTCGGCCTTGATCTGGTTGATGCGGCCCTTGATCGCATCGCCGTCGCCGTTGCCGTCGACGATCGTGGTGTTGTCCTTGGCGACGACCACGCGACGTGCGCGACCGAGCTGGGAGACCTGCGTGTTCTCGAGCTTCAGGCCCAGCTCCTCGGTGATCACCTCGCCGCCGGTGAGGATCGCGATGTCCTCGAGCATGCGCTTGCGGCGATCGCCGAAGCCCGGTGCCTTCACGGCCACGCCGGTGAACGTCCCGCGCAGCTTGTTGACCACGAGCGTCGCGAGCGACTCACCCTCGACGTCCTCGGCGATGATCAAGAGCGGCTTGCCGCTCTGGATGACGGCCTCGAGCACCGGCAGCACGTCGCGCACGGAGCCGATCTTCTGGTTGGCGATCAGCACGTAGGGGTCCTCCAGAACTGCCTCCATGCGGTCCTGGTCGGTGACCATGTAGGGCGAGATGTAGCCCTTGTCGAACTGCATGCCCTCGGTGAATTCGAGGTCCATGCCGAACGTCTGGCCCTCCTCGACGTTGACGACGCCGTCCTTGCCGACCTTCTCGATGGCGTCGGCGATGACGTCGCCGATCTCCTCGTCGCCGGCGGAGATGGTGGCCACGCGGGCGATCTGATCCTTGCCCGAGACCTCCTTGGACTGCGAGGCGATGTTGGCGACGACCTGGTTGACCGCCAGCTCGATGCCGCGCTTGAGCGCCAGCGGGTTGGCGCCGGCCGCGACGTTCTTCAGACCCTGGCGCACGATCGCCTGGGCGAGCACGGTGGCCGTGGTGGTGCCGTCTCCGGCGACGTCGTTGGTGGCGGTGGCCACCTCGCGCACGAGCTGTGCACCCTGGTTCTCGAAGACGTCCTCGACCTCGATCTCGCGAGCGATGGTGACGCCGTCGTTGGTGATGGTGGGGGCGCCGAACTTCTTGTCCAGCACCACGTAGCGGCCCTTGGGGCCGAGCGTGACCTTGACAGCGTTGGCGACGGCGTCAACGCCGGCCTCCAGCGACTTGCGCGCCTCTGAGCTGTACTTCAGTTCCTTATGAGCCATTTTTCCTCAGTCTCCTTATGACTCGACGCGAGCGAGGACGTCGGACTCGCGCAACACGAGCAGATCCTCTCCGTCGATCTTGATCTCGGTGCCGCCGTACTTGCTGTAGAGGACCTCGTCGTCCTTCTTGACGTCCAGCGGGACGCGCTTGCCGTTGTCGTCGAGCTTGCCATCGCCGACGGCGAGGACCTTGCCCTTCTGCGGCTTCTCCTTGGCGGTATCGGGCAAGAGGATGCCACTGGCAGTGGTCTCCTCCTCCTCGATCGCCCGCACGATCAGACGATCGCCCAGGGGCTTGAGCTTCATGTTGATTGAACCTCCGCTTGATTGCAATGACTTTTTGGCACTCACCACGTGCGAGTGCCAACGAGGCCCAATATAGCCCAAAAAAACGCCCAGTCAAGGGCGCGTTGGCACTTTCTTCACCGGAGTGCCAATTTTGGGCGAGTCGCGGGAGCCAGGCAAGGCAGCTTGAAAGGCGAGGAGCAGTTCCTTCCCAATCAATTCGCTAGTTCTGGGCGCCGCCGAAGCCCTTCATGGCCTCTGTCATGCCGGTGGGCTTGTCCATGATCTGCGAGAAGCGCACGACCGTGACGATGTCGTCCATGCTGACGGTGCGGCCGTAGATCTGCTCGAGGAAGTGGATCAGCTCCTCGTGGCGGCGGAACTCGGGGTTGTCGTGCTTGATGTCGCGCGGGGAGAGCTCCCCAAGGCGCATCACCTCGACCTGGTCGATTACGGCCTCGAAGATGCGCTCGCGCGGGGAGTACTGGTAGCCGATCGTGACCAGCACGAGCTGGTTCTTGCGGTACTTGGCGGACTTGTCCCCCACGCGGATCGTGGCCGTCTTGCGGCCTCGCTTCAGCTCGTCGGCGAAGATCGTGGAGTAGAAGTTGAGGACCTGCACAGACGGCAGGCTATCGATCGGCGTCCAGCGCCGCGCGCGCACGCGCCACCATTTCGCGCTCGCCGTCGTAGCTGAGGGCTTCCTGGGCGTCCGCCAGATCCATCCAGCGCGCCTCCTCGACCTCCTGGTCGTGATCGGCCGTGTCACCTGAGAGGTAGCGAAACAGAAAGAACTCCACCGACTTGGGCACGGACTTGCCCGCGCGGCGATACCAGTAGCGCACCTCCCCGAGGTCCGCCATCAACTCGGCCTCCACGCCGGTCTCCTCGCGCACCTCGCGCGCGGCGGCCTGCCGCGCCGTCTCGCCCGGGTCGAGGTGGCCCTTGGGCAGGCACAGCACCTTGGAGCCGTCGGCCGCGCGGCGGGTGGGCACGATCACGACGACTTTCCCGTCGCGCACGACGACGCCACCGGCCGAGTGCTCGCGCGAGCGCGATGGGCCTTTTCCACCTTTCGGCTTCGATCTCTTGTCGGCCTTCTTAGAAGACATACGCCTGCAGCGCCTGCGGATCGTGTACGACCAGGCGCCCGCGGCCCTGTGAGATGACCCCGGCGCGCTCGAGCACGGCGAGGAAGCGGCTGGCGGACTCGCGCGAGGAGCCGGCGAGCTGCGCGAGATCGGCCTGCGTGGCCACGACCGGCACGCCCTGGCCCGCGTCGGGTGGGGCGCCCTCAACGAGCGCCTGCGCCACCAGCTCGCCGAGCACGGCCGCGACGCGGCTCTGCACCGTCTGAAAGGACTGCCGCGCCAACCGCTCGTTGGTCTCCCGCAGGCGCCGGCCGAGCGCGATCACCAGACGCGTGGATATCTGCGGGTGCTCGGTCATCAGGCGGCGCATGTCTGGCCCGAGCACGGCCACGACGGTGGTCTCCTCGATCGCCTCCACGGTGGCGGAGCGACGCTCGTCCTCGAACAGGGCGAGCTCGCCGAAAAAATCCCCCGGACCGAACACGGCGAGCGTGATCGTGCGCCCGTCGGCGCTGCCGCGCGTGGCGCGCGCGTGGCCGGAGCGAACGACGTAGCAGGTGTCGCTGGAGTCGCCCTCGCGGAACACCGTCTGCCCTGCCTGGAAGCGCCGCGGGACGGCCAGCTCGGCGATCCGCTCCAGGTCCTCCTGCTCGAGCGTGGAGAACACTGGCACCCGCCCCAGCAGCTCGACCACCTCCCCTGAACTGGGCACAGCCACGGGGCAGGAGATATCACACCGCAGTGTCGCCTCCGGCGCCGCTGGCTCAGGCAGGCCCACCGGGCTCGACCAGCGGGCGCAGCGGGGCGTCTGAGCCGCCCGCGGCGCTATGGTCAGCACATGGTCTCGCTGAAGCTGATGGCACCGCTGATCGCCCTCGCCGTGGCGGCACCTGCGCCCGAAGTGGCGCCCGCACACTCGCTGTATGCCTCGCGCGAACTGTGGGCGACCGTGGATGTGTGCAGCCCCAAGGACAAGCCGGACACGGTCGGCATCCGCGGCTCGATGCCAAGCGACGGGCACAAGGGGGACACGATGTATATGAGCTTCAGGGTGCAGTACTTCGATGCCGCCAAGAAGCAGTGGGTCAACGTCGCCAAGGAAGCGGAATCGGCCTTCCTGCCGGTGAGTGCCACGGCGGCGGCCAGCCAGCTGGGGCGCGACTTCCAGCTGGTGCCCACGGCGGGGCCGTTCCGGTTGCGCGGCGTCGTGGACTTCCAGTGGCGGCAGGGCACGAAGGTCGTGTTCGCGGCGACCAGGCTGACGACCGCGGGGCACAAAGCCTCGGTGGGCGCGGACCCCGCCGGCTACAGCAGCGCCACCTGCAAGATCGGCTGAGCGAGCCAGCCTGAACCGGCTGAGCGAGCCGTCTGAGCGGGCCGAACAGGACCGGCGCCAGTCAGACACACAAACCGACCGCGTCGGCGCGTTGGTAGGGGGCACGGGAGGTCTGCGTTGAGGATTTCGCGGGATCCCGATTACCTTCGAGCAGCGATGAAATACACAGACGCCCATGCCCCCGCAGCACCCGCCGCCGGAGCACCCGCCGCCGCAGCACCCGCCGCCGGAGCACCCGCCGCCGGCCAGGCGGTGGCCGACCCCAGCGCCGTGCCTTGCCCCCTGTTTTGGCCCGAGGAGGAACAGCACGGCGTGCGCTACGTACCGCTGGAAGCGCAGCTGAGCGAGGAGCTGGCTCCCCTCGCCCCGCGACTGCGCGAGCTGGCCGCCGTGGGCGATGCGCTGCGCAGCCTGCAGACGCGCACGGGCGCGCCGCTGAGCGGCGAGGCGGTGGACGCGCTGGCGCAGCGCACGGGCGAGTTGCTGAACGAGATCGCCGAGGAGCAGGAGGGCGAGCCGGCACAGATCACGCGGATGCGCGCGCGGGCCTTCCTGGAGGGTGGCTCACACGCGGAGGCGGCGGTGCGCGAGGGGAATCTGTACGAGCTTGCTCCGCTGACTGTGCTGTGCGGGCCACAGTGCACGTGGCGCTTGAAGACGCCAACGCCGCTGCACACGGTGGTGGCGGCGGTGGCGAATCGGGAGTACGACGCGATGGTGCGCGCGCTCGACGAGCACCTCCCGCAGGCCACCATCGAGCTGCGCGAGGAACTCAACCTGCCCCAGCTCGAACTGGATGAGTCCTACCCGATGCGCGTGACCGACATGATCGCCTGCGGCGGTGAGGCGAACGCTTATCCGAAGCACTTCGCCTACTTCCTGCCCGAGGACGAGGGCGTGAAGAGCGAGCCGGGGCAGCGCAAGAAGACGATCGTGTTCCGCAACGCCTACCGCGAGCGCTTCACGGTGATCAGCGAGCCGCTCGGCGAAGCCATTTTCGCGGGGCCCACACGCGACCCGGACACGCCGCCGGAGAGCGCGCTGCTGGCTTGGTTTCGCGGGCACGACATCGGGCATACGGCGACGCTGCCAGCGACCGACTACGGCTGGCACTACGACCTCGGGCACGAGCCGTTCATGATGGTGCAGGAGGCGGTGTCGGATGTGTATGGACTGCTGCTGACGCTGACACCCACGTGGCTGTCATTGACCGGCCTCTCGGCGGTGGACGCCAGCGAGGTGTTCCTGGCGGAGCTCTTGCACTACCTGCGGCGGGGGCCGTGGCTGTATGGCGACGCGGGCGCGGCGTATCTGGAGCTGAGCTATCTGCTGGCGAACGACTACATGCAGATGGGCACGGACGGGCGCGTGCACTGGGAGATGGAGCGCCTGCACGAGGGCATGCGCGCGCTGGCCAGCGAGATGGCCACAGCGGTGCTGGAGCCCTCGACGGCGGAGCCCTGCAAAAGGTTCGTGGCCACGTATGGCTGGCCGGCGCAGCAGCCGGCGGCGGCGCAGGTGCTCACCCAGCTGCAGGGCCCGCTGCGCGCGGTGCCTTCAGCTCTCGCTTACCGCGAGGCGGCTTAAACGAACAAGCGCGGGTCGTTGGTGATGATGCCATCGACCCCCATCTCGCTCAACCGCGTCATCTGCGCGGCGTCATCCACGGTCCAGACGTACAGCTCTCCCCCACCTTCGGCCACGGCACGCACCAGCAAAGGCGTAACGAGGCGCCAGTGCGCCATGATCGCGTCGAAGCGACCCGCGCGCAGCGCGGCACGGGCGGCGCGCGGCAGCCAGGCGCGATACCCCGTCAACAGCACCAGGGCGGGCAGCAGCGTGAGGCGGTTCTCGGTGTAGTCGCGGCGCGCGCGCGGCACCGACCAGCCGACGCGCAGCGATGGCTCGATGTCGCGCATCGCATCGAGCTCGTCGGGGTAGGTGGCGCTCACCAGCGAGCGCTCGATCAGGCCGAACTCGCGTAGCGCAGCGACGACCTGCGCGCCGTAGCCGGGCAGCTTCACGTCGACGTCGAGCTCGATGCCCTCGTACGCGGCGCCCGCCAGGTGTTCGAGGCCCTGGCGTAGCGTGAGCGGCTCGCCTTCGCGCAGGGCGCCGTAGTCGTGCGCGAGCAGCAGCCGGCCGCTGCCGTCGGGGCGCTCGCTCAGAACGTCGAACTCGATCATGTCCACGCCCGTGCGCACGGCCGCCTCGAACGAGGCGAGCGTGTTGCCGGGCGCGATGTGCGCGGCCCCCTTGTGGCCGACTCTCCGCGGCGCGCTGAGCTCAGGCATGGCCCGCCCCACGATAGGGCCTCCCACACCGGCCCCGGGCCCCAAACCGTCAGGCCCGCTCAGGCCTGGAGCAATAGGCGACGCGCCGGGCGCTGCTTGGCGCGCTCGATCGCCTCGATCGCCTCTTTCGGCCCGAGGTAGGGCGCGAGCACTAGAAAGGCGAGGTGATCGACCAGACACGGCAGGTAGCGCAGCCGGTTGCGCATGGCGTAGCCGCTCAGCACGGTCCACATCGCGCCGGTGATCGCTTCGGCCGAGAGCGAGGGCGCGCGGCGCGGCTCGGGGGCGCCCTGTTCGAGCAGTTTCACGAAGCGTTCGAGGACCGCGTCGAGCCGCTCGACCATGCGCGGGCCGACGTCGAAGATGTCGATGAAGGCCATGCGCACGAGACCGGGGTGGGCGACCATGTAGTCGATTGCGGCCTGCACGGAGAAGTAGACCGCTTCGGCCCAGCCGTTGGCGCCCTCGGAGGCAGCCATCATCGTCTCGATGATTTCGTTGGCGAATTCGTCGAGCACCGTGAGGAAGCACTGCTCCTTGTCGGGGAACTGCTTGTGGAAGGTTTCGGTGGACATCCCCGCGAACTGCGCGATCTGCGGGTCGGAGAGCTCGCCAAAGCCCTCGTCGAGCGTCAAGTGGACGACGGCGCCGAGCACGCGCGAGCGGCGATCGTCACCCGAGAGGAAGCGCGCGGGCGCGGCGGGGACGTGCGGCGGCGTGAGCTGGCTGAGCGCGAGGCGCCCGGCGACGGGCGAGCGGTAGGCGGAGACCCAGTCGAGCAGTTCGTCGGTGAGGCCGGGCAGCTCGGACTCGCGGCCGCGGCGCAGGCGCGCGGCGGTGACGTAGCGCCCGCCGCCGACGATCGCGCGCGGGGCGAGCGGCGGCAGCTTGATGCCGTCGGGCGCGACCTCGAAGGCGGTGGAGACGACGCGTTCATAGGCACCGGAGGCGAGTAGCATCCGTTCCCGCGCGCGCGGGCCGATGCCCATGCCCTCGATCAGCACCAGGCGCGTGCTCTTGGCGTTGCGGTAGGCGTCTTCGGCGTATGCCTGGCAGGAGCGGTGCAGGCGGTTGGCCCAGCCGCGGTCGGTGAGCCAGGCGTCCAGCACCTTCTTCTTGGAGCGCGCGACGGAGATGTCGTAGGTGGCGAGGAAGCACTCTTCCTTGTTGGCGAACTGTTCGTAGAAGGCCCGCCGCGAGACGCCGGCGAGGGCGATCACGTGGGCGACAGTGGTGCCGGTGTAGCCGGCTTTGTGGACCGCCTCGATCATCGCTCCGTAGAGGCGGGTGCGCTGATGGCGGGCGACGGCTTCTCGATCCAAACCGTGCGGACCATGCGGTAGTCTTCGATACAGCGGCCGCATTGCTCTCCCTGTTCCACTCATCCCCACAGTTCAGGAAGACAACCAGAAAAGCTCCCAAAACGCAAGTTTTATTGCTGGGATGGCCCCAAATGTTTCTAGCTAGCCCCTGCTGGAGGCCCGAATTCTTCGGATGTGCAGGGACTTAACGACGGTGAAGCGCTCGAACTTGCGGAGCCTTCCGAAGAGGGCTCAGGCGCTCAAAGTGAGCCGTCGCGGCCCGACGTGGAAGCCGACGGCGGCGAGGGCGCCCTCCCAGGGGCCGCCGAGCACGGGCTCGCCGTCGATGCGCTGCAGCGCCAGGCGCCCGCCCTGGCCCGCGCGCACGTGCTCGGCCAGCGCACGCAGCGCGGTCTCCACGCGCGGATCCTCGGCCGGCAGGAGCACCTGCATGGCGCGGCCGCCCCGCTCGATGTGGAGGACGGGGAGCGCGGCGACGAGCACGACCTGCGCCCCGGCCGCGCGCGCCGGGCGTCGGGCCGCGCGGGAAGGAGCGGATTTGGGAGGGGAGGGGAGGGGGTCGGTGGGTTGCGCGGCGGCTGAGCGTGCCGGCCACGGGAGCGCGGCGCCGTACGGCTGCGCGGGGTCGGTGGCGGCCAGCACGAGCGTGGGGGCCTGGGCGGGGGCGGGCTGCGAGCGCAGCCGCTCGACGGCGCCCGGGAGCGCGAACTGCGCGCCGCCGAGGCCCTCGACGAAGTAGCCGCGGCGCGCCAGGCCCAGGGTCTCGAGCTCGGCGAGGTGGGGGTAGAGCGCGGAGAAGCCGCCGGGGAAGCCCTCCGCCAGGACGAGCTCGCGCGTGAGGATGCCGTAGCGCTCCAGCAGCAGCTCGGCCTGGGCGCGGCGGCGCGCGGCGGGATCGGCGGTGGCGGCGGCAGTGAGGAGCGGGGCTGTCAGCGACCAACGGCCGGGCAGTGGCGCGACGCGTCCGGCCTGTGCGGTGCGGCGCGTGGAGAAGCGCCCACCCCCGCCACGCGCGCGCCTTGGTGCGGACGGCGCCTTGGCCAGCTGCAGGCGCGGGGTGCGAAGGGGGGCGAAGGCGTCGTTGGTGACCTCGCCGGCCCAGACGAGATCCCACAGCGCTTCCTGCATGGCCTGCGCGGGCAGGGGGAGATCGGTGAGCAGGTCGGAGAAGAAGGCGGAGCCGGCTCCCAGGCGCTCGCGCAGCGCCAGGTGCTCCGGCTGAGCATGCGCGGAGGAGGACGCGGACCCACCGACCCCCGCGGAGCCGCCGCCGACCGGCGCGGCGAGCAGCGCGATGTCCTCGCGGAAGTAGAGCGCGACGCGGCCGCTGGTGCGCGCCAGTGCGCCGGCGCCCAGCCAGACGATCTCGCCGGCGGCGCAGAGGGTGTCGAGCCACGCGGGGGAGTAGCCGCCCAGGCGCGGGGGCAGCACGTCGCGCTCCCACGTCTCGGGCGTGAGCGCCAGGCCCTGCAGGGGGACCAGCTGCTCGCGCAGGCGCTCGACGCCGACGGCCGCGGATATCTGCCGCCCCGCCCCCGCCCTCGCTCCCCCGCTGCCACTCCCGGCGGCGATGCCCGACCCCGCCCCCCCGCCGTAGCGCCCGATTCCCTGCCAGGCGGGGAGGAAGGCCGCCAGCGCGCGCTGGTCGGCGGGCTCGATCTCTTTGCGCAGCACCGCCAGTGAGGCGCGGCGCAGGCGGCGCAGCACCTGCACGTCGCACCACTCGCGCTGCCCACTGGTGCCCCCGGGCCGCAGCTCCCCGCGCACGAGGTCCCCGGCGCGCTCCAGCTCGGCCAGCGCGAGCGCGGGATCCAGGCCATAGCGCAGCCTGGCCTGCGCGGTGGGGAAGGGCGCGTGCGTGGCTGCGTAGCGGCGCAGCAGCGCGACCATCGCCGTGGGCACCTCGGCTAGGAAAGCGTCCGGCAGCCCACCGGGGGCGACCACCCCGAGCGCGTCGCGGAAAAGGCCGGCGTCGGCAGCGTCGATCCAGCGCTCCTCCCCGGCAACCCTGACGGCCACGGCGCGGCGCCTGCGCGCCAGCTCGGCGAGCAGCGCGGGCGCATCGACCCCCTCGTGCACACGCTCGGCGACCTCATCCGTCGTGAGATCCCCCACCTGACGCAGCACGTCGTGCAGCTCATCGAGGGTCGCGGCGCGCGTGCGCGGGGAGCGGTGCTGCAGATCGTCCTCCAGCTGCTCCATCGCGCCGGGGTCGATCAGGTCGCGCAGCTCCTCCTGGCCGAGCAGCTCGCGCAGCAGGTCGCGGTCGAGCGAGAGCGCGGCGGCGCGGCGCTCGGCGTTGGGGGTGTCGCCCGCATACATGTAGGTGGCGACGTAGTCGAACAGCAGCGAGGAGGCGAGCGGCGAGGCGGTGGGGGTCTCGACCTCCACGACGCCCAGCTCGCGCGTGCGCAACCTTGTGAGCAACTCGCGCAGGCCCTGCAGGTCGAGCACGTCGCGCAGGCACTCTCTGTATGTCTCGAGCACGATCGGGAAATCCCCATAGCGCTTGGCGACCTCGAGCAAGGTCTGCGCCTTCAGGCGCTGCTGCCACAGCGGTGTGCGCTTGCCGGGGTAGGCGCGGGGAATCAGCAGCGCGCGGGCGGCGTTCTCGCGGAAGCGGGCGCCGAAGAGCGCGGAGGAGGACAGCTCACCCACCACCAGCTCCTGCAGCTCCTCCGGATCGATGAGCACGAGGTCGAGGACGGAGGGAGCGTCCTCGCCTTCCTCGATATCGGGCAGGTGGATGACGATGCCGTCGTCGGAGGAGATCGCGTCGGCCTCCAGTCCCAGCTCCGCGCGTATCCGCGCGCTCAGCGCGAGGCCCCAGGCCGCGTGGATGCGCTGACCGAACGGCGAGAGCACGCACAGGCGCCAGTCGCCGATCTCGTCGCGGAAGCGCTCGATCACGATCGTGCGGTCGCTGGGGACGACGCCGGTGGCGGCCTGCTGCTCGCGCAGCAGCTCGATCAGGTTGGCAGCGGCCCGCCTGTCGAGGTCGTACTCGCGCTCCAGCACCTCGGGCTCCTGCGCGACGGCCCAGCGCGAGAAGGCGCCGATCGCCTCGCCCAGCTCCTTGGGGCGGCCGATGCCGTCGCCCTTCCAGAAGGGGATCGCTCCGGGGACGCCGGGCGCGGGCGTGACGATCACGCGGTCGCGGCCGATCTCCTCGATGCGCCACGAGCTGGCACCCAAGAGGAAGACCTGGCCGGGGCGTGCCTCGTACACCATCTCCTCGTCGAGCTCGCCCACGCGCCGGCCGTCGGGCAGCGTGACGAGGTAGAGGCCGCGGTCGGGGATCGTGCCGGCGTTGGCGACGGCCAGCGCGCGGGCGGACTTGCGCGGGCGGATGACGCCGGCGAGGCGATCCCAGACGATGCGCGGGCGCAGCTCGGCGAACTCGCTGGATGGATAGCGGCCGTCGAGCATGTCGAGCACGTTCTCCAGCTGCCCACGTGAGAGCTCGGCGTAGGAGTAGGTGCGCGTGACGCGGGCGAAGAGATCGTCAACGAGCAGGCCCGCGCCGATGCCCTCGCCGCCGTCGTCCCCACCCGTGTCCTCGCCCTCGGCGGCGGCCATCGCGACGATCTGCTGCGCGAGCACGTCCAGCGGGTTGCGCGGCACGACGGTCGGCTCGATCGCGCCCTCGCGCATGCGCTTCACGACCACCGCGCACTCCAAGAGATCGGCGCGGAACTTCGGGAAGATGCGCCCCTTGGAGACGTCGCCGACGTTGTGCCCGGCGCGGCCGATGCGCTGCAGGCCGGCGGCGACCGACTTGGGGGACTCCACCTGGATGACCAGATCGACGGCGCCCATGTCGATGCCGAGCTCGAGGCTCGATGTGGCGACGATGCAGGGAATCTCCCCCGCCTTGAGCTGCTCCTCCACCACCAGGCGCTCCTCGCGCGCGAGCGAGCCATGGTGTGCGCGCGCAATCTCGCGCGGCGCTCCCGGCGCCAGCCCAACCTCCCCCGTGTCTGCCGTGCGCGACCCCTCCCCCTCCTCTTCTTCCTGCTGGGCAAGCTCGTTGAGGCGAAGCGCAAGGCGCTCGGCGCTGCGACGGTTGTTGACGAACACGATCGTGGAGCGGTGCTCGCGGATCAGCGCCAGTAGCTCGGGGTACATCGCCGGCCAGATCGAGCGGGTGGTCGGCTCGCCGCCGGCCAGCGGGTCCAGCTCGACGGACGCCTCCGGTTCGCTCATCGACTCCACGGGGACGTGGATCTGCAAGTCCAGCGGCTTGCGGATGCCCGTGTCCACGATCCTGCACTTGCGGGCGGGGCCAACCATGAAGCGGGCGACCTCCTCCAGCGGACGCTGCGTGGCGGAGAGGCCGATGCGCTGCGCCTCCCTGGGCACGAGCGCGTCGAGGCGCTCCAGCGTCAGGGCGAGGTGCGCGCCGCGCTTGGTGGCGGCCACGGCGTGGATCTCATCGAGGATGACCCACTCCACGCCGCGCAGGATCTCCCTCGCGCGCGAGGTCAGCATCAGGTACAGCGACTCGGGCGTGGTGATGAGGATGTCGGGGGGATGGCGCAGCATCCGCTGGCGCTCGGCCTGGGGGGTGTCGCCCGTGCGCAGCGCCACGCGCACGCGCGGGGCCTCCTCGTCGCCGAGGCCCGCTTCGATGCCGCGCAGGGGGGCGCGCAGGTTGCGCTCGATGTCGTAGCTGAGGGCCTTCAGCGGGGAGACGTACACCAGGCGCGTGCGGCGCTCCGCCTCGGGCAGCGGCGCGGCGGTGAGTCGGTCGAGGCCCCAGAGGAACGCCGCGAGCGTCTTGCCCGAGCCGGTGGGGGCAGAGATCAGCACGTGCTCGCCGGTGGCGATCGCCGGCCAGGCCTGCTCCTGCGCCTGGGTGGGTGCGGCGAAGGCGCCGGTGAACCAATCGCGGACCCGCGGGGTGAATAGAGGGTGGCGCAGCCGGCCGCAGGCCGGCGAGCCGGGCCCCTCTTTATCGGTCGGGCCTGTCAGAGACATCCGCAGACGAGGCTACCGCGCGCGTACGGGGGAGTCTCTGGCGCGCGTTGCTTGGGAGCCGCTCAAGCCCGACACTGCCGCCGGATGCCCTCGACCGACTCCGCCCTCGACATTCCCGCCGCTCCGGCCCCGCCGGCCGCTTCTGGCCAGGCGCCCTCCCCGGCGCGGGCGGTCGGCGAGGGGCGCGTCGATGACGTGGTGGCGCTCACGGGCAACGAGCGCGTGGCACTGATGGCGCTGGCCGGCGACCTGACGGCCTCCCCCAGCGAGGCGCCGGAGCTGTTCTGCCGCCAGGCGCACCGCGCGGCGCGGCGGCTGCCCGACCGGCTTGTGGAACTACTCTGCGACTTCGCCTACCGCGGCTCGCACACGGGGACGCTGCTGCTCGATTGCGTGCCGGTGGACGAGGCCCCGCGCACCCCGCCTGACAACCGCGAGCACCTCGGCGAGGGCACGCGGCTGGCGCGCGTGCAGGCGATCGTCAACCACGCCTGTGGGCAGATGGTGGGCTACGCCGCGGAGGGGTACGGCAGGCTCTACCAGGACATGGTGCCCAACCGCGCTAAGGCCGAAAGCCAGACGAGCCTGGGCTCGGGGGTGGAGCTGGAACTGCACACCGAGCAGGCGTTCAGCAGGCTGCGGCCGGACATCCTCAGCTTGGCGTGCCTGCGCGGCAACCCGGAAGCCAAGACCTATGTGCTGCCCGCGCACACGCTGCTGGCCCACCTGAGCCCGTTCGAGCGCAAACTGCTGCGCCGCGAGCTGTGGATGACGGGCGTGGACGGCTCCTTCAAGCAGGACGGGCGCGAGTTCCTCGAAGGGGACGAGCGCGGGCCGCTGGCGATCGTCGGCGGCGCCGAGGATGACCCGGCGATCGTGTTCGACCAGGACCTGATGAAAGGCATCACCGCCGAGGCGCAGGCTTTGATCGCGCGCGTGGTCGAGGTCTACCACGCACGGCGCTCGGCGATCGTGCTCGAGCCGGGGCAGATCCTGCTGGTGGACAACGTGCGCGCGGTGCACGGGCGCTCGCCGTTCAAGCCCGCCTGGGACGGACGCGACCGCTTCATCATCCGCTCGTTCGCGGTGCGCGATCTGGTGCGCACGCGCTATGCGCGACCGGGCAACAGCCGCACGGTCGCAGCCGAGTACAGCTGAGGGCCTAATCTACGAGGGCAACCGCTTCCGCCGCGAGCAGGCAGCCCGCCAGCAGCTCTACGGTGATCTGCAGGAAGCGCGCGCGGATCGGGTCGCGGGCGACCTCCTCGGGAAAGACGGCCTGTACGAGCTCGGGCACACTCAGCGGCGCGGCGAGGCATTCGAGCATGGCCTCCAGTCGCACCACGGGCTCGTGGATGAAGGCGAGCGAGCCGAGTTCGAAGAAGCTGTCGGGCAGGTCGTGGGCGCGACCGTAGTAGGCGGGGATGGCGCTCGCCATCAGCTCGGGGATGCCCGCCTTGCGCGTGCGCCGCAGCATGCGGCCCACGAGGCTCGGGCCGGAGAGGTCTGTGTAGGTGAGCGAGCCGCGCGTGTATCCATCCGGCGCAGCGCCCCCGCCCCCGCCAGCTGCCGCAGGCCGCGCGACGAGCGTGGAGGCGTAGTACTCCTCGTAGCCCATCTGCGCGAGATGCGCATCCGCGCGCGCGAGCATCGCCAGCGGCTCGATGCCGGAGTTGACCGGCAGCGCGTGGTGGGCCGTGAGCGCGGCGCGCACGCTCGCCGGTATGCGGCTCTCGGTCATCACGGAGATGTCCCAGCCCGCGCGCGGCGCCAGCTCGCGCAGCTCGGCGAGCAGCAGCGGGCCGTGCGCGTCGCCGAGGCTCTGAAAGCGCATGATCGCCACCCCGAGCTCGCCCAGCAGCGCGGTCTGGCAGCGCTCCAGGAAGAGGCGCATCAGCTCCAGGCCGTCGGGACCGCCGGCGCCGTCTGGGGGGTAGGCGAGGCCGGGCGGGACCGGCACGCCGGGGAGGTTGCCGATCGCGCAATCGAAGCGCAGCGGCGGCTCGTACTCGTGCAGGCCCGCGAGCAGGCTCACGCCTGCCTTGGCGCCCATGCCGTTGAGCCCCATGGACAGCGCGGTGGCCTCCAGACAGACGTCGACCACGTCGATCGCGTGCGCCTGCTCGCAGGTGCGGGCCAGCGCGCAGGTTGAGATGCCCGAGCCGCAGCCAACGTCGAGCGCCACGCCGCGCGGGGCGACGCCGAGGATCGCCTCGGCGAAGCGCAACGAGTCCTCGCCGATGTGCACGCCGCCGCGCCCCCCGGCGGGGGGACGGTCGCGCGCGGCGATCAGGCTGCGGTGCGCGGTCAGCTCGAAGCGGCCTGGGGCCGCGGGGTCCGCGTCCCCGGAGCGCTCTCCATCGCCGGGGGCGGCGGACTCCGGCTCCGCCCCCGCGGGCCCGGCGGCCTCACCATCGCGCGCCAGCTCCACCGCGCACAGGTCGGCCCACAGCGCATCGTCGAAGCGCTCGCGCCGCGCCTCGCCCAGGTGCGCGAGCCGCCACAGCTCCTCCCCCAGGCCACCGCCGTGCGCGGGCGGCTGCGCGGGCGGCCACGGCTCGTACGTGGCGAAGCCGCCGGTGCGCGCCGCTTCCACGCGCTCGGCAAAGCAGGTGCGCTGCAGCGCCGCGCCGACCCGGGCGGCAGCGGCGCTGCCGAGCTGCGCGACGGCACTCACCTGCTCACCGCTCCTCGCGCAGCGCCGGGAAGGGGATGACCTCGCGCAGCGTCTCGCGCCCCGTGAGGATGGCGATCAGGCGGTCCACGCCGATACCGGCGCCGCCCAGCGGCGGCAGGCCGTGCTCCATCGCGCGCACGAACTCCTCGTCGGCCGGGTAGGGCTCCTCGCCCTCATCCAGCGGGCGGCGGTTGCGCTGTTCGATGAAGCGCGTGCGCTGCTCGTCGGGGTCGTTGAGCTCGGTCGAGCCGCTGCCCACCTCGATGCCACGCATCACAAGCTCGAAGTGCTCGATCAGCTCCGGACGCTCGCGGTGTCGCTTGACGACGGGGTGGAACTCGACGGGGAAGTCGTAGAAGATCGTCGGCTGCACGATCTCGGGCTCCACGAGCTTGGAGTAGAGCGCCTCGACGATCTGCCCCCAGGTGGCGTGGTCTGGCACTCGTTCGCCGAGCGGCGCGATCAGCTCGTCGCGCGGCGCCGTGTCGATGTCCACGCCCATGCGCTCGCCGATCGCCTCGCGCACCTTGATGCGCGGCCATGGCGGGGTCAGGTCGAGTACGAGGCCGTCGTGCTGCTCGATCACCGTCGTGCCCAGCACGTCCTGCGCGACGCCCGCGATCAGCGCCTCCATGTAGTCGTGCACGTCGTGGTAGTCCGCATAGGCCATCTCCCACTCAAGCAACGTGAACTCGGGGCTGTGCTTGTGCGAGATACCCTCGTTACGGAAGCACTTGTCGAGCATGTACACGCGCTCCAGGCCGCCCACCACGCAGCGCTTGAGGTGGAATTCGCCGGAGATCGTCAGCGACAGATCGCGGTCCAGGGCGTTGTGGTGGGTGAGGAAGGGGCGCGCGTTGGCGCCCCCCGCGAGCGTCTGCAGGACGGGCGTTTCGATTTCCACGAAGCCGTGCTCGTTCATCGCCTCGCGCAGCGCGGCGATCGTGCGCGCGCGTGTGAGGAACAACTCGCGTGTGGACTCGTTGGCGATCAGGTCGAGCTCGCGACGGCGGTAGCGCGTCTCGATGTCCTCCAGGCCGTGATGCCTGGCGGCGGGCGGACGCAGCGCCTTGGCCAGCATGTGCACCGCGTCGACCGCGATGGAGAGCTGCCCGCGCGGCGTGACGTAGACGTGGCCGTCGATGCCCACGAGGTCGCCGACGTCGAGCTCTTCCATGCGCGCCATCAGCTGCTCGCCAGCGTCGTCGTGGCGCGCCATGACCTGGATCGTGGCGCTGACATCGCGCAGATCCATAAACAGCGTCTTGCCGTGGCCGCGGCGGGCGACGACGCGCCCGGCGATGCGGTAGCGCAGCTCTGGACGCTCGCCGGCACCAAGCGTGCGGGGGTCCTGCTCGGCCTGCAGGTCGGCTATCAGCGTACGGCCGGCGAAGTCGTGCGGGTAGGGGTCCTCGCCGCGCGCACGCAGCGCGGCCGCCTTGGCACGACGCTCGTCGATCGCGAGCGCCTCGCGCTCTGTGGGCGGGGCCATAGGGGTCGCCGGGGACACGACAGTGACCATAAGCGCGCAGGGGGCGCAAAGTCAAACAGTCGGAGACACTGGGGAGATCTGAAGCATCGTGGAGGCCCGCGCGGGTACATTGAAAGTGTGCCCCAATGACCGATCTGCTCGTCACGTACCCCGCCGGCAGCACGACCGAGAGCTCGGCCGTGGCGGCCACGGCGCGCGTGAACGGGCAGCTGCTGTTCGCGGTGGAGCGCACCCCCTGCCACCCGCTGAGCCCGCGCTGGCCCGACCAGCCGGCCGATCGCTGCACGCTGACGGTGGACGGGACATGCATGCCCGTGGAGTGCGCGGAGGGCTTCCTGCTGGACGATCGGCTGCAGTTGGGCGAGCCGGCGGCGGAGGACCCCGCGGTGCAGGCCGCGGCGATCCCCTGCGTGGTGCACATCGCGCCCGCGGAGGTAGCTCCGGCGGTGGGCGAGCCGGTGACGCTCAGCGTGGACGAGGGCTACCGCGCGCTGCTGTCGCTGAACCACTCGCGCTGCCATCTCGTGAGCCTCGCGCTGAACGCCGCGCTGAAGGACGCCTGGCGCAAGGAGCCACCGGCGCGCGACTCGCTGGGGCACCCGGACTTCGACAAGTTGGCGATCGTCTCCAGCTCGATCGACGAGCGGGGCTCGCTGGACTGCTATCGGGTGGGTAAGAGCCTGCGCAAGGCCGGATTGCAGGCCGATGCGCTGGAGGACCAGCAGGCGCTGGCGGACGCCGTACGTGGTATCGCGCAGAGTTGGCTGTTGTCAAACCCGGAGGTGTCCGTCAAACCCGGCAGCTGTCCGCTGCGGGAGCGACGCGAGTGGTCGTGCGGGCTGCCCGCGGGTGCGGCGCGCTTTCCCTGCGGTGGAACGCATCCCAGCCGTCTGCGTGCCGACCCCGAGCTGCGCGTGAAGATCTCGTGGGATTCCGCTGAGCGACGTTTGGCAATGCGTGCCGACGGTGGCTATTTTCACGTGTAGAATGTTTATCAACGAGAACATCCGGAATGCGAAGTAGGATGGGAACATTGGACCGAAGTCAGATGTAGTTTCTAGCGTGCGGGATGATTCATCTCCGGCACAAAAAGGACAGGGGCCTAAGGAAAAGGAAATGCCAAGAACAAGTCAGAACACAGAGAGAACAGCAAACGGCGAGTGGGCAAGGGTCGTGCCCAGCCTGCGCGAACCGCGCTACTCGCAGTCGTTGGAGCGCGGCCTGGCGATTCTGGCGTGCTTCACGCCCGAGCGTCCCGTGCTCGGCATCGCGGACATCGCCGACGAGTTGGGGATGAGCCGCAGTACCACGCACCGCTACGTGATCACGCTCGTCGCACTGGGCTATCTGGAGCAGGGGGCCTCGCGCAAGTATCGACTGGGGTTGCGCGTGACCGACCTGGGCATGTCAGCCCTGAACTCGACGGGACTGCGCGAGCACTCGCGGCCCTACCTGGAGGAGCTGCGCCAGCGCACGACCTACACCGTGAACCTCGCGGTGCTGGACGGCCCGGAGATCCTCTACGTTGATCGCGCCCGCAGCTACCGTCGCGGGCAGAACCAGATCGACCTGGGCCTGCGCCTGGGCTCGCGCCTGCCGGCGTACTGCACCTCGATGGGCAAGCTGCTGCTGGCCTACCTGCCCGAGAACGAGCAGAAGGACCTGATCGGCGAGATGAAGCTGGCCAAGCGGGCGCCCAACAGCATCACCAGCAAGAAGGCGCTGCGCAGCGAGCTCGAGCACGTGCGCGAGGAGGGCTTCGCGGTCAACGACGAGGAGCTGGCCCCGGGCCTGCACTCGATCTCCGCGCCCGTGCGCAGCGAGAGCAACGAGGTGGTGGCAGCCGTGAACATGGCCGCGCACAGCTCGATGATCTCGCTGGAGGAGCTGGTCGACCACCTCGGCCCGCACCTGGTGTCCACCGCGGACAGGATCTCCGCGCGGCTGGGCTACCGGCGCGAGGACGAGCGCGAATAGCAGAAGACAGGCAAGCGCCCCCTTCGGGGGGCCTACGCCTGTGCCAATCCCCGTGCCCGCAGGAGCACCGCGTCGATCATCGGCGCGGTGAGCTTGCCGGTGAAGGTGTTCTGCTGGCTGGGGTGAAAGCAGCCGAGTAGAGCCAAGCCATCCTGCCCGCCCTGCCCGCCGCTCCCTCCCGGCCCGCCGGGATCCTCTGCGGCGTGCGCGAAGCGGGGGCGCGGTCGGGGCAATGGGCGTTCTTCTGACCGGGCGCGCAGCCGCAGCGCGGCATCCCAGGCGAAGGCCCCGAGGCAGACAATCACCCGCACGCGCGGGAGCAGCTGCAGCTCGTGCACGCTCCACGGCAGGCAGTTCTCGCGCTCCTGCGGCGTGGGCTTGTTGGCGGGCGGGGCGCAGCGCACGGCGGCGGTGACCCAGGCGTCTTGCAGGCGTAGGCCGTCGTCCAGTCCCGTGGAGGTCGGCTGGTTGGCGAAGCCGGTGCGGTGCAGCGCGGCGAACAGGAAGTCGCCGGAGCGGTCGCCGGTGAAGACGCGACCGGTGCGGTTGCCGCCGTGCGCGGCGGGGGCGAGGCCTAGCAACAGCACGCGCGCGGCGGCGTCGCCGAACCCGGGGACGGGGTGCGCGGCGTAGTGCTGCCCGGCGAAGGAGGCGCGCGGTTGCGCGGCTACCTGCTCGCGCCAGGCGACCAGGCGCGGACAGCGCCGGCAGGCCATGACCTCGTGTGCGAGCGCTTGCAAGTCGGCCGTTTGATGGCCGTCCTTCCGCGGAGGCGCACCGCTCACGCCGGTCCCGTACCCTCTGGTGCCGCGATGAGCCTGTGCATGCCCTCCAAACCGATGCTGACCCTCGCCGCCGTGGCGCTCTCGGGGCTGGCGCTTGGCGCGTGCGGCACGACGGTGAGCACCAGTGGGTATAAGGGCGAAACCGAGGCGGTGGCGAAGCGCGTGGCGAACTTCGAGAGCAATGTGACGGCCAGCGAAGCGGCGAAGATCTGCACGGAAGACCTGGCCGTTGTCGTGAAGGCGCGGCTGAGGGCCAACGGCGGCGACTGCGAAAGCGCCTTGAAGAGGCAGCTCAAGCAGGTGGACGTGCCGGAACTGACGATCCACTCGATCGAAGTGAAGGGGCCGGCGGCGAAGGCGCGCGTGCGCAGCACGTGGTCGGGCAAGACGGCGGAAAGCACACTGGTACTGCTCAAGGAAGGCAGCGACTGGCGCATTGCCTCGCTGCAGTAGGGCGCGGCACCCCTGCCGGCGAGCGTCGCGGCTCGCACTGCGGCTGCTCAGGACCCGGCTAGGCCGAGCCCGTACTGGCGCTGGTAGTACTCGCGGTAGTCGCCGGAGCGGATCGGCTCCCACCACCAGCCGTTCTCGCGGTACCAGGCGACGGTGTCCTGCAGGCCCTGCTCGAAGCGTACCTGCGGCTCCCAGCCAAGCGCGCGGACCTTCTGCGAGGAGAGCGAGTAGCGGCGGTCGTGGCCGGGGCGGTCGGTGACATGCTCGATCAGGGCAGGATCGGCGCCGGTGTACTGCAGGATGCGCGTGACGACGTCGATGTTGGCGCACTCGTCGGGGCCGCCGGCGTTGTAGACCTCACCGAGCACGCCGTGTTCGAGCACGTGGCCGATGGCGCACGCGAAGTCGAGCACGTGGATCCAGTTGCGCACCTGCATGCCGTCCCCGTAGACGGGGAGGCGGTCGCCGTGCAGCGCGTTGAGCACCATCAGCGGGATCAGCTTCTCGGGATACTGGTAGGGGCCGTAGTTGTTGGAGCCGCGACAGATGAGCGCGGGCAGCCCGTAGGTGTGAAAGTAGCTCTGCACGAGCAGGTCGGCGCCGGTCTTGGTGGCCGAGTAGGGCGAGGAGGGCGCCAGCGGCGAGTCCTCGGTGAAGGTGCCCTGCTCGATCGAGCCGTAGACCTCGTCGGTTGAGACCTGCAGGTAGCGCAGCCCCTGCCGGCGCGCAGCCTCCAGCAGCGTGTAGGTGCCGAGCGCGTGCGTGGTGACGAACGCGTCGGGCTCGGCGATCGAGCGATCGACGTGCGTCTCGGCGGCGAAGTTGACGATCGCCTCGGGCTCAGCGGCGGCAATCGCCCCGGCGACGGCGTCGGCGTCCTCGATCGCGCCGCGAATGAAGCGAAAGCCGGGCAGCTCTGCGATGTCGTGGAAGTTCTCCTCGCGCCCGGCGTAGGTGAGCTTGTCGAGCACGGTGACCTCATCCCCGTGCTCGCGCAGGCGCAGGCGCACGAAGTTGGAGCCGATGAAGCCGGCGCCGCCACAGACGAGCAGTTTCATGCGCGCATCATTTCATGACCGCGTGAAGCCCGCCCGCGCGGCGAGATAGCCGGCGAGCCCGTCGCGCCAGTCGGGCATCGGCAGCACGTCGGCGCGCTCGGAGGCGAGCACGGAGAAGGCCGGACGAGGTGCGGGGCGCGCCATCTCGGCGCTGGTGGCCGTTTCGACGCGGCAGTCCATCTCGGCCTGGCGGAAGATCTCCTTGGCGAAGCCGTTCCAGGAGACGGCGCCGGCGCCGGTGAGGTGCACGAGACCGCGCACTTCGCGTTCGAGTAGCCCCAGCAGCGCGGGCGCGAGATGCCCAGTCCAAGTGGGCGAGCCGATCTGGTCGTCCACCACCTGCACGCTGTCGCGCTCGCCGGCGAGGCGCAGCATCGTGTCGGGGAAGTTGCGCCCGTTGACCCCGAACAGCCAGGCGCTGCGCACGACCGTGTGGCGCGGCGATGCACCGAGCACCAGCTGCTCCCCTTCGAGCTTGGTCCTGCCATAGACGGAAAGGGGGCCGGTGGGATCGGACTCGACATAGGGCCGCGGCTGCCCGGCGGCGTCGAGCGGCGCCTGCCCCGTGAAGACGTAGTCGGTCGAGATGTGCAGGAGGGCCGTGTCGTAGCGAGCGGCGGCCTCAGCGAGAGCGCAGGCTCCAGTGCCATTCACCGCGCGGGCAGCATCTGGATGTGACTCGGCCCCGTCCACGTCCGTCCAGGCGGCACAGTTGATCGCCGCCTCGGGCCGAGTGCGCTCGAAGTACGCGTCCACGGCAGCCGGATCCGTGATGTCAAGCTCGGGCAGATCGATCGCAAACAGCTCGTGCCCGGTCTGCTCGGCTACGCGCAGCACATCGTAGGCAAGCATGCCGAGTGCGCCTGTTACAAGCAGCCTCATAGGATCGAAATATCCGAGTTGTCGCCCACCATGAAGCGGTATGCCTTGGGCTGGCGCTCGCCGCGGCGCACGGTGACGTTGCGTCCGAGCAGGGATGACTCCATGCGGCCGTCCAGATCGCACACGGAGGACCCGGCGAGCAGGATCGAGTGCTCGACCTCGGCGTCGGTGACGGTGCAGCCCTCGCCGATGGCGGTGTAGGGGCCGATGTAACAGTCGCGCAGCTGCGCGCCGGCGCCGATCACGGCGGGCCCGCGTACGGTGCAGCGCTCCAGCCGCGCACCGGGCGCGATGACGACGCGGCCGTCGATCTGCGAGTCGATCAGCTCCCCCTCCTGCGAGCCGACGAGGTTGTCGAGAATCAGACGGTTGGCCTCGAGCATGTCCTCCAGGCGCCCGGTGTCCTTCCACCATCCGCGCACGATGTGCGGCTCCACGCGCAGGCCGGAGTCCACGAGATGCTGGATGGCGTCGGTGATCTCAAGCTCTCCCCGCGCGGAGGGCTCGATCGCGCGCGCGGCATCGTGGATGCGCGAGGTGAACATGTACACGCCGACGAGCGCCAGATCGGTGGCGGGCTCAGCGGGCTTCTCGACGAGCCGCAGTACCCGCCCGACCTCTCCGGGCGGCGCCTGCTCCAACTCGGCGACGCCGAAGTTCTCGGGATCTGGCACAGGGGTGAGCAGGATCAGCGCATCGGGCGAGTGCTCGCGGAAGGCCGCCACCAGATCGGAGATGCCCCCCTGCAGCAGGTTGTCGCCGAGATACATAACGAACGGATGCTCCCCCAGGAAGGGCTCGGCGGTTAGCACGGCGTGCGCGAGCCCGAGCGGCTCCGCTTGCGCGACGTACGTGATCCGGACCCCAAAACGCGACCCATCCCCCGCGGCCCGTTCGATCTCCCCCCCCGTCTCAGGCGCGACGATGATCCCAATCTCCTCGATCCCGGCCGCGGCCATGGCCTCGATCCCGTAGAACAGCACGGGCTTGTTGGCGACCGGCACGAGCTGCTTGGCGCTCGTATGTGTGATCGGCCGCAGCCGCGTCCCCTTGCCCCCGGATAGAATGAGCCCCCTGAGCGGTTCCATAACCGCTCAGAGCCTATCGGGCGCGCCCACCGGGGGCTGTTACCGCCCCACGAACCGCGGGCGCCTCCGCCGCCCCGGCCGGCATTCCCCCATCAAGCCCCGCGGCGAGCCGTGGAGGCCGCCATTCGGCCCCGCCACCGGAAACCTACTGACTGTACGGCAGCTGGCGGATAGTTAGAAACGAAGCCCCACAAAGCGCCTCCCTCGCCATAGGCTCCTTGAGAGGTGGGAGCACTCTCGGGACCCCGACGACCGGCCAGGGCAAACCCCCGACACAACTGCCAGGGCACCAAGGAGCCTCTCTCACCCGGCCAATAGAACCAGTGGGAAGAGGGAGAGGTACTGATGAGGAGATGGACCGTTTGCAAGTTAGTAGTCGTCTGCATGGTCGCGTTGGGGGCGCTGGCCGTGGGGGCTGAGGGGGCAAGCGCGGCGACGTACGAAAACCTCTGCCCCAAGCTGAATAGCGCGTTCTGTACGACAGCACTCGGTGGTCTTGCCTTTGGGGTCGCCGTGGACAACTCCAGCAACGCCGAAACAAAGGGCGACGTGTATGAGGCCGAACTTGAAGGGGCGGTCTTGAGATTCACTGCCACAGGCGAACCGGCTGCGTTCACCGGGACAAACGGGAATATCTCCGGGAACAAGCTTGGCGGATTCGGCGGACGGGTGGTCGGCGTCGCGGTTGAGGCGGCCACAGGAGATTTCTATGTCACCGACAGGGCGACTACGCCGAATACCGTGGAGAAGTTCACACCTAAGGGCGAACCACTACCGGCAGAATCTTTTACTCTCCCGGCCGAATACAGCGAAGCCACGGGGCTTGCAGTGGTCAGCAGTGGCCCGTCAACGGGCGACATCTGGGTAGCCAACGGGGCCGCGCCGCACCAGATCGACAAGTTCAGCCCGACGGGCAACGGCAAGGTAGAACTGGAAATCAAGAATGCCGAACATCCCAACAACAATGCGTACACGGTGGCTGTAGACGCTCACGGCGTCTACGTTGGTAACCGAACCGAAAACGTCCAGCAGTTCAGCGAAAGCGGGACGTGGGAAAGAACACTGAACAGCAACAACCCAGAAGCCATAGCGGTCGATCCATTGACAGAAGAAGTCTATGTCATCGACGAAGGCGGCGCCACAATCCAGCCATACAACTCGGCCGGGACGGCGTTTACATCATTCTCGGCGGGACTCGGCGGCTTTAGCGCCGGACTGGGCGTCGGCACAAACCATTTTCTTTACGCGTCCAATCTATCTGGACCCGGAGTTATTTTCGGCTTCGAAAACAAGGCCCTGGAAGTTACCACCGGCCCCGCAGAAAACATCACCACCAAGTCTGCGACGATCACTGGGTCGGTTACGCCCAGGGAAGCCCCCGAAGCAACCGGCATTGAATTCGAATGGGGCCCCAAGGGCGAAGTGTCCAAGAACAAAGCCCCAGCGAACGTCACGTCCACCACAACCGAAGTCCATGTTCATGCCGAACTGACCGGACTTGAACCAGGCAAGGAATATGAATACCGGCTTGTTGCTACAGCCGGGACGGAAAAGATCGAAGGCACTTCCATGCCGCTTGACACGCTTGGGCTGGCCACGGTCACAGCCGAACCCGCGAGCGAAGTCAAGATCGAAAGCGCAACACTCAACGGAAAGATCGTTGTGAGTCCTGAAGTGGAAGAAAAGGGCGAATACTACTTCGAATACACCCCGGAAGGCGGGTCTGCCACAAAGACGTCTGCAACCCCGTTTACCGGTAAGGAAGTCACAGTCAGCGTGCCCGTATCTTCACTCGAAGCGGGTAAGAAGTACGACTACCAGCTGGTCGCTGTCGTCGAAGGTCATGAAATCCAGGGCAAGCCGGAAGCGGAATTCAACACGCCTGCCCTGGGGACCGCTACCACGGACCCGGCAAGCGAAGTCAAGGTCGAAAGCGCAAAGCTCAACGGCACGCTCACATTGAATCCCGAAGTGTCCGAAGGCGAATACTACTTCGAATACACCCCGGAAGGCGGGTCCACCACGACGACCACACCCAAGACCTTCACCACGTCGGGTCAGGTCAGTGAAGCGGTGGCGCTGGAAGCAGGCAAGAACTACACCTATCAGCTGATCGCCGTCATCAAAGCCCACACAATCCCGGGAGGGATAGAGGGATTCACAACACCGCCCAAGGTCGAACCCACGACCGAAGCTCCAAGTTCGATCGGATCGAGCACGGCGACATTCCACGGCAAGATCAAGACGGGCGCAGAAGCATCCAAGTACTACTTTGCGTACGGTGAAAAAGGTGAAGGCCTGAAGCAGAGGACTCCGGAAGGTGAAGTTGCGGAAAACAAAGAAGAAGCGGTAAGTGCGCCTGTCACCGGGCTCATGGCGAACAAGGAATACGAAGTTGAGCTCATTGCCGTCACCGTGGGCACGCATACAGAAGTAAAGGGCGGTGTAGAGACCTTCACCACACTTAAGGCAAAGCCCGCCATCACCAACACCCCGCCGTGCGGCACCTGTGTGACCCGTCATGGCGCGACGTTGGCAGGCGAAGTCAACACCGAGGAAAGCCCGACCGAATACTGGATTGAATACGGCGAAACCGAAGCCTACGGTAATTCAGGATCGCCCACGGAAAGGGTGAAGCTACCAGAAGCGGCCGGTCCGACGTCGATCGCTCCGGTGAGCCTCAACGAACTGAAGGCCGGCACGGTCTATCACTACCGGATCGTCGCCGAAAACACAGCTGGAATCAAATACGGTCCCGACGCGACGTTCGAAACGCAGGCCCCGCGGCTCCCGTTCGTGCTGAAGGTCGGCTGGCAGGTGACCTCGCCGACGACGGCGACGCTCAAGGCCTTCGTCGAAGCAGACGGGCTGCCGACCAGCTATGCCCTCGAAGTGGGGACCGAAGTAGCCCCTGGCGAAATCGCCTACACGCCGACCTATGGCGAAGTGGGCAGCAGCGAAGAACCGGTGGAACTAACGTTCCCCCAGACAGGGCTGCTGCCGGGCACCACCTACCACTGGCGCGTGGTGCTGACCAACGAAGACGGGAAGTTTATCGGCGCCGACCACACGTTCGCCACCCCCGGCTTCCCAGCGGTCATCACTCCCCCGGCGCTCGTGACACTCGTGCCCTTCACGATGCCCAATGAAGTAAAGCCCGTGCCAGTTGTCGAAACCCGCGCACAGAAGTACACCAAGGCAGTCCAGCTCTGCCAGAAGATCAAGTCAAAGAAGAAGCGCGCAGCCTGCATGAAGACGGCCAAGAAGAAGTACGGCCCGGTGGAGAAGAAAAAGCACAAGAAGAAGTAGGCCAAAACCCATAGACCTTGAGCGTTGCTTAACCTCTCCGGCGACGCTCAGCGAGGCCCAGCACCCACCCCTGGTGCTGGGCCTCGGCGTTTGCGGCAGTTGGATCGGCGCGTGCCTACAAAACCTCGAGCCGTGTAGGTCCCCATCGCGACGTTGACTGTCGCTCGGACACCGCCAGCTCCTGCAGGTACACCACGAGCAGCGTCTCTTCGATATGGCAGAGGGCCATATCCTTCGAGAGCGTATCCAGATACCGCCTGACCTCAGGGCACCGGGGATTGCCGTAGTCATGCCAGACGACGGCCGCGGGTTCGTCGCGCGTCAGCATCCGCAGCGCACTCGCGGTGTCCCGCTCTATGTACTTGAGCGCATGATTGCCGTCGATGAAAACGAGCCCGATCGTCGCCTCGTAGGGGGTTGGGTCAAAATTACGAGTCGCCCAGCAGCTGTCGGACCATGGCCGGGAGTCCGGTAAAGCTCCTCTCTGCGACTACTGCCCGGCGTGCCAATACCGGGTCCGCGCTGTTATCGAACTCAATTCCATCGATGGTCTCGATGTCGAGCGTGTACACGATGCCCCCGGAGTTGCCAAGGTTCTGGGCTAGCAGGCGCGTCGTATCGCCTAGATAGGTACCAAACTCAAATGCTCGTTCCGGGTTCACAGCCCGCAACACAGCCACCAAAAGGCACGCTTCCAAGGCCATGACGCTGCCGCCTATAGCGCGAGGTAGCGCACCCCGGAACTCCCTTTCGTGGGGGTCAACCATCGCAAAGATCTGGTGGGGGCGTATGTGCTCCATCACGACCCATCTCTGACTGTGTGCGAGCCAAGATATGACCATGACGGGGTTGTGCCTCGATCCACGGAGCTAATGTTAGCTTTTTTATGTCTTCCTATCTTCTGAATCTAAGAGACTAGTGGCAAGGGCCCCACGCCTCCGCCAGACACTCAGCGCTCCCCGCGCCCGCGGCGAACCTACTGCTCCGACCAGAGACCGCTGATCGGTATCGCCCAAAGCCGGTCGCCAAGCGGAAGCGTCTGCTCGCCGGCGTGGATCACCGCCCCGCTGAGGAAGCGGCTGCCAGCGGCGTCTCTGAGCTTTACGAGGCTCTGGGTGTCGCTCTGGGCGAGTGACGCTTTGGCCTTGATCTCGATGGCAACCACGCGCCCGGCGCGGTCCTCGAGCACGAGATCGACCTCTGCTCCGCGGCGATCGCGGAAATGGTAGATCCGTGGATCGGTTTCGCTCCAGCTGGCTTGCTTCATCACCTCGGTGGCGATGAACGTCTCAAGCGCGATGCCTGTAACGCGGTCGTCGTCGGCGAGACGCTGCTCATCAGCGCCGAGCAGGTGCGCAAGCAGCCCACTGTCGGTGATGTAGACCTTGGGGGCGTGCAGCACCCGTTTGAGAAAGCCCGGCCTCCATGCGGGGACGGTGCGCACGAGGAAGATCGCTTCGAGCAGCCCGACATAACTCTTCACCGTCTTCTCGTCGAGTTCGAGCTCGCTTGCGAGGGTGGCATAGCGAAGCAGGTTGCCCGAGCGCGTGGCCAGCACCGATAGCAGCCTCAGCATTTCGTGCTCCTTGTCGAGATCGGCAATCGCGCGCAGATCCCGCTCAAATGTGGTCGTGAGATAGCTCGCAAACCAGCGGTTGCGACGGCGCCCCGCGCGTGCCCGCGCCTCGGGGTAGCCGCCCGCGGCGACTCGCGCGGCAAACGCATGTCTGCCGATCGGCGCCCCGGCTATGCGTGGCGGCGCCGTCGCGAACAACGAATCCACCAGATTCCCATGGCTTGGCTGAAGCTCGGCTTGCGCAAACGGCCACAGGCGTATCAGCTCGATGCGGCCGGTGAGCGCCTCCTGCACCTTGCGCGAACTGAGTATGTTCGCCGAGCCAGTGAGCAGGAACTGTCCCGAATGCCGCTCTCGATCGACCACCTGCTTGATCGCCAGAACCAAGTCTGGGACTCGCTGGATCTCATCTATGAAGACAGGGCCATCGAAGCCGGCGAGGAACCCGGCTGGATCGGACTGGGCGACCTCGCGCGCGGCGCGGTCGTCCATGCTCACCGCCGCACGCCCATCCTCAGCCGTGATCGTCTCGCAGAGCGTGCTCTTGCCAACCTGGCGGGCGCCCATCACCATCACGACGCGCGTGTCTTTCAGCGCTTCGACAACGAGCGGGCGTATCCGGCGCTCGACCACTTCTCTGATACTACAGTCTCTGTGGCCAGATCCGGAATCAAACCCTGGCAGATCCGGAATCAAACACTGGCAGATCCGGAATCAGACCCTGGCAAGTCCGGAATCGTCGATCACACGCGGCCGCCCTACGGCCACATGCGATCCATCGTCTGCCCGGCGAGCAGCATCGGCACGACGTCCTCCTGCGGATCGACCAGGCAGTGCACCAGCGCCGGCCCCGGCGTGAGGAGCGCCTGCCTCAGGCTGTCCTCGATCTGCACGTGCCGCTCGACCGTCCAGCTGGGGATGCCGTATGCCCGCGCTACGGCGGCGAAGTCGGGGTTCCACTTGCGTCCGCAGGTGGGGTCGTTCTCCCAGTTCTGCAGCTGGAACTGCGAGACGATCCCCAGGCGGTGGTTGTCGAGCACCACGATCTTCAGCGGCAGGTCGCGCTCCACCACCGAGGCGAGCTCCTGGATGTTGATCTGCAGCGAGCCGTCGCCGACGAAGCACAGTACCGTCGCCTCGGGCCGTGCCAGCTGCGCGCCGACGGCGGTGGGGAGGTCATAGCCCATCGCGCCGTGGCCGCCGGAGGTGAGCAGCGGCCGGCCCGGGAAATCGAAATCGAAGTGGCGGGCGACCCAGTGCTGGTGCGAGCCCACGCCCGTCACGCATACGACCTCGCCGCCCGCCGTGAGCCGGTTCGCCGCCGCGACGGTCGGCTGGGGCTTGAGCGGCCCCTCCGTATCCCAGCGCAGCGCGAACTCGCGACGCCAGGTGGCGATCCGCGCGTGCCACTCGCCGAGGTCGACGCGTGGACGCCCCTCCAGGCGCGCGAGCAGAGCGAGCAACGTCTGGCGCACGTCGCCGCGCAATGCCACGTCGGTGCGTACACGTGAATGCTCCAGCTCGCCCTCGTCGAGCTCCACGCGCACGATCCGCGCGGCGGGCGCAAAACGGTCGGGCAGACTGCCGGTCTGGCGCACGTCCAGGCGCGAGCCGAGCACGAGCACGAGGTCGGCCTCCTGGATGGCCATGCCCGCATAGCGGTTGCCCGTGTGGCCGTGATAGCCGAGCGCGAGCGGGTGCTCGGTGGGGAAGGCGCCGAGGCCGAGGAGGCTCTGGGAGACGGGGATCTCACGCTCGATCGCCAGGCGGCGCAGCTCCCTATGCGCGCGCGCGAGCAGGACGCCCTGGCCGGCGAGGATCACCGGCCGCCGCGCGGCGAGCAGGAGCCCGGCCGCGGCGTCCAACCGCTCAGGGTCGAGCCTTGGGGATGCCCCTAGCGGATCCGCACCTCCCTCCCGCGGGTGCGCGAGCCCCCACAGTGGATCCACACGCCCCTGCCCCAACGCCGCGCGCGACGGCTCCCGGCCAAGCTCACCGCGCTGCACATCCATCGGCAGATCCAGCAGCACCGGGCCGGGGCGGCCCTCGGCGCTGACGCGAAACGCGCGCTCGACCGCCTCCGGCACCTCCTCGGGGCGCAGCGGCTGGATCTGGGTCTTGGTGATCGGACGCATGAGCGCCACCGTGTCGACCTCCTGAAAGCCGCGCTGGCGCACCGGACGTTCGCCGCGCATGTCGCCGGTGCCGACCTGGCCGGTGATCGCCACCAGCGGTGTGGAGTCGAAGTAGGCGTCGGCGACAGGGGTGACGAGGTTTGTTACACCGGGGCCCGAGGTAACCATCGCGACCTCCGGGCGCCCGCGCAGCCGCGCGGCGGCGAGCGCGGCGTATCCGGCGCCCTGCTCGTGGCGGGCGGTGAAGATGTCGATCCCGCGCGCTAACGCAGACTCGAAGATCGGCGCGATCGTCCCGCCGGGAAAGACATGGATCCGCTCGATGCCGTGACGCACGAACGCGTCCGCGACGGCATCCGCACCGAGCACCACGCCATCCACGGTGCGACTAGCCACGGTGGCGGCCGCCTGCAAAGCCGATCGTGCGCCCACTAGCCAAGGTAGAGCCCGCCGTTCACGTTGATCGTGTGCCCGGTTACATACGGGGCCGAAGCGGCGAGGAAGACAACGCTCGCCGCCACCTCCTCTGCGCCCCCCGTCCGGCCGAGCGGGATCTGCGCGAGCTTGCGCGCGCCCGCCTCGGAGACCACCTCCGCGGCCGTCATCTCGGTGTCGATCAAACCGGGTGACACGCAGTTGACACTCACGTCTGGTGCCGCCAGCCGCGCCAGCGAGCGCGTGAGGGCAATGACACCGGCCTTGGCTGCAGCGTAGTGCGGTGCGAGCGGGCCGCCCAGCTGGGCGCCGGAGGAGGCGACGTTGACGATCCGGCCCGCGCCCCGCTCGAGCATCGCCGGGAGCACTTCCTGCGAGCACAGGAACACCCCCTTGAGATTCACCGCGAGCACGCGCTCCCAGTCCTCGTCGGAGATGTCCGCGAACGGCTTCTGCTGCAGCAGGCCGGCGTTGTTGACGAGCACGTCGATCTCGCCGAGCGTACGCACCGTCTGTGAAACCATCGCCCGCACCTGCTCGCGCACCGCCACGTCGGCCCGTACGGCCAGCGCACGGCAGCCGAGCCCCTCGATCTGGCGCACGACATCGGCCGCGGCGTCCTCGCGCCGGCGGTAGTTCACCGCGACGTCGGCGCCGGCGCGCGCCAGCGCCACGGCCACCGCCGCACCGATGCCGCGACTGGCACCGGTGACCAACGCGACACGTCCCCCCAGCGGGGCCGTTGTAGCGGCTGGGCCCGCGGCAGGGTGAGCGCTGGGGGTGGGCAAAGTGGCATTGACCATGGCGCATGAGCCGGCCCCTGTGCAACCCAGCTGGGGGAACCGCCCGCCGCCCGTGGCCACGGCAGCAGCGGGGCGTTTCCGTCTCCCCTACACCCCGACGGGCACCGCGCGCAGCTTCGCCACCGCGCCCAGCACCGCCTCGCGCGCATCCGCGGGCTCAAGCACGGCGGCGTCGCCGGCCTCCTTGAGCACCTCACGCACCAGCCACTGCACCCCGGCAAAGCTCAGCTCCACGACGATCGAGCCGTCGGCGCGCTCCTGCACAACGCGGCGGCGCTCGCGCGCCCAGCGCGCTCGCTCGGGGGAGATCCACACGCGTGCGCTGCGCGAGGCCTCTACCTCCCCCGTGCGCATCCAGCCGTCGACATCGGCGGCGGGGTCCACCTCAGGGCGTGGCTCGAAACGCTCTTTGAGCACGCTCGCGCGCTTGATGCGGTCGAGGCGGAAGTGGCGCATCGCCTCCCGCTCGGGGTCAAAGCAGGCGACGTACCAGCCCTCACGGCCGTTCGTCAACGCATAGGGCTCCACGCGGCGCAGCGAGAACTCGTCCTCGTTCTCCTTGTAGTACTCGAGCTCGATCAATCGGTGCTTGACGATCGCCTGCGAGATCGAACCCGCCACGAGCGAATCGTCACCGGCGGCGTGCGCCACGTGCAGGCCCTGCTCCATCGGGTCCTCGCCGAGCGCCGCGACGATCTTCGCGCGCGCGCTCGAGAGCGAGCCCTCGGGGATGTGCTCGCCGATCAGGTCGATCGCGGCGACGAGCGCCTTGCCCTCGACGGGCAAGAGCCGCGCGGGGCGGTCGAAGTTGTCGCTGTAGGGCTCGGGGTCGATCTCGATCTCGCCCTCCTCCTCGTGGATTTCGGCATACAGCACGTAGGAGCCCCCGCCGAAGTTGACGACGTTGAGCACGTCGATGTCCTCGCGCAGCTCCTCCTCGCTGAGCTGCAGGCGCGCGCGCAGTTCGGCCACCGGCAGGCGCTGCCCGGCGCGGCCGGCCTGGATGAGAATGCTCGCGAGCGTCACCAGCCGCGCGAAGCGCTCGGGTCGGATCGCGGCCTCACCGCCGTTGCCCGCGCCACCCGGCCCGTCCTCCTCACCCTCGTGTGTGCGGCGGCGGCGGCTCGTGCGGCGCACACGGAGCGTGAGCTCATCGCCGGCGCCCTCGCCCCCCTCGCCCACACTGCCGGCGCCGCCACTGGCGGAGTGCGCCTCCACATCGACCTCCGGCGGGCCCTCCGCGTGCAGCTGCTCCAGCCGCGCGACGCGCCGCGCGTACTCCTCCACCAGCTCCTCGGGCCCCTGCAGGCGCGCGTTCTCGCCCAGGCCGAGCACCCACGAGACGAGCATGCGCGCATCGCCGTAGGGCGTGCGCAGGAGCCGGTCACCCTCGTCGTGGCCCTCGGGCGCGGGCAGCACCTCGCCGTAGCGGCCGAAGTGGCGCTCGATCTGCCAGGCGATGCGCTCGCTGACGAGGATCTCCGCCACGCCCACCTGCTCGCCGAGCTGCCACTCGGCGCGGTTGGCATAGGCGCGTGGGTCGAACTCCTCCATGCGCGGGCGGCGGAAGTCGTGCTCGGCCTTGCTCGCGTAGGAGACCTTGCCTCGTATGCGCGACAGGCGAAAGACGCGGATCGCCTTGCGCTCGTGCGCCCAGCCGAGCAGGTAGAACTGGCCGCCCTGGAAGAGCAGGTGGTAGGGATCGACCTTGCGGTGACCCTCCTCGTCTCGACCCATCGTGTAGTAGTCGAAGGTGATCGTCTTCTGGCGGAAGATCGCCGTCTCGATCTTGGCCAGGCGCGTGGACAGCTCGTGGCCGCCCGCCGACGCTGTGATGCCGAGCGCCACCGAGCGCTGCTCGGGCGCCTGCAGCGGGTTGGCGCGGCCCCAGGTGATCTGCTGCAGCGCCAGGCGCAGCGGCTCGGCGTAGGCGAACTCGCCGTCGAGCAGATACAGCGCGGTCTGCAGCGCCGCCAGCTCGGTGTCGGAGAACTCGATCGGCGGCAGGTGGAAGTTCTCCGAGCGCAGGGAGTAGTTCTCCTGCTCGGCGGCCGCGTCGGCGGGGCGCTCGACCGTGAGCGCGATGCGCAGCGACTCGAGCTCCGCCCGGTCGGCGTAGAAGCGCCGCGCAAACGCGTCTTCGTTCATCGCGCTGTAACCCTCCACGTCGCGGCGTATCTCAAGCGCCGTGACGGGCCGGCGCTCGGCCATCAGGTAGGAGATCAGCGACAGCTGGCGGATCAGTTTCTCGGTGTCCTTGGCCATCCACCACCAAAGATAGAACCCCCCAAGGACCCCGTGTTCCCAGGGTCCCCAAGCGGGCGACCCCGTTCCGCAATTTGCGTCTTTTCTAGGCGGCTTCGCGGACAGGCGCCGGAGGCTCGGCTGGCGCCTGACGGGCGAAGTGCGCCGACGAACCGATGGCCCGGTCGAAGTTCGACCAGCTCTCGCCCCGGGCGAGCTCCTTCTGCAGGCGGTCGAAGCTGCCCAGGCGCCCGCCGAGGTTGTCGATCATGTGCACGAGCGTCGCCTCGCGCGTGCAGGGGAGCACGGGGCTGCCGTGCTCAAGCGAGCCGTGGTGAGAGAGGATGATGTGCCCCACCGCCCACGCCAGGTCCTGCGGGAAGCCGTCGATCTCCTCAATCAGGCGCCGCACGCAGTAGTAGCCCAAGGCGATCTCGCCGTGCAACCTGCCCAGGTCGGTTAGGTCGATACTGAGGGAGTCCTCGGTGTAGGCATCGAGTTTGCCCAGGTCGTGCAGCAGTGCGCCCGTCACGGCCACGTCGCGGTCGATCCCCGGGAAGGTTGCGCTGATCGCGCTGACGGCCTGCGCCACGCCGAGGCAGTGCTCGAGCAGGCCGTGGCGGTAGGCCTGGTGGTAGTGCTTGGCGGCGGGCGCCTCGCGGTAGCGTGGCCACAGCTCACTGCCCTCGCCGAGCACGCGCGCCAGCAGCTCGCGCAGATGGGGCTGCTGGATCGTGGCGAGCAGGCCGCGCAGGTCGTGCTCCATCTGCTCGGCGCTGCGCGCGGGGCCGTCGAGCAGGTCCTGCAGCACGTAGCTGCCCGGCTCGGGGCGTGCGAGGCCGCGCAGGGCGATTTGCGGGCCGAAGCGCGGGTGGCGCGCGTAGCGGCCCTGCACGTGCACGGGCTCGCCGGGGCGCAGCAGCTCGCCCGTCTGCGCGATCTCCTCCCAGACCATGGCGGCCACCGAGCCCGTGCGGTCGCACAGCGCCACCTTCAGGTAGTCGCCGCCGTCGCGGCGAGTGCGGCGCTCGACGTCGCGTACCAGCAGCACCTGATCGATTTCTTGACCGTCTGCGAACTCGTTTACCTGCACGCATGGCACGGTAATGACCTGCACGGACGGCACGCCGGCTACAGCACTGCAAACCGTCGCGGGTAGCCACCACGCGACCCCACCCCTCCCCTCCACCCAAAGATGGGTCCTTTCACACGAACTTGTTGTCAAGGGTCCAGTTGTCAAGGGTCCGCTGGGAGAGGGCGCGCCTTGGTATCAGGTGTCAGCGAGAGACGGACACGCTCCATGATGTCTAAATGGACACGCACATACTGGCCACGATAGACCTAGCCGTCTGCCGTTCTCATCCATAGATTGTCCCTTTCAGAACAACGGAGGAGAACCCCCTTGAAGACGACTGACGCACCCCTGAGTGTCATCAGCTGGAACGTGAATGGAATCCGTGCCCGCTGGACCCGCCTCACCGAGATGCTCGCCGACGAGCGGCCCGACGTGGTCTGTCTACAGGAGACGCGCTGTCCCGACAAGCGCTTCCCGCGGGGGCGCCTGCGCGAGCTTGGCTACTTCTCTCAACACTCGCCTGGCCGGCGGCGCGGCGGCGTCGCGATCCTCGTGCGCTCGGACCATCACGTGACGCAGCGCTCAAGCGCCTTGGACCACCACCACGACATCGCCGAAGGGCGCTGGCTGGAGGTGACGATCGAGGGCATCGCGATCGGCTCCGTGTACGTGCCCGCAGGGCACACGAGCGCCGCCGAGTACGACGACGCCGGGAAGCTCGCGTTTCTGGAGGCCATTGCCCATCAGGCACACGAGGAGCACGAACACCCACTGCTGCTGGTCGGCGACTTCAACGTGGCGCCTACCGACGAGGACGTGTATGAGCCATCGTGGTTTGAAGACTCCTACCTCGCGGGCACGGCCGAGCGCGAGGAGCTGCGCGAGATCATGGACGAGGGCGAGCTCGTGGACGTCTACCGCGAGCTGCACCCGGACGAGCGCGGCTTCACCTGCTGGGACCAGCGCGACGGGCACTACGCGCGCGACTACGGCCTGCGCATCGACCTCGCGCTGGCCAGCCGGCCGCTCGCGCCGTATGTGAGCGACTGCTGCGTGGATCACAGCTACCGCCAGGGGCACCGGCCTTCCAACCATGCACCTTTACGAATTGAGCTAAGCGACGTCGAGCAGTGCGCCCGCTGCCTCGACGCCACCGCCGCGGCAGGCGCTGGGGACTAGCCGCGGGGGAGGGACAGATCCGCCCGGCCGGGAACGGGGGTTCCGGCCGGGCGGTGTCCTCTTTTACGGCTCAAGCCGATTGGGCCCGCGATACAGGAAGGTCACCTCGCGCACGTTGTCCTGCCCGAGCATCTGCATCAACAGGCGCGTGAGCCCGAACCCGAACCCCCCGTGCGGTGGCGCGCCGTAGCGGAAGAAGTCCAGGTAGTACTGGATCGGCTCCACCTCCACGCCCTTGTCGTGCGCCTGCGCCAGCAGCTGCTCGTAGCGGTGCTCGCGCTGCGCGCCGGTGGTGATCTCGATGCCCTTCCACAGCAGGTCAAAGCTCTTGGTCAAGCCGGGCTGCTCGGCGTGGCGCATGTGGTAGAAGGGGCGCACCGCGATCGGGTAGTCGGTGACGAACGCGAACTCGTGGCCGTGCTGCGCGGCGATCAGCGCGCACAGCGCGCGCTCGCTGGGGGGATCCAGATCGTCGTCATCGCCGGGCACGCCCTCGTGGCCGCTTGAGCGCAACAGCTCCTTGGCCTCCTGCAGGGCGATGCGCGGGAAGGGCAGCGTGGGTACCACCACATCTACGCCGAAGGCCTGCCTGATCGCCTCGCCGTGGGCCTCCTTGACGACCGTGAACACGTGCGCGAGCCAGCGCTCCTCGAAGGCCATCACATCCTCGTGCGAATCGACCCAGGAGATCTCCACGTCCACGCTCGTGAACTCCGTGTCGTGACGCGAGGTGAAGGAAGGGTTGGCGCGGAAGACGGGCCCGATCTCGAAGACCTTCTCGAAGCCGCCGGCCATCGCCATCTGCTTGTAGAACTGCGGTGACTGTGCGAGGTAGGCGGTGCGCTCGAAGTATTCGACCCGGAAAAGCTCCGCGCCGGACTCGCTCGCGGAGCCCATGAACTTTGGGGTGTGGATCTCCAGGAAGCCCTCCTTGAGCCAGAGCTCGCGCATCGCGTGCTCGACGGTGGTGCCCACCTCGAAGATCAGCCGCCGGTCGGGGCGACGCAGGTCCAGGTAGCGCCAGTCGATGCGCTTGTCGAGTGCCGACTCGGGCGTGATTGGCACTTCCGGCTCGGCGAGGGCGTCGATCTGCACGTCCTCGATCTGCAGCTCCAGGCCGCCGAGCTTCACGCGCTCGTCTGCGACGACCGTGCCCGTGACGCTCACGGCGCTCTCGGGCGTGAGCGCGGAGATGCGCTCGTTGAGCTCGCTCGGCTCTTCGTCCTTGCCGAGCACCGCCTGCGCCATGCCCGTCGGGTCGCGCACGATCACGAACTGCACGCGCTTCTGGTCGCGCACGGCGTTGACCCAGCCGCGCAGCTCCACGCGCTCGCCGATCCTGCCGGGAAGCTCGGCTATGAGAGTGCGCACCACGGCGGGCAGACTATCCGACCGGCGGCGGCGTCCTCCTCACGCCGCGTCAGGCCACCCAGCCTCACGCCACCAGCGTCAGGCACCCTTCGCGCGCGCGTTCCTCGGCCATGCGCTGGGCGCGTGGCGTGCGTGCGTCGCGCGCGGCGCAGTGCCGCGGGCAGTAGACGCCGCGAACCTTGCCGTTGGGCAGCCCGTAGCCGAGCCACTCGCCGCCGCCCCAGAGGGGGCGGAAGAACCCCTCCGGCACGCGCCGCTCGCCCAGCTCCCTGCGCCACACCTCTAGAACCACCGCCTCGGGGATGCCCGTGCGGCAGTGGCGATCGCCGTGTGGGTGGCTTGTCCATACGCAGTGAAACATCTCATTTGTTGGGACGCCCAAATGTTTCTCCCCGCACGCACCCTGGACGGGTGTTCTACGCACTCTTCACGGATGCGTCCGACGTGTTCCAGCGGATGCGTCCGACGGGGATCGAACCCGTATCTGCGGCTCCAAAGGCCGCTGCTCTTAGGCGCATGAATTTTCTGCTGTGGTTCGGGGCGCCACGACCGCAAGAGCGGCGAGGAGTCGCCGGCTTGACGCTAGGTCTCCGGTTGGAATGACTCCCATGGCGCCTCTCCCCGCTGCGTACTTACTTCGCCGTTGACCGGTTGAGCTACGGACGCGTGAGAAAGGCTTGCGTGCTGCCTGGCCCCTGCCTGAGCGCTACTGCATGCCCACCCCCTCCGCGCGCGCCTGCGCAGTAAGGACCTCCTCCGCGCGGGCCGCCACCGTGGCCACCTCCTCGGGCCACTCCATGCCGGCGAGCAGCGTGCCGTTGCCCGCGAGCGACCACAGCTCCTCCGCGATGTGCGGGGTGAGCGGGGCGAGCATCCGCACCAGCAAGAGCAGCGCGGCGACGATCGCCTCGCTGTCTTCGGCGCGCAATTCCTCCTCGCGGCCCTCACGCGCGCGCTGCTCGAAGTCCTCGATGCGCGTGAGCAGCAGCATCGCGTTGTGTGCGGCGCGCTGCATCTCCAGGCGCTCCAGGTCGGTGGTGACCTTGGCTAGCGCCGTCGCGCACCAGTTGACCAGGCGCCGCCGGCGCTTGTCGGCAAGATCGATGCGTGGCTGGCGGCCGCTGGCCGTCCCTTCGGCCCCACCCGCAGCTGCCGCCCATGCCGTCAGCCGCGGCGCGGCATACTCGAAGAGCCGAGTCAGAAACGTCTGGCAGTAGCGCACCGGCTGCTCGTTCCAATTGAAGATGCGCCCGGGAGAGGCGGCCTGCAGGACGGCCAGGCGCACGGTGTCGGCGCCAACCTCCACGACCAGCTCGTTGGGGTCCACGACGTTACCCAGGTGCTTGCTCATCTTGCGCCCCTCCAGGCGGATCATCTGGTGCATCAACGCATTGGTGAAGGGCTCGCGTCCGGGGACCGGCGGCAGCGTGTCGAGATCCTGCAGCACCTTGCCGATCAGGCGCTGGTCGAACATGTAGCCCCCGGCGTCGGCGCCCCAGACGATCTGCTTGGCCGGCAGCCAGCGCTTGTATTCAGGATGATCGAACATGTGCTCGGGGCGATCCTCGTAGGGCACGCAGATCGGCATCCACATCCACATACCGTCGACGTGGCAGTCGATCGTGTCTGTCTCCCGCCGCGCCTGCCCGCCGCAGGTGGGGCACTTACAGCGCACAAACTCTTCTATCCCCTCCAGCGGATTGCCGCTGCCGCTCACCTGCAGGTCCTCGGGCAGGCGCACGGGCAGCTCGGCGAACGGCACGGGCACGGTGCCGCAGCGCTGGCAGTGCCCGAGCGGGATCGGCGCCCCCAGGCGCGCTGGCGGGAGATGGCGAAGTCGCGGGCGCGGTAGCGCACGGCTCCCCGCGGCTTGGCCGCCGTCTTGCCCGCCTTCCAGGCGCCACTTGGGCACCACCACCGCCGCCGGCGCGCTTGTCCTGATGCAGGCGCTGCGCGATGCGGGCGTCGGTGGCATCCACGTCGGGGATGCCGAGCGCCGCCGTGGGCCCGAAGCGGGCATCGACGAGTGGCGAGATGACGATCGGCAACATCCCCGCCACTGCGGGCACGCCGGCCAGCGCGCCGGTGGGGACGACGGGCGCCTGCTCCAGATCGCGATCTTCGCGCCGCCAGCCGGCCTCGCGCACCTGCGTGAGCTGCTTGGCCACGCGTGGCTGCGCCGTCCACAGCTCGAGGAGCGGGTGCGCGGGAGAGACGACGATGAAGCTCGCTCGATCGATCGCGTCGGCATGCGGGGTGAAGACGGTGAGCGGGGTGCCATCGATCAGCGTGGCGTCGAGCTCGACGCCGTCCACGCGCCCGATCACCGCGCGCTGCGCGCCGATCGCCGCCTTGCTCCAGCCGGGCAGCTGCTCAAGACCCTGCTCGTTGTCCCGCACATAGGCGCTGATCCGCATGAACCACTGCGGCAGGCGCCGGAAGCGCACCTCGCCGTGGCAGCGCCAGCAGGTGCCGTCCTCGACCTGCAGCGCGGCGAGCACCGTCTGGCAGGAATCGCACCAGCTGACCTGCGCCTCGTGCCGGTAGACGAGGTCGCGCTGCAACATCGCCAGGAACAGCCACTGCGTCCAGCGGTAGTGGTCGGGCTCGGAGGAGACGAAGCTGCGCTCCCAGTCGCAGGAGTAGCCCAGGCGGCGGACTGCTCGCCCATGCGCGCCACGCAGCGCGCCACCCACTCCTGCGGGGATACGCCGCGGCGCACCGCCTCGAGCTCGGCGGGCAGGCCGAAGGAGTCGAAGCCGAGTGAGAACAGCACGGCGTTGCCGCGCGCGCGCAGGAAGCGGGCGTAGGCGTCGCTGATCGTGTAGCTGCGGATGTGTCCGATGTGCGCGTCGCCGCTGGTGAAGGGGCAGCCGGCAAAGACATACGCGGGCGTGCGCTCGTCCTGCGGCGGGGGCGCGGCAAAGGCGCGCTGCTGCGTCCAGGCCGCCTGCCAGCGCGCCTCGATCGCCGCCGGGTCGTAGGTGTTCGACGCCTGCCCGCCCGGAGTCAAAAACGAATCTGTCGTACTCGGCATGGGGCCGATCAAGGGCCTGCGGCGGAGCCGCCCCTGCCTCGCTTGCGGAATGAGCGGAATTGTTCATGATTGCGACGCTACCGGATCCGTCCGGCCAAGTAAAGAATGATCTAAACACGTTAATATATTGACGCTAGCCTGATGTCCTGCCATCCCCCGGCGGACCCGCACGGTTCGTCGGGGGCAGGCGCTCGCCCCTATCCCGACACCAGCCCCACTTCAACCGGAGGAGACGCCTGTGGCCCGCTGTGCAGTCCTGACGAACGACCTGCAGTACGACCTAGTCAACAAGAACGAGGATCGCCGGGAGGCCGTTACGGCGTTCACGCCGAAGATGACCGCTTTCCTGGCGAGGATGCGCGAGCTGGATGTGCCGATCGTGCACCTGCAGCTGATCAACAAAGAGGACGATCCGCGCGCCGAGCGCTACGACGGGTGGCTGCCCGTGACGAAGGGCTCGGACGGGGCGCGCATCATGGCCGAGTTCCTGGCCGACACCGATGTGGTGGTGGAAAAGAACAAGGACAGCGGCTTCTATGAAACGGACTTGGACGAACGTTTGAAAGAATTAGGAGTAGACACCGTGGCCATCACGG